>JAZKIR010000054.1:0-15000 GCA_040384785.1 Pseudomonadota bacterium
ACAGCCCCCCGCCGTACCGGCCAAAGGGCGTGCGGATCGCGTCGCAGATGAAAGCGTTGTGCACAGAAACTATCCTTCGTGAAAATTAAAAAGACTGGTTGCCTCAAGATCGAGAACCTCGACGGCATCCGCATTGGTCAGCTGCCATCGCCACCGCAGAATTCCCAGATGGGGCTTCCCCCGCGAGCGACGCACCTCGAGGACGGTGGCACACAGCATGAGCGTGTCGCCGGGCCGCACGGGGTTGGGCCATTTGACATAGGCAAGACCCGGTGAGGCAAAGGATTCGGACCCTTGCAAAAAGCTGTCGGCGACCAGACGCATGGCGATGGCGCAGGTATGCCATCCGCTGGCGATCAGGCCGCCAAAATGGCTTTCCGAAGCAGCCACCGGGTCGGCATGAAACCATTGAGGGTCATATGCTTTGGCGAACGCCAGCACCTCGTCCTCGCCGAGAAGGTAGGGGCCCGCATCCAACCTCTGGCCTTCTTTGAATTCGTCGAATTTCATGCAGAGGCGAAACGTGGCGGGCGTTTTTCTGTCAGTGCAGCAAAGCCTTCGCGGGCGTCCGCACCCGCAAAGCCCAGAATCTCCATGGCCAGAGAATGTTCGAAAGCAGGCCAGGCACTCCTCAGCCAGTGGTTGAGACTGCGCTTGGTCGAAGCGATTGCCAACGGACTTCCCTGGGCCAGGGTCGCTGCGACCTCGCGTGCTTTGTGCAACAGCTGGTCGTCGGCCACGGCCAGGCTAACCAGACCAATCCGTTCCGCTTCGGTCCCATCCAACGTTGAACACATCAGCAAGTGGTACTTTGCGCGGGCCATGCCACACAGTAATGGCCAGATCAGCGCAGCGTGGTCTCCTGCAGCCACCCCAAGCTTGGTATGGCCATCGATGATTTTTGCCTTGTGGGCTGCAATGGAGATATCTGCCAGAAGAGCAACCGCTGCACCTGCACCTACGGCTGCGCCATTGATCGCAGAAACAATGGGCAAATCGCAGTCGATCATGCCCTGTACCAGGGCTCTGCCTTCTTTCATTACCCGCAGGCGTGTCGATTCGCTGGCCAGCATGTTCTGTACAAGGTCGAGCGATCCACCGGCACAGAAACCCTTGCCAACACTGCGGACAAGAATGCACCGGACTTCTGGTCTGGCTTCAAGCTTGGCCCACACCGTTCCAAGTGCCGCGTGGCCCGCCTCGTCAGTGACCGGCATACTTCCTTCTGGTCCGAACACCAGTTCAGCGACACCGTTTTCCCCAATTTCCACATAAAGGCCCGGGGAAAGATCCATGCGTTGGCTCATTGCCTAGCCTCCTGCCATGCGCGTTGTCGCAGCCACGGGCTGACGCGGTAACGCTCACCGCGGTAATGCGTGTCCAACGCATCCAGCCACCTGCACAGGGTGGCAGCCCCCCACTGTGTTAACCACTCGAAAGGGCCCGCTGGGTAGTTGACCCCCAGCTTCATCGCTGCATCCGCACCCTCGGGTGTACACACACCTTGGTGTACAGCATCGGCCGCTTCGTTCACCAGCATGGCCAAGGTTCGCGCGACCACCAGGCCTGGCGCATCGGAAATTTGTCTTTCATCAAATCCAAGTGCTCTTAACCAAGTGGCGGCTTGCATCGCCCATTGGCGAGAGGCGCTCGAAGAGATGGCCCAGGCCAGGGGCTGCCCCGGTACAGCCGACATCGGAATGTCAAATACAGCGATCTCGGCGCCAAGCTCTGTGGCAGACCTGCCGTCGGTCAACCGGAGTTGAGAACCGTCAACCTGCAGGCCGATCCAGTCGCTGCCCGGTGCCCGTGAAAAATCACAACCCAACGCCTTCAAGGTCACGGCCAGTCGTTCTGCAACAGCCCCTTGCCCATGGACACACATGCATTCAGCAACTGGCGCTTCAGCCCGCACAAATGGCTTGGCTATTACCGGCTTGCTTTCCTCCGAATAGTCATAAAACCCTTGGCCTGACTTGCGCCCCAGCAATCCACCGTCCACAAGTTCACGTTGCACCAACGATGGTGCGAAGCGCTTGTCATAGAAATTTGCTTCATAGACCGAGCTTGTGACAGAGAAATTGGTGTCGTGCCCGATCAGGTCCATCAACGCACACGGGCCCATGCGAAACCCTGCGGCGCGCAGACACTCATCGAGCACGGCGGGTGCAGCCGCTTGCTCCTGCAGCAAAGCCAAAGTTTCGGCGTAATACGGCCGTGCAATGCGGTTGACAATGAAGCCTGGCGTGGAGCGTGCATGTACGGGCGACTTGCCCCATTTGAGCGACAGGTCAAAGATATCGGCGGCAGTTTCCGGGTGGGTCTGCAGACCCGATACGACCTCTACCAACCGCATGAGCGGCACTGGATTGAAGAAGTGCATGCCAACAAGGCGCCCTGGACAACGCAGGCCATTGGCGATGGCGGTCACGGAAATGGAGGATGTGTTGGTGGCGAGCACGCAATCGGCCGCCACGACCGCCTCTACCTGCTTGAACAGTTCCCGCTTGACCGCAAGATTCTCGACGATGGCTTCAACCACAAGCTGTACAGAAGCTGCCTGTTCAATGGCGGCTATGGGAACGATTCGGGCAAGCGCCTGCTCAACGGCAGACTCCGACAATTTCCCCTTTGCAACCAAAACGTTCAAGCTCTGTGCGAGCCTGGTTCGGGCGTCTGTGGCGGCGCCCTCACGGGCGTCGTAGAGCATGACCAGGTGCCCTGCCTGGGCTGCCACCTGGGCGATGCCAACGCCCATGACACCCGCGCCAATCACCAGCACCGGACAAGCTTCCAGTTGACGGCTCACCACAAGCACACCCAGCGCGCCGGACGCTTACCGAGAAATGCCGAAAAGCCTTCCCGTGCCTCGTCGCTTCCCCGAACCCGGCTGATTGTCTGTGCCGTCAGTTCACGGACTTCCTCTGAAATCTCGCCACTGGCCAGTTGAGAAAAAAGCGCCTTGATCTCCGCGTGTGCGCCTGGCCCTCCCAGAAGCAGATCCCTGATGACCGCGTTGGTGGCGTCTTCCAACGCATCCACAGGAACCACCTTCTGGACCAATCCGATGGCCAAGGCATCGGCCGAAGAAAGTCTTTCTGTGGTGAGTGCAAGGCGTTTGGCATGGCGTTTGCCCACCGCATTGACCAGGTAGGGCCCGATGACTGCCGGCAAAATCCCGAACTTCGCTTCGCTGACCGCGAAGCTGGCATTGGCAGTGGCCACAGCCATGTCACACGCGCACACCAGACCCACGCCACCGCCCAGCGCTGCACCATGCACCTGCGCTATGGTGGGTTTTGGGCACGATTCGATGCGCTTGAGCATGCCGGCAAACCGCCTGGCATCTTCCAGATTCCATTCACGTGATGCCGTACTGGCGCGCTGCATCCACTGCAGATCGGCGCCCGCGCTGAAGTGCTTGCCCTCCCCAGCCAACACGATGACCCGGACCGCCGTGTTGTTTGCAAGCTGCGTGAAGACAGAGTCCAGTTCGGCAATCATGGCCTCGTCAAAGGCATTGAAAACATCTTCACGGGACATCGTCACCCGTGCTACACCGGAGGCGGCAAGCGAGACCGTCAGTGTTCTGAACTCTTCATTCAGAAGTGTTTGCTCAGTAAGTTTCAAGATGCAGCCGCCCTTCCTGTTTCAATGCGGGGCCAAGGGTCTCCCAGTTCAGTCCAGCCTGTTGCGCGACATCGCGCAAGGCCAGGACCACACCCTCTTCCATGCTTTTCAAGCCGCAGACATAAAAGTAGGTGTTGGAATCTTTCAGCAGCGCGCCTATGTCTACCGCTTTCTCACGCATCACGTCCTGGACGTAGCGCTTCGGCTGGTCAGATGTTCTGGAGAACGCAAAGTTGATGTCGATGAAATCCTTGGGCAGACTTTGCAGTGGCCCAAAGTAAGGCAACTCTTCCTTGGTGCGTGCACCGAAAAAAAGCATCAATTTGCCACCCTCGAACTTGCCTGTCTGGCGCAAGCGGCGGCGCCACTCGGTCATGGCACGCATGGGGGCACTGCCTGTGCCGGTGCATATCATCACGATGTTGGATCTTGGGTGGTTAGGCATGAGGAAGCTGGCACCAAACGGACCGATGACCTGCACCTTGTCGCCGACCTTCAGATCACACATGTAGTTGGATGCAACGCCCCGGATCGGCTTGCCGTCGTAGTCTTCCAGAACACGTTTGATCGTGAGTGACAGGTTGTTGTACCCCGGTCGCTCACCGTTGCGCGGGCTGGCAATGGAATACATCCGCGCGTGATGGGATTTGCCGTTTTCGTCGCTGCCCGGAGGAAGAACCCCAATGGACTGGCCTTCGAGCACCGGGAACGGAAGACTCCCGAAATCGAGCATGATGTGGTGGGTGTCGTACTCCTTGCCCGCATCGGTCACCCGGACATTCCCCACGACGTTTGCGATGATGGGTGCTTTGGGGCCGTGCAGGTTGGTGTAGGGATGTGCGGCAGACCACGGCGGCGAAGTTGAGCCAAAAGCGGAGGAATTGAATTCCTGGCTTTCACCCGGTGTTGCGCTGGAGGTGGCTGCCTCGTGCATGCCCTGAACCGCGTCCACACCACTCACCCCGGCTTCGGCCAGCTTCTCGACCGTCCACTCGTCGGGCAGTTGGTCCCAGGTCAGCTGTTCCTCTGGAGAATAGGCCTTGGCCTTTGGCATGGTGCGCCAGTTGTCTATGGAACCGGTTGGACATGGTGAGATACAGGCCATGCACAAGTTGCATTTCTCAGCGTCCACAACATAGTTGCGCGAATCGTGGGTAATGGCCTGGACCGGGCATATGGCCTCACAGGTGTTGCAGCGAATGCATATCTCTGGATCGATGAGGTGCTGCTTGATGGCGGTGTTGCTGGCAGTCGTCATGGTCTCGTCTCCTGTATTTCGGGTGCATTGCGCACAAGGGGCCACATGGGCCCCTTGTGTACAACTTCACAAGCGGTCGATCAGTTGAAACGCACGTACTCGAAATCGGCTGGCTGGCGGTTGATGCCCATGACGGGAGGGGCAATCCAGTTTGCAAACTTGCCTGGCTCGACAACACGCCCCATGAGCGACGCGACAAACGCGCGGTCTTCAGCACTCGGCAACCAGGTATCGACCTTCGTGTTCCACTCGTTGTCCGAAACAACACGGCCTTCGGGCGAAACTTTGGCACCAGACAGTGCGCCAATATTGCGGTGGAAGGCCTTGTGGGGCACGGTCAACCGGGTTGGAATTCCCGCTTTCTCCAGCACCTTGTTCCAGCGCTGGACGCCAGCGACCGAGTCCTTGATGTAGTCGTCCCGAAGTACTTCGTTCAATGCGTTGAGCATCGGCACTTCTTTTTCCACCAGCTGACCGTTGCGGACTTCCAGGATCTTGTAGGTCTGGCTCTTGAGGATGTGGTCGTCGGTGCGTTTGCCCTCCTCGTAGCGCCCTTTCAACCCAGTGCTGTAGAAGGTAGCCGCATTGCTCGATTCGTCTGCACCGAACAGGTCAATGGTGACGCTGTAGTGGAAGTTGATGTAGCGCTGAATGGTCGGCAGATCAATCACCCCGGCAGCGCGCAAGCGATTCACATCGTCTGTTTTCAGTTCGTTCATCACCTGTGCGGTCCGCTGGATGACGCGCGAGATGCCGCTCTCGCCCACAAACATGTGGTGCGCTTCTTCCGTCAGCATGAACTTGGTGGTGCGGGCCAGCGGCTCAAATGCACTTTCGGCCAATGCGCACAACTGGAACTTGCCATCACGGTCGGTGAAGTAGGTGAACATGAAGAAGCTCAGCCAGTCGGGCGTGGCTTCGTTGAAGGCACCCAGGATGCGCGGGTTGTCGGCATCCCCGCTGCGGCGATCAAGGAGTGCTTCGGCTTCGTCGCGGCCATCGCGGCCGAAGTGCTTGTGCAACAGGTACACCATGGCCCAGAGGTGGCGGCCTTCTTCGACGTTGATCTGGTACAGGTTGCGCAGGTCGTACATGCTGGGCGCGGTCAGGCCCAGGTGGCGCTGCTGCTCCACCGAGGCTGGCTCGGTGTCGCCCTGGGTCACGATGATGCGGCGCAGGTTGGCGCGGTACTCGCCGGGCACGTCGTTCCAGACCTTCTCGCCCTTGTGGTCACCGAAGTGGATGGTGCGGTCGTTGTCACCAGGGTTCAGAAAAATGCCCCAGCGGTAGTCGCGCATCTTGACGTGGCCGAACTGGGCCCAGCCCTGCGGGTCCACGCTGACGGCGGTACGCAGGTAGACGTCGGAGTTCGTCGACCCTTCAGGGCCAATGTCGTCCCACCAGTTGATGAAGTTGGGCTGCCATTGCTCCAGCGCACGCTGCAGCGTACGGTCTTCGCTCAGGTTGACGTTATTGGGAATTTTTTCACTGTAATTGACGCTGCTCATGGTTTGCTCCTTAAACACGGTTCCAGTCGAATGCGGCCTTGTTGCCCTTGCCGTACACCTTCAATGCGCCCATGTCGCCCACGGCGTTAGGACGTTGGAAGATCCAGTTCTGCCATGCCGTCAGCCGGCCGAACACGCGGGTGAACATGTTCTCTGGCCCGTTGAAGCGCAGGTTGGCCTCCATGCCGGTCAGTGCATCGGGGGACATCGCCACACGCTCTTCGACCGCAATGCGGATTTCGTCTGCCCAGTCGATGTCGTCCGGGTTTGCCGTCACGAGACCTACAGCGAATGCCTCGTCTGCATCGAGTTCTTGACCGACCTTCGCACGGACTGCGTCCAGCGCTGGCTGCTCGTCGTAAAAGCGGCGACCCAGCCGGCTTTGTTCGGTCACCATCGGGTAGTGACCGAAGTTGATTTCGCCCACCGTGACCTTGGGCGCTTTGGCGGGGTCGTTTGGAAGCGCGAGATGGTAGCTCCGGTCACATGCCAGCGCGAGTTCCAGGAAAGTACCCGCAAAACAGGACCCTTCGTCGATGAGACAGAACAGGCTGCGCGAAGAAACATCCAGCCGGCTGAAGGTGCGGCGCAGCACCCCAATGGTTTCTCGCACCAGCCAATGCTTCTGGTGTGCGAGCAGAGTGGCATCCATTTCAAGCACGGCAGCCGCATCACCCTGGGTCTTGATGATCCAGGTGCCGATATCGAGCTCATTGGTGCGCATCTGCAGAATCGCGTCTTCCAGTTCCCGCGCCATTTGCAGTGGGTACCAGGCTGCGCCGGCAGCCTCAATCTCCGCAATCGACGATGGCTGGGCACCTGTTGGCGCCTTGACGGTCCAGGTTGCCGTGCGTTTGGCACGGTCTATGTCAACCACGACGTTCGGATACCGCAGGGCGTTTTCCTCAATCTGGCTGTTCACCGTGGGAAGCGCTACGCCTTTGCCATTGGCCGGCCTGTCACTTTGCGCTGCGAGTTCGAGCGCCCTGGTCTTGACTTTCTCGGCAAATGCCTGGGGCTTGGCGATGTCGTCGACCAGACGCCAGTCTTTGGCCTTCTGGCCACGAACACCTTCTACGCTGGTGCAAAAGAGATCGGCAAGGTCGTGGCGCACATGGCGCTTGTCGGTCACCCGGGTCAATCCGCCTGTGCCGGGCAGTACGCCAAGCAGGGGCACTTCCGGCAGACTCACCGCACTCGACCGGTCATCCACCAAAATGATTTCGTCGCACGCAAGCGCCAGCTCATAACCACCACCGGCGCAGGCGCCATTGACGGCGGCCAGAAACTTCAGCCCGCTGTGCTTGGACGAATCTTCCAGACCATTGCGGGTCTCGTTGGTGAACTTGCAAAAGTTCACTTTCCACGAATGGCTGCTGACACCCAACATGAAAATGTTGGCGCCAGAACAAAAGACTTTTTCTTTGCCGCTGGTCACAACCACCGTGCGCACTTCAGGGTGCTCAAAACGGATGCGGTTGATCGCGTCGTTCAGCTCAATGTCAACGCCAAGGTCATAGCTGTTGAGCTTGAGCTTGTAACCAGGGCGCAGTCCAGCGCCTTCGTCGAAGTCGGCCACCAGGGTGGCGACTGCGCCATCAAATTTAAGCGTCCAATGCCTGTAGAGGCCAGGTTCCGTCTGATAGTTAACACGAAGGGGGTTGCTCACATCGTCTCCTTGAGGCAAGTAAAATAGTGCATGAACTGGAAAGCAGTGCACGCATAATAATGCCTATTGCCGACGGATGTAAAGCACTTTATTGCATGTTTCTCAAACTATTTGCGGTTATTTGGGCAGGTGCAGTGCATCACGAACTACGCGGCGCACTTCCGCAGCCGTCGTTTCCAGCTTGGTTGCGCTGGTGTCTACCGTGAATTCAGCCTTGGAATAGAACGCCGCACGACCATCCAGAATCTCTTTGAGATCCTCCATGGCCTCTTTGTTGTTGGCCATGGGGCGCATGTCTCCTTGTGCCATGACCCGCTTCATGTGGTCTTCTGGCGTCGCTTGCAACCAGACTGTCGTGCAGTGGCTGAGCAGCAAATTGAACGTTGCCGGATCGGACACGATGCCGCCAGGCGTCGCAATCACGGCCTCTGGGTAAATTTGCACCGCTTCCTCTAGCGCCCGTCGCTCATAGCGCCGGTAGGCATTGGCACCGTAAAGCGCCTGAATCTCCGAGACGCTGCAGCCTGCCAGGGTTTCAATGTCGCGGCTCAGCTCAATGAACGGACAGCCGAGGTCATCTGCCAGAAGGCGCCCCAGTGTCGATTTGCCCGCCCCCCGCAGACCGATCAAGGCAACGCGAGGGCTGCGCGCCACATTGCCGCCACCCGTTCCCAGCAATTCCCCAACCGCAATACGCACCTTTCGCAGGGTTGCCTCATCGCGTTGCTCTAGAAGCTCCCGGATCATCAGCCACTCCGGCGAGCTGGTCGTGACGTCGCCAATGATCTCCGTCAGGGACGTCTGCAACGCACCAGCCACCTGAAGCAGCACGAGGATGGATGCGTTGCCAACACCATATTCCAAGTTGGCCAAGTGCCGCTCAGACACATCGGCAGCCTGTGCGAGCGCTTTGCGCGTGATCCCGCGGCGTGCCCGCAGCGCCGACAAGCGGACGCCAAGCGCCGCCAAAAACGGGTGTTTGCCCTCCAACGCCACAGACTCAAACGGCTTGAGCACACCTTTGCCCACCGCTTCGGTCGAAATTTCAGGCATCGGTGTTAACCCGGATACATGCAATATATTGCTTGACATGTGTTTTCTCAGGAATTATCGTTCAGCATGCACAATATTTCATATTGTCTTTTTGCGCAAGCCCATCAGCACTCTACCGAACATGTCCCCAGATCAATTTCGAGCCCAAATCGCCAGCCTGACATCCCAACTCTCAGGGCGCCAGCTCGACGGTGGGCTTCAAGCCTGGCTGAACACGGAGCATGGCCACGGAAGTATCACCTACACCGCGCTCAAACAGGCGTGCGAAGCCGGCGTAGCCGCCGGGTGGCTGTGTGACCGCGAGGGCGGTGGCGTGCGCTACGGCCGCATTTTCAAACCCAGCGACGATTTGAACCAGTTCTCGGTGGACGTGGTGGACATGAAGGACATCGCAGGACCGCACCATGTGCACCCCAATGGGGAGATTGATCTGATCATGCCCTTGGACGGCGAGGCGCGGTTTGACAACCACGCCGCAGGATGGTTGGTGTATCCACCCGGCAGCGCACATCGCCCCACCGTATCCGCTGGACGCGCACTCGTGCTTTACCTGCTGCCCGAAGGCCGCATCGAATTCACCCGCCCATGAGCCACCCGATGACACAACTTCTCTCCAACTTTCTCTGCGGCCAGTGGCAAGCAGGCACAGGCACAGGCACGCCCTTGTTCGACCCGGTGTCGGGCGCAGAGCTGGTACGGGTCGATGCCTCCGGGCTGGACCTCACAGCGGGGTTCGCGTTTGCGCGGGAAAAAGGACGGGCTGCGCTGCAGGCCCTGACTTACCGCGAGCGGGCCGCCTTGCTGGCTTCCGCGGTCAAGGTACTGCAAGCCCACCGCGATGCCTACTACGAGATCGCCACCGCCAACAGCGGAACCGTCAAGAACGACTCCGCCGTGGACATTGACGGCGGCATTTTCACACTGGGCCACTACGCCAGGCTGGGTGAGTCGCTGGGCGATCGCAACTGGCTGCTGGATGGCGAAGCGGTTGCGCTGGGCAAGGATGGGCAATTCCAGTCACAGCACGTGCTGACGCCGACCCGGGGCATCGCGTTGTTCATCAACGCATTCAATTTCCCTAGCTGGGGCCTCTGGGAAAAGGCCGCACCCGCCCTGCTGTCGGGTGTGCCGGTGATCGTCAAGCCAGCAACCACCACGGCCTGGCTCACGCAACGGATGGTTCAGGATGTGGTCGATGCGGGCATCTTTCCACCCGGCGCGATCTCGGTGGTCTGTGGCAGCTCTGCGGGTCTGATGGATGCGCTGGAACCCTTTGACGTGGTGTCTTTCACCGGGTCCGCAGAAACCGCGGCGGTGATCCGATCACACCCTGCGGTGACGCAGCGTTCTGTTCGCGTCAACATCGAGGCGGACAGCGTCAACTCGGCGATTCTGTTGCCAGGTGAAGCCCCCGACAGTACCGCCTTCGATTTGCTGACCAAGGAAGTGGTCCGCGAGATGACCGTGAAGTCGGGGCAAAAATGCACTGCGATCCGCAGAATTTTTGTACCTGAAGCCGTGTACGACAAGGCCGCAGAAGCCATTTCTGCGCGGCTGGCCAAGGTCGTGACGGGCAACCCCCGCAACGAAACGGTGCGAATGGGCGCATTGGTCAACCGCGCCCAGCTCAACAGCGTGCGCGAGGGTTTGACTTACCTGCAATCGCAGGCAGCGGTGCTGCATGACGGACAAACACACGCGCTTGTGGACGCCGATCCCGCCATCGCATGCTGTGTCGGCCCCACTCTTTTAGGCGCCCGCAATGCAGACGAAGCCAGCCGTGTCCACGACACAGAAGTCTTTGGGCCTGTTGCAACGTTGATGGCTTACCGAGCCATCAACAACGGTGTTTCGCACGGCTTGGCGCTGGTGCGGCGTGGTCAGGGGTCGCTGGTGGCTTCTGTCTACGGAAGTGCCCCTGCCGCCCTGGCCAGTGCGGCGCTTGGATTGGGCGACAGCCATGGCCGGGTGCACGTTGTATCGCCCGATGTGGCGCAGGTGCACACCGGTCACGGCAATGTGATGCCCCAGTCGCTTCACAGCGGGCCAGGGCGCGCAGGCGGTGGCGAAGAACTGGGTGGTGCCCGGGCCCTGAATTTCTACCACCGCCGGAGCGCCATTCAAGCCAGCACGTCGGTACTGCAAGCGCTCTGAACAACCGCTGCGCCCAAAGAGAACAAGGAGACCCACTTGACCACGACCGACACGGTATCCCCACCCGCATTGCATTTCAATTTTGCACGCCACCTGATTGAATGCAACCTGGAGCGACCCAACAAACTGGCCTACATCGACGACCAGGGAAGTCTGAGCTATGGTGAGTTGACGGACCGCATTCAGCGCCTCGCCGCGGCCCTGCTGAAGGCTGGTCTGCGCCGCGAAGAGCGCGTCTTGCTCCTGGTACACGACTGCAGCGATTGGCCGGTTGGTTTTCTCGGCGCCATGTATGCCGGTGTTGTACCGGTAGCGGTCAACACCCTGCTGACCGAAGACGACTATGCCTACATGCTGCAGCACAGCCGTGCGCAAGCGGCCATCGTCTCTGAATCGCTCTTGCCAACACTCCAGGCGGCCATCGCACAGGGCGGCAACGAAGTTCACACGGTCATCGTGTCGCGTCCAACCGCCGCTTTGTCCGACGGGCTTGTTGCACTGGACGCCATGATTACGGCACAGCCGCCATTGCCGAAATCAGCGGACACGGGGCCGCACGACCCCGGGTTCTGGCTTTACTCCTCAGGCTCAACGGGCAAACCAAAGGGCACGCTCCACAGCCATGGCAACCCTTACTGGACAGCAGAGTTGTACGGCAAAGCCGTGTTGCGCCTCACAGAGGCGGATGTCTGCTTCTCGGCCGCAAAACTTTTCTTTGCCTATGGCTTGGGAAATGGACTGATTTTCCCTTTGAGCGTGGGCGCCACGACCATCCTGATGGCGGAACGGCCCACGCCGGATGCCACCTTCAAACGGTGGCGGGGTGACGTGGGCGGCGTTCAACCCACGGTTTTTTTCGGGGCACCAACAGGCTTTGCAGGGATGCTGGCCTCAGCCTCACTGCCTGAAAAAACGCAGATGTCGCTGCGGCTCGTCTCTTCCGCAGGAGAGGCGTTGCCACGGGACATCGGGGAAAGATTCACAGCCCACTTCGGCGTCGAGATCATCGACGGCATTGGTTCAACGGAAATGCTGCACATATTCCTTTCCAACCTTCCAGGGCAGGTACGGTATGGCACGACAGGATGGCCAGTTCCCGGTTACAGCGTCGAGTTGCGCGACGAAGAGGGCCGGCCGGTGCCAGATGGTGACGCGGGTGACCTCTATATCCAGGGCCCCAGTGCAGCGCTGATGTACTGGGGCAACCGCGACAAAACACGGGAAACCTTCCAGGGCGTCTGGACCAAGAGTGGCGACAAATATGTGCGCAACGCGGATGGAACCTACACCTACTCCGGCCGCAGCGACGACATGCTCAAAGTCAGTGGCATCTACGTATCGCCATTTGAAGTGGAGGGCACGCTGGTCCAGCACCCGGCTGTTCTGGAATGCGCAGTGATCGGCAAGGAAGACAGCGAAGGCCTGACAAAAACCAAGGCCTTTGTGGTTGTCAAACCGGGGCACCATGTCGATGCGGCCACGCTGCAGGCCTTTGTCAAAGAACGACTGGCGCCCTACAAGTATCCGCGCTACATCGAGTTCCTGAACGACCTTCCAAAAACGGCAACAGGAAAAATCCAACGCTTTCGCCTTCGTGAACTGGAGCGCAAGGCATGAGCCCCATCGAGTTCGTCGACATCCACTGGAGGGGCCGCAAGGTGCGCATAGAACACCAGTGGCTGAACGCCGACTTGAAGGACCGGCCTCTGGTGGTGTTTCTCCATGAAGGTCTGGGCTCCGTGGCCATGTGGAAGAATTTTCCACAAGCTCTTTGTGACGCGGCCCATGTTCGTGGATTGGTGTTCTCACGCCCCGGTTATGGGCGTTCCACACCGCGTGTTTCAAGTGAGTGCTGGGAAGCCAGCTTCATGCACGACCAGGCTTACGACGTACTCCCGGCGCTATTGGAAGCACTGGCTGTGCGTGAAAACATCTGGCTTTTGGGGCACAGCGATGGCGGCTCCATTGCGCTGCTGTTTGCCGCCCGGTTTCCTGACCGGGTGAATGGTTTGATCGTCATGGCCCCTCACCTCATGGTCGAGGAGTATGGGTTGTCAAGCATTCGGGCTGCGCGTGCGGCCTATGTGACAACCGACCTGAAAGAGAAACTTCGGCGCTACCACGACGATGTGGATTCTGCGTTCAGGGGCTGGAACGACATTTGGCTTGATCCGAGCTTTCGAAGCTGGACGATTGAGCATGAGCTTGCGTCGATCACGTGCCCGATTCTTGCCGTGCAAGGTCTGGAGGACGAATACGGCACGCTGGCGCATATCCATGGCATCGCACGCCGACTGAGCCAAACGCAGTTGCTGGAAATACCCAACTGCGGACATTCACCCCACCGCGACCAACCGATTGCACTGACCAACGCAATCAGTGACTTCATGCGTCGCACCTCACGCACTGCCACCACAGCGGCAGATTTTCCGCATCAACCCCTCAAACTGTTGGAGACATTTTCATGAAGCTACGCGCCACCTTGCACCTCATCGGGTTTTCCTGTGCCCTCGCCGCAGCCTCTGCGGCCCATTCGCAGGCTGGCGACAGCGTCAAGGTCGGCTTGATGCTGCCCTACACCGGCACATTTGCGCAGCTGGGTGTGGCCATCGAAAACGGCTTCAAGCTGTATGTGCAGGAACAGGGGGGAACCCTCGGCGGAAAGAAGATTGAATTCTTCAAGGTTGACGATGAATCTGACCCCTCCAAAGGCATCGAAAACGCCAACAAACTGGTGCAGCGCGACAAGGTTGACGTCCTGGTCGGTACGGTTCACTCCGGTGTTGCCATGGGCATGGCAAAGGTTGCAAGGGACAACAAGACGCTGTTGATCGTTCCCAATGCCGGTGCAGACGCGATCACGGGCCCACTCTGCGCCCCGAATATTTTCCGCACGTCCTTCACGAATTGGCAGCCGGCCTATGGCATGGGTCTGGTGGCCGCTGAGCGCAAGCACAAGAACGCCGTCACGATCACATGGAAATACGCGGCTGGCGAAGAGTCAACCAAAGGCTTCAAAGAGGGTTTCGAGTCCAAAGGTGGCAAGGTCGTCAAAGAGCTGAACGTGCCGTTTCCAACGGTCGAGTTCCAGGCGCTGCTGGCCGAAATCGCGGCAACCAAGCCGGATGCCGTTTATGCATTTTTTGCGGGTGCCGGTGCGGTGAAGTTCGTCAAGGACTATGCAGCAGCCGGTTTGAAGGACAAGATTCCTCTGTACGGTGCAGGCTTCCTGACCGATGGCACGCTCGAGGCACAGGGCGATGCCGCAACCGGTTTGCTGACGGCACTGCACTACGCCGACGGACTCGACACGCCCAAAGACCGCTCGTTCCGCCTGAGCTATGCCAAGACCTACAAGCTGCAGCCAGACGTTTATGCCGTTCAGGGCTACGACGCGGCACAAATGCTGGCGGCAGGCCTGAAGGCGGCAGGGGGGGACCTCGGCAAGCGCGACGCACTGATCAAAGGCATGGAAGACGCCAAGATCGACAGCCCACGCGGCACCTTCACACTGTCCAAGTCGCACAACCCCGTTCAGGACATCTACCTGCGCAAGGTTGACAGCAAGGAAAACAAGGTGATCGGCATTGCCGCCAAGTCATTGGCCGACCCCGCTCGCGGTTGCCGCCTGTGAGCTGACATGACGTTCGCCAATTTTCTGATCCAGATATTGAACAGCGTGCAGTACGGCCTGCTGCTGTTCATGCTGGCCGCCGGCCTGACGCTGA
>JAZKIR010000055.1:0-75805 GCA_040384785.1 Pseudomonadota bacterium
GAAACGGCAGGCCCTTCTTGACCAGGTAGTCGGCCAGGTCGGTGGCGGTGGCATAACCCTTGAGCGTGGCCTGTTCCATGGCGGGAGCGTTGACGGTGATGCCGCCTTCCTTGGCGCCGGTGGCCGGGTTCAACTGGCCGCCTATCATCTCGCTGAAGATGCGCAGTGTGTCTTTCAAGGTGTCCACGGTGTCGAACAGCGGCTCCTTGTCTTCCTGGTTGTCCTTGTTGTAGGCCAGGGGCTGGCCCTTCATCAGCGTGATCAGGCCCATCAGGTGGCCTACGACACGACCCGTCTTGCCGCGGGCCAGTTCGGGCACGTCGGGGTTTTTCTTCTGCGGCATGATGGAGCTGCCGGTCGTGAAGCGGTCGGCAATCTTGATGAAGCTGAAGTTCTGGCTCATCCACAGGATCAGCTCTTCACTCATGCGGCTGATGTGCACCATGCACAGTGTGGCGGCGGCCGTGAATTCGATGGCAAAGTCGCGGTCGCTGACGGCGTCCAGGCTGTTCTGGCAGACCTGGGGGTTGCCTTTTTCATCGACCATGCCCAGTGTGCGGGCCACGCGTTCGCGGTCCAGCGGGTAGCTGGTTCCGGCAAGGGCGGCGGCGCCCAGGGGCAGGCGATTCGTGCGGCGGCGCACCTCGAGCATGCGTTCGGTATCGCGGCTGAACATTTCCACATACGCCAGCATGTGGTGGCCAAAGCTGACGGGCTGAGCCACCTGCAGGTGGGTGAAGCCGGGCAGGATGACATCCACATTTTTGTCGGCCACGTCGACCAGAGACTTTTGCAGGTCGACCAGCAGTGCGCCAATCAAATCAATCTCGCCACGCAGCCACAGGCGCACATCGGTGGCCACCTGGTCGTTGCGGCTGCGGCCGGTGTGCAGGCGCTTGCCGGCATCACCCACCAACTGGGTCAACCTGGCCTCGATGTTCAGGTGCACATCCTCAAGATCCAGCTTCCATTCAAAGTTGCCGGATTCAATGTCACCGGTGATCTGCGCCATGCCCCGCTGGATGGAGGCATGGTCTTCCGCGCTGATGATGCCCTGGGCTGCCAGCATCTCGGCGTGGGCCAGGCTGCCGGTGATGTCGGCCTGCCACATGCGCTTGTCAAAAAATACGCTGGAGGTGTAGCGTTTGACCAGGTCGCTCATGGGCTCGGAGAACAGCGCTGACCAGGCATGGGATTTTTTATCAAGTTGATTTTTGGACATGGGGTACGGGGCTGGTAATGGAGTCAAAATCCGGATTCATGAAAGATACCCAAATATTATCGGCGTTCCACGAAATGGCGCCAGCCGGCGACGCACCGCCTGCAGGGATGGTGCCCGTGGAAGCGGTCCTGGTGTTTGATGCCTGCCAGACTGGTGTTGTGCTGCGGGCCGTGTTGTTTGTGGAAGTGTGTGCCGGTGTGGGCGTGGTGTTTTTTGCGTATGACGCCATGGATTGGATCCTTCGCCTGGCCATGGTGACGGGTGGCGCCTTGCCGGCGACACTGGCCTGGCTGCTGCTGGCCTGCCTGACCAAGAACATCGTCGCGCGCCTGCCACCGATGGTGCAGTACACGGTGGCGGTGGCCATGGGCGCTCTAGCCGGCCTGTATGGTTGCGCCATGCTGGCCTGGTCGGGTCTGATGCTGGGAGGCCCGCCCTGGGTGGCCAGCGCCTGCAGTGGGGCCTTGTTGTCCGCCCTGCTGGTGGCCGCACTGGTCCTGCGCAGCAAGGGCCGCATGCCGGCGGACACCTCGGCCCGCCTGGCTGAATTGCAGTCCCGCATACGCCCGCATTTTTTGTTCAACACGCTGAACAGCGCCATCGCGCTGGTCCGGGCCGAACCCGCCAAGGCCGAGGCGCTGCTGGAGGATTTGAGCGACCTGTTTCGGGAGGCCCTGAAGGATTCGGGCGAGCCGGTGCGCCTGGTGCAGGAGATCCAGTTGGCCCGGCGTTACCTGGACATTGAACAGGTGCGTTTTGGCGACCGCCTGCGCGTGCAGTGGTCACTGGACCCGGAGGCCGAAGGCGCCCTGTTGCCGCCGCTGCTGCTGCAGCCTTTGGTGGAGAATGCGGTACGCCACGGCGTGGAGCCCAGTGCATCGGGCGCCGACGTGCGCATATCCACACAACGCAGGGGCTCCATGGTGGTGATCAAAGTGACCAATACCGTGCCGAATGGGCAGGGTGAACAGGGCAATGGCTTGGCCCTGCGCAATGTGCGTGAACGCCTGGCCCTGTTGCACGATGTGCAGGGGCAGTTTCGCAGTGCGCTGAAAGACGGCTTCTACCAGGTGCGCATGGAGGTACCTCTATGACGGCCGTCAATGGCGCAGGTGGCGTTCTCAAGGCGCTGGTGGTGGACGATGAGAATCTGGCACGTGTCCGCATGCGCACGCTCTTAGGCGACTGTCGCCAACCCGCCGTGTGCTGCATGGGTGAGGCCGCCAACGCGGTGCAGGCCATGGCACTGCTGCAGCATCAGGTGGTGGACGTGGCCTTGATCGACATTCATATGCCGGGGGCCGATGGCCTGACACTGGCGCGTTCACTGCAAGCGCTGGCCCACGCCCCGGCGCTGATTTTTGTGACGGCGCATACCGAGCACGCTGTACAGGCCTTTGACCTAGAGGCGGTGGACTATCTGACCAAACCTGTGCGGCTTGAGCGCCTGCAGCAAGCGCTACAAAAAGTAGAGCGGTTGCTGCAATCCCGACGAGGGCTAGCGGTCAACGAGATTCAAGAGGACGTGCTGATCATCCAGGAACGCGGGCGCACCGAACGTATACCGGTGCAACAGATTTTGTACTTCAAGGCCGAGCTGAAATACGTCACTGTGCGCACCGCCACGCGCAGCTACATCCTGGACGGCTCACTCAATGAGCTGGAAGAGAAACACCGCTCCGACTTTGTGCGTATCCACCGCAACGCCCTGATCGCCCGGCGTGCAGTGCGGGCGCTGGAAAAACATTTCGATGCGGAAGAGGGGGAGGGGTGGGCCGTACGGCTTAATGGTGTGGATGAGGTGCTGGCGGTTTCTCGGCGGCAACTGGCTGCGGTGCGGGAGCTGGTTTCGCGGTAGCTTCCGAACTTCCGAACTTCCGAACTTCCAGAACCTCTGGGCCTTCGAACTTCCGGCCCCCACTCCCCCCCAACCCCCTCGCCCCGCCGGGCGAGGGGGAGTCAAAGCGGACAGCCGATTTGATGGTGTCGTGCCGAATGCGCGTTTACATATGAGGCGTTGCGGTGTGTGCTGGCAGTGCCGAGATTTCAGATGTGGCGGTCGTAGTCAACGGCTCTGGATGTGTATGCCAACGCTGGCCGCTGCGCGTGCCAGCCGACGCCGCGCTGCACTGCGTGAGACCACTACGACCGTTGGCAATAAATCTGGGAGAACAAACCCGTACCGCAACCCACCGCTGTAGCTCCGTATTCGGCGCGCAGCAACCAAATCGGCAGTCCGCATTGGCTCCCCCTCGCCCGGCGGGGCGAGGGGGTTGGGGGGAGTGGGGGAATACAAAAGCAAAAAACCCCATCCTCCACCCCAATCGAAATCGAAATCGAAATCGCCTAGCCGGTATTCCGCAACCCAGCAGCAATCCCGTTGATCGAGATATGAATCCCTCGCTGCACCCTTTCATCCGCCTGCCCCGCGCGGTAACGCCGTACCAATTCCACCTGCAGATGGTGCAGCGGGTCGATGTAGGGAAAGCGGTGGCGAATCGAGCGTTGCAGCGCCGCGTTATTGGCCAGGCGCGCCTTGTCACCGGTGATGGTGGCGAGGGCCTGGGCCGTGTTATGCCACTCGGCCTCAATCGCAGTAAAGATTTTCTTGCGCAGGCGCGCGTCCGCAACCAATTCAGAATAGCGCGAGGCCAGGGCCAGATCGCTCTTGGCCATCACCATGTCCATGTTCGACAACAGGGTCTTGAAAAACGGCCATTGGCGGTACATCTTTTGCAGCAGGGCGACGCGTTCCTTTTGCTCCACCGGCGTGCCGGAGGTGATGAAAGTTTGCACGGCCGAGCCAAATCCGTACCAGCCCGGCAATGTCAGGCGGCACTGGCCCCAGCTAAAGCCCCAGGGGATGGCGCGCAGGTCTTCGATGCGTTGCGAAGCCTTGCGCGAGGCCGGGCGTGAGCCGATGTTCAGCTCGGCAATTTCGCGTATCGGCGTGGAGCTAAAGAAATATTCGGTGAACCCTGGGGTTTCGTAGACCAGTGCACGGTACGCCGCCATGCTGTTCTGCGACAGTTCGGCGGCGGCCTCCAGATACGCCTTGGTCGCGGATTTGGTGGGTTGCAGCAGCGTGGCTTCCAGCGTGGCGGCGACCAGGGTTTCCAGGTTGCGCCGGCCGATCTCAGGGTTGGCGTATTTGGAGCCGATCACTTCACCCTGCTCGGTCAGGCGGATCTGCCCGCGCACGGTGCCCGGGGGCTGGGCCAGAATGGCTTCATAGCTGGGGCCGCCGCCGCGTCCCACTGTACCGCCGCGGCCATGGAACATGCGCAATTTAATCGGGGTTGCACCCACGCTTGCCACTGCCCCGGCGGCGCTCAGGCCCTGCGTGGCCAACTCATCAAACAGTTCGACTAGCGCAATCTCGGCGCGGTACAGCTCCCAGTTGCTGGTGAAGATGCCGCCGTCCTTGTTGCTGTCGGAGTAACCCAGCATGATGTCCTGTTCACCACCACTGCGCTGCACCAGCGCCGCGATGCCGGGCAGGGCGTAAAACTCCCGCATGATGGGTGCCGCATTGCGCAGGTCTTCGATGGTTTCGAACAAGGGCACAACGATCAGGTCACAGACTGGTCCCCACGCTCCGCCGCTGTGCGGGTCGCTGCCCCCCGTGGAGGCTAACTCGCCTTGGGACGGCCCGGCGGCGAGTTGCATTGGCATTCCGCCCAGCACACCGCGCATCAGGCCCACCTCTTTTTGCAACAGCAAGACCTCCAGCAAATCGCTGACGGTCTCGGTGTGGCTGATGATGTAGTGGCGAATGGCATCGGTGCCAAAGCGCTCGCGCATGACTTTGGCCATCGAGAAAATGGCCAGTTCGCCCTGGGTGTGGGCCGAGTAGCTGACGCCGTGCACCCGCAGCGCGCGGGCATCGCCCAGCAAACCCATCAGCAGGCCGCGCTTGGCGGTTTCGTCCAGACTGGAGTAGTTGGCTTCGATGCGGGCCGTGGCCAGCAGTTCGGCGACCACTTCCTCGTGTTTGTCGGAACTTTGGCGCAGGTCCACGGTTGCCAGATGGAAGCCAAAGACTTCGACCGCGCGAATCAGCGGGTGCAAGCGCTCGGCGACCAATGCAGAACCGTGGTTGGCCTTCAGCGACGCCTCGATGGTGCGCAGTTCGGCAGCAAATTCCTGCGAGCGTTTGTACGCGTTTTGCGGTGCGACGGCGTGGCGCGCCGCCTCGGTGCCGGTCAGTTCGCGCAGCGTCGCGGCCAGGCGTGCATAGACGCCGGTCAGTGCACGGCGGTAAGGCTCATCCATGCGGTGCACATTCTGGTCGGGTGAACTTTCGGCCAGGGCCTTCATGTCGGGCGTGCACTCGTTCAACATTGCGGATACCGACAACTCGCCGCCCAGGTAATGCACCTCGGTCAGGTAGTGGCGCAACGCCACCTCGGCCTGGCGGCGCAGCGCGTAGTCCAGGGTTTGGGCACTGACGTTGGGGTTGCCGTCGCGGTCGCCGCCGATCCATTGGCCCATGCGCAAAAAACTGTGCACCGGCTGGTTGTTGCCCAGCAGTTGTTCCAGGTTAGCGTAGAGCTTGGGAATTTCGCGCAGAAAGGTTGATTCGTAATAACTCAGCGCATTTTCAATTTCGTCGGCCACGGTCAGCTTGTTGAAACGCAGCAGCCGGGTTTGCCACAGCTGCATGACGCGGGCGCGCATCTGGGCCTCGTTGGTGGCGAGTTCGCGGGCGGTCAGCGCGTCTTTCTTGTTCTCGAAAAAGGCGCCGCGCATCTTGATTTCGTCGCGCTCGGTCAGCAGGCGGGCAATGCCACGCTCCGCGTCCAGAATGCTCTTGCGCTGCACTTCGGTCGGGTGGGCCGTCAGCACCGGCGACACATAACTTTGTGCCAGCGTGCTGGAGATGGTTTTGGGCGCGATGCCGGCCCAGCGCAGGCGCGACATCGCGACGTCTATGCTGCCTTCTTGCGTGTCACCGGCGCGTTCGTGGATGGCGCGGCGGCGGATGTGGTGCCGATCCTCGGCCAGATTCGCCAAGTGTGAAAAATAGGTGAAGGCGCGGATCACGCTGACCGTCTGGTCGCCGCTCAGGCCCTTGAGCAGCTTTTTCAACGCCTTGTCGGCCTCGTGGTCGGCGTCACGGCGAAAGGCGACCGATAACGTGCGGATCTTTTCGATCAGTTCAAACGCCGCGTCGCCCTCTTGTTCGCGAATTTCATCGCCCAAAATTCGACCCAGTAGCCGGATATCTTCAACCAGGGGGCGTTCATTGTCTTTGCTGCGTTTGGCGGGAGCTGGTGCGGGTACATTTTTCATGAGGCGCATGCTAGCATTGACCACCCGCAATAGATTACAAATGGGTTACGACTAGAGGCCATGGCTGCACACAATTTAACAATCGCCACACGCGAGAGCCGGCTGGCTCTGTGGCAGGCGGGGCATGTCAAAGCCCTGCTCGAACAACAGGGACACCAGGTTACGCTGTTGGGCATGACCACCCGGGGTGACCAGATTCTGGACCGCTCGCTGAGCAAGGTTGGCGGCAAGGGCCTGTTTGTCAAGGAGCTGGAGCTGGCCCTGGAAGCGGGGCAGGCCGACCTGGCCGTGCATTCGCTCAAAGATGTACCGATGGAGTTGCCCGAGGGTTTTAGTTTGGCCTGCGTCATGGAGCGCGAAGATCCGCGCGACGCCTGGGTGTCGGGTCGTTATGCCGCGCTGGCCGATCTGCCGCAGGGCGCGGTGGTCGGTACGTCGAGCCTGCGGCGCATGGCCTTGATACGCGCCTTGCGCCCGGATTTGAAGATCGAGCCCTTGCGTGGCAATCTGGACACCCGCTTGAAGAAGCTCGACGACGGCCTGTACGACGGCATTGTGCTGGCTGCTGCGGGTCTCAAACGCCTGGGCCTGGAATCTCGCATCCGTGCGACCTTTGAGCCCGAGCAGATGCTGCCGGCCGCCGGTCAGGGTGCGCTGGGGATTGAGGTCTGCTCTGGCCGGACCGAGGTAGCACAGGTCTTGCAATCCCTGTTGCACACGCCGACGTGGCTGGCGGTGTCGGCTGAACGGGCCGTCAGCCGTGTCATGGGCGGCAGCTGTTCCATGCCTCTGGCTGCCTACGCCACGCTGCAGGGAGACGTATTGAACATTCGGGCGGTCTGGGGCGACCCCGAGGGTCTATTGCCGCTGGTCCATGCGCAGGCACAGGGCAGTGTGCGCGATGCGGCATCCGCCACGTTATTGGGCGAGCAGGTTGCCCGCCAGTTGCAGGCCCAGGTGCTACATCAGCAGGAGCACAGGAGCTAATCCATGCGTGTCATCGTTACCCGCCCCATACAGGAAGCCGCGCAGTGGGTCCATGCGTTGGCCGATGCGGGGTTTGATGCGGTGGCCTTGCCGTTGATAGGCGTGCTGCCGCCGCCGGACCCGGCCGCTGTCGTGGCCGCATGGGAGCGCTTGGGCGACTTTGATGCCGTCATGTTTGTCAGTGGCAATGCGGTAGACCACTTCTTTGCATTGAAACCTTCTGCAGCCCCCGTGTTTGGTATGCCGGGCGCTACTAAAATAAGAGCGTTCGTGACGGGACCGGGCAGTCTGTCGGCCTTGAAGCGGGCGCAGGTGAGTCCCCGTTGCATCGACATGCCGGACAAGGACGCCGGCCAGTTTGATTCCGAGGCCCTGTGGGCAGTGGTGGCCCCCCAGGTGCAGGCTGGCTACCGGGTGCTGGTGGTACGCGGCACAGGCAGCTCGGGTAGCGCAGAAGTCGTGGGCGGGGCCGGCGACAACAGCAGCGGTATCGGGCGTGACTGGTTTGCCGACCAGGTGCGTGCCGCCGGTGGCAGTGTTGAGTTCGTGGTCTCCTACCAGCGCCGCTCGCCAGACATGCAGGAAGCCGAAAGGGCACTGGTCAGCCAGGCGGCGTCGGACGGTTCGGTGTGGTTGTTCAGCAGTTCGGAGGCCATTGGCAATTTGGTCAAGGCTTGCCCAAACCAGTCATGGACACAGGCTAAAGCCGTCGTGACACACAGCCGTATTGCCCAGGCGGCGCGAAGTGCCGGGTTTTCTGTTGTTTGCGAGTCACGTCCCACGCTGGCTGCTTTGATGGCATCGATAGAATCGATGGCATGAACACAGAGCCCAGCGTTACAGCGGCGACTGCGCCTCTGGAAGGCCCGCAGCCCGTCGTTTTATCCGTCAACCCCGGGACCGGCCCAACGCAGCGCGTGCAGTGGGCGCTGGTGCTGGCGGCGCTGGTCGCAGCCATCGTGGTCAGCGGCTTGCTGTGGCAAAAGTTGTCATCCATTCAGGAACAGCTGGCTCGCCAAAGTGCGGATGCCGGTGCCCAGGCCACCGAAGCCCGGGCCACGGCCCGGCAGGCGCAAGAACTGGCCATGGAAACCGCCGCCAAGCTGGCGGTCACCGAAGCCCGCCTTAGCGAAGTCTCCTTGCAGCGCTCCCAGTTGGAAGAGTTGATGCAAAGCCTGTCGCGTTCGCGGGACGAAAACCTGGTGGTAGATATTGAATCGGCCGTGCGGCTGGCCCAGCAGCAAGCCCAATTGACCGGCAGCGTGGAGCCCTTATTGGCTGCACTCAAAAGCGCCGAAGTGCGGGTGGGCCGCGCCGCCCAACCCCGTTTGACGCCCTTGCAGCGCGCCATTGCGCGGGATGTGGCCCGCATCAAGGCGACGGCCCTGGCCGATACACCGGCGCTTCTGGTTAAGCTCGACGAATTGGTGCTGCTGGCCGATGACTTGCCGATTGCCAATGCGGTGGCCGCGCCGCGCAGCAATGACATGCTAAAACGCAAGCCCGAAGAAACCGTGACCACCTGGTGGATGCGTCTGCTGCTGCTGGTGCGCGACGAAGCCCGCAACCTGGTGCGGGTGAGCCGCATTGAAGTCCCGGATGCGGCCCTGCTGTCGCCGGAGCAATCCTTTTTTCTGCGTGAGAACCTGAAGCTCAAATTGCTCAATGCCCGCTTGGGGCTGTTGTCCCGCCAGATCGATTCGGTACGTGCCGATCTGGCTGCGGCTTCTTTGGCCGTGGGCCACTACTTCGACGCATCGTCCCGCAAGACCCAAACCGCCAGCGCACTGCTGCTGCAAGTGCGTGGCCAGATGAAGGCCTTGGAACTCCCTCGCGTGGATGACACGCTGGCGGCCCTGTCTACCGCCGCCGCGGGGCGCTGACCACCATGCGTGTAGCACTGTGGTTGATGGCCTTGTTCGCAATTGCGGTGGCCAGTGCCTTGTTTGCCGGGGACAACCACGGGACGGTGACCCTGTTCCTGCCGCCGCACCGGGTGGACATGTCCCTGAATCTGTTCTTGTTGTTGTTGGCGGGCAGCTTTCTGACGCTGCACGTGGCGATGCGGGCATTGGCGGCCCTGACCAATATTCCGCAACAGGCACGCAACTGGCGTTTGTTGCAAAAAGAGCGCGCCATGCACACGGCCTTGCTCGATTCCCTGTCCCATCTGGTGGCGGGTCGCTTTGTACGCGCCCGTAAATCGGCAGAATTGGTGATTTCCCTGGAAGAATCGGTCAAACGCAGTGGGGAACGCCTGGCCTACGGCTCGCGCTTGCGCACGATGTCGCATGTACTGGCGGGTGAAAGCGCCCATGCCTTGCAGAACCGCGGCGTGCGGGACGCGCATTTTCAGTTGGCGCTGCAGGAATCCGAGGGCCGGGAGGCCCAGGATGCGCGCGAAGGCGTGCAACTCCGTGGCGCACAGTGGGCGCTGGACGACCGCGATGCACCAGCCGCCATGCAGTGGCTAGACCAGCTGCCGCAAGGTGCCTCACGTCGAACCCTAGCTTTGCGCCTGCGTTTTAGGGCCGCACGTCAAACGGGCCAGTTGCCGCTGGCGCTGGAGACCGTCCGCCTGTTGACCAAACACCGGGCCTTTTCCGAGTCCGCTGGCAAGAGTATTGCCCGCGGCTTGGCAATTGAGTTGATACGTGCGGCGCACGATGGCGTGCAAATCCAGCGCGCCTGGGATGCGCTCGACGGCGTGGAACAGCAGGTTCCTGAAGTGGCGTTCGAGGCGGCGGAGCGCCTGCTGGCACACAGTGGGGCCGCGGCGGTGTCCCGGCAATGGCTGTTGCCCATCTGGGAGATCATGGTGCAACGCCACGACGCGTTGACGCTGGCGCAACGCGTACGCCTGGCCCGCGTGTTGGAGAGCGGCTTTTCCGCTCCAGAAGGTGCGCCCGATGCTGCATGGCTCGGCCGTATAGAGACGGCGCAAATGAGCAATCCACGCGACGCCGTATTGCAATATTTGGCTGGCGTGGTGTGCATGCGTCTGAGCTTATGGGGCAAATCCCAGCAACTGTTCAAGCAGTCCCTGGCGATACTGCAGGACTCGGAACTGGGGCGTGATACCTGGCTGGCACTGGCCCAAATGGCAGAGCAGCGCCAGGACGTTGACGCGGCTAACCAAGCCTACCGAGAGGCCGCGAAAAGGTGACGTAAACGCGATTCAGGGCTATTATGCGGCCATGGCTACACTCACCGAACACATCATCAAGCTGACCGATCACCGGGACCGGGAGCTTCTGGAGTTGACCCTTTCCAAGGCCCTGATTGACTTGTTGCGTATAGACCGGGTGGTCATTGCGCGCGTCCTCAGTGAAGAAGGTGTCAAGCGATGGTTGGAAGTTGCCTCTCTGGACATTCGGGGCGGTGGCAAGGTGGTGGACCCGCTGCGGGTGGACTTTGATTCCCTGCGTGAGCTGGCGGATGAAAAGGACCGATTGCGCTGCCTGCAGACGCGTGACCTGGTCGAATACGCATGGGCCGGAGAAGAGGGTCCCCGCATCAGTTTTATCCCGCTATACGCAGATTCGGCCAATGATGACGAGGGTGTGATCGAGGTGCACTCCGGCTCGCCGCTGAACCAGGGGCAGTTGCAGGTCATTGATGACATGGTTCACGTGTTTCGCAACATGTACAAGCTGTTGGCCTATAGCGACCGTGATGCCCTGACGGGCCTGCTCAATCGCAAGTCGCTGGACGATACGTTTTATAGCGCCGTACTGGAAGAAATGGACCACGGATTGGAAGGCGAAACCCATACCCTGGAGGCGAGTGTGTTACCCGTCTCCGAGCGTCGGCATCGGGTGCCTCCGAACTACTGGCTGGGCACGGTGGATGTGGACCACTTTGGCGTCATCAGTGACAAGAGCGGTCACCTGATTGCCGAAGAGGTGTTGCTGCTGGTGGCACGCATCATGAACAATACTTTTCGGACTTATGACCGCATCTACCGTTTGGGTGGAGAGCAGTTTGCGGTGCTGATGCATTGCCCGGATGAAGCCTTGGTGCTGTCGGCGTTTGAGCGCTTCCGCGCGAACATGGAGAAGTTCAATTTCCCGCAAGTTGGCCGCGTTACCGCCTGTGCCGGATTTACCAGGGTCACTGCTGAAGACTCTCCCAGCACTTCACTGGAACGGGCCGAGCGTGCCGTCGACTACGCCCAGCGGCACGGCCGCAACCAGGTCCACAGTTATGACGATCTGGTGCGCAAGGGATTCTTTGGCGATGCCATCAAGGTGGGCGCCGTCGATTTGTTCTGAGCACGGATACGGGCATAAAAAAAGGGGCCAGATCGGCCCCTTTTTTTTGTTGGTAACCCGCGCACTTTGCGGGGGGCTACTGTCGTCGCCAGTGGCGTGATTACGCAGCAGGGGGCTGCTCAAACGGCAGTGTCATGTTGCGCAGGTCGCGTTTGGTTTCAACCAGGACCAGCGGACCAGTGTCCACCGATACCGGAGCCGGACGCTGGCGGGGCACATGGATAGGCTTGGGCTCGGCCGCAATCGCCGCTTGAACGGCTTCAATCTTGGCCGTATCCGAATTGACCCATTGCAGACCAGAGCTTTGCGCCACATCCACCAACACATCGGTTGGCAGCGTGTAGGACGTCACCTTGGGCATGCGATCTGCAGAAGTTGCAGAGGCGACAGGCGCCGGCGGGGCTTGCACTGCAACCGCTGCAGGCGCAGGTTTAGGTGCTGGTGCAATTGCTGCTGGCGCGGCAGTAGTGGCGACCCGTTCGAAGATGGTAGTCGGCACAAAGGGCGCGGGTTCTGCTGCCGCTACGGGTGCTTCGGACGCATCGGTAGACGGCGTGGCCGCGGCCTGGGCCGGGATACGCAGATCAGGTCGCTCTTCGCGCTCGCTGCGGTCACCACGGGGTCCACGTTCGCGGCCATAACGATCACGGCTACGCTTCTCGCGGGGTTCGCCATTTTCCCCCTGCGCTGTTGGTGGCATCTGCACGTTGCCATCCGCAGCCGCCTGTTGGTTTACAGCGCCTTCCGTGGAGGCATTTTCTGCATCCGCAAAACCCAGTTGGCTCTGCTGGTTGTCGGCCGCCGCATTGCGCACTTCGCCTTCCTGGCGCGGGCCGCGGTTGCGTCCACCACGTCCACCGCGGCCTCCCTCACGGCCTTCACGGATCTCACGAGGGGGCTGGCCATCGTTGCGGACTTCGACATTGCCTTCTGCTGCGGGCGCTGCATCCATGCGGCCTTCTGCGCGCGGCTCGCCGCGTTCAGCACCGTCGTTACGCTCGCCGCCACGGCCGGATCGGTTGCCACGCTCACCACGGTCATTGCGCGGACCGCGATCCGGGCGTTGCTCTTGGCGGTTGGCGTCGGCTACGCCTGGCGTCGTATTGCCGCCCTGCAGGTTGGCATCCGACAACACGGGTTTGCCTTCGGCGTCAAAACGGTCACGCTGGGCGCCGCCTTGGCGCTCACTACCGCCACGTCCACCACGTCCGCCACGGCTATTGCGTCCGTCACCACGGCCTTCACCGCGTGGACCACGGCCTTCGCCACGGGGCTCGTTGCGGCCTTGGCCTTCGGGACGGCCTTCACCAGGTCGGCCACCGGCGCGATTGCCATCGCGGCCACGGCCTTCAGGGGCTTTGGGGGCGGCGGGCGCCTGCACCACGGGTTTCACCGGTGCGGGTGGCTCAGATGCAAACAGGCTCTTGATCCAGCCGAAGAAGCCTTTTTCTGCCACGGGAGCCGGGGTCGGGGCGACTGGCGCGCTGCGCTGCTGCGCTGCCGCCGCTGGTTGTACGGGAGCGACGGGCCGGGGTGCGGCCACGGGCGCAGGAGCATCCGGCAGCACGCCCTTGATGATGGGCGTTTGTTTGTTGGTGGGCTCTTGCGAGCGGCGTGTCACGCTGGTCGGGTCTTCGATCTCATCGGCCAGCTTGTAGCTGGCGTCGATGTTGTCCAAACGTGGGTCGTCGTGCTTCAGACGCTCCAGGCGGTAGTTGGGTGTTTCCAGTGTCTTGTTGGGCACCAGCAGCACGTTGATGCGCTGCTTGAGCTCGATCTTGGCGACTTCGGAGCGCTTCTCATTGAGCAGGAACGATGCGACATCGACAGGCACCTGGCACAACACGGATGCGGTGCTGTCCTTCAGCGACTCTTCCTGGATGATGCGCAAAATCTGCAGCGCGCTGGATTCGGTGTCGCGGATGTGGCCGGAACCGCCGCAACGGGGGCAAGGAATCGATGCACCTTCCGACAGGGCGGGGCGCAGGCGCTGGCGGCTCATTTCCATCAGGCCGAATTTGCTGATAGTGCCGAATTGCACACGGGCGCGGTCCTGGCGCAGCGCGTCGCGCAGGCGGTTTTCCACTTCGCGGCGGTTCTTCGACTCTTCCATGTCGATGAAGTCGATGACGATCAGGCCGCCCAGGTCGCGCAGGCGCATCTGGCGCGCCACTTCGTCGGCGGCTTCCAGGTTGGTGCGGGTGGCGGTTTCTTCGATGTCGCCGCCCTTGATGGCGCGGGCCGAGTTGACGTCCACGGACACCAAGGCTTCGGTGTGGTCGATGACAATCGCGCCGCCGGACGGCAGTTGCACCGTGCGGGCGTAGGCGGATTCGATCTGGTGTTCGATCTGGAAGCGGCTGAACAGCGGCGCGTCATCACGGTAACGCTTGACGCGGGCAGCGTGCTCGGGCATCACGTGGGCCATGAACTGCTGGGCCTGCTCGTACACGTCGTCGGTGTCGATCAGGATGTCGCCGATGTCGTGGTTGAAATAATCGCGGATGGCGCGGATCACCAGAGAAGACTCTTGGTAAATCAGGTAGGCACCCTTGCCGCCCTTGGCCGCGCCATCAATGGCGGTCCACAGCTTCAACAGGTAGTTCAAGTCCCATTGCAGTTCAGGCGCGCTGCGGCCGATGCCGGCGGTGCGGGCGATGATGGACATGCCATTGGGGTATTCCAACTGGTCCAGCGCTTCTTTCAACTCAGCGCGGTCTTCACCTTCGATACGGCGGCTGACGCCACCGCCACGGGGGTTGTTGGGCATCAAGACCACATAACGGCCGGCCAACGATACGAAGGTGGTCAGGGCTGCGCCCTTGTTGCCGCGTTCTTCTTTTTCGACCTGGACCAGCAGTTCCTGGCCTTCGCGGATGGCGTCCTGGATGCGGGCTTGGGAAGCCGACACACCCTGCTGGAAATACATCTTGGAGATTTCCTTGAACGGCAGGAAACCGTGGCGGTCTTCGCCGTAGTCGACGAAACAGGCTTCCAGCGAGGGCTCGACGCGTGTGACGACGGCCTTATAGATATTGCCCTTGCGCTGTTCGCGCCCTTCGATTTCGATTTCGTAGTCGAGGAGTTTTTGTCCATCGACAATGGCCAGGCGGCGTTCTTCGGCCTGCGTGGCGTTGATAAGCATCCGTTTCATGGATTGCGTCCTTCATCTTCAGTTTTACATGCCCTCTAGGGGCTATTGATACCTGAACAGACGAACCGAAGGAGAGGTGGAATTGCCGGAGAACTTCGACTCAAATGAGGCGACGAAGCGTAGGCGCGTGGAGGGGAGCGAGGGGATGCGTTTGTGAATTAGCTATCAATTGCATAGCTGGTTGCGCCCGTTTGACGAGGGCTAGAGGCCGATTCATGCTAGGCAACAGCGCGAAAACGCGCTGCAGGCATAGATTTATCAGGCACATCAGCACAAACATCTCGCTTCATTCCGTTTGCAGACGAAGGGTCTGCAAACTGTGGGTATTCCGTATCAGTGTTTCGATTCGTAGTCTTGACCGGGTGGTTTGCAGACCACCACAGGCATTTGGCGTGTGGTTTGTTTGCAGGCCAGCCCGGCGGCATCGACCTTCCAGTGCGGCTGTGTATGGTGTGTGGACTAAACTCCAGATAAATCAACCACTTACAGCGCGTCGCTAGTGAAACACATTATAGGGGGCATTCCCGCGCCCCCATCACCCAACGTGCAGCCCCAGGTGAAAACCCTGACCATCGACGAGGATGGGGCCGGGCAGCGGCTGGACAACTACCTGATGCGCCACCTCAAGGGAGTGCCCAAGACCCACGTCTACCGCATCATCCGCAGCGGCGAGGTGCGGGTCAACAAGGGAAGGGCGGCTGCGGAGACGCGTTTGAACGCAGGGGACGTGGTACGTGTGCCGCCGGTGCGGATTTCCGAGCGTGTGGCGGAAAAGGCGCTGGCCATGGCCGAGCATGTAGCCAGCCACGCACCGGCCAAGGAATTTACCGTGCTGTTTGAGGATGACTGCCTGTTGGCCATCAACAAGCCGGCCGGCGTGGCGGTGCATGGGGGATCGGGTATCAGCTTTGGCGTCATAGAACAGTTGCGCATGGCGCGGCCCCAGGCCAAATTTCTGGAACTGGTGCACCGCCTGGACCGCGAGACCAGCGGCATTCTGCTGGTGGCCAAGAAGCGCAGCGCACTGAAAAATCTGCAGGACCAATTCCGGGAGCGGGAGACCGGCAAGACCTATCTCGCCATGGTCATTGGCCAGTGGCCCGCCAATAAGAAGGTATTGGACAAGTCGCTGCACAAGTATTTGCTGCCGGATGGTGAGCGGCGTGTGAAGGTAGTGGCCAAGGACGACCCCGATGGCATGCCGTCCCTGACGCTGGTCAAGGTGCGCGCGGCCGGGGGTGTGGTTCCCGGTACACACCAGGCGCCGGTCAGCAGTGACCGAGGTTATTCCTTGCTGGAAGTGACGATCAAGACTGGGCGCACCCACCAGATTCGCGTGCATCTGGCCTCGGAGGGCATGCCCATCGTTGGTGACGACAAGTATGGCGACTTCGACAGCAACAAGGCCCTGGCGCGCGCCAATTGTTTGACACCGCTAAAACGCATGTTCCTGCATGCGTGGCGCCTGCAGTGCAAACATCCCGCTACCGGTGCCCGCATGGAGTTGCAGGCTGATTTACCACAGGAGTTGGCCCAATTTGTGCGCCAGGTCTTGCCCCAGGCCAGCTAAGCGCAACCTCTTTTGAGTTTTATTTTTTCGACCATGCCTACGCCCAAGCCCATCAAGCCCTCTCGCCCCTTCGATTTGATTGCATTCGACTGGGATGGCACCCTGTTTGACTCCACCGCCATCATCACCCGTTGTATCCAGGCTGCGGTTGTGGACGTCGGCGGCAAGTCCCCGACGGACAAGGACGCCGCCTATGTCATTGGTTTGGGGCTGATGCAGGCTCTGGCCCATGCTGCGCCCGATGTGCCGCCCAGTCAATACGCGGAACTGGGTGTGCGCTACAAGCACCATTACACGGCGCATCAAAATGACATCAGCCTATTTGACGGTGTGCTGCCTCTCTTGGCCGATTTGAAAGCGCGCAACTACGTGCTGGCCGTAGCCACCGGCAAAAGCCGGCGCGGGCTGAATGAGGTGCTGAAGACATCGGAGTTGCAGGGTCTGTTCCATGCGTCCCGCACCGCGGACGAAACCGCTGGCAAGCCCCACCCCTTGATGCTGCAGGAACTGATGCAGGAGTTTGGTGTGCCCCCCCACCGCGTGCTGATGGTGGGTGACACCACGCATGATCTGCAGATGGCGTTGAATGCCGGCTGCCCCAGCGTGGGGGTCAGTTATGGCGCCCATGAACCGGCAGCCTTTGCCGAACTGAAACCCTTGTTCGTGGCACATAACGTGGCCGAGTTGCATGCCTGGTTTTCTGCACACGCCTGACCTGCCCGAGTGAAGCCATGACCACTGCACCCCACACCGAGATACCCCTCTGCAACTCCCGTGACCTTGTCAACAGCGGAGAGGCTGTGCCTTTTGACGTGGTCTATTGCGGACGCACGGCGCGTGGTTTTGCCATCCGTTACGAGGGCCAGGTGTATGCGTATCTGAACCAGTGCTCCCATGTCCCGATGGAAATGGATTACCAGCCCAACCGTTTTTTTGACAGCTCCGGTAGCTGGCTGATGTGCTCCACCCATGGCGCCATGTACCAACCACAAAACGGGCTCTGCATAGGCGGACCGTGCCGTGGCGGTCTGATAAAGATCGCCTTGACCGAACGTGACGGCGTCGTCCACTGGCATACTGGTGCCAACCTGCAAGCCCTTGAATTTTGATATGACAGACCCGAATAACCCTGACAACCAAGCCATGACACCGAATTCACCCCAAGCCCCCGAAGACATTACAGATGCTGCTATTAAAAGTGAAGCAAAGACGGCACGGGCAAGTGACGGTGGTGTACCGGGCTGGGAGCGCACCGCGCTGGAAACACTGGCCTTGGCTGCCATTACCGAGCAACGCCAGGCACGCCGCTGGCGCAACGGCATCCGTCTGGCCTGGCTGGCATTTTTTGTCGTGTTGCTGTGGGTAGGGATGGACCGGGGCGGAAGTGCGACGGACGCCTCCACACCGCACACCGCACTGGTCAAGATTCAGGGCGAAATCGCCTCCGGTGCCGAGGGTAGCGCCGAGCTGATTGTTGCGGCCATGCGCAGTGCGTTTGAGGACAAAGGCGCGCAGGCCGTTGTGTTGCTGATCAATTCTCCCGGTGGCAGCCCGGTCCAGGCTGGCATCATCAACGATGAAATCCGCCGCCTCAAAACCCTGCACAAGAAACCGGTTTACGTGGTGGTGGAGGAGACTTGCGCCTCTGCGGCCTATTACATCGCCGCCGGCGCTGACAGGATTTTTGTCGACAAGGCCAGCGTGGTCGGCAGCATTGGCGTGTTGATGGACGGCTTTGGGTTCACCGGTTTGATGGACAAACTGGGCGTGGAGCGCCGCCTGATGACGGCCGGGGAGAATAAAGGTTTCATGGACCCGTTCAGCCCCCAGACCGAAAAACAGCGTGTGTTTGCCCAGGCCATGCTCGACCAGATCCACCAGCAGTTCATCAACGTCGTGAAGGCCGGACGTGGTGACCGCCTGAAAGAAACGCCCGAGACCTTTAGCGGTCTGTTCTGGACCGGTCAGCAGGCCATTGACATGGGCTTGGCCGACCAGTTGGGTAACCTGGACTATGTGGCGCGTGAAGTGGTCAAGGCCGAAGAGTTGATTGACTACACTCGCAAAGACAACGTGGCCGAACGCTTGGTCAAACGCTTTGGCGCATCCATTGGCGAGGGCAGTGTGCGGGCCTTGCGGGCTCTGCCTGGGTTGCGCTAGAGCGATACGGACGCCCCCACGCTCGCCTACTTCGCTGGCCTGCGGGCCGCGGCATTGCCAGAATCAAGGCCCTTTTTTGCTGTCCCGTCCTGCGCAGGCAGGCTGGGAGCCTCAGCCATCAGCCCCGAGGGGACCTTAGCCGTCTGGGGGCGACCCGGCGGCGCTGGGCCGATAGCCTAGCGACCAATAGCAAACACTGTGGGTATGGTGTTCGCCAAGCTCCACGACTTGTGCTTCCAGTTTTTCGCCAGATCGCTGTAGCACTGGGCCGTGGCTAGCGTCAAGCCGCTGGCCGTCGCTAAACGCGTGTTGTGCTGCAGGGTTTGCAGCAGTGCCTGCTGCATGGCTTGGTTGCGGTAAGGGGTTTCTATGAACAGCTGCGTCTGCCCGGTTTTTAATGCCAGGGCTTCCAGTTCGCGGATACGCTGGCTGCGTTCTGCCGGTGTACTGGGCAGGTAGCCTACAAAGGCAAAATTTTGGCCACTGAGTCCACTGGCGGCCAAAGCCAGCAGCAACGACACCGGTCCTACCAGCGGCACTACACGCAGGCCCAGATCGTGCGCGGCGCGCACCACCGATGATCCAGGGTCGGCAATGGCGGGCATTCCAGCCTCGCTGACCAGGCCGATGTTCTCGCCTTGCACGGCCGCCTGTAGCAGGTAACGCGCGTCAAAGTGGCCCTGGTGGTCGCCTTTTTTGTGAACCTCGTGGGGCAACTCCTGCAGTTGCATGGCCTGCAAGGGCTGGCATAGTGGATGGGTTTCGGCGATGCGTTTGAGGTAGGCGCGCGTGGATTTTGCGTTTTCACAGACCCAGTATTTGAGGCTAGCTGCTATTTCCAGCGTTCCGGTGGGCATGGAGCGGTCCAGCGCGACCTGGCTGTCGCAGCCAAAATCCAGCGGGGCGGGCACCAGATACAGCATGCCCGGTGTCTTTTTGTTCGCTGGCGTTGCTTGGGTTGTCATGCAGTCGCTGGCCTGGCGGTCAGAAGTTGAATGCCCGCGGCGCGCAACATGCGGCTGGTGCGGATCAGCGGCAAGCCGACCAGTGCTGTCGGATCATCGCTGTTTATGGCTTCCAGCAGAGCGATGCCCAGGCCTTCGCTCTTGGCGCTGCCGGCGCAGTCATACGGTTGCTCCAGACGCAGATAGTTCTCGATTTCCGCATCGTCCAGGGCGCGGAAAGTGACCTTGACCGGTGCCAGTGACTGTTGGCAAAAACCGGTTTCCAGGCATACGACGGCCACCGCGGTCTGAAATATCACCGTCTTGCCGCGCATTTGGCGCAGCTGTGCAACGGCACGTTCGTGGTTGCCGGGCTTGCCCAGCGCCAAGCCATCCAGATCCGCAACCTGGTCTGACCCAATCACCACACAATCCGGAAAGCGTTGTGCAACCGCGCGGGCTTTGGCCAAGGCCAGCCGTTCTGCCAAGGCTGCCGGTCGTTCACCGGGCAGAGGTGTTTCGTCCACATGGGGCGATTCCACGGAAAACGGCAGATTCAAGCGGCTGAGTAATTCACGCCGGTAGACCGATGTCGATCCAAGTATGAGTTTTGGGTTGAAAATGTCTGACATGGTCCGATTCTCTTACACTGCGCGCATGAAACACGACTACGACGCCCGGCACCTGAATATCGAGGCCTTTGCCAAAACTGACGGCAGCCTCGCCGGCAGCGAGGGCCTGGCCCAATTTGAGCGTTTATTCGAAGAGGCACAGGGCGCGGGCGCTGAAAACCCGGTTCACTTTACTGCAAAGGGCCTGACCCGACCCAACGGCGCTACCAGTGAGCAGATCTGGCTTGTCCTGCATGCCGAAGTGGCCTTACCGCAAACCTGCCAACGTTGCCTGGGCCCTGTGGAGGTGCCGGTTTCGTTTGAGCGGGAATTTCGTTTTGTCGCTAATGAAGAAGTGGCTGCTGTCGAAGACGAGGAGTCGGAAGAAGACGTACTGGTGCTGAGTCGCGACTTCAACCTGCTGGAATTGCTGGAAGATGAATTGCTGATGGCCTTGCCCGTTGTTCCTAAACATACGGTGTGTCCTAGCGCCGTTAAGCTGCAGGTGGCGGACGCCGATTTTGTCGAAGAAGTGGAAGAAAAGCCCAATCCTTTTGCCGTTCTGGAGCAGCTCAAAAAGAAGACCTAGCCTGAATTGCCGCTTTTGGGCTATAATTTGAGGCTTCGCGTGTGAAATCTGTCGCGCTTTTTACTAACCCCTAGTGTTGCATGTTGCGTTGAGCAATGGCGCAGCACACCAGCTGAGGAGCCAATCCATGGCCGTCCAACAAAACAAAAAGTCACCTTCCAAGCGCGGTATGCACCGCTCGCACAATGCTCTGGTTGTTCCTGGCATTGCTGTGGAATCCACTACTGGTGAGACCCATCTGCGTCACCACATCAGCCCCACCGGTTTTTACCGTGGTCGCAAGGTTCTGAAGACCAAATCTGAAGCCTGATTAAGGTTTTTCGGCCAAAGCCCGGAGCTACAAATTCTGTAGCGTCGGGCTTTTGTTGTTTTTGGCCTGAGTGCTTCTCGATTGATCTTTCTCTCTTCTTTGTGAGCGCCTACCCATGATCACAATCGCTGTTGACTGCATGGGGGGTGACCACGGCCCCCAAGTCACGCTACCGGCCTGCCAGTACTTTCTGGAGCAGAATTCGGATGCATCTCTGATTCTGGTCGGCTTGCCCGAGGCCCTGAAGGGGTTCTCCCATCCGCGTGCCCGTGTTGTCCCGGCCAGCGAGGTGGTGACCATGGACGATCCCCTGGAAGTTGCGCTGCGCCGCAAGAAAGACTCTTCCATGCGTATCGCGATCCAGCAGGTGAAGGATGGCCAAGCGCAAGCCACGGTATCTGCCGGCAACACCGGTGCTTTGATGGCTATTTCCCGTTATATCCTGAAAACCTTGGACGGGATCGAGCGCCCAGCCATTGCCGCCCAGTTGCCCAACGCCAGGGGTGGTGCGACTACGGTTCTGGACCTGGGTGCCAACGTGGATTGCTCCGCCGAGCATCTATTGCAATTTGCCGTCATGGGTTCGGCGCTCGTTTCCGTGCTCAGCAACAAAGAGTCCCCGACGGTGGGGCTGCTGAATATTGGTGAGGAAATCATCAAAGGTAACGAAACCATCAAAAAAGCCGGAGAATTGCTGCGTTCTGCTGCTAAAGCAGGCGACTTGAACTTCTTTGGCAATGTCGAGGGGAATGATATTTTCAAAGGTACTGTCGATTTGGTGGTTTGCGACGGATTTGTCGGAAACGTGGCCTTAAAGGCCAGCGAAGGCTTGGCTACCATGATGGGTAATTTTCTGAAAGCCGAGTTTTCACGCAATGCTTTCACTAAAGTTGCGGCAATTGCTGCTTACTCGGTTCTAAAAGCGTTTAAAAGCAGAATGGACCATCGCCGATACAACGGTGCGGCTTTGCTGGGCTTGCGCGGCTTGGTGTTCAAGAGTCATGGCTCGGCCGATGTGATGGGTTTTGGCTTCGCTTTGAACCGGGCGTATGATGCAGCCCGAAACAACTTGCTTGACCGAGTTCAGGTTCGCATCGCACACGCAGCGCCGTTGTTGGCAAACGCGGAAGCCGTGCAATAGACCTGTTCGGGCCTGAACCACCCCACCATGAAACGACGATATTCGCGAATTACAGGCACTGGCAGCTATTTGCCACCGCGCAGACTCTCCAATGCGGATTTGGTCGCAGAACTCGCAACCAAGGGTGTAGAGACATCGGATGAATGGATCGTAGAGCGCACCGGCATCCGTGCTCGGCATTTTGCGTCCGACGGCGTGTTCAGCAGCGATCTGGGTCTTGAGGCGGCAAAAAAGGCCTTGCAAGCGGCTGGCTGCACTGCACAGGATATTGATCTCATCATTGTCGCCACCTCCACGCCGGATATGGTGTTTCCGTCCACCGCCTGCATACTGCAGAACAAGCTGGGCGCCAACGGCTGCGCGGCATTTGATGTGCAAGCGGTGTGTTGCGGTTTTGTTTACGCGCTGGCCGTTGCAGATTCGATGATCCAGACCGGCGCTGCCAAGCGCGCCCTGGTTGTGGGTGCCGAGGTGTTCTCCCGCATTCTGGATTTCAATGACCGCACAACCTGTGTGTTATTTGGTGACGGCGCCGGCGCTGTTGTGCTGGAAGCTTCCGAAACGCCTGGCATTTTGGCCAGCGACCTGCATGCGGACGGAAAACACGTTGGCATCCTGTGTGTCCCTGGACATGTGTCCGGTGGCGCGATCCTGGGCGATCCCTTGCTCAAGATGGATGGCCAAGCGGTTTTCAAACTCGCCGTTGGCTTGTTGGAAAGTGCCGCCCGAGCCACCTTGGCTAAAGCCAATCTGACTGAGGCTGACATCGACTGGCTCGTGCCCCATCAGGCCAATATCCGCATCATGCAAAGCACGGCCCGCAAACTGAAGTTGCCCATGGATAAAGTAGTGGTCACAGTGGACCAGCACGGCAATACCTCTGCGGCTTCCATTCCGCTGGCGCTGGACACTGCCGTGCGTTCGGGCCAAGTAAAGGTCGGCGAAAAACTTTTGCTCGAAGGTGTGGGTGGTGGTTTTACCTGGGGCGCTCTGCTCCTTGTTTTGTAGCTGCCTACACAATATCGACGAGGGCTAGCGGCCCACTTCACTAATACATGTCTATGAAACAGTTTGCATTTGTATTTCCTGGCCAGGGATCCCAGTCCGTTGGCATGCTGGACGCCTGGGGTGACCATTCCGTGGTGTCTCACACCTTGCAAGAAGCATCTGATGCCTTGGGCGAAGACGTTGCCAAGCTGATCCATGAAGGCCCCAAAGAGGCGCTGGCGCTGACCACCAACACACAGCCGGTGATGCTGGTGGCCGGGGTGGCAGCTTACCGGGTCTGGATGGCTGAGGTTGGTGTTGCACCTTCGGCGGTAGCCGGGCACTCCTTGGGTGAATACACGGCGCTGGTCGCAGCAGGTGCCCTGACTTTGCAGCAGGCCGCGCCATTGGTGCGTCTGCGGGCGCAAGCCATGCAGGAGGCCGTGCCGGTCGGGGTTGGCGCCATGGCAGCGATTTTGGGCATGGACGCCGCCAAGGTGACGGCCGGTTGCCTGGAAGTGACCCAGTCCTTTGGCGCAGGCTCGACCGAAATTGTCGAAGCGGTCAATTTCAACGATCCTGCACAAACCGTGATTGCCGGCAGCAAGGCGGCCGTGGACAAGGCCTGCGAAGTGCTCAAGGCGGCTGGCGCCAAACGCGCGCTGCCGCTACCCGTGTCGGCACCTTTCCACTCCCGTCTGATGCAGCCTGCTGCCGAGAAGTTGAAGGAGCGCCTGCTGTCAGTGGATATCGCCGTACCGCAAATTGCATTGGTCAACAACATCGACGTAGCGGTGGAAACCGATTTAAATCGCATTCGTGATGCGCTGTATCGCCAGGCCTTTGGCCCCGTGCGCTGGGTGGAGTGTGTCAAAGCCATCAAGACACGCGGTTTGACTACACTGGTGGAATGTGGTCCGGGCAAGGTATTGGCAGGCATGGTCAAACGTATCGACTCTGAATTGACGGGGCTGGCGGTGTTTGACCCCGCTACGCTGCAAGAAACAAAAGGTGCTTTGGCATGAGCGATGTGAAATTTGAAGGACAGGTTGCGTTGGTTACCGGGGCGTCCCGTGGTATCGGTGCGGCGATTGCGTTGGAGTTGGCGCGCAAGGGCGTCAAGGTCATTGGCACTGCCACGACCGACGCGGGTTCGGCCAAGATCCAGGACGCGCTGGCGGCCTTCGAGGGCTGCTCCGGGCGCACGCTGGACGTGACCCAAAGCGCCGCGGGTGAGGCGCTGGTGGATGCCATCGTCAAAGAGTATGGTGGTCTGCAGGTGTTGGTCAACAACGCCGGCATCACCCGCGACAACCTGGCCATGCGCATGAAAGACGATGAGTGGGACGCGGTGATGGAAGCCAACCTCAAGGGCGTTTTCCGCATGAGCCGCGCCGTCATGCGCACCATGATGAAGCAACGTTATGGACGCATCATCAACATCACGTCGGTGGTGGGAGCCTCCGGAAATCCCGGTCAGGCCAATTACGCCGCAGCCAAAGCTGGTGTTGCTGGCATGACGCGTGCATTGGCGCGTGAGCTGGGCTCACGCAATATCACCGTCAACTGTGTGGCGCCTGGTTTCATTGAAACCGATATGACGGCTAGCCTGCAGGAAGAGCAGCAAAAGGCGCTACTGGGCCAGATTCCGCTGGGCCATCTGGGCAAACCCACCGACGTCGCCCACGCTGTCGCATACTTGGCGTCCCCCGGGGCCAGTTATGTGACCGGTCAGGAGCTGCATGTCAACGGTGGCATGTACATGTAAGACAAAAGAAATTCAGCCGATTTGTCCGTTCGGCGATCCGGTTAGGGTTGAGGCTCTAAGCCCGGGTAAAATTACGGATTCTTTATAACCCTTAGAGGGAAGCCATGAGTGATATCGAAGTCCGCGTCAAAAAAATTATTGCCGAACAACTCGGTGTGGAAGAGTCCCAAGTTACCAATGAAAAAGCCTTCGTGGCCGATCTCGGTGCAGACTCTTTGGACACCGTCGAATTGGTGATGGCGTTGGAAGACGAATTCGGAATTGAAATTCCCGATGAAGATGCAGAAAAGATCACGACCGTGCAAAACGCCGTCGATTACGCAAGCACACACAAGAAGGCCTGATCGGGCTTTTGCGGCATCGCGGTGCTGCTCGGATCGGGACAGGCGTGGCGATTGGCTACTGACCTACCGATCCGGAATATGCCGTTACAAACGGTTTTTTTTGACCTAAGCTGAAAACTGATTGCTATGTCCCGTCGTCGCGTTGTTGTCACTGGTTTGGGTTGTGTCAGTCCCGTAGGAAATACGGTGGATGAGGCGTGGTCCAATGTGCTTGCTGGCAAGTCCGGCATCGATTTGATCAGCCGTTTTGATGCATCCACTTTTGCCTGCAAGATTGCCGGCGAAGTCCGTAATTTCGATCTGGAGTCCTACATCAGCGCGAAAGAGGCGCGGACCATGGACTCGTTCATCCACTACGGTATTGCTGCAGCCATGCAGGCCGTTGTCGATGCAGGTTTACCCACGGGCGACGCACTGGGCGATGAAGAAGCCACACGCATTGGCTGTGTGATCGGTTCCGGTATCGGTGGCCTGCCCTTGATCGAGAGCATGCATACCGAGTTCACGAATCGCGGTGCACGCCGCATCTCCCCGTTTTTTGTACCCGCCACCATCATCAACATGACTGCTGGCCATGTGTCGATGAAGTACGGATTCAAAGGCCCCAATATCGCTATTGTTACGGCCTGCACGACAGGCCTGCACTGCATTGGTGAAGCGGGGCGCATGATTGAATACGGCGATGCCGATGTGATGGTCGCGGGCGGCTCCGAAGCAACTGTCTCGCCGCTGGGTGTTGGTGGTTTTGCCGCGATGCGCGCGCTGAGCACGCGCAACGAAGACCCTACGACTGCCTCACGCCCATGGGACAAGGACCGTGATGGTTTTGTGCTGGGCGAGGGCGGTGGAGTGTTGGTACTGGAAGAGTATGAACATGCCGTAGCACGCGGCGCAAAAATATATGCCGAGTTGGCGGGCTTTGGCATGAGTGCCGATGCTGGTCATATGACTGCGCCGAATATGGACGGCCCACGCCGTGCCATGCTGAGCGCGTTGCGCAATGCAGGTGTCAACGCGGATCAGGTCGACTACCTGAATGCGCACGGGACGTCCACCCCGCTGGGTGACTTGAATGAAACCAACGCCATCAAGGCGGCATTGGGCGACCATGCCAAGAAAATCGTGGTCAACTCGACCAAGTCCATGACGGGTCACTTGCTCGGTGGCGCTGGCGGAATTGAGTCCGTCTTTACGGTGCTGGCCTTGCACCACCAGAAGAGCCCTCCGACCATCAATATCTTCAACCAAGATCCCGAGTGCGATTTGGACTACTGTGCCAACGTCGCCCGTGACATGCGCATTGATGTAGCGGTTAAAAACAATTTTGGTTTTGGCGGAACCAACGGCTCGCTTGTGTTCAAGCGCGTCTAAGCGGCACGGGTCCGTCGCCACCCGACATGCACCGGGCCCCGTCCATTAGTTTTTCAGTCATTCGTTCGCGCTGGCAACTGCGCTTTATCGCCTTGCTGAGTCTATTGGCCATAGCTGCCCTATGGGCATTCGCGCGGGAGCAAGGGGCACTTGACGCGCGTATCCTGACGCTGGCCGCTGTCATAGTGGCAAGCAGCGCTGCTGCGTTTGTCGGTTGGCAGAAATCTGCTGTGGGTAGTTTGCGTTGGGATGGGCAGCATTGGTATTGGTCTGGTTTTTCGGCATCTCAAGTCTGTCACTTATCGCTGCTTGTGGATTTTCAAAGCGTGTTGTTGGTGTCCTTGAGGGCTGACACTGGGGTAGCACCCTTAAGGTTATGGCTTGAAATGCTTCCCGGAAATGTAAGCTGGAAACCCTTGCGCAGAGCGATCGTCTCCAGCCAAGCTGCATCTGATGGCAGTGGCGACCGGATTGAATGTGTGCCTGAGGGAGATACTTCTTGACCTACGGCGCATCGGATACACAGCAGGATAGCGACGTCGTGTTGGTGCAACGCACTGTAGCGGGCGATCAAAAAGCCTATGGCTTGCTGGTGTTGAAGTACCAAAGGCGTATCCAACGCCTGATTGGTCGCATGGTGCGTGATGTCGACTTGGTGGAAGACATTTGCCAGGAGACTTTCATCCGCGCCTATCGCGCCTTGCACCAGTTTCGTGGAGATGCCCAGTTCTATACCTGGCTGTATCGCATTGCCGTCAACACTGCCAAGAAATTCCTGCTGGAGCTCAAGCACGATCCAACGGTTTCCGAAAGTTTTTTGGCAAACGATGATGACGATGAAACTTCCTGGAAGAAAAATGAACCAATAGCCGATGAAGGGCCGGAATCCATTCTGGCCGCCAAGGAAATTGCCGCGGTAGTCAATGCGGCTATGGACGACTTGCCGGCCGATTTAAGGCAGGCTGTCACGTTGAGAGAGATTGAAGGTTTGAGTTACGAAGAAATTGCCTCCGCGATGAACTGCCCCGTAGGAACCGTCCGCTCACGCATTTTTCGCGCGCGCGAGGCTATTTCGGCGCGTATCAGGCCCTTGTTGGACAAGCAAACGGGTAAACGCTGGTGAGGAGTTTGCAAATGAAAAAATTGAAATCCATTCCAAACGAACACATCTCTGATTTTGTGGATGGCCATCTACCGGATGAGGAGTGCGCGCAGGCTCTAGACGACCTGCTATCTGATCCGCAAGCGATGAAAACTTGGCATGCCTACCATGTGGTGGGTGATGTTTTGCGCAGTGCGGAGTTGGCACCATCTAACCGCGATCTTGCCTTTTTAGAAAAATTGGAACGCAGACTGGCGCAGGAACAACCTGCGCGCCCACCGGTGCTGGAAGATGGCAGCGCATCCTTCGATTCCAGTGTGCCGAGCGCTAACGCATCGGTCTTTCGTTGGAAGATGCTCGCCGGTATGGCCTGCACTGCGCTGATTGGCGTAATCGGTTTGAGTCTCTGGACCCAAACAAGCCAGGACGGGCGCGCCCAAATGGCTGTGCAGGTGCCCGCTGCACCTCCTGCCCCTTCCCTTGTCACCTCTGATACGGGTGCAGGGCCGATGCTGCGCGACGCGCGGTTGGACGAATTGATGGCCGCGCACAGGCAGCTTGGGGGCCACTCCGCTTTGCAGGTGCCTGCGGGCTTTTTGCGCAATGCGACTCACGAGGGTAATGCTCGGTGAAACAGCTTTTGAGGCGTTTCGCCAGCTTGCTTATTGTCCTATATGGATTGGTGCCGCAAGAATTTGCACTGGCGCAGACGGTTGGGACGGATGTTCCATTGAATGCCTGGCTGCTGCGGGTGCACCATGCTGCGCGCCAAAGCGTCTATACCGGCACCTTTGTGGTGTCAGCCGGTGGCAATATGGCGAGCGCCAAGATCTGGCACGTCTGCGATGGTACCCAGCAGCTTGAGCGTGTTGAGTCGCTGAGCGGCACGCCAAGGGCTATCTTCCGGCGCAACGACCAAGTGGTCACCTTTTTTCCACAATCCAGAATCGCCGTGGCTGAGGTCAGGGAATCGTTGGGGCTGTTTCCTTCTCTGCTCAAGTCCAGTGACTCGTCGATCGGTGATTTTTATCGCCTTAAGGCGCTGGGCAGCGAACGCATTGCAGGTTTTGATGCAGACGTATTCCAACTCCTGCCTAAGGATCAATTGCGTTACGGCTATCGCGTTTGGAGTGAAAAGAAAACCGGTCTCATCATCCAGGTGCAGACTCTGGACCTGAATGGCAAGGTGCTGGAGCAGGCTGCGTTTTCCGAATTGCAGTTGGACGCCGTGGTGAATGTCGGTAAGTTGTCCCGGTCTGGCAATACCGACGGATACCGGGTTTTTCGACCTGAGCTGCAAAAAACCACCGCAGATGCGCAGGGCTGGGCGATGTCAAAGAGCGTCGACGGATTCAAACCTATGGGCTGTTACCAGCGTTCCGTTACAGCCCCTGCTGGCTCTGCAGGCGTTGAGCAGAAGAACACTATGCAATGGGTTTTTTCCGATGGCGTGGCCACGGTATCCCTGTTCCTGGAGGCCTATGACGGTCGTCGGCATCTGCGTGAAGGTATCACCAACATGGGCGGCGCCACGCACACGCTGACCCGTCGTATGGAAGACTGGTGGACGACTGCGGTTGGGGAAGTGCCGCCTGAGACCTTGAACACATTCGCGCATGCTCTTGAACGCAAAAAATAAGACCCTATTTGGAACGTTTCAAACACCTGTCGCTCCATGTAACGACTCTTTGAATGGAATACAAATGATGAAGACTCTTTTGACTCAACCCTTGCGCGCACTCTTGGTTGCCTTGTCGATGTCTGCTACTGCCTTCGTCGCGGTGGCACCTTTCCAGCACGCAGTGGCACAGGCCCGGGCGCTGCCCGAGTTTACCGATTTGGTGGACCAGGTCGGGCCCTCGGTGGTCAATATTCGCACCATGGAGAAGGTCAGTCCACGCTCTGCCCAAGGCGGTCCAGGTGACGAAGACATGATGGAGTTTTTTCGGCGCTTTGGCATCCCTATGCCTAACATGCCTGGCAATCCGCGGCAAGTTCCACGGCAGAATAGGCCACAGCCAGAAGAGGAGCAACCGCGCGGAATTGGTTCAGGCTTCATTCTGACGGCAGATGGCTACATCATGACCAACGCCCATGTGGTGGATGGTGCGGACGAGGTTCTTGTGACCCTGACAGACAAGCGTGAATTCAAGGCCAAGATCATTGGCGCTGATAAGAAAAGTGATGTCGCCGTGGTAAAAATTGAGGCGACAGGATTGCCTTCAGTCAAGGTGGGTGACGTGAACCGCCTGCGTGTTGGTGAATGGGTCATGGCGATTGGCTCTCCTTTCGGTCTTGAAAACACCGTCACCGCAGGCATCGTGAGCGCCAAGCAACGGGATACCGGCGGTGATCTGCCGTTGATCCAGACCGATGTGGCGATCAACCCCGGCAACTCCGGCGGGCCTTTGATCAATATGCGTGGTGAAGTTGTGGGTATCAACAGCCAGATCTATTCGCGCTCGGGTGGTTTCATGGGTATTTCGTTTGCCATCCCTATGGACGAAGCAACACGCGTCAGTGATCAACTGCGTAGCTCTGGACGCGTTTCGCGGGGCCGTATTGGCGTGACGATTGAGCAGGTCAGCAAGGACGTTGCCGAATCCATTGGTCTGGGCAAGGCAGTAGGTGCACTGGTGCGCAATGTGGAAGCCGGGTCGCCCGCAGAAAAGGCTGGCATCGAGGCCGGCGACATCATTACGCGCTTTGAAGGCAAGAGTATTGAAAAGTCCTCCGAATTGCCACGTGCCATAGGCGCAACCAAACCGGGCACCAAGAGCACGATTACGGTATTCCGCCGGGGCGCGGCAAAAGATCTGAGCATTACCGTTGCAGAAGTCGAAGCCGACAAACCTGTGGCCAAGGCATCGGCGCGAGATGAAAAACCCAAAGCCACAGCCGCTGGTCAGTCGGTCGGGCTTGCCGTGAGTGAGTTGGGCGACGCGCAGAAGAAGGAGCTCAAGATCAAAGGCGGCGTGAAGGTCGAGAGCGCGGCTGATGCTGCGGCACGCGCCGGTCTGCGTGAAGGGGACATCATCGTGGCCTTGGCCAACACCGATGTCGCGTCTGTTAAGGACTTTGAGACGGCACTCGCAAAACATGACAAAGCCAAGCCTCTGCCAGTATTGATACGCCGCGGAGAATTGGCCCAATTTGTGATCATCAAACCCGCGCGTTGAACGAAGTCATGGCCTAACAACCCTGAGTCCCGGCGGGTTTTTGGGTTGTTAGAGCGACTGAACCATAGTTTTTTTAAATCGGACAAGTTCTAAGTTTGATAGGTTTGCAACCACTAACTTATTTGCGAGATTCCAAAATTGGTTAGAATATGGAGTCCGCAAAGTCCTTTATGGGTATATGGATTGGAAAAAATCCATCATATGGGATAGCGGAAAGTCCCCCACAGCTGATCCACAGATCACCCACAAGTTGTGCAGAACATCTCCTTAGTAATTGTTGATAAGCTGTGTATAAAATAACTGTTGTTGAGTTGCAACTACGCTTGAGTAGCGTTTTTGGGGCTTTGCATTCGGGGCTTTTTGCCTACAATGAAGCTCCAACCTTCGCAGTTGCCAATGATTGTTGGTTTCAGGGCGCGTCAATATCCGACGCGCCCTTTTTTCTTGCCTGTCCTTTTTAATTCAACCACTTAAGTGTTTTCGTTGATGAATCACATCAGAAATTTTTCGATCATTGCGCACATTGATCATGGCAAATCCACACTTGCGGACCGGCTGATTCAACGATGCGGCGGACTCGAAGCGCGTGACATGGAGGCACAGGTTTTGGACTCGATGGATATCGAGAAAGAGCGTGGGATAACCATCAAGGCGCAGACCGCCGCGCTGCAGTACAAGGCTAAAGACGGACAGGTCTACAACCTCAATTTGATCGACACACCAGGGCATGTCGACTTCTCGTATGAAGTGAGCCGTTCACTGTCCGCATGCGAAGGTGCCCTGCTCGTGGTTGATGCGAGTCAGGGTGTTGAAGCACAGACGGTAGCCAACTGCTACACCGCACTCGATCTGCATGTGGAAGTGCTGCCTGTTCTGAACAAGATCGATTTGCCCAATGCCGACCCCGACAACGCGCGCAGCGAAATCGAAGACGTGATTGGTATCGACGCGACCGATGCGATTGTGTGCTCCGCCAAGACCGGCATTGGCATCGACGAGATTCTGGAAGCCATCGTTGCCAAAATCCCGGCGCCCAAAGGCAACCCCAACGGCCCGCTGCGCGCGATGATCATCGACAGCTGGTTTGACAGCTATGTCGGCGTGGTGATGCTGGTGCGTGTGGTCGACGGGCGTTTGGCCAAGGGCGAACGCATCAAGATGATGGCCTCGGGCGCCATGTACAACGCAGACAACCTGGGTGTGTTCACACCGGCCAATCAGCCGCGTACGTCGCTGGAAGCCGGTGAAGTGGGCTACATCATCGCCGGCATCAAGGAATTGCAGGCGGCCAAGGTGGGCGACACGGTCACACTGATCAAACCCGGCTCTGGCGGAGCGGCCTTTACCGCGACGGAAGCGCTGCCCGGTTTTAAGGAAATTCAGCCCCAGGTTTTTGCCGGCCTCTACCCCACCGAGGCCAGCGAATACGACTCGTTGCGTGACGCATTGGAGAAGCTCAAGCTCAACGACGCGTCCTTGCACTATGAACCCGAAGTCTCGCAGGCACTGGGCTTCGGATTCCGTTGCGGCTTTCTGGGTTTGCTGCACATGGAAATCGTGCAAGAGCGGCTGGAGCGTGAGTTTGACCAGGACCTGATTACGACCGCGCCCAGCGTCGTCTACCAGGTCATGAAGAACGATGGTGAAGTCATCATGGTGGAGAACCCCTCCAAGATGCCGGATGTAGGCAAGATGGCCGAGATCCGCGAACCCATCGTCACCATGCACCTCTACATGCCGCAAGAGTATGTGGGCGTGGTCATGACGCTGGCCAACCAGAAGCGCGGTGTGCAGATGAACATGGCCTACAAGGGCCGCCAGGTCGTGCTGACGTATGAGATGCCGCTGGCCGAAATCGTGCTCGACTTCTTTGACAAGCTCAAAAGCGTGAGCCGTGGCTACGCCTCCATGGACTATGACTTCAAGGAATACCGTGCGGCGGATGTCGTCAAGGTCGATATCTTGCTCAATGGTGAGAAGGTGGATGCCTTGTCCATCATGTTGCATCGGGCCCAAAGCCAGTACCGCGGCCGGGCCGTGGTCGCCAAGATGCGCGAAATCATCTCCCGGCAGATGTACGACGTCGCCATCCAGGCCGCCATCGGGGCCAACGTCATTGCCCGTGAGACAATTAAAGCCCTGCGCAAGAACGTGCTCGCCAAGTGTTATGGCGGTGACATCTCACGCAAGAAGAAGCTTCTGGAAAAACAAAAAGCAGGTAAAAAACGTATGAAACAAGTCGGATCTGTGGAGGTGCCCCAAGAGGCATTCCTGGCTATTTTGCAGGTGGAAGATTGAGCGCCGCCGGGCCGACCCAAGGAGCGATAGCCCCCTCGTGGGGCAGCGCAGTACGTGTAGCGACAAGCTTGGGGGGAACTATCTGATGCAGCTACTGACTTCCGCCGTGTTGGCGGCTTTTGCGCTGTACGCGGGTTCCTGGTACTTTGGCGTCGTGGAGGGAAACTTTGCCCTGTTGCTCTTCATTGCGACCCTGGTCACTGGCGCCTATTGGCTGGCTGAACGCTTCTACTTTCTGCCGCAGCGGCAAGCGGCGGCAGCACTGCTGGAGTCCTCAGACACCAAGCGGCGCGAAGATTTGGGCAAGATGGGTATCAAGCAGGTTGATGGTGATATCGCAGAGGCCAAGAGCCGTCTGCTGATGCAGCCTTGGTGGCTGGATTGGACCGCGGGCCTGTTCCCGGTCATCATTGCGGTGTTTTTTCTCCGCTCATTTCTGGTGGAACCGTTCAAGATTCCATCGGGCTCAATGATCCCGACCCTGCTGGTGGGTGACCTCATTCTGGTGAATAAATTTACCTATGGCTTACGCCTGCCGGTTCTGAATACCAAGATCACCGAAGGCACGCCGCCCAAACGGGGTGATGTGATGGTGTTCCGCTACCCGCCCAAACCCAGTCTGGATTACATCAAACGCGTGGTAGGTGTGCCGGGCGACCAGGTTGAGTACATCAACAAACGCCTGACCATCAATGGCCAGGCCGTACCGACAACCAGCGTGCCGGAGTTTCTGGATGCAGACTTGATGCTCTACTTCAAACAGTTTGAAGAGACGTTGGGTGACAAGAAGCACAGGATACTCAACGATGACGGGCGCCCGGCGTTTATTCCCGGTGCCGATAATTTCGCGGGGCGCGACGCGTGCTTGTACTCCGTGGAAGGTGTGCGTTGCAAGGTGCCGCAAGGGCACTACTTCATGATGGGTGACAATCGCGACAATTCGCAGGATTCACGCTACTGGGGTTTCGTGCCCGAGAAGAATATCGTTGGCAAGGCATTCTTTGTCTGGATGCATTTTTGGAATTTCAAGCGCATTGGCGCGTTTGACTAAAAGGGGTTACACACATGAGAGTGCACAGCAAGTCCAAGCAGCGCGGCATTAGTTTTTTCGGCTTGGTGTTTGTCGGGGGGATTGTGGCCGTGACTGGTGTTGTTGCCGCACAGGTGTTTCCCACCTTGCTTGAATACCAAGCCATCAGCAAGGCTGTCAACAAAGCAGCTGAAGGCAATTCAGTGGGCGAAATACGGGCCATCTTTGATCGCGGGCAAGCCATCGATGATTTCAAGGCCATCACCGGCAAAGACCTGGAGATCACCAAGGAGGGTGACAAAGTTGTGGTCAAGTTCTCCTATGAGCGTGAAATCCATTTGACGGGTCCCGCCTGGCTGACGCTGAAATACGCCGGTCGCTCCAAATAACGTGGCGCCTGGACTGCTGGAGTTGCAACGCCGCTTGCAACATGAATTTTCCAATGCTGCTTTGCTGACCCAGGCGCTGACCCACCGCAGCTTCTCCGCCGACCACTATGAACGCCTGGAATTCTTGGGCGACTCGGTGCTGAATCTGGCAGTCTCTGACCTTCTCTACACCCGCTTGGGCAATCTGCCCGAGGGGGATTTGTCCCGCGTGCGTGCCAACCTGGTCAAGCAGGAAACGCTGCACCAACTTGCGGTAGGTTTGGGCTTGCCCGATGTCATGCGCCTGGGCGAAGGCGAAGTGCGCTCGGGCGGGCAAAAGCGCCCGTCCATTTTGGCCGACACACTGGAGGCCATCATTGGCGCGGTGTATCTGGACGGGGGGTTTGCCGCGGCGCAAGCGCTGGTGCAAAGGCTCTTCAAAGACGTTGAGATCAACCCCGGCATGGAAGCCATTGGCAAGGATCCCAAAACCGAGTTGCAAGAGTGGCTGCAGGGCCGCAAAATGAAGCTGCCGCTTTACAAGGTCGTCGGCACCCTGGGTGCGGCGCACAAACAAAGCTTCGACGTGGAGTGTGAGATACCCGAACTGCGCTTGACCGAACGGGGCATAGGCGGTTCCCGCCGATCCGGCGAACAGGCCGCAGCTGCCGCGATGCTGCTAACAATCAAGGCAAAAGTTTCAAAATGACCCCCAAGAAGACGACAAAAAAGATAACGCCAGATACAGATTCGGCACGCGTTAGCGAGACACCGGAGGTGCAAGCCGATCTGGATACCATGCTCGAAGGCCTGCTCAAAAGCACGCCCAAGCTGGCACAGCCGGGCACAGAGGCCGATGAGGGACAGCGGTGTGGTCTGGTTGCCATCGTCGGCAAGCCCAATGTCGGCAAGTCCACGTTGCTCAACGCCCTGGTAGGCCAGAAGATCAGCATCACCTCGCGCAAGGCGCAGACCACGCGCCACCGTATCACCGGCATGCATACGCGCGGCGCCACGCAGTTTGTGTTTGTCGACACCCCCGGCTTCCAGACCCTGCACGCCAACGCGTTGAACAAGTCGTTGAACAAGACCGTGCAAGGCGCCGTGGCCGATGTGGACCTGATTCTGTTTGTGGTCGAGGCGGGTAGTTTCACGCCAGCCGACGCCCGTGTGCTGGCCTTGCTGGGCAAGGATATTCCGACCCTGTTGATCGCCAACAAGCTCGACAACATCCACCGCCGAGGTGATATCGCGCCCTGGTTGCAAACCATGCAGGACAAGCACAAGTTTGCCGAGTTTGTGCCCATGTCGGCCAAGAATGCCAAGGACGTGGACCGCTTGCTCGGTATCTGCGAAAAATTCCTGCCCGAGCAGGCCTGGTGGTATGCCGAAGACGAGCTCACCGACCGCAGCGAGAAGTTCCTGGCCAGCGAACTGGTACGCGAAAAGCTGTTCCGCCTGACCGGTGACGAGTTGCCGTACACCTCCACGGTTGTCATCGACAAGTTCGAGGAAGAACCACCGCAGAGGAAGGGCCAAAAGCGCCTGCTGCGTATCGCCGCCACCATCGTCGTCGAGCGCGACACGCACAAGGCCATGGTCATTGGTGACAAGGGTGAACGTATCAAGCGCATCGGCATGGAAACCCGGGTTGAACTGGAGAAGCTGGCCGATGCCAAGGTTTTCATCGAGCTGTGGGTCAAGGTGCGCTCCGGCTGGGCCGATGACGAAGCGCGGGTGCGCAGTTTTGGCTACGAATAAACGGATTTCGGATGAACCTGCCTATGTGCTGCACCGCTACGACTGGAGCGAGTCCAGCCTGATTCTGGAAGTTTTTACCCGGCACCACGGTCGTATTGCGCTGGTGGCCAAGGGCGCCAAGCGGCCCAGTTCCAGTTTTCGTCCCGTCTTGCTGCCCTTGCAGATGCTGCATGTAGCTTTTGGTGGCGACGCCGAGATCCGTACCCTGAAAAGCGCCGAATGGCAGGGCGGCCATGTCATGCCGACCGGCGACGCTTTGCTGTCGGGTTATTACCTCAACGAATTGCTGCTGACGCTGTTGGCGCGTGACGACCCGCACCCGCGGCTGTTTGATGTTTATGCCAACGTCGTGCGTGTGCTGGCCAGCGAACATGGCGAGGCCCTGCAGGCCGCGCTGCGCACCTACGAGTTGTTGTTGTTGCGTGAAATCGGCCTGTTGCCGCAACTCCATGTCCAGACCATGACCTTGGGCGCGCTGGACGCCGACACCCGGTACTGCCTGGTCCCCGAAGGAGGCTTGCGCCAGGCGCATGCCGACGACCGTTCCAGCCTGAGTGGCGCGCAGTGGACCGCATTGCAGGCGGCGCTGGAGGATGGCGCTGCGTTCACGACCACGCTGCGGGCCTGCTCCGAAATCACTACCGAGCTCAAACCGCAGTTGCGGGCTTTGCTGCACTACCATTGCGGTGTCAAAACCCTGCGCACCCGGCAGATGATGATAGACATCCAATCGCTATAAAAACATGGCCCCCACGCTTGTCACTCCGTGTACTACGCTGCCCGCCAAGGGGGCGCGTTTTGCCTTGGGGCGGCCCGGCGGCAAAACAACATGACTCCCACACCCAAAATAAACCTCTCCGTCAACCTCAACAAGGTGGCCCACCTGCGCAATACCCGGCACCTGGGCATTCCCAGCGTGACCAAGGCCGCTACGCTGTGCCTGCAGGCCGGAGCGGCGGGCATCACCGTGCACCCACGCCCCGACGCGCGCCATATCCGTGCCGACGATGTGGTGGATCTGGCCACGCTGCTGCAGGACTGGCCCGACCGTGAATACAACGTCGAGGGCAACCCCTTTCACAACCTGATGGACTGCGTGGCCGATCTGGTGGCACGTAAGCTGCCGGTGCACCAGGTCACCTTTGTGCCCGATTCCGAAGGCCAGTTCACCAGCGACCATGGCTGGAGCTTTCCACAGGATGCTGCGCGACTCAAACCGCTGATTGACCAGGCACACGCCCTGGGTCTGCGTGTCAGCCTGTTTATGGACGCCGATGCCGCAGCCATGACCGCCGCCAAGGCTGTGGGCGCCGACCGCGTTGAGCTCTACACCGAGCCCTATGCCGCTGCCTGGGGCACACCCGAGCAGCATGCCCAATTGCAGCGCTTTGCCCAGGCGGCCCAGGCCGCCTTGGACGCCGGCTTGGGTGTCAACGCCGGCCACGACCTGAACCGTGACAACCTGGCCGCGTTCGCGCGTGCCGTGCCCGGCCTGGCCGAGGTGTCAATCGGGCATGCGTTGATTGCGGACGCACTGGAACTGGGCTACACCGCTACCGTCAAGGCCTACCTGCAATGCTTGCGTACAACGGAATGAAGGCCACGCAGCGCCGCCGGGCCGCCCCAAGGTGCGGAGCACCCCCTCGGGGAGCAGGGAGCCACACGCAGTGGGCGACTGTGGGGGCAACAACGCAGCGCCGCCGGGCCGCCCCAAGGTGCGGAGCACCCCCTCGGGGGGCAGCGACCCGCGCCAGCGGCGGAGCGTGGGGGCCACATCCAGCATGATTTATGGCATAGGCACCGACATCTGCGACGTGCGCCGCATCAAGGCCAGTCTGGACAAACATGGCGACCGTTTTGCGGCCAAGGTGCTCAGCGAGGGCGAATTCGCGACCTGGAAGGCCCGCAGCGCCCGCTGGCCGGAGCGCGGCATACGTTACCTTGCCACCCGTTTCTCGGCCAAGGAGGCCTTCAGCAAGGCCATTGGATTGGGCATGCGCATGCCCATGACCTGGCGCCTGTGTGAAGTCGCCAAACTGCCCAGCGGCGCGCCCCACATCGTGTTGCACGGCGGTTTGAAGGAATGGTTTGAAGCCAAAAACCTGAGCGCACACATCAGCGTGACGGACGAGACCGACTATGCGGCGAGCTTCTGCGTGGTCGAGTTCAAGGAAAATGCCTAAGCCAGATCGGGCTGTAGCCCTCGAGATTGCTGCATTAATTGCTATCAATTAAGTAGCGAAATTCCCCGGCCACGACGAAGGCTGTTTTTCAGGGCCTGGCCGTGTCAAAGGCCAATTTGCTTCGGCTGTTGCCGGTGGAGGCGCTGAGGACCAGCAATGCCAACGGAATATGCCAATCGATGCGGACTGCGGTTGGGTTTATCGTTGTCATGCCGGGAGTCCAGGCGCAGCGACCATGCACGTTAGGACTTGCGCGTGATGCGGGCACCCAGGCTCAGCAACTTCTCTTCCACACGTTCATAACCACGCTCGATCATGTTGGCGTTCTGCACCGTCGACTTGCCGGTGGCGCACAGGGCCGCGCCCAGCAAGGCCATGCCGGCGCGGATGTCGGGGGAGCTCATGGTTGTGCCGCGCAGCTTGGAGCGGCCGCTGATGACCACGCGGTGTGGGTCACAAACGATGGCGTTGGCGCCCATGCCTATTAGGCGGTCGACAAAATACAGGCGCGACTCGAACATCTTTTCGAAGAACAGCACATTGCCTTCCACCTGCGTGGCCAGTGTGATCATGCAGCTCATCTGGTCCGATGCAAACTGCGGCCAGGGGCCATCACCAATCACCGGCATGGTGCCGTCGTTGTCGCGCAGAATGCGCAAGGCCTGGTTGCCGGGCAGGTAGATGTGGTCCTTGTACAGCTCGATCTTGACGCCCAGCGTCTCAAAGACGCGGTGGCACATCCAGTAGGAATGCAGGTCCGTGCCCTCGACCTTGATCTCGCCGCCCGTAGCGGCGGCCAGTGCCAGGTAGGAGGCGGCCTCGATGTGGTCGTGGCAGACCTGGTGGGTGGTGCCGTGTAACGAGGGCACACCTTCGATGTTGAGCTGGTTGGTGCCAATGCCGCTGATCTTCGCGCCCATGGCGTTCAACATCACCGCCAGGTCTTGCACATGCGGCTCGCAGGCGGCGTTGCGGATCAGCGTGTGGCCCTCGCTCACCGCCGCGGCCATCATGATGTGTTCGGTGCCGGTCACAGAAGGCTCGTCAAAGAACAGCTCGGCGCCGCGCATGCGCGGTGTCACCGTAAAGTCATAACTGCCGTTGGAAACCAGCGTGGCACCCAGCTTTTGCAGGCCGTAGAAGTGTGTATCCAGGCGCCGGCGGCCAATCACGTCGCCACCGGGCGGGTAGAGCTTGGCCTTGCCGGTGCGGTGCAACAGCGGCGCCACACACAGGATGGAAGTGCGCACCTTGTTGCACAACTCGCGGCTGATTTCGCTGCCGTTGACCTGCGCCATGTGGATGCTGACGCGTTGTCCGCTGCGCTCGACCTTGCCGCCCAGCGCCACCAACACGTCCAGCATGTGGCGCACATCGATGATGTCGGGAACGTTGTCCAGCACCATCTCCTGGTCGGTCAGTATGCAGGCCGCGATCATCGGCAATATGGCGTTTTTGTTGCCCGAGGCACGGACGGTGCCGCGCAACGGAATACCGCCTTCAATTTCAAAAGTGGACATGGTGGTGGTGAGGGGATAGGTGGTGGGCCGTTAGTCAGGCAGTCTGTAGCCCGCAGAGGGCCAAGGGGCAGCGCCGCACAGGTCGGCTGGAAGTGGGCCCAATTTTGCCACGGCGCTCCCCCACTGCGCCGCAGGGCGACTTAACGAGCGCTTTTGCAGCCCTGCAATTGCCTGCCCCTGCCGGTTTGGCGGACCGTTTTGACTATCGGCAGGCTCCCGAAAAGCCGAATGTCGCAAGTGCTTGTAAGGAAAACAAGGCCCTAGCCCCCGTGCAGATTACGCAGGTCGCTCACTTATTCATAGCAAATTTGCGTTTGTGCTCGGGCTTTAGCCTGCCGCCGCACCTGCCAATTCGCGCGTCAGCTGCGCAGCCGGTACCGCCTTGCAGCCGCCGGCGTTCTGCCCCGACCACAACGGCGAAAAGTCGCCCAGTCCCTGGGCCTCGGCCTTGGCACGCAAAGGTGCGATGGCGGTGGTTGCCAGTGGAAACCGAGGCGCCGCCGGGTTGAGCGACCCCAGATCGCGCATCACGCGGTTGACGATGCCACGCGCCGGGCGCCCGGTGAACAAATGGGTCAGCGCGGTGTGGCGTGCCGCATCACTTTGCAGCGCCGCGCGGTGCACGGTGCTGGTGGTAGCTTCCGGGCACAACATGTAGGCCGTGCCGACCTGTGCGGCCACGGCGCCCATCGCCAGGACTGCGGCCACACCTTGGGCATCGGCGATGCCGCCGGCGGCAATCACCGGGACTTTGAGCGCCCGCACCAACTGCGGCAGCAGAGCGAACGTGCCCATTTGTTTGCTGAGGTCGTCACTCAGGAAGTGCCCGCGGTGGCCACCGGCCTCCAGCCCCTGGGCGATGACGGCGTCCACGCCGCGTTCTTGCAGCCACTGTCCTTCTTCTACCGTGGTGGCGGATGCAATGACCTTGCTTCCCCAGCCACGCACCCGTGCCAGCAAGTCTGCGCTGGGCAAGCCGAAGTGGAAGCTGACCACCGGTGGCGCAAACTCGGCCACGGTGTCGGCCACCGCGTCGTTGAACGGCATGCGCCCCAGCCCCGGGGCAATCGCAGTGGCGTCTATGCCGTGTTCGCCGTAGTAGGGCGCCAGCGCGGCCCGCCATGCGGCCTCGCGGTGGGCATCGGGCTCGGGTGGTGTGTGGCAGAAAAAATTGACATTGAAGGGTTTGCTGGTCTGAGCACGGATGGTCGTCAGTTCCTGCCGCAGTTGGTCCAGGCTCAGCATGGCGGCGGGCAGGGAGCCCAGGCCACCGGCGTTGGACACGGCGACTGCCAACGCGCTGGCCTGTACGCCGGCCAACGGCGCCTGGATGATGGGGAGTTCTATGCCAAGGAGTTGTTGCAAGGTCATGGTGGTGAAAGTGTCTTTGGTTGAAACATTTGCTGCGCCGCAGTGAATGGATTGAACCAGAACGCGTAAACCCCTAGCCAAAAACCGGATTGGCGCAGCCCGCTGGTGTGCAGCCCCGGTCCGCGGCCACCGCCAGTGGCGCAACGGGCTGTGCCACCAGTTGCCCCAGCAGCACCCCCATGCGCAAATCATCCAACCGCCCAAAGTGCTGTAGGCGCAGCACACCCTGGCGGTCCAGCACCAGCACGCTGGGCGTGCCGCGCAGGCCATAGGCTTGCATGGTCGCCGGAATCGCACTGCCGTTGATGGCACGGTCCACACCCACCGGGAAGGGAATGCGGTACTCATGCATAAACACCTGCAGCGCCTGCGGCCCCATGACCGCGTGGTGCTCAAACACCGTGTGTAGGCCCAGCACCACCACGTCGTCACGCGAGAACGCGTGGTGGATGGCAATGGCCTGTGGGATGCCGTGTGACACACAGGCCGGGCACAACATCTGGAAGGCGTGTAGCACCACGACCTTGCCGCGCAGGGCTGTCAGAGAGATGGGGCCGTCGGTATTCAGCCACTGGGATACGTCCAGCGCGGGCGCCAGTGCCGGCGCGTATTGAGAGTTTTCTTGCATCGTATGGCTCCGTTGTTTCGCCGCTGGACTGCGCTGCAGAAGTGCTTCAGTCCCGCGGCTTGGATAGTTGTTGGTTGACCTTGCCCGGCAGCGACAAATCGCCCGACGCGACCTTGAACACATTGGCCACACACAGCAGCGGGTTGTGCACGCTGGCGTTGATACGCAGGGCAGCCGTCACACCGTCAAAACCGGCCATGCCGACTACGCCAATGTCATCAAACGGCACGCGCACTTCCACGGTGCCGCCCTTGAATGTGGGGCTCCAGCCCGGGCTGTCGATCAGGATGGGCAGGCCCGGCCAGGTCTTGGGTAGCTTGGGTTTGCGGCCCTCTGCAATGTCCACGACCTTGAGCGCGCCCTTGCCGCAGGCATCGTCGGGCTGCAGCACGACCCAGTGCGAGTGCCACACATTGCCGTCATTGCCGGGGTTGCCGTCGCCGTTCTCGTCAAACAGCGGCGTGTCGTCGAAATCGGGGTGGGCGGTGACCGCAAACGCCAGGATGCCGGTTTTGGCCTCGAAGCCCACCGTGGATGGGTCCAGCGTCGTCGGCCACACGTAGGAGAACACACTGCTGCCGGCCAGCTTGCCAGTCCTGGTGGGTTTGCTCGCGCCCACCTTGCCCGATACGGCCATGTGGAATATGGCGACATTGCCATCGGTTCGGATCTTGGTGTGCACGATGTCGAACGGCGCCCGCACCGCTGTTGCCGGTTTGCTGGTGATGCCGCCGGTGTGCGGGTTGTGGCCGTGGGCCAGTGCGGCCTGCGCGCAGCAGGCGAGTGCCACGGCGGATGCGAGGGTGCTGAATGGTGTGAGTTTGGTCATGGTGAGAGTCCTTTGTGAAGCCTTGCTGTGGATGGGTGGGTGCTGAGGGCACTGCGGCTAGTGTGTGGGACGCTTCCGTTGTATTGGTATTAAATTGTCTTAAAATAATACCTATTCGTACAAAATCCATGCCAACACCGACTCCTGCCCCCATAGACCGCCTGTCCGCACTGCTGCAGCGTTTTCGTGTGCGCGCCCATTTGCTGCACACCGGCCCGTTGTGTGGTGTCACGCATTTCGTGGCCGAGCCCGGACACGGTTTCATGCATGTGCTGCGCCGTGGCGAAATGGTCGTGACGCACCGCCGCGCCTCCGGCGCCCCCAGCAAAATCACCGTGCGCGAGCCCACGCTGCTGCTGTATCCGCGGCCGCTGGCCCATGCCTTCCACAACGCACCGGTGGAAGGCTCGGACTTCACCTGCGCAGCGCTGGACTTTGATGGCGGCAGCCAACACCCGCTGGTGCGCGCACTGCCGCCGCTGGTGGTCTTGCCGCTGCGCCACGTGCAGGGGCTGGACGCCGCGCTGGGCCTGCTGTTTGCCGAGGCCGACCAGGTGCGCTGCGGACACCGGCTGATGGCCGACCGCCTGTTTGAAGTCGTGCTGCTGCAGGCCCTGCGCTGGTTGCTGGACCATCCAGAAGCCACAGGTGTGTCGGTGGGGCTGATCGCCGGGCTGGCCGACCCGGCGCTGGCCCGTGCGTTGACTGCGCTGCATGAGCAGCCCGGCCATGCCTGGAGCCTGGAGGCCATGGCGCAGCAGGCGGGTTTGTCGCGCAGCGCGTTTGCGACGCGGTTCAAGGACGTGATCGGTGAAACCCCGGCCAACTACCTGGCGGATTGGCGCCTGTGCATCGCGCAAGCCCACTTGCGCCAGGGGCGCTCGGTCAAATCGATTGCCGAGGAATTGGGTTATGCCAACGCGTCGGCACTGTCCCGTGTCTTTGCGCAGCGTGTGGGCCTGTCGGCGCGGAGCTGGATGGAGCAGATGGGATAAACCGTTCTCGTATGATGATTGCTATAAATCGAATAGCTGCATATTGATATCCGACGAGGGCTAGCGCCAGATTTTCCTTGCAGTTTTAATTTAAAACCCCAAAAAGGGGTTATTGGAGCCTCTGTCTGTCGTCTATACGGACATTCGTTGCTTCACAGTTATTGCGATCGTGCAACCCAAACCCGCCGATTGGGAGTAAGGTGGTACCCGTGCCAACCCCCGGAGGTTGATCATGGATGACACGCTCTTGCCATCGACTGAAACCCAACCGCCGCCGACGCCAGCGGTGCGCGGCGCGGCTGACGCTGTTATTCCAGCGCTCCCCACGCGGCACCGCGAGAGGGCTGCGACCTCGGTTTGGTCACGGCGCCGCGAACTGCGCGGCGTCTTGGCACTGCTCGTGCTGGCGGCGCTGGTGGCCGCACTGCTGGGTGTTGGTATGCAGATGCTGCGCACCGCCGACTTGGAGCAGCGCCTGGCGCAGGCCCAGGCGCGTGTCGGGCAACTCGAATCCGGGCTGCAAGGGCTGCGCGACCACGCCTCCACCCGCTCCGAGGTGGAGATGCTGCGTGATGCCGTGGCCCGCAGCCTGGTCGGCGCCGAGGCCCGTGTCAGCGCCGTCGAAGGGGGATCGGTGGCGCCCGTGGTGGCGCAGGTGGTCCGGTCCGTCGCGCTGATCCAGGGCCGTTATGTGCTGGTCGATCCGCGCAGCACACGACCGCTGCGTCTCGCGCTGGCCAACGGCGAGCCGCAGCGCCTGCCCGACGGCAGCCACCGCCTGACGCTGACCGGGCGTGGCCCCGTGTACTCACCACTGTTCACCGGAACGGCTTTTGTCGTGGACGAGACGGGCACGTTGCTGACTAACCGGCATGTCGCGCTGCCATGGGAGAAGGGCGTCTCCGCGCAGGCGATCAAGACCTTTGGTGTGCGTCCGGTGCTGGTCGAGTTGCGCGGCTTTCTGCCCGGCGCGACCGCACCGTTTGATGTCACCGTCAAGGGCCTGAGCACGGTGCACGATCTGGCGCTGTTGCGCGGCAGTGGTGTCGCGCTGACCACGCCGCCGCTGCGCATGGCCGTCAAAAACCCGGCCCCCGGTGATGCGGCCCTGGTGCTGGGTTATCCCACGGGCATCAGCGCCTTGCTGGCGCGCGCCGGTGATGCGTTTATTTCCCGCCTGGGCCGACAGCCCGGCATGGACGACCAGCTCGCCGCCGACGCCCTGGCCAAGGCCGGCATGATCCAACCCCTGGTCAGTCGTGGCATCGTGGCGCAGGTCAGCGATACCGCGGTGGTGTATGACGCACAAACCACGTCGGGTGGCAGCGGTGGCCCGGTCATCAATTTACGCGGCGAAGTGCTGGCCATCACCCGCGCGGTGTTGGCGGGCTTCAGCGGCTCCAACCTCGGCGTGCCGGTGCTGGTGGCGCAGGAGATGCTGGACGCGGCTGATCTGCATGACAAACGCAAGGCGATGTCTGCGGATGCTTCAGAGGAGGTGGAGACGTCACGCTGGGGAGGGCGTGAGCGCTAAAGCAAGGCTGAACCAGTACCTCCGTTCGGGCTGAGCTTGTCGAAGCCCTCGCGAGCCCTTCGATCCTTCGGCAGGCTCAGGACAGGCCAAGCTCAGGGCGAACGGCTGGTTTAAGGCGAACGGAACACTTTGCGAACAGCGGTTGTTAAATCGCGTCCAGCGCAGCACGCAAATCCCGGCGCAAATCCTCCACATCCTCAATGCCGACCGACAGCCGCACCAGCGCATCGCTGATGCCCAGGGCGGCGCGTTGTGCGGGGGGAATCGTGGCGTGGGTCATGATGGCCGGGTGTTCGATCAGGCTCTCGACGCCGCCCAGGCTTTCGGCCAGCGCAAACACTTCGCAGCGTTCCAGGAAGCGGCGGGAGCCGGCCAGGTCGGTCTTCAACTCGACCGAGATGATGCCGCCGAAACCATCCATCTGGCGCTTGGCCAGTGCGTGCTGCGGGTGTGTTTTTAGGCCGGGGTAATACACCGTGGCCACCTCGGGCTGCGACTGCAACCAGCCCGCCAGGTCGAGCGCGCTCTGGCAGTGCCGCTCCATACGAATGGCCAGCGTCTTGATGCCGCGCAACGCCAGAAAGCTGTCGAACGGACCCTGGATCGCGCCGACCGAATTTTGCAGATAGCCCAGCCGCTCCAACCACTCGGCCTGGTGTGATTCACCGCCAACTACAGCGATGCCCCCGATCATGTCGGAGTGGCCGTTCAGGTATTTGGTGGTGGAGTGCACAACGATGTCAAAGCCCAGCTCCAGCGGCCGCTGCACGCGCGGGCTGGCAAAGGTGTTGTCGGCAATGGCGATGATGCCTTTGCTGCGGCAGATCTTCGCAATCGCGGCCAGGTCGGCGAGTTTGAGCATGGGATTGGTTGGTGTCTCGACCCAGACCATGCGGGTGTCGGGGCGGATCGCGGCCAGCAGATTTTCTGGTTGTGTCAGATCGACATAACTGAACTGCAGGCCCGCGCTGCGCTTGCGCACCCGCTCGAACAGGCGGTAGCTGCCGCCATACATGTCGTCACCGGCAATGATGTGCGCGCCGCTGTCGGCAATCTCCAGCACCGTGGCAATGGCAGCCAGGCCCGATGCAAACGCAAAGCCCTGCGCGCCGCCTTCCAGGTCGGCCACGCAGCGCTCCAGCGCCCAGCGTGTCGGGTTGTGCGAGCGGCCATAGTCCAGCCCCTGGTGCACGCCGGGGCTCTGCTGCACGTAAGTGGACGTGGCATAGATGGGCGGCATGATGGCACCGGTGCTGGGGTCGGGCGACTGCCCGGCGTGGATCACGCGGGTGGCAAAGCCGGCCTGTGGGGAAGGGGTGGTGGGTTGGCTCATGACAGGGTCCTGCGCAAGTGGTTGAGAAGGTCGAAGCGGGTGATCAGTCCATAAAAATGCGCGGCGTCGGCGATGATGGCGACCAGCCCGCTGTCCAGCACGCGGCGCAGGTCGGCCAGCGTGGCGTCGGGGGGCAGCGTGTGCACTTGGCGTGTCATGGTGTCCAACACGCTGGAGCGGAAATGTGCCGCGTCCGCGCTGACCTTCACCAGCAGATCCGACTCGTCAATGATGCCGTGGATCTGCCCGTCTTCAATCACCGGCAACTGCGAGATGTCGGCGCCGCGCATGCGGCCAAACGCCACGGCCAAGGTGTCGTTGACCGACACGCTGACCACGCCGCCTTCGTCAAAACGCCGGCCGATGATGTCGCGCAAGTCGCCATACACCGTGCGGTGCAGCAGCCCTTGGTCGACCATCCAGTTGTCGTTGTAGAGCTTGGACAAATACCGCGTGCCGGTGTCGCACACAAAGGTGACGACACGTTTGGGGGTTGTCTGTTCACGGCAATACCGCAACGCCGCCGCCAGCAACGTGCCGGTGGACGAGCCGGCCAGAATGCCCTCGGCGCGCAGCAGTTCGCGGGCGGTGGAAAAACTTTCTTCGTCGTCCACCGTGTAGGCTTTTGTGACCGAACGCAGATCGGCAATGCCCGGGATGAAGTCTTCGCCTATGCCTTCCACGGCCCAGGAGCCACTCTCGGTCAACACCTCGCCGGTTTGCACATAGTGCGCCAGGATGGAGCCCTTGGGGTCGGCCAGCACCACCTCCATCTGCGGCTGGTGTTCGCGGAAGAAACGGCTCAACCCGGTGATGGTGCCGCCCGAACCGACGCCGCACACCAGCGCGTCGATGTTGTGATCCATCTGCTCCCAGATCTCGGGAGCCGTGCTGGTCTGGTGCGCCAGCGGGTTGGCCGGGTTATTGAACTGGTCGGCGAAAAAAGCGCCGGGGATTTCGCGGGCCAGGCGGGCCGCGAAATCCTGGTAATACTCGGGGTGGCCCTTGGCCACGTCGGAGCGTGTCATGTGGATTTCTGCGCCCATGGCCTTCAGGTGCAGCACCTTCTCGGTCGACATCTTGTCGGGCACCACCAGCACCACGCGGTAGCCCTTGGCCCGCGCCACCAGCGCCAGGCCCAGGCCGGTGTTGCCGGCCGTGGCCTCGACCACCGTGCCGCCCTCTGTGAGCCGCCCATCGGCTTCGGCCGCCGCGATCATCGCCAGGCCAATGCGGTCCTTGATCGAGCCGCCCGGGTTTTGCGACTCCAGCTTCAGAAACAATTGGCACGGCCCGGTGTCCATGCGCGTCACCTGGATCAGCGGGGTGTTGCCGATCAGGGTCAGTACTGCGGGATCGTTGTTGTGTTGTCCCATGGCGCCTCCTTGTGTGTGGTGCGAACAGAGGCCTATGCTAGACCGGTTGGCGCTTGCGCGCCAGAATGGCCCTGCAGAGCCCTTGCCCTTAAGCGGAATGCGGCGCTAGCCCTCGTACAATATAAGCAAGCAGCTACTGAATTTATAGCAACCCTTGATTGCGAGCGACCAGCATGACTTTTCACGCCCCCCTCATCATCGACATTGCCGGCCTGACACTGACCAAACAGGACCGCCAGCGCCTCAAGCACCCGTTGGTTGGTGGCCTGATCTTGTTTGCCCGCAACTGGCAGGACCGCGCGCAGCTCACCGCGCTGTGCCACGACATCAAAAAGATCCGCAGCGACCTGCTGATTTGTGTGGATCATGAGGGCGGGCGCGTGCAGCGCTTCAAGACCGACGGTTTTACCCACCTGCCGGCCATGCGCGCCTTGGGCGACATGTGGATGCAGGAACCGACTGCCAAACGCCACGCCGGCCCCATGGATGCCACCAATGCCGCCACCGCCTGTGGTTATGTGCTGGGCGCCGAGTTGCGTGCCTGCGGTGTGGACCTGAGCTTTACCCCGGTGCTGGACTTAAATCATGGTGACAGCTCCGTCATCGGCGACCGCGCGTTTGCCCGCGACCCGCGTGTCGTGGCCCTGCTGGCCAAGAGCCTGATGCAAGGGCTGCTGCAAAGCGGCATGGCCAACTGCGCCAAACACTTTCCCGGCCACGGTTTTGTCAGCGCCGATTCACACACCGCGGTGCCGGTGGACAAACGCAGCCTTAAAACCATTCTGGCCGACGACGCCGCACCCTACCGCTGGCTCAACACGGCAACGCGCAGCGTGATGCCGGCCCATGTGATCTACCCCAAGGTGGATGCGCGGCCGGCAGGGTTCTCCAGCACCTGGCTGAACGACATCCTGCGTGGACAACTCGGCTTTGGCGGCGCCATCTTCAGCGACGATTTGTCCATGGCTGGTGCCCGTGTCATCGATGGCCAGGCCGTAGGTTACACAGAGGCGGCCTTGGCCGCGCTGACCGCGGGTTGCGACATGGTGTTGTTGTGCAACCAGTCATTGGCCAGCAGCGAAGGCGGTGGCAACGCCATCGACGAACTGATAGACGGCCTGACTGAGGCCCAGGTCAAGGGCCAATGGCAGGCCAGCGAAGCCGGCGAGTTGCGCCGCCAGGCCCTGCTGCCGGTCACGCCTGCCGTGGACTGGGACGCACTGATGGTACAGCCGGCCTACATGCACGCGTTGGACTGGATTGCCTGACATGGCGCAGCGCAGCCGGCTGGCGAGCGGGGCCGGGCTGTGGTCGCTGGTATTTGTCGTCGTCACGCTGGGTCAGCAGTGGTTGCCGGGTGCAGCTGAGCACTGGAAGTTTGTGCGCACGGCGTATGGGGCGGGGGCCTGGTGGCAACTGCTGACGGCGCAAGCAGTGCACCTGAGTACCGTGCACGCGGGTGTCAATGCGCTGGGCCTGGTGGTTTTGCTGCTGGTCTTTCGGGGCCTGGTGGCAGGGCGCCTGCAGGCGCTGGCACTGCTGGGCGGTTATGCGGGTGTGGCGCTGGTGCTGGCGCTGGACCCCGATTGTGTCTTCTACGCCGGCGCGTCGGGCGCCTTGCACGGTTTGCTGGCTGGCAGTGCGTGTGCGCTGCTGCTTGCACCACCACCGAGGCCGTTGATGCCGCGTGCACGCCTGCAAATCCTGGGCGGCTGCGTGTTACTCGGCCTGGCCGCCAAGCTGCTGGTGCAGCACTTTGGGGGTTACGGGTCTTCGCCCGGTTGGTTGGGTTTTGCGACCTATTACCCGGCGCACGAGGCCGGCGCCGTGGGTGGCCTAGTTGCCGTGTTGCTGGCGCGCATGTTCCAGCGGCAGGCGCCTGCGCGCCCAGGCACTGGTGCCTAGCAGCAGCAGACCGGCCGCCATATCCATCCAGCCCAGGGCACCGCCACCACCGCTACTGGGGGTGGCAATCGGTGTCACGGTCAGGGGCGGTGTTACCGGGGTTGCAGGTGCTGTGGGCACAACCGGGACCACTGGGGCCGCAGGTATGGCCGTGGTGACCGAAATCTTGACCGACACGCTGGCGCCGAGGCTGGCTCCATCGGTGGGCTGGACCACAAAGGTGTAGTCGCCGGCCGGTTGTGCCTTGGCCCAGTTGAAGACGCCGGTCACCGCATTGAAGCTGGCGCCGCTGGGCAAGCCCGTGCCGATAAAAGCGACCTCATCACCGTTGGCATCCGTGGCCTTGACGGTGAACTGCAGTGCGCCAGCGGGCAACACGTATTGTGTGGGCACCGCGGTCATCAGCGGCGCGGCGTTCGCCACCCCCTGTGACTGCAGCAGGCTGTCCACCGCCTTGAAGGCATCCAGCAAACCGGCACCACACTCGGGGCGGCTGGCGCAATAGGTTCCGGCGGCGTAGGGTCGTGCGGAGCCGATCAAATGGTTGAGAACTTCGGTCGGTGTGATGCCGGGTTTGATTTGTGCCAGCAGTGCGGCTACACCGGCTACCTGCGGCGCGGAAAAGCTGGTGCCTGTGTGGCCGCTGTAACTGTCCGCCGCAGGCACGGTGATGCCGGTGTTGCTGGTGGTGTAGATGCTGTTGCCGGGCGCGCTGATCAGGGTGCCGGCGCCCACGTTGGCGTAGTCGGTACTGGCGCCTTGCGACGTGTGGGCGCTGACCGAGATCACGCCCTGGCAGTTGCTGGGTTGGGTGATGTTGGTGGTCGAGTAATCGTTGCCGGTTGAGACAACAATGACGCTGCCCACCGCACGCACCGCTGCGACGGCATCCTTGTAGGTCTGGGAGCATGCACCGCTGCGGCCAAAACTCATGTTGATGACCTTGGCCGGGTTGGCATTCACCGCGATGCCCACTACCGGCAACCCCACCGCCCATTGCATGGCCGCGGCGGTGTCCGAGGTATAACCGCCGCACACGCCCAACACCCGCAGCGGCATAATTTTGGCGCGGTAGGCCACACCCATCACACCGGTATTGTTGTTGCCCACGGCGCCTATGATGCCGGCCACATGGGTGCCATGCCAGGACGAATTGGAGGTCTCGCACAGGCTCGCCTTGGTATTCCAGTCGCCGGGGTCCAGGGCGTCGGGGTCGCGTCCGTCACCATCGTTGGCGGTGGTGAAGTCGCCAAGACTGTCCTGGCTGACGAAGTCGTAGCCGGCCACTACATTGGCCGCCAGATCGGCGTGCGGGCGGTAACCGCTGTCCAGCACCGCAACCGTGACGCCGGCGCCGCTGACCGGCACGCCACCCACGGTGCGCCCCCAGGCGTTGGGCAGGTTGGCGCCGCCGGCCTGGACGAAGGACGACATCAGATTGCTCTGCTGGGCCGTGTAGAAGGTGTCATTGGGCACGAAGTGGGAAAACACGCGTTCATCCACTTCGGCGTATTCCACGCGCGGGTCCTGGGCCACGGTCTGGGCCAGTGCGCTCAGCTCGGCATGGTTCATGGGCACACTGGTGCGTGCCACATGGGTGTTGTGCGAGACCGATTTCAGATACGACAGCGTGCCCGCGCCCGCCTTGCTGGAGATGGCAAAGGTGTTCAAGGCCTGGACGCGCTCCTGCGCCGATGCCACCTGCGCGGCCTTGTTCTTGTTGCCATCCACACCGTCCCTGAACTTGACGATGAGCCGGTTCATTCGTTGCGGTGTGTTGCTGTGCGCGGCACGCAACTCGGCTTGTGCCGATGACTTGACGCCGGATGTTTGCACACTGTTTTGGGCCAACGCGTACAGCGAGGCGCCGGCCACCGCGGCGGTGGTCGCCGTGGTTATGAAAATTCGGATTCCGGACATTGCGATCCCTGGGTTAGTTGGTTTTTACTTTGTTATCCATTTCGACCCGTGCCACCGACGGCAGGTCGCGCAGGCGCTGCATGGCAACTGCCGGGTCTTGTGCGGCGGGCAGCTCCAGCCCGTAGACATGGGTGTCCGCCGATACCGCGGCGATGTAGTGCATCAGCGCCCCAGCGTGGACTTGCAGTGAGGTCACAAACGCGTCGTCGTCAAAGGCCTGTGTTGTCGTCTTGAACTGCACGATCACCCGCACCGTGACAAGGCCAGACTTTTTTCCATCGCTCTGCAGATTGGGCGGAGGCAGGGCCTCCGCCGGAAAGGGCGGCAAGTTAGCGGTGTTGCTCGCGCAGGCGGTCAGTAGCAGACCAAGGATGGATACGCCTAGTACCAGAGCGTTACGGATATTCACAATTCTTCTCCTGGAACGGCGGCACAAAGCCTCAGGGCGAGCGGTGCAGGCGCGAGCCTTTGAGCGCGGCAATCTGGTCTTGGGTGGCGGAGTCCAGCACCGGGTTGCGCGCCAGCAGCTTGGCATTGGTCAGCAGTGTGCGCAGTTGCTCCACATCGGTGACAGAAGGAGCAACTTTGATCTGCGCCAGCGCCGCCTGGGTGTTGCCACCCTGTACCAACGTGACGATCTTGCTGGCCCAAACATGGGGACGGGACATGGGTAAATCCTCCTGGGGCTTTTGTTCCATGCCATTGTGGCACATAGCCCTCGTGAAAGTTGCTTAGATAGCTATCAAAACAATAGCAAAATTAGGCTATGCTCCAACCATGCAAGCCGAAGACCTGTCCCTTCTGGTAACCCGCACCATGCCCTACGGCAAATACCAGGGCCGCCTGATCGCCGACCTGCCCGGCGACTACCTGAACTGGTTTGCGCGGACTGGGTTTCCGAAAGGGGAGATAGGAAGGTTGTTGGCGTTGATGCATGAGATTGACCACAACGGGCTGAGCGATTTGTTGAAGCCGTTGCGGGGTGGGTGAAAGCAAAGTCGGTAGCAGACACATTGCAGACGTTCGCTGCGCTCCGAAGCGGTCGCTGAGAATGCGATTTCAACGTCGGCCGGGAATGGGCCGCAACGGCGCACCCAGCATTGAAGAATGGCGACCAAGCTGGCCGCCGTTGTGGGTCCATTCGACGAACCTGTTAATTTGCATGCTCACCATCCTGCTGTGTGACGCTGACCCAAGCGCCCATACCGGCCACAAACAAAGCCCATCCAACTAACATAGAAACAGCGAGGCGCACGGCAAACGCAACGTCGGTGTTGGTGAAGGAGTTGTTCAGCAACAGTGCAACGAAGAAGTCAACGATGCTCCAAAGAATGATCACTGACAAAGTCGCCCCGAACGTGCGGCTTTTCAGTTCGGTATGACATTCCGCGCACTCAAAGCTCGCCCGAACGCGAAATGCGGATATCCCAGTTTGACAGTGTGGACAGACGAGCGCCATAGCCTGCAAATTAACGTCGCCACTCAGCCGACGCCAAAGGCGGTCGGATGCAGTGGCCTGTTAAAGCTCTGACGCTCATGCCTCTGCCTTAATGTTTTTGAGATGAATGATGCGCCCAGTTGCCACGACTCTTGCCCCTTCAAGCACCTCGAATTGGGCGCCCTCAACCAAGGCTGCGTAGTCAACCCCGGGCTCATACATAAAGACGACCGTAGCCATGCTGCTTTCCCCCGGCTGCACAAGTGCGTCCGGAAAACCAACGAAAGCAACTCCGAGGTATTCGCCACCCGCAACGCGGAAATGTGGGCGGTACCTTCCGTCGCCCAGAAATGCAGCGGACATGCGCCCGCCCTCGGCCGCTGTGCGGAACCCAACCCAGACCTCAGCAGAAGATTGATTGGCCATAAGAACTTTAACGTGTTATCTGAGTGAAACCTGTCTTATCAATAACGTCGTCTTGAACCATGATTTCACTCCCATTGTTTATAAGTCGTTGATTTATAACTGACTTTGTTGCTATGCGATCTCGGGCCGTTCAATAAAATGCCGACAAACCCTGCAAGACTGCTTATGAACAAGGCGACCTGCTGATGAACAAGGAGTGAGCAACCGCAGCAACTCGTTGAAATGATTGGGAAATCTCAGGTCGGCTATGCATTTAATAGCATTAACAGAAACGACAACAGCCGCAAAAACCTGAAATCAGGCGGTCAATCAGAAAGTCCGCTTCCGCCCCAATGCGGGTTTTCTTTGTCTTATCCAATCACCCCGACGCCGCAGAGTTTGGGGCAGTGGTCCCCGCCGATTTGTGGGCCTTTGACACCATGAGGCGGGGGGCACTGCCCCAAACTCTGCTGCCGCAATAACTGCCTGAGCTGGATCGCCAGCAAACTCACCAAGGCACCGTCTCGAACCGCCCCACCAAATAATCCAACAACGCCCGCACCGCCGGCGACAGATTGCGCCGCGACGGGTACAGCGCGTATATCGTCAAGGCAGGCACCGTCCATTCCGGCAAGACCACGCGCAGCGCACCCGTGTCCACACCTGGATTCACCAGATAGGTCGGCAGCATCGCAATGCCTCCCCCAGCCATGGCGGCCTTCAGCAACGCAGTCGCCTCGTTGGCGCTGAAATGGCTGACCACGCTGACCCGTTCCGTCTCCGCCCCGCGTGCCAGATGCCACACGCTTTTACCGAAATTGGCATGGCTCAAACAGCGGTGTTGGGCCAAGTCTTGTGGCACTTGCGGTGCGCCATGGGCTGCAAGATAAGAAGGTGAAGCGACCAGCAGTGAATCACAGCGCGCCAGTGGCCGGGCTATCAACATCGGATCGGGCTCGCCGCTGATGCGGATGGCCAGGTCAATGCGGGCATCGACCAGGTTCAGCGCGCCCTCGCTGGCGTTCAGGTCCATCTTGAGTTGCGGGTGCAGCGTCAAAAAATCGGATAACACGGCTGCCAAGTGGGCGTAGCCAAAGGACATGGAGCAGGTCAGGCGCAACTGGCCGCGCAGTTCGCCGCCACTGCTGGTGGCAGTTTCTTCTTCCACGTTTTCCATCAGTGCCAGCATTTGCTGGCTGCGCCGCAGACAGGTCTCGCCCGCGTCCGTCAGCGTGACGCTGCGCGTGGTGCGCTGCAACAGTCGGGCGCCCAGCCACTGCTCCAGCTCGGCCACATAGCGGGTCACCATGGCGCGGGACATGTCCAGCTTGTCGGCTGTGGCCGTGAAGCTGCCACTGGTGGCGACCTCGGCAAAAACGTGCATTGCAGTTAAGCGGTCCATATTCGTCCAAAATTTGAAACAGTTTTGCGCATTTTATGGCGTTTATTTGCTCTATTGTTGAAACTAAACTGCAGGCTCTCTGTATCAAACACGCATTTTTTGGAGTCAACGCACCATGTTTCGCACCACCCTCATCGCCGCCACCTTGGCCATTGCTTTTTCCACCGCCCAGGCCGCTCAGCCCTTGCAACTAAAGGTCTATAACGCTGATGGCAACAGCTTCCATGTCAACTCCACACTTGTCTACGGCGAGAAAGAGGCCATGGTGATTGACGCAGGATTCACCCGCGCCGATGCGCTGCGTATTGCGGCCAACGTGCTGGACAGCGGCAAGCAGTTGAAAACCATTTTTGTCAGCCAGGCCGATCCCGACTACTACTTTGGCGTGGAAACGCTGAAGGAAATCTTCCCGCAAGCCGACGTGGTGGCGACACCCGCCGTGCTGGAAAAGCTGAGCGCCAAGATGGCCGGCAAGGTGGCTTTCTGGGGTCCCAAAATGGGCGCCAATGCGCCCAGGACGCCGGTACTGCCCAAGGCGCTGACCAGCAATGTGCTGACCGTCGATGGCGAGAAGGTCGAGATCCGTGGCACCCAGGGTCTGTTGGCGCACCGGCCTTACGCCTGGATTCCATCGATCAAGGCCATCGTTGGCAATATCGCGGTGTTTGGCAATTTACATGTGTGGACCGCCGATACACAAACCACGGCCGAGCGCACTGCGTGGATCGCGCAGTTGGATGAGATGGCAGCATTGCAGCCGGTCGTGGTCGTGCCGGGGCACATGAATGCCGGTACCAAGGTTGATGCCAGTGCCATAAGCTATACCAAGACCTATTTGCAGACCTTTGAGAAAAACGCGGCCGACACCAAGACCAGCGCCGAGCTGATCGCCAGCCTGCAAAAGGCATATCCCAATGCGGGTCTGGGCATGGCGTTGGACATTGGCGCCAAGGTCAACAAGGGCGATATGAAGTGGTGAGGTAAGTGCCCCCACGCTCCACCGCTGCGCGGGTCGCTGCCCCCCAAAGGGGGTTAATTTGGCTACGCCGCACATTCGTGAGCCCTTGGGGCGGCCCGGCGGGAAATTGCGCCTCCCACGCTCTGTTGCGTGGCCCGCAGATTGGCAGGGACTTATCCGGACCTGTTAATCTGAGATCCTCCCATCCAACCAAGGACGCGCATGCATCTGCTCAAACATGACATCGTTACCGAGTTTCCCCAATTCAAGGACAAGATCCAAAGCCTGAAGGCCAGCGACGCGCACTTTGCGACGCTGTTTGAGCACTACGACACACTGAACCATGCCATCACCAAGGTCGAGATGGGTGGAGCCACGATGCCCGACGAGGCACTGGAGGTGGAGAAGAAAAAGCGTCTTAAACTAAAGGACGAAATTTGCCAGATGTTGAACCACGCATGACGACTCCCTTACCTAACCTGACCGAACACGAAACGAAAAGATCCACCATGGTGGTGGACGGTACGGAGCTGTTGATAGAGGGCGAGGGCACACATACGGTGGTGATGTTGCACGGCTGGCCCGACACCCAACGCCTGTGGGATAACACCGTGCAAGCCCTGTCCCCCAGCCTGCGCTGCGTGCGTTTCACGCTGCCGGGCTTTGGCGCACAGCAGGCTGGTCCCGCCATTCGGTTGGACGGTATGACGCAGCACCTGTTGGCCATCCTGGACGCGGTCAGCCCCGACCAGCCGGTGACCTTGCTGTTGCATGACTGGGGTTGCATCTTTGGCTACGAGCTGGCCATGCGCCATCCGCAGCGGGTGGCCAGGCTGATTGGTGTGGACATCGGCGACCACAATATGCCGGCCTATTTGCGCTCCCTCTCGGCAGGGAAAAAAATGGCGATCCTGCTGTACCAATTGTTGTTGGCCCAGGCCTGGGTGCTGGGCCGTTACGTGAATCAGGCGCTGGCCAATGGCATATCGCGCTGGATGGCGCGGGCCATGCGTTGCCCCACGCCTGCCGACCAGATTGGCTGGCAAATGAACTACCCCTACGCCATGGCGTGGTTCAAGCTGGGTGGTGGCTTGCCCACGCGGCAGGTCGTGCCAAAGTGCCCCATGCTGTATCTGTATGGCAAGCGTAAACCCTTTATGTTTCACTCACCCGAATGGCTGCAAACCCTGCAGTCCAAACCGGGCAGCGCGGCGCACGGCTTGGCAACGGGACACTGGCTCATGGTGGAGCAGCCGCAGGTGTTCAACGACCTTGTGTTGACGTGGTTGCAGGAGGCGACCGCAGCAACCCGCCAAAGCATTCCTCAGACGGTGTGAGGTCTAGTCGGGGTTTCAACGCCGAGCCCAGGTGAAGCGTGGGAGTAATGTTTTGCCGCCGGGCCGCCCCAAGGCAAAACGCGGCCCCCTCGGGGGGCAAGGAGCCACACGTAGTGGGCGACTGTGGGGGCAACGTCTATTCCTCCCAGCAGCGCGTGCCCACCGCATCCAGATGCGTCAAGTACAGGCGCACCTCAAATTCCAGTTGGTGGTAGGCCGGCTCCATGTAGGTGCAGAGCTGGTAGAAGGCCTTGTCGTGGTTGCGCTCGCGCAGGTGGGCCAGTTCGTGCACCACAATCATTTTCAGAAACTCGGGCGGGCAGTCCTTGAACAGCGAGGCGATACGGATTTCGCGCTTGGCTTTCAACTTGCTGCCCTGCACACGTGACACCGTGGTGTGGGTGCCCAGCGCGTGCTGGACGATTTGCAGCTTGCTGTCGAACGCGACCTTGGACACCGGCTCGGCACCGCGCAGGTGTTCGGTCTTCAGCGCCTGCACGTAGTCGTACAACGCACGGTCGGTGCGTACACCATGCGCCGTGGGGTATTTCTTCAGCAGCCAGGCGCCGGTGCGCTGCCCATCGAGCATCTGCTGCACCTGTGCTAGTGTGTCCGGCGGGTAGCCCTGTAAAAACTTCCATTGCACGGTTGCTATATTTTTCATAGTGATATGTGCAATGTTTACGAGGGCTACAGGCCAATTTTCCGAAAGGTCACTGGGCGCACAGAGTGTGCAGTGAACTCCCGGTCTGGCTTATCTAGACTTCGCGTCGCAGGGCGGGGAACAGGATCACGTCGCGGATGCTGGCGCTGTCGGTCAGCAGCATCATCAGCCGGTCAATACCTACGCCGCAGCCACCGGTGGGGGGCATGCCGTATTCCAGTGCGCGGACAAAGTCGTGGTCGTAGTGCATGGCCTCGTCGTCGCCGCTGTCCTTGGCGGTGACCTGGGCCTGGAAGCGGGCGGCCTGGTCTTCGGCATCGTTCAGCTCGCTGAAGCCGTTGCCGAATTCGCGGCCGGTGATGTAGAGCTCAAAACGCTCGGTCACCTCGGGGCGGTCGTCGTTGGCGCGGGCCAGTGGCGAGATCTCGGTGGGGTGCTCCATGATGAAGGTGGGGTTCCACAGCTTCTCTTCCACCGTCTCTTCAAAATACAGCACTTGCAGGCTGGCTAGCGTGCGCTTCTCGAATGTTTCTCGCGCTTCTGCAATCTTGGCGTTCGTCTTTGCAGTAGCGGAAGCGCTGTGCTCAAACTGAAGGTCTAGAAGTTTCTCGATCAGCCAGTCGCGATTAGCCACGTTATCACCGGCTTCGGTGTATTTGCGAATGGCTTCTACAATCGTCAGGCGCTCAAAGGGCTTGCTCAGGTCCACCGGCTTGCCGGCGTAGGTGAGTTGCAGCGAGCCGGTGGCGCGTTGTGCCGCATCGCGGATCAGCGCTTCGGTGTAGTCCATCAGGTCCTGGTAGTTCCAGTACGCAGCGTAGAACTCCATCATCGTGAACTCGGGGTTGTGGCGCACCGAGATGCCTTCGTTGCGGTAGCTGCGGTTGATCTCGAACACACGGTCAAAGCCACCGACGATCAGGCGCTTCAGGTACAGCTCGGGCGCGATGCGCAGGAACATCTCCTGGTCCAGAGCGTTGTGGTGGGTCTTGAACGGTTTGGCATTCGCTCCACCGGGAATGGGGTGCAGCATGGGCGTTTCGACCTCCAGGAAGTCGTTGGCCACCATGAAGTCGCGCAGTGCGGTCACGGCCTTGCTGCGCGCCATGAAACGCTTGCGGGCCTCCACATCGGTCATCAAATCCACGTAGCGCTGGCGGTATTTGGTTTCCTGGTCGGCCATGCCGTGGAACTTGTCGGGCATGGGGCGCAGGCTCTTGGTCAGCAGGCGCACGCTGGTCGCGTGGATGGAGAGTTCACCGGTCTTGGTCTTGAAGACTTTGCCTTCGGCGGCCACGATGTCACCCAGGTCCCAATGCTTGAAGGCCGCATAGAGCTCGGCGCCCACGTCTTCACCCTTGACGTAAATCTGGATACGCCCGCCGGTGGTGCCAAAGGATGCGTCCTGCAGTGTGCAGAAGCTGGCCTTGCCCATGACACGTTTGAGCATCATGCGGCCGGCTACCTTGGCAGTGGCGCCCAGGGCTTCCAGCTCTTCGGTGGTCTTGGCCTCAAACTCGGCAAACAGCGCCTCGGCCTTATGGCTGGGCTTGTAGTCGTTGGGAAAGGCCACGCCCTTGCCATCCACTTGCTGCTGGCGAATCGCCTTGAGTTTTTCCCGGCGTTCGAGGATCAGCTGGTTTTCATCGGGGGGCAGAGGCGTTTGGTTGTCGGACATGGGATTGCGCAGAGTGGAATCTAGGAAGCCCCGGCAGGTGTGGGGCAGAACCCTCAATTCTAGTCGCCGGGAGCCTCTCCCTTGCCCGTAGTGCCCCCGGGGGCAGGGCGCTGCCTATGCCAGGCAAGTCCCGCCGGGGGCGCTATCATGCATTTGCCCCTTTTACTGCACACCATGCTCTACCAAATTACCGCTCTCTTATTGGAAGTCGCCGCCGGCTTGTTGGCAGGCACCTGCCTGCTGCGCTTGTACATGCAGTACCAGCGCATCCCCATATCGACGCGTTCAGGCAACCCGCTGGGCAAGTTCATTTTTGCGTTGACCGACTGGCTGGTGCTGCCGCTGCGCCGTGTCATCCCCGCGGTCGGCCGCTGGGACCTTGCCAGCCTGGTCGGGGCGGTTCTGATTGAACTGGCCCGTTTTGCACTGCTGTGGTTGATCAGCGGCTTTGCGGGCGGACCGTTGCCCTTTGTCATTTATGCCCTGTTTGCCGTGGTCTATCTGGCCCTGTACGGGCTCACCGGCATCGTCATTGTTTTTGCCGTGTTGTCCTGGGTGCAAACCCAATCGGCAGTGGGTGACCTGGTCGAGCGCCTGGTCATGCCGGTGCTGATCCCGATTCGCCGTGTGGTGCCCTTGATCGGTGGTGTCGACCTATCGCCGCTGGTGCTGCTGGTGATTCTGCAGATTTCTGCGATTGTGCTGGGCAATGTGCAGGCGGCGGTGCTGGTGGCGATTTGATACTTTCAGCGCGATACACCTTTACGCATGCCCCCGGCTAATTTCAGACGGTTTTAGCCCTCAGTGCGTTCCAATGTGGAGCGGGGGATAGCGGTGTGCCGGTGTCCGATTTGTGCGCATGTGGCACCATGAGGACGCTGGCACACCGCTATCCCCCGCGGCGTGTGGCAAAAAAACTATGCCTTAAGTGATCACCGCATCGGCAGGCTGCCGCTGCAACATAGCCAGTGAATTCGCCACGGTCTTGCGCAGATCGCGGCGGTCGCAAATCAGATCCACCGCACCCTTGGTCTGCAAAAATTCCGAGCGCTGGAAGCCTTCCGGCAAAGTCACCCGCACCGTGGACTCAATGACGCGGGGGCCGGCAAAACCAATCAAGGCCTTGGGCTCGGCAATCACGATATCGCCCAGGAACGCAAAGCCGGCGCTGACACCACCCATGGTCGGGTCGGTCAACACGCTGATATAGGGCAGGCCTTTTTTGGCCAGGCGGGTCAGCGACGCATTGGTCTTGGCCATTTGCATCAGACTCAAAAGACCCTCTTGCATACGCGCACCACCCGTGGCGGTAAAACACAAAAACGGCACTTTTTGCTCGATGGCGGATTCCACACCGCGCACAAAGCGCTCCCCGACGACGGAGCCCATGCTGCCGCCCATGAAATCGAACTCGAAACAGGCCGCCACCAGGCTGACGCCCATCACGGCGCCGCCCATGACCACCAGGGCGTCGGTCTCACCGGTGTTTTCCAGGGCCTCCTTCAGGCGGTCCGGGTATTTGCGGCTGTCCTTGAACTTCAGCGGGTCAACCGGCAACACTTCCTGGCCGATCTCAAAGCGACCTTCATTGTCCAGAAACACATTCAGCCGTGCCCGTGCACCGATGCGGTGGTGGTGGCTGCAGGTGGGGCAGACGTTCTGGTTTTGCTCCAGATCGGTCTTGTACAGCACGGATTCGCAACTGGGGCACTTGACCCACAGGCCTTCCGGGACGCTACGGCGGTCGGCCGGGTCTGTTTGCTGAATTTTGGGAGGAAGCAGTTTTTCAAGCCAGCTCATGGATTTTCCTTCTTCATCAAATGGGAACAGGGCGTGTTGCAGGTCAGCGACGCCCTGTTCCGCAAGGTGCCAGTGGTCAGGGGGGAGAGCCGGCGCGTGTCGCCCGGCTGCGGCCCGCCCCGCGGTTCCAGGGTGCCATTATGAATCCAAAGCGGTCCGAACTCCCTGCAGGAAGGTTTGGGCGGTCACCGCCACCTGGTCACGGGGCTGGTTTTCCAGCAATTGGATGATTTTGCTGCCAATCACCACGGCGTCGGCCACCTGGGCGATGGTGCGGGCCGTGGCCGCGTCCCGAATGCCAAAACCCACGCCCACCGGCACCTGGATGTGCTGGCGGATGCGGGGCAGCATGGCCTCCACAGCGCCGACATCCAGCGCGCCCGAACCTGTAACCCCCTTCAGCGACACGTAGTACACATAGCCGCTGGCCACCCGCGCCACCTGGGCCATGCGTGCGTCCGTGCTGGTGGGGGCCAGCAGGAAGATCAGGTCCATGTTGTGGGCACGCAGGTTGGCTGCAAAGGCCTCGCATTCCTCGGGCGGGTAGTCGACGATCAGCACACCGTCCACACCGGCCGCTGCCGCGTCTTTTACAAAGGTGCTGCCTGTGCCGGCTGGGTTGGTGTGTATCTGGTCGTAACGCTCCACCGGGTTGGCGTAGCCCATCAGCACCACGGGTGTTGTGGTGTTGGTCTGGCGGAACTCCCGCACCATGGCCAGCACCTGGACCAGGCCGATACCAAAGGCCAGCGCCTTGTCGCCGGCTTTTTGAATCACCGGGCCGTCGGCGCTGGGGTCGGAGAAGGGCACTCCCAGCTCAATGACGTCGGCGCCCCCTGCGACCATGGCGTGCATGAGTTCGGGCGTGACGTCGGCAAACGGGTAGCCTGCGGTGACAAAAGGAATCAGCGCTTTGCGGTTTTGGGCTTTCAGCTCAGCGAATTTTGGAGCGATGCGACTCATGCTGCACCGCCTTTCTTCACCAGGGTAACCGGTTGTTCGGTACCACCCTTGACCGATTGTCCGGTGCAACTGGGTCGGCAGAAGAATTCGCCTTGGCTCAGGTCGGCCACGGTGCCAATGTCCTTGTCCCCACGTCCCGACAGGTTGACCAGAATGGATTGGTCCGGTCGCATGGTCTTGGCCAGCTTCATGCCATAGGCCACGGCGTGGCTGGATTCCAGCGCCGGGATGATGCCCTCGGTGCGGCACAGGTAGTGGAAGGCGTCCAGCGCTTCCTTGTCGGTGATGCCCACGTATTCGGCGCGGCCAATGTCGGCCAGAAAGGCATGTTCGGGACCAACACCGGGGTAGTCCAGGCCGGCGCTGATGCTGTGCGTCTCGGTCACCTGGCCGTTGTCATCCTGCAGCACATAGGTGCGGTTGCCGTGCAACACGCCGGGGCTGCCGCGCTGGATGGAGGCAGAGTGTTTGCCGCTGTCCATGCCTTCGCCCGCGGCTTCCACGCCGATCAGGCGGGTGGCTTCATGGGCGATATAGGGATGGAAGATGCCCATGGCGTTGGATCCGCCACCGACGCAGGCAATGACTGCGTCTGGCTGCTCGGATGTACAACCAGCAGCCTTCAGCATCTCCGGCATCTGCACCAGGCATTCGTTGCCGATCACGCTCTGGAAATCGCGCACCATCATCGGGTAGGGGTGCGGACCGGCCACCGTGCCAATGATGTAGAAGGTGTTGTCCACATTGGCAACCCAGTCGCGCATGGCCTCATTCAGTGCGTCTTTCAGCGTCCTGCTGCCGCTTTCCACCGGCACCACGGTGGCGCCCAGCAGTTTCATGCGGTACACATTGGGGCTTTGGCGCTTGACGTCTTCGCTGCCCATGTAGACCACACATTCCAGCCCGTAACGTGCGCAGATGGTTGCTGTCGCCACGCCGTGTTGTCCGGCGCCGGTTTCGGCAATCACGCGTGGCTTGCCCATGCGTTTTGCGAGCATGGCCTGACCTATGGTGTTGTTGATCTTGTGGGCGCCGGTGTGGTTCAGGTCTTCGCGCTTCAGGAATATCTGCGCACCACCCATTTCACGGCTCATGCGGGCCGCGTGGTAGACCGGGGAGGGACGGCCGACAAAATGGGCCAGCTCGGACTGGAATTCGGCCAGGAAGGCCGGATCGTGCTGGTACTGGGCGTAAGCGTCTTTCAGTTCGTTGATGGCGTGGGTCAGTGTCTCGGAGACAAAGCTGCCGCCGTATTTCCCGAAGTGGCCGGTCGGGTCCGGTTGTTGGTATGCGTACATGGTCGTCTTCTCAAGTGTTGCGGGTTGTTGTCCCGCAAGGTTTCAGGAGAGCAGAACCGGCACGCGTGTTAGCGGCCTATTCCGCAGGAGAATGGATTCGCAGGTTGTCGGCGGCGCGTACGGCAGCCACAAACTGTTGGATCTTGATGGGGTCTTTGATGCCCTTGATGGGCTTGCCCTGAGCGTCCACGGCTTCAACGCCGGAGCTCACGTCCACGGCCAGCGTTTTACCGCGCGACCGAACCTGAGCGATCCCATCGCCCACGTTTGCAGGTGTGAGTCCACCACTCAAGACGAGGTGAGCGTTGACGCTTGGAGGAAGAAGTGACCAATTGAATGCCTTGCCGCCACCACCGAATCCGTCGACATGGGCGTCGAGCAGAATGGCCTGGGCGTTTGAGTAATCGTTGGTGAATTGTACGAGGTCAAAGCTGGCCGTGCCATCGCCCAGCGGAATACGCGCCGCACGCACCCACGGGCGCTTGCTCTCCAGCGTTGCCAGATGGCAATCTTCAGGACTCTCGTCTCCATGAAATTGGACGGTAGCCCCCGGTATCATTGCACATGCCGCTATTACTTCTGTAGCACTTGTGTTGACAAACAATAAGACCGGTGTGATGTAAGGCGGCAGACGTCTGGCCAATTCGGCAGCGCGGGCCACGCTGACGTAGCGCGGACTTTTGGGGTAAAGGTTGAAGCCGATCGCGTCAGCACCTGCGCTGACTACGGCGTCAACGTCCTGCTCGCGGGTCAATCCGCAAATCTTGATACGGGTTCGTATAGGAAGTGTCATGGCAAGCCATCATACGCAGGTGCACGGTCGGGTATGCCCCAGCGTGCGTCGTAGCGGGGGCCCAGAAAGTACAGGCCATCGGGTGAAAAGGTCGGGGCGGCTGCGCGCCGGTCGCGGGCGGCCAGTACCTCGGCCATCCACTCCGGGGGCTTTTTGCCCTGGCCGATCTGCACCAGGCAACCCATGATGTTGCGGATCATGTGGTGCAGAAAGGCATTGGCCTCGAATTCGATGCGCCAGTAGGAGTCGCGCTTGCTGAAGGTGATCTCCATCAGGTTCTTCACCGGACTCAGGGCCTGGCATTGCGATGCCCTGAAGGACGTGAAATCGTGTTCACCCAGCAGGATGTCGGCGGCCTGGCGCATGGCATCAGGGTTCAGCGCGCGAAAGGCCCAGCCCACGCGGCCCTGGTCGATGCTGGGGCGAACCGCGGATTCGTACAGCACATAGGCATAGCGGCGGGACGTGGCGCAGGCGCGGCAATGGAATCCATCGGGGGGGACAACAGCCCACTGCACGGCTATGTCGCGCGGCAGGTTGGCATTGGTGCCGCGGACCCAGGAGTGGGTATCGCGTTCCAGCTGTGTGTCGAAATGCACTACCTGCATGATGCCGTGCACACCGGAATCGGTACGCCCGGCGCACAGTGTGGATACGCGCTGGGCGGCAAATTTGCCCAGCGCTTTCTCCAGCTTGTCTTGTATGGTCAGGCCTGAAAGCTGGCTTTGCCAGCCTTGGTAGGCCTGTCCGTTGTAGCTGATGCCTAGCGCGACCCTCACGACAATGTGTACGCGTCAGGAGCGCCGCCCACCAAGGGCGGGCTTAGCTCAGGTTGGCCAGTGCGCGTTGCGCCTTGGCGCGCATGTCACCGGTGGCTTCTGCAACCACTTCCTCGATCAGTGCACGGGCACCGTCTTCGTCACCAATGGAGACGAATTCTTCGGCCAGTGCCAACTTGGTTTCCAGTGGATCTTCACCGACGCTGTCGGGTCCATCCGTTGGTTTTTCGGTCGCGGGTCCGTCGTCGAGGTCCAAGGACAGCGAACCCAGGTCAAACTCCAGCATGCCGGAGTCGACAGCCGCGGGGAGCGGCGCAGCAGCAGCAACTGGCATCGGACCTGTCGCGTTGAATTCGGGCATTGGATGGTGCGCGTTGTCATCGTCCAGACTCAAACTGTCCATGGACAGAGAGATTTCGGGTAGTGCACTGGGCGCCTCCTGGACCGACATGGATACGGACGCAGCAGAGGGCTCGTCAACAGCCATATCGAAATCCATGTCCATCACCGGGGCAGGAGCCGGATCGACGATCGCAGGCATCTTGACGGTTTGCTCAACCTTGGCTTGACTGAAGGTGTCCTGGCTCGCGTCGTGGGTAGCGACAGCGGGTTCCTCGTCCAACGAAAAATCCAGATCCAGATCCAGGTCTACGCCAGACACGGACTCGCCGATTTCAGCACGTGCCGGTTGCGGTATGGTGCTGTTGCCGAAGGTGGATGCGGTACCCACGACTAAAGCTTGGGTCGCTAGGTTATTTGGTGCTCCGCCGGGTTGGTACAGTGGATTGCCGGGGTCAAAGCCCAAGCCCATTTCGCAAATCCGGGTCCAATCGGGGCTGTTGCCGCCGGTCAACTGGAATGCATGGGTGGCTGTGGCCTCGAAGTTTTTCGCATCGCGGCGTTTGGCGAAAATCTCCAGCAACTTGGTGTGGATTGCCAGTCGGCCAGGATTGGTGCGCACAGCTTCCCGGAGAATTTCCTCTGCCTGGAGGTCGCGTCCATATGCGAGGTAGACATCGGCTTCGGCAACCGGATCCACATCATCCGCAGCATCCAACTGGCTGGCCGAGTACACCATGGATGAACCAGTAACCGAGTTTTCATTGTTGGTATCCACGCGCTGACCGCCGCTGGCACCAAAGAATGAGTCGGGTTGTAGTCGGCTCTCCAGGAACGAACTGTCCATGTGGGATTGGTCGCGCTTGCGCTGGCGTGTCCGCCAGAAGGCAAATCCTCCCAATAGCGCGATGAAGCCGGCAGCGCCGTAGGGCAACCAGGGGTTCTCCAGCAACTCGTCGACCAGTCCGGGTGGTTCAACCGGAGCTGGAACAGGCATCGCGGGCTTGGCCACTACTGTGGTGGAGGCCGGCGCTGAGGCAGGCGCAGCAACAGGCGCTGACGCGACAGCAGAAGCCGGCGCGGAGGCAGGTGCGGCGACCGCTACTGGTGCCGGTGCCGAAGCAGGCACAACAACCGCGACCGGAGGTGGTGGCATGGCCACCGCGACGGCCGGAGCGGATGCGACGATAGGCTTGGGCTGCGACGCAACAACTGCTGCCGGGGCAGGTGTCGGTGCGGCAGGTGTTGTTCCGCCCAACTTCTTCAGGTCGCTGATGTTTTTTGCGATCTCGGTGGCACGTGCAGCGGATTCCTTGTCGGCACGTTCCTTGGCAATCTTTGCGTCGTTGGACTTGGCCTGAATCGCTCCCTTGGAGAGCGTCAACTTGTCTGGTGTGACAGCGCCAGTCTTCTTGTCTTCCACCTTGGTATCTATCGCACCATCGGCTTTGCGGGTCGGCGCTGCCACGGCTGCGACTGGAGCATTGGTTGCCAGACTGCGTCGGAATTCGTTGAAATCTTTGCTTTGCGCAATGACGGTTTGCGTAGCTTCGGCGGCGGACAGCGCCTGTGCTTGTTGCGCACTGGGCACGTCCACGACGGCGCCGGCACGAATGCGGTTGATGTTGCTGTTGACGAAGGCGTCGGGATTAGCGCGCAGCAGTGCTACCAGCATCTGATCCAAGGAAACACCGGCTGGCTTGGTGTTGGCGGCAATTTTTCCGGCCGTGTCACCAGCCTTTACGACTACGCGCTTGGCATCTTCCGATCCAGTCGTAACTGCGGGCTTGGGCGGGGCGCTCGGTACCGCGGTCGGTCGAGCGGGCGTCGCAGTGCTGCGCGAGGGTTCGGTAGTAGCCGGACCTGCAGGAGTTGGCACTCGGTTGGTTGGAGCGGTAATCTGTGGCAGCGTTGCGGCCGCAGGTGCCGGTCTGCGTGCCGTCGGCGGATCAAACAGCATCGTGTAGTCGCGCAAAATGCGACCGGACGACCAGCTCGCTTCCACAATCATGTCGACAAACGGATCATTGATAGGGCGATCGCTACTCAGCCGAATGTAGGCACGCCCATCGGGTCGCCGCTGCAGCGTCACCTGCAGATTTGTCATGGCGGCGTTGTACTCCAGTCCGGCGGCGGCAAAGGCGTCGGGGGACGCTATGCTGGCTTTCAGCGATGCCGCTTCTTCGGCATTGATTTCCGGCACTTCGATTTCCGCACGCAAGGGCTCACCCAACGCTGACTGAACCGAAATGCGGCCAAGCGATAGCGCCCATGCCCCGCTTGTAGAAAGGCTGAGTAGCGCAATGGCCGCAGCCGCTACTGCGGTCTTTTGCCAACGATGTGACTTTGCAATCAATTTATATGCCTCCGGTGCTGCTCGCGAGCTGCAACAACTATGCTTATTTGCGGCCCAAAAGCCAGACTCTCAAAACGTAAAAAGTACCATAACATCAATGTCTTAGGCTGACAAGCTCAGAAAGCGCTTAACTTTACAAGCCACGCCAGCCACCCATGATCCAGGTACTCTTATGTTGCCTTGGGACAACGACTCGGGAGTGTAATCTGTGCCGACACCCCCGAGTTGAATTTAATTACGCGGACAGCAAAATCCGTAGCATCCGGCGCAATGGCTCCGCGGCTCCCCAGAGCAACTGGTCACCGATCGTGAAGGCACCGACGTATTGCGGGCCCATGGCAAGCTTGCGCACACGGCCCACCGGAATCGTCATCGTGCCGGTGACTGCCACAGGGGTCAGGTCCTTGATGGTGGCCTCGCGGGTGTTGGGCACGACCTTGACCCACTCATTGTCGGCGGCCATCATGGCCTCCAGGTCGGCCACGGGCACGTCCTTGTTCAGCTTGAAGGTCAGTGCCTGGCTGTGGCAGCGCATGGCACCCACGCGTACGCAGAAGCCGTCCACGGGGATGGCCGGGGTGCTGAAACCTTCACCCATGCCCATGATCTTGTTGGTTTCGGCCATGCCTTTCCACTCTTCCTTGGACATGCCATTACCCAGATCCTTGTCGATCCAGGGAATCAGCGAGCCACCCAGCGGCACACCAAAATTGGCAGTTTCTGCGGAAGTTAGTGCTCGCTGCTTGGCGATGACCTTGCGATCGATTTCCAGGATGGCGCTCTTGGGGTCGTCCAGCAGGGCTTTGACTTCGGCGTTCAATGTGCCGTATTGGGTCAGCAGTTCGCGCATGTGCTGCGCGCCGCCGCCAGATGCCGCCTGGTAGGTCTGGGTGCTCATCCACTCCACCAGGCCGGCCTTGTACAGCGCACCCACGCCCATCAGCATGCAGCTGACGGTGCAGTTGCCGCCGATCCAGTTTTTGCCGCCGCTGGCCAGGGCCTTCTGGATCACGGGCATGTTGACCGGGTCCAGGATGATGACGGCGTCCTTGTCCATGCGCAGCGTGGAGGCGGCATCGATCCAGTGGCCATTCCAGCCAGCGGCACGCAATTTTGGGAACACTTCGGTGGTGTAGTCACCACCTTGGGCGCTGATGATGATGTCGCAACGCTTCAGGGCTTCAATATCGAAAGCATCTTTCAGCGTGGTTTCGTTCTTGGCCTGGGCCGGGGCTTTGCCGCCGGCATTGGACGTGGAGAAGAACATGGGTTCAATCAAATCGAAGTCGCCTTCGGTTTGCATACGGTCCATCAGAACCGAACCCACCATGCCGCGCCAACCGACGAGGCCTACGAGATTACCTAGCTTCATGACATTGCCCTTTCAGAAAAAAATTCAAAACACAGAATTTGATCTGCCCGGCTCGTCTGGCCGGGTAGGGGCGCGACGAACCGAGCTTAGTTAGCCTTTAATGGTTGTCGTCTTGGTGGTCGCAGGCAGAGCCGACGACACACCGGCCCACGCGCCTGTACCGCCGCAGAAGGGCAGTACCAGGGCAACGGGGCGATTGATTTGCATGGGCCGATTGTAAGCGAGAAAAATTGGCGGCTTACAGCGCTTTGACGACCGCGTCACCCATCTCGCGTGTGCTGACGCGGGTTGTGCCTTCGCTGTAGATGTCGGCGGTGCGCAGGCCTTGTGCCAGCACCTTTTGCACGGCGGCTTCGACGCGCAGCGCGGACGCTTCCTGGTTCAGGCTGAAGCGCAACATCATGGCCGCGCTCAGGATGGTGGCCAGGGGGTTGGCGATGCCTTTGCCGGCGATGTCGGGCGCGCTGCCGTGGCTGGGCTCATACAAGCCCTGATTGCTGGAATTCAGCGACGCGGATGGCAGCATGCCGATGGAACCGGTCAGCATGGAGGCTTCGTCCGACAGGATGTCACCAAACATATTACCGGTCACCACCACGTCAAAACGCTTGGGTGCCTTGACCAGTTGCATGGCGGCGTTGTCCACATACATGTGGTCCAGCTCCACGTCGGGGTATTGCAGGCCGACCTCGGTGACCACGTCTTTCCAGAACTGGAAGGTCTCCAGCACATTGGCCTTGTCGACGCTGGTCACACGTTTGCTGCGCTTGCGCGCCGCCTGGAAGGCGACGTGGGCAATGCGCTCGATTTCGGGGCGCGAGTAGCGCATGGTGTCGAACGCCTCTTCGGCGCCGGGGAAGTGGCCATCGGTGGCAATACGGCGTCCGCGCGGCTGGCCGAAGTAGATGTCACCGGTCAGCTCGCGGATGATCAAAATGTCCAGACCCGAGATCAGTTCGGGCTTGAGGCTGGAGGCGCCGACCAACTGCTCGTAGCAGATCGCCGGACGGAAGTTGGCGAACAGGCCCAGGTTTTTGCGCAGACCCAGGATGGCCTGCTCGGGACGTAGCGGGCGGTCCAGTTTGTCGTACTTCCAGTCGCCCACGGCGCCGAACAACACGGCATCCGCCTCTTTGGCCAGCTTCAGCGTGGATTCGGGTAGCGGATGGCCATGGGCTTCGTAGGCGGCGCCGCCGACCAGGGCGCTTTCCATTTCCAGCGGCAGGCTCAGCACGTTCAAGACCTTGACGGCTTCGGCGACGATTTCGGTACCAATGCCGTCACCCGGCAATACTGCAATTTTCATAATCAAACTTCGAGTTGTAAGTGTTGGGGTATTGCTATATATTTTGTAGCGTACTAGGAAACCATTGTGCGGGCTAGCCACGGTTTTTGCGTAAGCCGCTCAGCTTCGAAGGTCTTGATCTTGTCGGCGTGGCGCAGCGTCAAGCCAATGTCGTCAAAACCGTTGAGCAGGCAGTATTTGCGGAAAGCCTGCACGTCAAACGGAATCTCTTCGCCCTGGGGTTTGACGATGACCTGGCGCTCCAGATCAATGGTGAGCTGGTAGCCGGGGAAGGCCAAGGCCTCATTGAACAACTGCTCCACCTCTGCTTCGCTCAGCACGATGGGCAGCAGGCCGTTCTTGAAGCTGTTGTTGAAGAAGATGTCGGCATAACTGGGCGCAATGATGGCGCGAAAGCCGTATTGGTCCAGCGCCCAGGGCGCGTGTTCGCGCGACGAGCCGCAGCCAAAGTTCTTACGCGCCAGCAAGATCGATGCACCCTTGTAGCGGGGCTGGTTCAGCACAAAGTCGGGGTTGGGTTTGCGGCTGGCCGGGTCCTGGCCGGGATAGCCCGCGTCCAGGTAGCGCCATTCGTCAAACAGGTTTTGCCCAAAACCGGTCTTGCGGATGGACTTCAGAAACTGCTTGGGGATGATGGCGTCCGTGTCCACGTTCTCGCGGTCCATCGGAGCGACCAAACCTTGGTGGGTGGTGAATGTGTTCATGTGTGTTCGTCCTCTTGCGCAGTGGTTCAGCTGAACTTGCGGATGTCAACAAAGTGGCCGTGGATGGCGGCGGCGGCGGCCATCGCCGGGCTTACCAGGTGGGTGCGGCCACCGGCGCCCTGGCGGCCTTCGAAATTGCGGTTGCTGGTGGAGGCGCAACGCTCACCGGGCTCCAGCCGGTCTGCATTCATGGCCAGGCACATGGAGCAACCGGGCTCGCGCCATTCAAAACCGGCGGCCTTGAAGATCTCATGCAAGCCTTCGCGCTCGGCCTGGTCTTTCACCAAACCCGAACCCGGCACCACCATGGCCAGCTTGATGTTCTTGGCAACCTTTTGGCCCAGTTTCTTGACCACGGCTGCGGCCTCGCGCATGTCTTCGATGCGGCTGTTGGTGCAGGAGCCGATGAATACCTTGTCGACAAACAGATCGTCCAGGGCCTTGCCGGGTTCCAGGCCCATGTAGACCAACGCACGTTCGATGGCACCGCGTTTGCTGGCGTCTTTTTCCTTGTCCGGGTCGGGCACGCGGGCATCGATGCCCAGCACCATTTCGGGCGAGGTGCCCCAGGTCACCTGCGGCACGATTTGGGTCGCATCCAGTTCGACCACGGTGTCGAAGGCGGCGCCAGCATCGGTGTGTAATGTCTTCCAGAACGCCACTGCTTGGTCCCACTCCACGGCAGCCGCTTCGGGGCTGGTGGCATTGGCGCCGGGGGCCAGTGGGCGGCCCTTGACGTAGTCAATGGTTTTTTCGTCCACGGCCACGAGGCCCGCGCGGGCACCGGCTTCGATGGCCATATTGCAGACCGTCATGCGGCCTTCCATGCTGAGCGCGCGAATGGCCGAGCCGCCGAATTCGATGGTGTAACCCGTGCCGCCGGCCGTGCCGATCTTGCCGATGATGGCCAGCACGATGTCCTTGGCGGTGATGCCCTGGGCGATCGCACCTTCCACCAAGACCCGCATGTTCTTGGCCTTCTTGGCCAGCAGGGTTTGCGTGGCCATCACGTGCTCAACCTCACTAGTGCCAATGCCATGGGCCAGCGCGCCAAACGCGCCGTGGGTGGATGTATGCGAGTCACCGCAGACCACGGTCATGCCGGGCAATGTGGCGCCATTCTCGGGCCCGATCACATGCACGATGCCTTGGCGCTTGGACAGAAAGGGGAAGTAGGCGGCAGATCCGAATTCGCTGATATTGGAGTCCAGCGTCATGACCTGCTCTTTACTGGTCGGGTCGGTGATGCCGTCATAACCACGCTCCCAGCCCGTGGTGGGGGTGTTGTGGTCGGCGGTGGCCACGATGGAGCTGACGCGCCAGACCTTGCGGCCGGCCACGCGCAGGCCTTCAAAGGCCTGGGGGCTGGTCACTTCGTGGACCAGGTGGCGGTCGATGTAGAGGATGGCGGTGCCATCGTCCTCGGTGTGGACGACATGGTCATCCCAGAGTTTGTCGTAGAGCGTGCGTGCCATGGTGAGGTCTTCCTTGTGAAAATCAATTTTAGGGGGCCTTGGCCCCTGGCGGTGGGGGCGTCGCCGTGAGATGGTCCACCAGCAGCCGCGCCGTGCGCGGCAACGTGGAAAAGTCTCGGGCCACCAGTTCGATGCGGCGCGTGGTCCAGGCGTCGTTCAAGGCTACGGCCGTGAGCCCGCCCGCGCTGTGCATCAGTGTAAAAGCGCGCAGCGGCATCACACCAATGCCCAGCCCGTTGAGGATCATGCGGCCCATGGCGTCCAGTCCACTGACTTGTATGCGCAACCGGATGCTCTGCCCCAGCGCGGCAGCGGCTTGGCGCATGGCCACATAGATGGAGCTGTTGGAGTGCAAACCCACATGGTCAAAGGCCAGGGTTTCTTCAAAGGCCACGCTGGTCTTGGCCGTCAGTGCATGGCCCGTGGGCACGATCAGCACCAACTGGTCTTGCCGGTAGGGCAGGGTCTGCAATTCGCCCACGCCATCGGCCGTGTTGCAAACGCCGAGGTCGGCTGCGCCTTCCTGCACCGCGCGTACCACTTCACTGCTGAGGTGTTCCTCCAGGTCGATCTTGACGCCCTGGTGTGCGCGGATGAAGGCGCCCAGGTCTTCGGGCAGAAACTGCACCGTGGCCGAGATGCTGGCGTGCACCCGCACCTGGCCGCGTGCGCCGTCAGCGTATTCGCTGAATTCGGCCTGCATGCGCTCCAGGCTGAACAACACGGCGCGTGCGTGCTGCAGCAGGTTCTGTCCGGCAGGTGTGAGGTGCACGCCGCGCGAGTGGCGGTGCAGGAGCGCACTGCCCAGCGTGGCCTCCAGATCACTGAGCCGCTTGCTCAGGGCCGAAGGTGCAATGAACTCCCGCTGCGCCGCCTTGCCAATGCTGCCCAGCTCGCAGACAGCGGCGAAGAGCTGAAGCGAGGTCAGGTCTATGCGGCGGGCAAAACTGCGGTCAGGGCTGTTCATTTGTTCTCTGTGACATCGCTAACGGCGATGAATATCCATATTTTGCTACGGCATTTTATATTTTGGTGTCGTGTTTGGCGATGGCAGGTGTGCAAAACTGTGCTTGCCAGGAGACAGGAACCGTTGCAAGCCTGTGCGCGCAGGCGCTGACGTCCAGGAGTGAACGGGAGCAGCGTGATAGGGTTATAAATACCCAAATTGGGGTTTTTAAAGGTCACTGAATGGAAAAATGACCTCTAGCCCACGTGTAATATAAAAGTGTAGCTATAAAATATGTAGCAATCGGTGCGTGATTGGCGACTGAACGCACAGGTCGACTGCATGCATTGACCTTGAAGACCTTTGAAAGTTCGGCCCTTGCGCTTTTGCGGAACCGAGTGAAGCGATTCAAGGCCAGCGGCCGGGTAAATAAAAAGCCCGCCGACGTTGACCGTCAGCGGGCTTTTTTGGGCGTGCAGTGATTTAGCGTTGTGCGATCGGCAGCACGTCGCGGCGATCGGAACCGGTGAACAACTGGCGTGGGCGGCCAATCTTGTACTCGGGGTCGCCGATCATTTCATTCAACTGGGCGATCCAGCCGACGGTACGGGCCAGCGCGAAGATGGCCGTGAACAGGCTCACCGGGATGCCGATGGCGCGCTGCACGATGCCGGAGTAGAAGTCGACATTGGGGTAGAGCTTGCGCTGTACGAAGTAGTCGTCTTCCAGGGCGATCTTTTCCAGGGCCATGGCCAGCTTGAACAAGGGGTCGTTTTCCAGACCCAGAGCCGCCAGCACTTCCTTGCAGGTCTCTTGCATGAGTTTGGCGCGGGGGTCGTAGTTCTTGTATACGCGGTGGCCAAAGCCCATCAGCTTGACGCCGGAGTTTTTGTCCTTGACCTTTTCCATGAATTCGCCAACCTTGCTGATGCCGCCCATTTTCTGGATGTCTTCCAGCATGTTCAGGCAGGCTTCGTTGGCGCCGCCGTGTGCCGGGCCCCACAGGCAGGCCACGCCAGCTGCAATGGCCGCAAACGGGTTGGTGCCCGAGCTGCCGCACAGGCGCACGGTCGACGTCGACGCGTTTTGCTCGTGGTCGGCGTGCAGCACAAAAATGCGGTCCAAGGCACGTTCGATGACGGGGTTGACCACGTACTCTTCGCACGGTGTGGCAAACATCATGTGCAAGAAATTGCCCGAATAGCTCAGGTTGTTCTTGGGATACATGTACGGTTGACCAGCGCTGTATTTGTAGGCCATGGCCACGAGCGTTGGCATCTTGGCAATCAGTCGGATCGCGGAAATCTCGCGGTGCTCGGGATTGTTGATGTCGGTGCTGTCGTGGTAGAAGGCCGATAGCGCGCCGACCAGGCCGGTCATGATGGCCATGGGATGCGCATCGCGACGGAAGCCGCGCAGGAAAAACTGCATCTGCTCGTTGACCATGGTGTGGTTGGTCACGCGCTTGGTGAATTCGGCCTTGCCGGCTGCGTTGGGCAGGTTGCCGTACAGCAGCAGGTGGCAGGTTTCCATGAAGTCGCAATTGGTGGCCAATTGCTCGATGGGGTAACCACGGTACAGCAGTTCGCCCTTGTCACCGTCGATATACGTGATCGCCGACTGGCACGACGCCGTGGACAAGAAGCCCGGGTCGTAGGTAAACATGCCGGTTTGCGCGTACAGCTTGCGGATGTCGACCACATCGGGTCCGACACTGCCCTGGTACACAGGCA
>JAZKIR010000056.1:0-41660 GCA_040384785.1 Pseudomonadota bacterium
CTATTTCTCCGCACCAGGGGCGATGGCTTTGCCGATTTCAGCAGCGGCTCGGGTGATGGCGCGTCGGGTGGCGGAAAAGGGCTCGGCGCCGGATTTTTCTCCCGGCTCCTTAAGCTCGAATACGTTGCCTTCCGCGTCAAACCAAGCCACGGATATCACCCTGCGGCCAATATCTACATCCATGTTCAGCCTCACAGCCAGCCGTAGCGCATCGCCGTCATCCTCCAACGGGTTCCAGTGCCTGTCTGAATCGGCATCGACACACCCCATAAGCGCGTCGTAGAAAATCCCGTTCACTCCGTCACCAGCAAGCGCAATCCCCGCAGCCCTTGCCGCCAATTCAAGCATTTCTCTCTCACCCATGATCAGACTCCTTAAGTGATGCGGATGCAGGCTCTTTTATTTTGCTGGTGGGTGCTTCGTGGCGGGGTGCGGGCTCGTCGTAAACGATTGGCACGTCCAGCCAAATTTGTTTGCCGTTGACTAGGCTGATGTACATTCGCTGCAATACTGGTGACAGTGCATCGCTGCGGCTGGACTGGAGCAACCGCAGGCCGTGTGTAGGCATCAATGTTTCAGACATGCTTCGCCTCGCTATCCTGATTTATTTGGCCGGGGGGCGCTTCGCTGCCTCGTGCAAGGGGTGGCGGCAGGGGCATCCAGTGAGAGGGATACGCCAGCCCCAAGTTGCCCGGGGGATCTGTAAAGCCGCTGCTGATCCAGCCACACAGGAACGACCTAGGGTCTCCCTCGAAGCGACCGTAGCCGCGAACAAAACCGAAGCTGCCCATATCGCGCCCGACAATCACCGTACTTCCATCCCGAGGCGCTGTCTCAATCGGTTGCCATTGAGTTACCCCGCCACATACACCACTGTCCAAATGATCCGGATTCTTCTCCTGCTGCGCTGCTATTGCTGCTAGGGCATAGGCTTGCATCTGGTCGGCGGTGAAGGCGCGGATAATTCTTGTGCCTCGTCCTGGCAAGACAACTTCCTGGTTCACGCCGTAAGGTGGCAAATTCGGCAACCCTTCCGGGGTTGAGGGGGTAGTGGTCATGGTGTCTCCGATGAATAGCAGTCGTTACAAAGTTCAACGCCCTCAAATTCGCTGCCCTCAGGCGCGTTTTGCATTTCGTCAGGAGGGAAGCATTGGCCGCACTTCTCGCACAGACATTCGTCATCTGGCCCGCTCATGACCCACTCCCACCGCTAACAGCAGAAGTGCTGAGAATGGCGGCGCGTTCGCTGTAGCGCAATTTGAAGGCGTCCTTCTGCTCGTCGTGCCAGCATTCGGGGTCTTGAGCGATGATTGCGCGGCCCATCGCCAGCAGTTCGCTAACGCGCTTTTCGTGGTGCGGGACACACTCGCTCATGTCGCGGGCGTCAGCTTCCGTGATCCAGCAGTCGTGTCGGTTGAGGAGGCATTCCAAACCCATCAGATCGGACAGCACCGCGCGCTGCTCGTCTTCCGACAACAGGGGCGCATCAGTTGGCCCCTGCACGCGGTCACATTTGCCACCGTCAGAATGAACCGAATCCTGTTTCCCCACCGCAACCGGCACCGCATTGGATGGGGCTTGTGTGGGGACAGTGCCAGCAGGCGCTGTGTAGGCGGTCTTGCCGGAAGCGCAGTCAGGGCGACTGCAACTTAGTTCGGGCAGGGCGCCGCATTTACGGCAGTTGATTCGACCGGCTTGTCGGGCGATGAAGCCGGTGTAAAGTTCTACTGGCGCAGTGCGGGCGGCCAGCGCAGCGCGAACCAAAGCTCGGTCCCAAGTCTGCCCACCCATCCCGCCGTTGTAAGTGGTGGTCACCAGCAGTTCGTGATAGCAGGCGTTCGCTATTTCGTCGGCCTGCTCATCCGTCACCGGCTCCCCTCTGACAACCTCTTGGGGGCGGGTGGCGGCTGCCAAAGGGTCGCCCATGCCAGCGGCATACGCATCGCGCGCCAACTGCTTCAGGTTCCCGTACCCCGGCGTCTGGGTTGAGTACCATGTCTCAAAATCCGAATCCCCTACATGCACCGCATCCCCTACAGGTGCCACCAGAGGGCTGGCAAGCTCAGCGCGAGCTGCTTTCCAGATTTCATATGCGTCATACGTGGGTGTGTGGTCATAAAGCCCGTCCACCCGAAGCTCGAAACGAGCGCCCGTACCCAGTAAACGAATTGCTGTCGCCTCAAACTTCTCGCGCTCTACCGCCTCTACCGCCACAGGCGCTGCTTTTGGTGTGTTCATTTATTTCGCTCCTTGAGTTGGATTGAGGGCGGCACGGGCTTGTTCGTAAGGTCCGTTAGGCCCCATCGGTCCGCCTCCCGGGTAGCTGGTCATCCAGCTCAAAGTTCGCTCCAGCGCGGCCTTCAGTTCCTCTATCTCGGCATCACGGGCGGCAATGAGCTGGAGGACTTTGCGAATATTGGCAGGCTGGACGGCGACTACATACTCCAGCGTTTCAATCGTGGCGTGCAAATCTGGGTGGTTGTCGCTGTGCTGGATGGTCGGCTCAATTGCGCCCGGCATGCGTCGGTAAGAGTTGCTTGTCCACAACTCCCATTTGCGCTCCTCGCTCGGCCCCGCAGCCAAAGCCGCCTCAATTTCCTTTATCGCGTCCATTGGTATCTCCCTGGTTTAACTCGCGTTGTTCTGCCTTCTCTTTCACCGCTTCGTTGATGAGTTCAAGAAGCTCGGAATCAAACTCGGGCGGTGGGCCGTGCTTTCTGTCGAATTCTTGTTTGTAGGTTTTGTGGCTCATCGCGTTCTCCTTTCATTTGGCCGCGTGTTTGGCGTGGCCTCGTGCATTAATGGCGGCTAATCGTTCATGCGGTGTTGTGTGATCGCCGTGATGCCGTTCGGTAGTACGGGCTTTTGGGCCAAGAACGTAGATCCGGTTTGATCCGTCGCGGCCAGGTATTCAACTTCCACCTTGGCGCTGTTCACGGCTGTTTGGGCGAGGTCGCTGATGCCCTTGGCGCGCTCCAATTCGACCTTTACGGCCTCCGGACTGGCGGCGCTACGCAGGGCCTGCATTTGGTCAAGAAGATGCTGACGGACTGTGTTGATGTGGTTCATTGATGGCTTTCGTGTGTTTGTTGATTTGTCTGTTTAGAGCGCCGCGAAGCTGTATGGCTTTGGCGATTTCTGGCGGGTATCTCTGATAGCTATTGCGGTGCATCAGTTCGGCGCGGCTCAGGCATTCGAGGTTCTCTGGCTTAATCTCGCTGGCGACAGATGTTTTCTTGCCAGCCTTGAAAACCACAATACTCCCGGCAGGAATGGGGCCGACCTGCTCAATCCAAACCAAGGAATGCACCGTTTGCCAATCCGCAGATTTGATTCCGGTGTCAGCCACCTTGCGCACGAGGACGCCGTCCTTGGCGAGCCGTTCGCTGCCTAGCGGTCGCCACTGCGGAGGCTTTTGTCCTGGCTTGAAGTGATTGGCGCGACAGGCCTCGTGGATGCCAACGCGGCCCTTAGTCCCCTTACTCCAAGACGGCTGTCCTGGTTTGAATTGGGCGGCAAGCATGGCGGGGTTGTTGATGCTATGGGCGCGCCCGCATGTATTGCTTTTCAGGTACTCAGTGGTTTTGCGCAGCCCCGCTTGTTGCGCGGCATTTCGTATAGCCGAGGTGGAGCGCCCCATCAGTATGGCTACATCCTCGCTGTGCAAGTGCGGAAAAATCTCGCGCAGCAGGGCGATTTCCTCGGTTGACCATGTAGAGCCGTTCATGCTCAAACGGCCATAGCGGCAGGTGGAGGGCCTCGGCGCGATTCGCCTTCTTTTTTCAGGCCGGTGCGGACGTTCGACGGCAGGCAAGACCAGAGCGCGACCTTTTGATCAGAGTCCAGCTTTTCGGATTCCAGGCGGTCAAATGCCAGCGGTGCGCCGCCTTCGTCTGAGTTGAAAATGTCCGTCACCTCTGCGCCAAGATCGCGCAATACGTTCTGCACCTCGATATCCATCGCCGCCATGGCCCCCATGGTTGGGGAGCTGCGGAAGGATGTTGGTGGCTCCGCATTGATCGCAATATCAGCCAACCCCTCGCCGCCTTCGGTGTTGAGGAAGTGCACGGCGTTGTCCAGCCGGTCAGTTTTGGGCCAGAGCTTGTAGGCGCGCTTGATCACCGTCTTTTTGATCATTTCGCCCTCGTCTGTTTTCCAGGGGCCTTTTTGCCCCTGTTTCCACGATGCAGAGCGGTTGCGAATGTCAAACACCTCATCAATGCTCATACAGGTAGTGAGGTAGTCGCCGTCGCGGGTCTTGACCACCACGTAAGCGCCAGTGATTTCCCCACGATCTTTGGAGAACGGATCGCGGGCATGTGACGGTGGTTTGTCGAAGCCGTGCAGCTCAAAGCGGTCTTGCGTGTACACAAGCTCAGCCTGCCCCCACATGATGGAGCCGGACTGGATGGCGAGGTCCAGCAGGCCCATATAGCTGATATCGAGGCAAATCTTGCCGTCCCGTGGCACCAGATAAGCCTGACGCTTGGCGGGGTTCAGGCTGATGCCAATCGCGGCCACGTTGGTCACGGCGTTAATTACCGACTGCCGGTTGCCGGTAGCAATGCGCATGGCGTAATCATTGCCACCGATGACTTGGATTGCAAAACCCGCCTCTCGCTCGAAGTTCAGAACTCCGCCAGACATCCGGTCAAACCGCTCTTGCGTTGAATAAATGTCGTTCCGGATAATGTCAATACTGTTGCTCATGATTTCTCCTTGTTAACTCGGCTCAAATCCCTGATCCCGCACCAGCGCAGCAGACAAATCCATATCCATCAGCCAGCGGATCACGCCGAACGGCGTTTCGTCAAAATGCTCGGCCAGCTCTGCGATGATTTCGTCGTCGTCGGGGCGGTCCATTTGGGTGTGGCTTACCCATTTGCGGCTTAGTACGGCGCTCATGACAACCCCACCACCAGACCAACAGCAAGCACAACACCGCAAACAGTGCCAAGCCTTCCGTACCAGGGGAGCCTGTCCCAATAATTCCCGGGGGTGTCGTACATCTCGATATAAAGCTCTTTTGCAGCCTCACCGAAGTAATCAGTACGCTTGCCGTGGGCTACCTTGTGGCCGGAATCATTGGCCTCGTTGAAGTAGCATCCTGTGCCGCAGAGGTACGGGCTGGGGCAGGGCTGGCGTTGCTGGTTGCATAGGCGTTCGCAGGTCATGTGCGGTTACTCCAATTTACGAGTGCGAGGGTCAAGCCCCCAAGGCAAAGCCAAAAGGAGTGCTCAACCGCCACGAGATAAGACGAATCTCCAAAATAAGCACTAGCAAATGTCCCTGCGACCATGCCGATAAAAACTGCAGAAGCGCTCATTGCAGAACCTCCTTAGACGAAGGCTTGGCAATCAGCCACTTGTCGCCAAGCAGTTGCACCATCCGCAGCCACGAGCGCTGGTTATGGCGGTTTACCGACTTGGGCGCGAGGTCGTAGCTGTACAAGCGGATTGCGCGGCGGGCTAGTTGCATGTTCATAGAAGCTCCTTGAAAATTTCCAGGATGTAGGGCGCGGCAATGCACAGCCCTGCGGCGATTCCGGCGAGTGTTTCGTTCATGGTTGACCGCCTGTAGCCTTGGCGATGGCGGCGTCAATAAACGCGATGTCGCACTCCAAAGCCTTAACCATGCGGCGGGCGTATTTCAATGCCTCCAGCAACTCCGGAGCGGCGGCACACAGAACGCAGTCGGCCATTGCGCGGCGCCCAACCACTGAGCGCTCCTCGAACGACGGCCCATATATGAACCCAAGGGGCTCAAGACCGAGGCCTTGTTGCGCTCCAAAAACGAGCCGCGTGTTTTTGCTGACAGCCCACGGCCCCGGCGTATGCGCTTGCACGCGGCTGCTTTCAGCGCTAGCCAAATCAACTGAATCTTTCATGACGCCCTCGCTTGCTGTTCATTCCAAGCCTGCTCAGCCTGTTGATTGACCAAGTCCTGATCAATCTCATCTGCCATTTCATGCAGTTGGTCGGTCAGAGAATCAATGCACTTTTGCGACAAGCTGCCGTTTTTGCGGATAGCTCCTGCAAGCACCGAAACAATCGCTGCCAGCTCGTTATGCGATGGCTGGTGCAGATCGTGAAGCGCATTGCAGACCATGCCCGCAGTGCAGTGAGGAACGCCGCGCCACGGATTTTTGTGCGTCCAGTCGGCTGCGAGGGCTTTTGCTTCAGGCTGACTAATTGCATTCATTTCGCTCTCCATATTGGTTTCATCACTCACCGCCTCAATAAAAAGCGGTACTCCAAAGCCCTGCACGCAAGGCTTCAGGGTTTAGCGCCTGCGTTCGTCCCGCTGCTTTTCGGCTTCGTCATGCTCTTGTGCGTAGTTCACTGCTGCGCCGTGATGTGCGAACCGCTTAGTTGTCAGCAGAGGGCGCCGACCGTTTTCCTGCACACCGCTGTAGATGCGGACCTCGTTGTCGCAAACAGCGGCGACTTCGCGTGATTCGTAACTCATTCATTTCTCCAGTTAGGTTTACCAATCAACCGCCTCAATCAGCTACAAGGCTTTTTGGTGGCGTGAATGAAGTATCGCAGAACGAAACAACAAGTCAAGCGTAGCGATACCAAAAGTCTAGACTGAATCGTAATATGTGGTTTCGTCTGGCTTAACAAATTGGAATAAGCGTAAAAAAACCGCCTCAAGGGGCGGCCTGTGCCGGGTGTGGGTGGACTACATCGTTCCCAAGAACTCCCGCCCCTTGGCAAGAAAGTCCTGCAAGCTGGCGACGGCTCTATTGGCTAGGGCTTCATCGTGTGAGTAGCGGCCTGTGACGCCCATGTGGTGATGGCCGGATTCAAACTCCACAATCACCACCAGGCTAAGTGGTTCGCGCCCCCGGGATATTGCAAGCATTTCCTCAAGAACGGCCACCGCCTCGTTTTCTGGCTGGCGCGGCAGTCTTGGGCGCTGCGGCATATTTACTACTTCCCCCATCTTTTGCGCCCCTACCAGAGTTAAAGAACTTTGTCAGTGCGGGGCCAAACTCAGGCTCCTTCTGATCATTGTGTTCCTCAATTTTTGCGGCGTGCAAAACTTTACTATGGGGCTTTCCCGCCCTGTCAGTTCTATCAATATCCCGTGTTTGTGGGATGGCGTCACTAAGCCCCAATGCCTTAAGCATCATTTCGATCCTGGCCTTTTCGGGCGCGGCGAGGGCGTCATAAATTGCAGCGATTTCGGCGGCTCGGGGGCTTGGAGTGTCCGTGACGCCAAGCACCAGAGCGTCCGCTGACATGCCAAGAATCTGGCAGAGCTGGGCCACCTGATCTATGTGGGGCCTATAGCGGTCGGCCTCCCAGTGGGCAATGGTTTGCTTGCTAACTGATGGCTCCATACGCCGCCCAAGGTCCTCCCCGGTCATCCGTAGATCCCCGCGCCGGTCTTTGATGCGCTTCCCAAAACTCATCAAAACAGCATAAGGCTGGCTTGGCATATAGCAAAAATGTTGTATCGCCATGCTTTACGTCTGTTGCCCCGTTTGTTTCGTTATGCGATACTTGGGGCCATGAATGTCATCGAATCCATTGAAAAAGCCGCAGAAATCATCGGGAGCCAGGAAAAACTCGCGGAGCTTTTCAAGCTGCAAAAGGCCGCCGTCACTCACTGGAAGCGCGGCGAAAGCGTCCCTCCCGAGTACTGCCCAGAGATAGAGCGCCGTTGTGCTGGCGTGGTTACTTGCGAAGACCTCTGCCCAGAGCAGACATGGGTGCGCGTCAAGGATAAGAGTTGGCCGCACTCCGCTGGTCGTCCGTTGATTGACCACGCTAAGGCCTAAAGCATGCTGCCTTACACACTCAAAGAGCCGCGCGTTGATGGAATGCGTGTTTGCCTTGATTGTGGCACCTCCACGGAGGCCTTCTCCGGCGACAGGCGTAAGCGCCGCGTGCCGTTGCGTTGCTCCCCTTGCAAGGCTGCGCGGCTCAAGCTGTTGACGGTTTCTAGCGGTGCTAGCGAGGCTCACAAAGCCGTAAAAGCCGCCATCAAGGCTGGGACTATTCGCCCCTTGAGCCAGCGCCGTTGTTTCGACTGCCAAGGCAGGGCTGACTGTTACGACCACCGCGACTACAGCCGCCCGCTTGACGTGGAGCCTGTTTGCCTTCGCTGTAATTTCCGGCGCGGTCATGCAGCCCCTATCGGCAAGCTGTTCACACGCCTCTTGGCGCCACACATTCAGGCGAGGCTCTAAATGCTCACCACCGCCCAACTCCGCACCCTCGGCGCCTGTGCTTTCGACGCAGGCGAGGCCATCTACGAAGCAAGTATTCGCAGCGGCCTCACCAGCGCTGAACTGCTTCATTTTGAAGCGGGTTATTTCGCACGGCAGGCGGAGGCTGAGCGGAATCGCCTCGTATGCGCTGAGCCAGTTTGAGTTTTTTTCCATGGGATGAAGTCTCTTTTTATTTGTCCAAAAACGCACCCCTAAACACCCATAGAAATTACGGGAGACTTTTTTGAAGCTCTTTTACGACGACGAATTCGACGCCATCGCAACCGCGATTGGTGACAGCGGCAAGCCCTTCAAGGACGTTGCGGCGCATATGTTTCCAGACATGAAGGCAGAGAGCGCATACGCCCGCCTTAAGGCGTGTTGCAACCCCACAGGGGACCAGCGCCTCACCTTCGGGCAAGTCGTTCGCCTGATGACGTTCTGTGAGTCTTACGACCCCTTGATGCATGCCTGCGATGAAACCCTGCATGCGCGGCCTGACCGCAAGTCACCCGAGGACGAAACAGTCAAGTTGGTAGAGGTCATCAACGGCGCGGCTCACACGATGGAGCGCGCCATGAGGGCAATCGACCAGATCAAAGCGCGTGGCGGAATTCGTGCCGCCTAACCCCCAACACCAAGGAGAGAACAGATGGACGAACAGATGCGCGACAGGCTTCACATGGAAATCATGAATATCCCATGCAAAGGCCCGGTAGCGGCGTTAACAATCAAGGAGCAGCGGGCCTACGCCTTGGGCCATCGTGACGCCCGTCACGCCGCCGCAGAACTGGTAACCACAAGCCGTTCACAACCAACCACAGTTAATGTGTTGCTGGAGCCTCTCGTGGCCATCACCGAGAGCTACGCCGACGACATGATTGGCGTCGAACACTGCCGACCGGTAATCGCAGCCGCTCGCGACGCCATCGCAAAGGCCACCCCATGAGCGGCGGAACAAGCTGGGCAATAGCCAAGCAGAACGAAGCCAAGGCTCAGCGTCTTTATGCAGCAACAAAGCCAAAAGACGCAGCACCCTCCCGCACTTACGTTAACTCAACGATGCGCGAGAGCTACACCGGAAACAGCATGCACCCAGTGCGTGACGGAGCCGATCAACACAAGCAATACACCGGCGCCGGGTTTCTGGCGCAGATTGAGAGGGCGCAATCATGAACTGCAAAAAGGATGATTTTGCAATCGTTGTCCGTAGTGAGGCTGGGAATGAAGGAAAGACACTGACGTGTTTGCAACTATTCCCAGCAGGGCACGACGATATAGACATATCGCTTGGTCCGATATGGGAGACAGATCGCAACGACATTTTGTTTCTTCAATTTGGCTGCGTTGGTTATGGCCGGTTCATTCCCGACTCTTTTGTCCGCCCCATCCGCGACCAACCGGGCAACGAGGCTTTTGTCACCGAAGCCCGCAACAAGCTCAAGGGCAAGACTGAAATAACTGAGCGCGGGGAGTTGCGGGTATGAGCCAGCTATCCCTAACCCTAGAACCCCGCACCATGCAAGACAAGCTCCTGAGCTTTGTCCAAACGCGCTCCAGAAGCACCGACTGCGACACATCCAAAGCCGCTGCAAAGGCTGCTGTAAGCCGCAAGGCTGACCGTGAGCGTGCCGCCATTGCTGAGTGCGTAAAAGCCGCTCCTGGTGGGCTTACGGCGCGTGAGGTGGCGAATCTTACTGGCCTGGATTACATCGAAGTCCAGCGCCGTATCAGCGAGTGCGGGCTGAAGAAAACCGACCGGCGCCGGGATGGATGTGCTGTGTGGAGCGCCAGTGCCTAACCGCATCCTCCGAGACGGCATTCTGACAAGCCCAAGGGTTGCAAAACTCAATTGGGCGGAGGAGACGTTTTACCGGCGCCTGCATAGCGTCGTTGATGACTTTGGCCGGTACTACGCCGACCACGGGCTTGTGCGCGCTGCGTGCTATCCAAGACTGTTAAACAAGGTTTCCGACTCGGACATAGAGAAGTGGCTCACCGCATGCGTGACAGCGGCTCTTGTAAGGGTGTACCCGGCTGAGGACGGGGAGCGTTACCTGATGGTTTTGGATTTCAAGCAGCAAGTGCGGGCAACAAAAAGCAAATTCCCTCAACCGCCCGACATATGCGCAGCAGATGCTACGCAATCGCTAGCAATTGAACACTTAGACGTATCCGTATCCGTATCCGTATCCGAAGGCGATAAGCCCGCTGCGCAGGCTGCATTTGTTTTGCCAGATTGGATTCCAGGGGATGTGTGGGCTGCATACCTCGAAACCCGGAAAGCCAAAAAGGCGAAGTCCACGGTCTACGCGCTTGAACTGGTTGTCAAAACCCTTGAGCAAATCCGAGATGCAGGGCACGAGCCCATCGAGGCCCTCAAAAAGTCAATCAAGGCTGGATGGACGGACGTGTATGCCCCCAAGCCAGAAAAGGGCGGCTTTACTTCGGCTGGCGCCGTGTCCACCGTCCCCGGCAAGCAAGAGCGCGACCCCGAGCTAACCCGCCTCGACATCGAGCGAAAGCGCGCCGTCCCGATGCCCGCCGCCATCCGTGAGCAGATGGCAAAACTTAAACAAGGAGCACCCACATGAACCTCCAAATCACCAGCACGCAGCCCATCCCTGCACACGCATACAGAACCGAAAAGCATTCCGAGTTCCGCTTGTTCATTCAACTACTTGAGGTGGGTGAGTCGGTGTTTTATGACGGTATGTCATTGGCCTACGGTAAGTCCTACTGCTCAAAGCAAGGCTCGTACAACAACAAGCGCTTCACCACTGCGCCTGAGGGTGACGGATTTCGATGCTGGAGGGTGCAATGAAGTGCGAAAACTGCAAAAACCAGAAATGGCACCGCGAGGGCAAGACTCCCATGCAACAGGCTGGCTTCAGCGGCTGCGCATTGCGTCCAGCGTATGAGTATTTTTCGAGATTGCGGGAGCGGGAGTGCAAAGACTACGTGCAAAAGGTGGCGGCGTGAGGTGGCTTTTCGGCTGCGAATCATCCGGCACGATGCGCCGCGCTTTCCGGGCTTTGGGGCATGACGCCTGGAGCTGCGACATTCTGCCCGCTGACGATGGCTCGATTTACCACATCCAGGGCGATGTACTCGACCACCTGAACGAAGGCTGGGAGGCTGCTGTTTTCCACCCGCCATGCACACACCTTGCAGTTTCCGGTGCGCGCCACTTCGCCGCAAAGCGGGCAGACGGAAGGCAGCAAGCAGCGCTTGAATTTGCCCTGAAGCTGTGGAACGCACCAATTCCCAAGATTGCCCTTGAACAGCCGGTTTCCGTGCTGGCTAGCGTTCTGGGCAAGGCGCATCAAGTGGTTCACCCCTACTGGTTTGGGCACATGGAGCAGAAAGCAACCTGTTTCTGGCTAAAAAACCTCCCGCTGCTGGTGCCGACCGATGATGTTAAGGCGGAAATGATGCTGCTGCCGAAAAACGTCAGGGAGCGTATCCACTACATGCCGCCCGGACCTGACCGCTGGAAGCAGCGCAGCAAGACCTTTGACGGACTGGCTAAGGCCGCTGCCTTGCAGTGGGGTGGGGTGGTGCCAGTGGTGCGGGATTTATTTGATGAGGTGGCCGCATGACTACGCAGCAGGTCTTCCACCCTTCAACGGCGCAACGCCAGCCGCCCGCAATGCCCTGCGCACGCTGGACGCAGCAACGCCGTGCTTTAGCGCTGCCGCTGTCACTGTATGCCCGCGCTGAACAAGGCGCACGGCCAGCGCCACGGCTTGAGACTGTCGCCCGCTCATTGCATGGTGTTCAGGTAGCTGCACACGTCCGCAACTGGCATCCAGTCGCTAACCGGCTCGACAAGCGAGTTAACGCCGTCCGGGTAGGTTACTCGTGTTACTTGAATTTGGCCGTTTTCGACTTGGGTAGAAATGGCCTTGTCGTTCAGGCGCTCACGGGCGGCGAGGGTGGCTGTCTGGATTTGGATAAGTGCTTGCATGGTGTTGCTCCTGTTGATGCCTCAAATATAGAGCAAGATGCGCTAATTACAACTACCGTTCGTCGGAAAGTTGGTGTCGCATGATCCGCACCAAAGCCATCAAACCAAAAACCTGCCGCATTTGTCGCCGCAAGTTTGAGCCGCGCATGCCAATGGCTACCGTCTGCGGCCTTGAGTGCGCTAAATCGCTTGCTATCTCGATTCGCGGCAAGGCTGAGAAAGTCGCTGCTGTCAAAGAGCGCAGGGAGACAAAGGCGAAGCTCGAAACCTTCAAAGGGCGCGGTTATTGGATCGCAGCTGCCCAAAAAGAGTTCAACGCCTACATCCGCCTACGCGACCAGCTCGCAGGGCATGCGTGCATATCCAGCGGCAAGCCTTTGGACTGGACTGGGAACGCAGTAGACGCAGGCCATTACCGCAGCCGGGGATCTGCACCGCATCTCCGCTTTGATGAGCGCAACTGCCACGCCCAGAGCAAACAGGAGAACCGCTACGCATCGGGGAATGTGGTCGGCTACCGGCTGGGGTTGATTGCCCGCATTGGTCTTGAGGCAGTGGAGGCGCTGGAGGCTGATCAATCGGCGCCCAAGTGGTCCATCGATGACCTAAAGCAGATCAAGGCTACTTACGCCGCCAGGGCTAAAGAACTGAAGGCGAGGGCGGAATGATTCGGCAGGGACACAAATACCGCTGCTGGCTAGGTGACGTGCTTGCTCTGGAGTCTGCCAATGCGGGGGAATTGGTCAAAGTCGCCGCCATCGACCATTCGCAGCCCTACCCGCTTGGGCGGTGCGATGTGGCGGAGGCTGACGAACTGCAGCCCCTGGCGATGGCTTATTTCCATGGGCAAGTGCCAGCATGAAACCCCACCTCAAGCGCCTAAACGGTCTCTGGTACTGCGCTGGTGATGAGCGCATGGATTTCGGCTTCACCCCATCCCATGCATACGAGAACTGGCTGAAAGGATCGAAATGAGTGCAATCCCCGCAAGCAGCGTGAACCTGAAAACCATGGCTGACGGCACCCTGCGCATCAGCTTCGATATCGAGCCGGTCCACGCACAAGACGCCTTCAAGCTATTTGCAGCACCTGGCACTCAAGCCGCCATAGCCGCATTAAAGGCCGGGACGTACCTGGAGCAACAGCCAACCCCAGAAAAGCCCAAGGGCGGCGAACTGGCGCGACTGGCTGGCATTTGGTGCAACGAGCCGAAGTTCTGGCGGTGGATTGGAACTGTTGGTGGGCCTGAAATTGACAACGACATGCAAGCAGCGGTGTGGATCAGGAGGACTTGCGACGTTCAAAGCCGGGTAGAGCTTGACCACAACGAAGCGGCGGCGAAGTACTTCCATGAGGCAATTCGCTTGCCCTACATGGCCTATTTAAAGGCGAATCCATGACGCAAAGCATTCGCAGAACCCCGCCACCAAATGGCGGTAGTTACAAGCGGCCTCACTTTTGGAAAGAGGGGGATGAGTGGTTCTGCGTCATTCATGGGATCAGCATCAGTTGGGACATGAAAACAAAGGGCTCGTTTAAGGATTATGGGAAAAAGCCAGAAGACGCTCTGCGGCGTGTGATTTGGCGAATAGGAATGTTGATTTAACGATGCTCAGCGGCCAGAGCTTGATGGCGCAAATAAGGAGAAACGCATGAAAGAAGAGTTGCAAGGCAAGTTGATGGAGATTCTGACCTCTATGCAAACGGCGGCGGGTAAGGCTAGTGATTTTGCGATGGAACAACTGCCGGAGATTGCTCAGAGCTATGTGGCTTACGGGCGGATCTATGAAACCGCTTACACGGCTGTATTTTTGCTTCTTTTGGTGGCGGCATTAACTGTGGCGCTGCGTTTTGGGTATTTCAACAAAAGCGCGGTTGAGCGCGGCGGCTGGACTGAGGGGCGCGTTGGGGCTGCGGTCGGAGGGACTGGCGCATCTTTTGTTTTTCTGGTGGTTGTGTTGGTCAACTTAGACCGGTTGTTCCTTGTTTGGCTTGCACCCAAGGTCTGGCTTCTCAAAGAAATCGCTCGAATGGTCAGATAAACAAGGCCGGGCACTACAAGGAGAAGGATATGAGACTGCTGAATCGAATTTATGCGTGGCTGTTTGGCTTCTTCTGGTTGCCGTGCCCGGTGTGCGGGCGGGAGTTTGGAGGCCATGAGGCGGGGTATGGAGCCTTGATTTCCGTAGACGGGCAGCGCGCAAACATTGTGTGCGATGACCCTGAGTGCAGTCACGACGCGGCGGTTATGAATATGAGCCGTGGTTTTGGGCAAGCGGTCAATCCTGCACGCGGCAACTTAGAAGACGCGGCCAAATGAAAAAGACACCCCATCCGACAGACCAGCTAGCACACGAGGACAGATGACCAAAGCAGAGCGAAATCAGCAAATCATCGCCCGGATTCAGAGAGGCGAGAAGCGCTATGTACTGGCGCTGGAGTACGGGCTTACCCCAAAAACAATAACAGTTATCACCATCAAAGCGGGATTGACCCGCTGGAGCCGGTTCAAACGCGAATAACAGAAAGGGCAACTGCATGCTGATGAAGACCAACACCATAGACTTTCACGCCGTAGAGCACCATCAGCTAGGCATAGACGCCAGACTGAGCAATTGGGCAAGGTGGGTAAAACCCGGCAAGCAAAGCTGGGTTAACCCCATGTTCGCTCAATACCGCAGCAAAGCCTGGCAATGGCATCGCCCCGAGATTCACGACCCGCTGGACACCTTAGACGCCATGAAGATTGAAAAAGCCGTCTCCGGGCTTCCTGACAGGCATAGAGCCGCCGTCCGTTGGGCATACGTCATTCAGTGCAGTCCCGCGCCAGTATTCCGTGCGCTTGGTGTCAATCGGGATGGCCTGATGCTGTACCTGCGAGACGGGCGCCAGATGCTGATAAACCGCAACACGTAAAAGGTTAATTTATTTCTTGCCGCAGACCGGAAAATCTGTTAATCTCGCCTGCATTAGCCCGTTTATATGACATAGAGCTAGCCGATACTTGCGTAGGCAAGGTCGCCAGCAGACGGGGTGAGACAAAACGCATGCTGATTGGGTTGGCGCTGTCTTCGGACTCAAAACGCGGGCCTGGTCAGCAGCCGTTTTGGTCGTCATGCCCTGCAAACTCCGGTAAGTAAAAGACGTTCAGCGGTAAGGTACTCCGCAAGCCAAATTCAATCTGGAGCCACGCCCAAAGTACAAGGGATCACGGAGTTCGAGACGTTAAAGCGGCCCCACGCACGGGGCGCTGGATGATCGTAACCAGCACAAATTCAAGCCGCCGATAGCAATATCAGGCGGCTTTTTGCATTTCGCCGCATTAGTTCAGTGGCAGAACGTCCTGATAGACAGACGCATTGTTCGATTCATGCATGCGGCACCAAACGTGGGAACCGTCCTCGCCCGTAACTCATGCGCCACCGCTCGCGAAGCACCGGCTGCAACCTCGATAGCGGACGTGTTCCCGCCCCTTTTCTCCTGCTGCTGAAATGCAGCTTCCGCCCCAGTGCTGACCATCGGCCTGGGGCTTTTTCTTTTACCTGTCCACCCCGAAAGGCGGCGACACCATGACCCTAACCACCAAACAGGAAACATTCGCCCAAGCCGTAGCCGATGGGATGAGCCAGGCAGACGCCTACCGCTCCGCTTACGACGCAAGCAAGTCCAAGCCAGAGACTATCTGGAGCAAGGCAAGTGAATTGATGGCTGACGGCAAGGTGGCGGCAAGGGTCGATGAGCTTCGGGCCGTGTTGGCTTCAAAAGCCCTTTGGACGCGTGAGAAGTCGGTTTCTAGGCTCGCAGACATCGCGGATGATGCTGAGGCAAGGGCCGCAGAGAAAGTGTCTGCAATCAAGGAATTGAACGCCATGCATGGGTTCAATGCTCCGACCAAGCTAGAAGTTTCTGGCTCATTGATTGCCAAGATCGAGCGCGTAATTGTCCGTCCTACAGATTAAGACGCCAGCCGTCTTTGAGCCGCTGTTGGCCCCAGCGCGGTACAAGGGCGCACACGGTGGGCGGGGGTCGGGCAAATCTCACTTCTTTGGCGAATACGTCATTGAACAGCACATCATCAACCCGGAAGACAGCACAGTCTGTGTCCGGGAGGTGCAAAAGAGCTTGGACCAGTCGGTCAAGAAGCTGCTGGAAAACAAGATCCAGGCGATGAACGCCGGAAGTTACTTTGACGTGCAGGACGCAAAGATCAAGTCCAACCATGGCAACGGCATCATCATCTTTCAAGGGATGCAGAACCACACAGCGGACTCCATCAAGTCGCTGGAGGGCTACAAAAGGGCATGGGTTGAGGAGGCGCAGTCGCTGAGCCAGAAAAGCCTTGACTTGCTGAGGCCAACGATTCGACTGCCAGATTCCGAGCTGCTGTTTAGCTGGAACCCGAACGAAGAGACAGACCCGGTAGACGCGCTATTAAGGGGCGAGACGCCGCCACCTAATGCGATTGTTGTTGAGGCGAATTACCGCGATAACCCTTACTTGCCCGATGTGCTCCGCGCTGAGATGGAATACGACCGGGCGCGCGATCCGGATAAATACAGGCATGTGTGGCTTGGTGAGTACGCCAGAAACAGCCAGGCGCGAGTGTTTCGCAACTGGACGGTAGAAGAATTCGAGTCATCCAAGACTGCAACCTACAGGCTGGGCGCTGACTGGGGTTTCTCGGTTGATCCAAGCGTCCTGATTCGTTGCTACATCGACGGCAGGCGGCTATATATCGACCATGAGGCGTATATGGTGGGCTGCGAGATTGACCAGCTCCCCGACCTGTTCTCGCGTGTGCCTGATGCACAAAAGTGGTTCATTACCGCCGACACAAGCAGGCCCGAAACCATCAGCTACATGCAGCGGCATGGCTACCCAAAGATCAACGCAGCCATTAAGGGCGCGAAATCGGTGGAGGAGGGCGTCGAGTTCCTTAAGAGCTTTGACATCGTGGTCCATCCGCGCTGTACGCACACGATAGACGAATTGACCTTGTACAGCTACGAGGTAGACGACCTCACCGGGCTAGTGCTTCCAAAGCTGGCCGACAAAGACAACCACGTAATCGACGCCCTGCGATACGCCTGCGAGGGCGCCAGACGCGCAACACGAGATAAATCATGGAACAAACCCCTAAAACCAAAACTCAGCTACGTGGTGTAGGCCGACCGCCGAAGGTCGCAGCCATTGAGAAGCCTGAGAACAAGGCCCAAACCTACGCCATGCGTATTTGGGACGGTCAGAGCCGTGATTTGCCACGCGCTGAGCGTGTTGCCCGTGTGGCCGCTGGGCTTGGCGGGCAAGGGATGACTATGGATGGTGTTGTTCTGCCTTTGACGCACGACTCCAAGCTGGACGAGGCAGTTGAGGCCAAGTTACGCGCATGGAATCAGGCGCTGCCATCAAACACAACGGGGATCGTGTGAGCAAACACACCAACGAAGAGCTGGTTGCGATCATCCAGCACCACAGGGCCAACAGCCTTGGTGTTGAGGATGGCGAACTGAGCAACGAGCGTGCCGTTGCGCTTGATCGCTATCACGGGCGCCCCTACGGCAACGAAATGGAGGGCCGAAGCTCTATCGTGAGCCGCGACTTGTCCGAAGCTGTTGATTGGGCTATGCCCGCCATCATGCGGATATTCACCCAGTCTGGCTCCATCGCTGAGTTTGACCCCGTGAGCGCAGAGGACGAGAAGCAAGCCGAAATTGAGACTGATTACGTCAATCAGGTCATCATGAAGGACAACGCCGGGTGGATCGTCCTACATGACGCCATTAAGGACACGCTGCTGCTGAAGAACGGCTACGTCAAGCACTGGTGGCAAGAGGATGAGAAGATCGAGGAAGTGAAGTACCAGGGCCTCGTGATTGAAGAAGTTCAGCGCCTGATGGCAGATCTTCAACAGGACGGCGCAGAGGTTGAGGTTAAGGGGCAGGCCGAATCTGTTGTTATGACAGAGCAAGGCCCGATTGCCGTTTACGACATCGAACTGAAGATCAAGCGCAAGAAGGGAAAAGTTCACCTGTGCGCAGTGCCGTGCGAAGAGGTCCGAGTCAGCAAGAAGTGCCGTGGCAACCTGCAAGAGTCGCCATTTACTGAGCATGTCACCAAAAAGACCCGTTCTGACCTGATTGAAATGGGCATGGACCGTGAGTTTGTGGAGTCGCTCCCGGCTTACGCAATCACATCGACCAGCACACAGCAGACCAGCCGCGACAGCGTATCCGACGAAACCAACACCGATGGAAGCGACATTGGTGACCGCTCGATGGATGAAATCGAGTACTGCGAAGCCTATATAAAGGTGGATTGCGATGATGATGGCGTCGCAGAGTTGCGCCGCATCGTCACGGTAGGCAACCAGATCCCGGACGGCGACGAGTGGAATACACCGATTCCAGAAGTCGCAATTACTGGCTTTGTGGCCAAGCGCGTCCCTCACCGCCATGTGGGTGAGTCGCTTTATGACGAACTGGGCGACTTGCAGGAAATCAAGACCGCGTTGATGCGGCAGTTGCTGGACAACATCTACCTGACCAACAACAACCAGTGGCTGGTGAATGAGCGCGTCAACCTGACCGACTTCATGACCAGCTTGCCGGGTGGTGTAAAGCGTATCGAGGGTATGGAGCCTGTACAGGGTGCCGTAATGGCCCACAACTCGCAGCCCATCGTGGGGCAGATCCTGCCGGTCGTTGACTACATCGACGGCATCAAAGAAGGCCGCACGGGCATCAACAAGGCCACGACAGGACTTGACCCAGACATCCTGAAGCAGACGACCAAGGGCGCGTTCATGGAGAACCTGAACCGCGCCAGCCAGAAGGTGGAGATGATTACCCGCCTGATCGCTGAAACAGGCGTCAAAGAAATGGTTTTGCGCGTGCATTCCCTGCTGCTCCGCTACCAGGACAAGCAGCGAATCATCCGCATGAAGGGCAAATACGTTCCGGTTAACCCGCAAGAGTGGCAAGAGCGTACAGACTTGACCGTCAAGGTGGGCTTGGGCACGGGCAACGAAGAAGACAAGCAGCGCAAGCTGATGATGATTGCCGACCTGCAAGCCAAGATGCTACTGCCTCAAGGCATGGTCGATGCATCGCACGCCTTCGCACTGTTTGACGATGTAGTTAAGACGCTGGGCTTTGAGTCTCCGGACAAATACGCCATGTCCCCCGAGTCGCCTGAGTTCAAGCAGAAGATGAGCCAGCCCAAGCCACCGCCGCCTGAGGTGATGCTTGAGCAGATGAAACTGCAAGCGCAGGGCCAACTTGAGCAAGGCAAAGCACAGGCCCAGTCTGAGCTTGAGGGCTTGAAGGCGCAGGCCAAACAGCTTGAAACGCGGATGCAGCTTGAATTGCAGGCCGCTAATGATGCCCGCGATGCTGAGCGCGAAACACTAAAGGCGGGCTATGAGGCCCAGCTTAAAGAGCAGCAAATGCTGTTGGACCGCTACAAGATTGACGAGGACAACAAGACAAAGATCAACGTCGCCCAGATTCAGGCAAATGTGGCGCTTAGCGGACAACAGGCCGCAGCAGAGGCTAAGGCCCAGCAGCCACAACAACCGATGCAGCAATGACTGTAGTTTTGCCGTACCCGCTGAACTTCGACAGTGCAGTCAGTTATTGCAAGGCGCTTAAGCCGGTTCTTTCCGAGTGGAAGTGGTTGCATCGCGGGTCAGAGTGGCGCTCCCCGGTCGAGTTTTGGCAATGGCATCAGGACAACAAACAAGAATTGACTGGAGAGCCCGTATGAGCGAAATGACCACAGAAGATCGCAAATTCCGCGCCACTGACGCCAAGCAGCTACTCGAAAACAAGCTGTTCGTAGAGGCGTTTGACGCCGTAGAGCGGCATCTGAGCATGGCCGCGCTGACGTGTGACCCAGACAACGCCACCAAGGCGCAACGCATAGTCATTAGCCAGCAGCTTCTAGCCGCTGTGAAGCGCGAAATTACACGCGTTGTTGTTGATGGCAACGTTGCAGAGATTCAGATGGCTGAGCTTGAGAAAAGGCGCAGCCTTAAAACGCTTTTCCAGCGTTAAGTTTTCGGCGGACACCCGCCATTTAGCGAACGCAGCGATGCGCCGCAGTCCTCTCTGGTGTCGTGAGAGGGGATTTTGATTGATTGAAAAATGGAACAGGAAAACCCTACCAGTAGCGATGCTGGCGCAAGTACCCTGGACAGGCTGGACCGCTTCTTAGCTACCGATGAAGCGCCAGAGACTCCAGCCCCCAACCCCTCAGCCGAAGGCGACCAGCCAGACGGTGACGAGGCGTTAGATGTAGCCGCACAGGAATCAACGGAAGACCCTGAAAAGGTTGCCGAACCTGAGCAGAAGGAGGAACCACCGAATGAATACCAACTGAGCGACTTTGCAAAGCTACTCGGTGCCGATGAATCCATGCTTGACGTGGACGCAGAAGGCAACGTGCTGGTTAAAACAAAGGTCGATGGTCAGGAAGGTACGGTCAAGTTCCCCGACTTGCTCAAGTCCTATCAACTCCAGAGCCACGTAGATAAACAGGTGCGAGAAGTTGCTGAGCAGCGAAAAGCCGTTCAAGAACAGCGTGAAGCACTACAGCAACAAGCGCAAGTACAGCAAGCGGTGGTCGAAAAGATCGCCGTAGTCAAGTCGATTGAGGCCTCTATTAACCAATATCAGGCTCTCGACTGGAACACGCTGTATGAGCAAGACCCCGCACAGGCGGCAAAACTCGACCGACAGATGCGCGATCTTCAGCAGAAGCATCAGCAGGCAGTTGGCGAGGTGAACCAGGCAGGACAGAAGTTTCAGGAAGAACAACAGCGGATCACAGAGGCCGCGCTCGTCACTGAGCGCCAAGCACTGTTTGCCGCAGCCCCGGAATGGACCGACCCAGCCAAAGCCGAAAAAGACAAGGCGGCAATTAAAGCCGACCTGCTCTCGCGTGGGTACACGGAAAAGGAAATTCTCGGGCTGACCAACCACAAAACAGTGCTGTTGGCCCGGGACGCAATGCTGTGGCGCACACAGCAGGCCGCGAACAAGACGACTGAAAAGGTTGTCCGTGCGGCGCCAAAGATTATCAAGCCTGGAAGCTCTCAGCCCGTCAATCGGCAGGCCCAGACCGTCCAGACACTCAAAACATCGGTACGCAAAGGGGACACGAACGCGGTTCGTGATTACCTGCTTGCGACCAACAAAGTCTGAAAGGACTAAAAAATGTCTCTCCCTAGCAATACCCTTGCCTCGTTCTCCGCAGTAGGCAACCGTGAAGACCTCTCCGACATCATCTACGACATCAGCCCTGCTGAAACGCCGTTCCTGTCGAAAATCCCTAAGTCCAAGGCTACCGGCGTTAAGCACGAGTGGCAGACCCACAGCCTGACCGCTGCCAGCGCCACTAACAAGGTGCTTGAGGGCGACGACGCCACGACTGACGCCGCCACCGTCACTGCACGCGTTTACAACTATCGTCAAATCTCTGACAAGGTTGCACGCGTCACCGGCACTCAAGAAGTTGTGGACAAAGCCGGTCGCCGTTCTGAAATGGCCTTCCAGATGGAAGCGCGCATGAAAGAACTGAAGCGCGACGTTGAGTCCCGCCTGCTGTCGAATATTGCCTCTGCTGCTGGCGATGCCACAACTGCACCTGAGTGCGCTGGCGCACAAGCCTGGATCAAGACCAATATCGACAAGGCTGCTGACGCTACAGCTTCGGCTGGTAATGGTACAGACATCCACACGGATGGCACTGCCCGCGCCCTGCAAGAGTCGCAAGTTGAGGCTGCACTGGCTCTGGCTTGGACCAATGGTGGCAATCCGACGATGGGCATTCTGAACTCCTTCCAGAAGCGCAAATTTGCCGCTTTCTCCGGTTCGTCTACCAAGATGAGCGACGGCGATAAGAAGAAGGTTGTTAACTCGGTTGACATCTACATTGACCCGCTGGGCAATGAAGTTCGCCTTGTGCCTTGCCGCCAGTGCCCAACAGACGTTGTGTACTTTTTCGACCCTGAGCATGTCAAGTTTGCCGTTCTGCGTGACTTCAAAACGCACGATCTGGCGAAAACTGGCGACTCTGAGCGCAAACAGATCCTCGTGGAATACACGCTGGAAATGTGCACGGAAAAAGCCCACTCCGCTGTTTACGACCTGGCCGTCTCCTAATCAACCAAATGGCCCTTCGGGGCCTACTTTTAGGAGTAATCCATGAGCTTCAAAACACTGCAACCCAATACGGGAAGCATTCACGTTATCGACGGCGACCCCCTCGATAAAGCTGGCGCGACCGTGCAACCAGCAACAGGCGGCATTGTTGTGAAACAAGTGCAATTCGGCCCCTTCTGCCAGACAACCCTGATCCTTAACAACGTGCCACAAGCCGTTGTGAACGGAACAGAGTACCAAGGCACCAAGATTTACGACTTCCCCCAAGGTCGCATTTTGGTGATGGGCGTCACAGCCACACTGCAGCAGAAGACCACAAGCGCGATTGATACCACGCTGAACAGCGCAACTGGTGCAATCGCCTTGGGCACGGCAACGGCCTCCAACGTGTCCCTGACCGGCACGATGGTCGATTTGCTGCCGTCTACGGCGTTCACGTCCTCCGCGACCATCAACGTAGCAGGTACAGCGGTTAGCGCTGCCTTGGCGGCTTCGGCGCAGTTTGACGGCACCACAACTGCCAAGGACGTGTTCCTGAACACCGCCTATGCAACAACCACTGATGTGGATGGCAATGCAACCCAGACCATTTCCGGGACTGTGGTCATCACCTGGACTCAGTTGGGCGACTACTGAGCGTAAGCAAACCATGAAAAGGGGCCTTCGGGTCCCTTTTTCTTTTGGGGAATCCAATGAAAAAAGAACACCAGCCAATATTCGCAAGCGCGGCGCGAACGGCTACACCTACGGCGGCCACTATCTCTTGCGAATCGGGGCAGGGCCTTTTCTTCATCAACGTCACGGCAGCGACGGCGACGCCCTCGGTTGTGTTCACGATCAGCGGCGTTGCTCCCAATGGGGCGACTCTGTACACGATCCTGGCATCAGCCGCGATCACGGGAACTGGCTTGACCGTCCTCCGCGTGTCGCCACACCTGACCGCAGCGGCCAACACCATTGCAAAAGACATCCTGCCCGCGTCTCTGCATATTGCAGCCGTGCACGGTGATACCGACTCGATTACCTACTCGATGCACTTTGTTGGGGTTGATGTCTGATGAGTGATCTGGTCGAAAAGTCGTTTTACGACGAATCCAGTGACAAGCTGGTTGTCAAAACTTCCTACGACAGCAGCGCTGTGCTGGCCTTGAACGAGGCGCAGCGCATTGCTACCCCTGAGACTGGCCGCTACAAGGGCAATCTTGTTCACGTTGGCCGTATTCACATGGGTGATGTGATCCGCCTCAAGAACGAGGGGTTTGACCTCATGTCATCCGACCCGGACGAGGTGAAGCGTGCGCTTTTGCACATCCAAAGCAATGAGCGCGCACACCTGACCATGCCCGGAACGCCGATTGGCAAGAAAAAGCAGTCATGGGCCTGAAAGTCGCCATTGTTGGCCTGGCTCCGTCAACGCATCACGCAGCCCCGTGGGCTGATGCTGAGTGGCAGAAGTGGGGCCTCCCGTGGGATGGCTACTGGGCGCGCATGGATCGACTGTTTGAGATGCACGACATGCGGCTGATTACTGGGCCTTACGCCCGGTACGTCCCCGACTATCTGGACCGCCTGAGATCTTGCGAGGTTCCGCTGTATATGCAGCAGGAATACACCGAAGTACCCAATGCGCTGCGCTACCCGTTTGAAGAGGTGGGCGCGACAGCAACTCCTTATTGGAACAGCTCGATTGCCTACCTGATGGCCCTCGCTATCCACGAAGGCGCAGAGGAAATCAGCATTTACGGCGTCGATATGGACAAGGGCGAAGAGTACGCCTACCAGCGCCCAAACATGGAGTACCTGATCGGTCTTGCTAGAGGCAAGGGCATCAAGGTATTCATTCCAGAGGCTTCACCCCTCTGCAAATTTCAACCGACCGGCATCCGGTTTTATGACCACATGCCGACATATGTAGACCGTTACGGGTGGCTAGGATGATCACTGATTACGCAACACTGAAAACGTCCGTCGCCGCGTGGCTGAACCGCACCGACCTGACAAGCATCATCCCCGAATTGATCGCGGACGGCGAGGCACGGATTTACAACGACCTACGCATTGCCGCAATGGAATCCTCATTCTCCGAGGCCATTGCTTCGGGCGTGGTGGCTGAGCCTGCTGGGCTGCTGGCGTGGAAATACCTCTACGTTGACGGATCAACCGCTCAGAAGCTGACGCGCAAAGACCCCGAGTGGATTTATACGAATTACCCGACGCGCTCGGGCGGTGGCAAGCCGATATTCTTCGCCCGCGAAGGCGACACGCTGATCTTTGGCCCCTATCCGGACGATTCGTACACGATCAAAGGTCGCTATTACGCCCGTTTGGCCGCTTTGTCGGATTCAAACACGACCAATTGGTTCATCGTCAATGAGCCGCAGCTTCTGCGCTTTGCGGCGCTTTGTTCCGCTGCCACGTACCTGAAAAACGACCAACGAATCGTTGTGTGGGAGAACACCTACACCGCAGCGCTGAATCGCATCAAGAAAACAGAGCGCGACGAGGCGTTTTCTGGCTCGCAACTGTCTGTGACGGCTGGCTAATGGAAAAGTTACGCGGTTTCAGCCCAGACGCAGACCCCAATACCCCGGGGATCATGCTGGACTGCTCGCACATCGTGCCGTTTGAGTCCGGGTTTAAGGGTGCGCCGACTCCGGTAGATGCTGCGGCTGATGCTTTGGCCGCTGAGTGCATCGGCGCTGTGGTTGCCACTCGCTTGGACGGGATTCGCCGGATTTTTGCCGGAACGACAACAAAACTGTACGAGCTTAGCGGTGCAACTTGGGGTGATGCAAGCCGGGTGGGTGATTACAACGGCGGCGCAGATACACGCTGGTCCTTCTGCCAGTTTGGCGATACCACGATTGCCTCGAACCTGACCGACACGATGCAATCCAGCGCTGCGGGCGATTTTGCGGACATTGCAGGCGCGCCAAAGGCAAAGATCGTCGTCAGCGCATCGAACAACTTTGTTGTTGCCTTCAACACCGACGACGCAACTTATGGAGCGTCACCTGACCGCTGGTGGTGCTGCGCTCAAGCCGATCAAACCGATTGGGTGCCTGCTGTGCCTACCCTGGCGACAACGGGGCGTCTGGTGGCTGTAGAGGGCCAGATTCAGGCCGCGCTGACACTTGGTGATTACGTGGTGGCCTACAAGCAACGCGCCATCTTCCTCGGGTCTTTCGTTGGCACGCCGATTGTCTGGCAGTGGACATTGATACCCGGTGGCGAGGCTGGAGCAGTTGGTCAGGAGGCGGTTTGCGACATTGGCGGCGCCCACTTCATTGTTGGTAATGACAACTTCTGGATATTCGACGGCACACGCCCGGAGCCTTTGGGCAACGGCAAGACGCGTCAATGGTTTCTGGACAATTCCAGCCCGTTGTATCGCTACCGTACCAAGGCGATTTACGACAAGCAGACCAACCAGGTGCGGGTGTTTTTCCCGTCGAATGCCTCTTCTGGCGCGTGTGACCGCTGTCTTGTCTGGCATGTCCTGACCAAAGAGTGGGGGCGCGACGATCAGACCATTGAAGCTCCGCTGAATTACATCGCTCCGGGGGTGACGATTGACGATCTGGACGACTACAGCGCCACGATTGACGGCCTGCCGAATATCTCGATTGACTCTCAGTATTGGCTGGTGGGCGGGCAGATCCTGTCCTACTTTGACACCGATCACCAATTGGTGGCGATCAACGGCCCCACGGCTGACAGCAGTTTTACGAGCAGCGATATCGGGGACGACGACACCTACACGGATCTGGAGCGGTTTCGGGTGCGCTTTACGCAATCCCCGACGACTGCGACAGCGAACGGGTTTTACAAACCGAACGAGGGTGATGCACTGGTCACAGGTCCAACCAACGCCATCAATGACGGCAAGTTTGACATTCGCCAGTCTGGAAGATTCCACCGCGTGCGCATCGACATGACCGGCAACCACAAGGAAACCGGCTACGACGCGAGATTGATCAAGGACGGCCAGCGATGAGCCTCCAGCAAGAGCCGAACCTTCCGCAGAACCCGGACACCCCATACGCGAAAGCCCTGAATTACTCGCTGAAAGAGCTTTTCAGGTCCATAGCTCGACAAGTCAACGCACTGGGTGGTGGGCGCATCGGCGGCACTGATAACGCGTCAACGGCAGCGCCGACAACAGGCATGTATGCGGTTGGGGATTTTGTCCGCAACAGCGCGCCGACTGAGCTCGGCTCGGCGTCAAGCAAATACGTAATTTTGGGATGGGTGTGCACTGTAAGCGGCACCCCGGGAACTTTTCTGCAATGCAGAGTTTTGACAGGGAATTAACATGGCACAAGATCTAGGCTTCGCTTCCAATCCGTACCTGGATAAAACCATAGCGGACTCGTTGGGCGACACCACACGCGCCTACAACATGACGCAGGCCCCGGCTTACACCTCGGCCATGGTCCGCTCGGGTTCGTTTGGCAATTCCGGCGCCCTCCAGATGCAGCAAGAGGCAGAACGCCAGTTGCAGACCTCACTTGGCCGTCAAGCCAACGACATGCGCACCAACAACTACCAGTTTGATCAGAACTTTGACCGTCAGGTCTACAACGATCAGTTTGGGCAGAACCAGCAAAACATTCAGACCGGCATGGGCTTGATTGGCATGCAAAACCAGTTCAACCAGCAGGATCTGGGCTTTGGCAAGCAGATCCAAAACACGCCACTGGACTATTACCAAGGCTTTGCGAACACGTCCAACAGCTTCGGGCAGGGCTACGGCACGTCAACCGGAAACACCAGCCAGACAGGCGGCGGCTCTAACCCTTGGGTGCAGGCCCTAGGTGGCGCACAGCTTGGCTCATCGCTGATGGGTGGATGGGGTAGCGGCACCAACAGCGCAGGAAACACTCCGTACAACGGTACGTCTGGGGGTTGGGTGGGCACTCCGCAGCAGAGCTATTTCTATGGAAACGGCAGCTCAGGCGATTGATGCAGATCACCTACGGCAAAGGATTTGCGGTAGCCGACCGGCAACTACAGACCCGGCACCGCATTGCGGCCTTGGAGCAGGCAATGCGGGATAAGCCAGAGCAGTTTGACCCAGAGTGCAAGGAATTCCCGGTGAGGCACTACAAGGCGCCCGGGATGGTTGCCCGAGAAATGCTGATCCGCAAGGGAATGCTGATAGTCGGAAAGATTCACAAACACGCGCACCTGAACCACATCAGTTATGGGCATGTGCGAGTTGAAACAGAACACGGCCAGATGGAAATTCAAGGGCCTAAAACCTTTACTTCCCAAGTTGGCACAAAACGGGCTGTCGTGGCGCTAGAAGACACATTGTGGACTACCTACCACCTGAACCCGAACAACTACGACCCCGAAAACGAGGACGATATGAAAAAGTTTGAAGACGAAATCATTGCCAAAAGCTATGACGAACTGCCCGCGATAACGGCTCACAAAGACGTTTATCTAGAGGTGTCGAAATGACTTGGGGCGCTATTGGTGGCGCAGTTATTGGCGCAGTGGCACCCGCCATCATGGGTGGCGATGAGGGCGGCGGTGGGGGTGGTGTTGGTCAACAACAAACCATGACGAAAGACCCTTGGGGTCCGGCTGCGGACTGGATGAAACAAAACATCCAGACCGGGCAGGATCTGCAAGGTTACTACCAGCGCAACCCGTTCAATCAACAGCAGCAGAACGCCTATGGCAATCTGTCGGCGGGGACTGGCTACGTCAATCAGCTCGTGCCTAGCCTGTTGAATCAAATCGGCAACCAGCCTGGTTTTGACCGCACAAACCCCCGCGCAAAGCCTGCTGGCATCAATTTCAACGTACCCGGTGGCGGCTTGCTCGGCTCTGGCGGTGCGGGCGGTGGGCAGCGTCCAGATATGAACGTAGCTAACAACCCGTTTGCGAACGGTGGAATTCAGGCGCGGCAACAAGTCGCACCCCAGCAGGCTCCACAACAAACCATGGACGGCTCCGGTGATCTGGGGTATCTGAACTGGGTTCACGCTAACCAGCAAACCCGCCCGGGCGCTGGAATATTCGGCGCCGCAACTCCTCAGGCGCCCAACATGGCAGGGCTTGATTACAAGACCTACCAAACCCAGTTTGTCCCACAAATGCGCGAGGGCTTTTAATCATGGCTGGATTGCTTGACGCACTCAACACCGACGAAGCCCGCCTAGGCATCAGCCTGCTCGCTGCCGGTGGGTATTCTCCTACGCCAATGAGTTTTGGTCAGCGTGTAGCGGGCGCTCTGCAATCACAAGACGCCTATAAGCAAAAGGGTCTGCAGACCAAGCTCATGCAGTCGCAGGTTGACGAAAACACCAGCCAAGCCAAGCAGCGCGAGCAACAAACCGCCTTGTCGATGCGTCGGCAGGCAGAGCGTGAGGCGTTGCTTGGGACTGGACGCGTAGACGGTGGATTGCTCGCCCCTGGCGCCGGTCCTGCACCGGCTGGCCCACAAACAACCGGTGCAGTCACGCCTGAACAGCAGGCCGCGCTGAGTAAATTGCCTCCGCCACCTCCGCAGGTTCAGACCAAGCTCGAGCAACTTTCTGCGCAGTACGGCATCCCTCTCGATGCGCTGAAGTTTGACCTCGTGTTCAATGACGGTAAAAACATGGCGGAATGGGTGCAAAAGCGCGGCACGCCTGACATGCAAGTGTCTGGCAATTACGCCTATGACAGAAACAAGCTCGGTGCGGGGTTTATGCCGAGCCTGACGACCTCCACCACAGGGCAGACAAGCATGACGCGTATTGGTCCCGATGGCTTGCCTGTTGTGTCTGCTCCGCAAGGCGCTCTGGAGACTTATGGCGCGTACAAAGCCGCAGACGCTGGCTTGAAGCCGATCAAAGTATTCAACCCGGTAACGCAGCGAGAAGAGTTCACCAGCGAGGCTGCTGTTGTCGGCGCTCGTCCGGGCGGTCCTGCGCCAATGGCTGGCCCCGGTGGCAACGTTCAATCACCCGCTTACTCGGGCGGGTCGCGTGATGGCGCTAATGCTGAATCTGTGCGGATGATGGAATCTGAGTTGCAAAACCCAGCCCTGAAACCAGAAGACCGCGCAGGCATCCAGCGCGAGATTGCGCGCATGAAATTGCAGACGCCTACAGCCTTTGCCGCTGGCCCCTCTGCCGCCGAGGCGACAAAGGCAGCGACGGACAAGGAATACGCAGTCAACGCCACAAAGGACATCGGCGAAACTCGCAAGACCATCATGAACGCAGGTTTTGCCGCTCCCTCGACAATTTCCAAGTACCAGCAATTGGGCAAACTGCTGCAAGACGTGGATGGCGGCACTCTCACGGCCACAGGCACGAACATCGCCAGCACCATGAACTCTCTCGGGTTCAAGGTGGACAAGAACCTCCCCAACAAGGAAGCCGCTGCAGCGCTCGGGAACGAAATGGCCTTAGAGCTGCGCAACCCCGCCAACGGGGCAGGCATGCCCGGTGCCATGTCCGATGCTGACCGTAATTACCTCGTCAGCATGATTCCCAATGCAAGCCAGTCAGCCGCTGGTCGCAAGCAGTTGCTAGAGGCAAAAATCGCCGTCGAACAGCGAAAAATCCAAACAGCGACATTCGCCCGCAACTATGAAAAGAAGTACGGACGCCTGGATAACGGGTTTTTCGAGCAAATGTCGGCTTGGTCTAGCCAAAACACCTTGTTCAAGGGCAAATAATGGCCGCATACGACGCTGATGTTTTTGGAGCGCCCGCCGCCGCTGGCGGGGGCTTCGACGCTGATGTATTCAGCGCCAGTGTGCCCGTCAAACAGCCGCCAGTGGCCCAACTCGCTGCCGCACAGCAAAAGGCCGCGCCTGTCGGCTTGCGTGGCGAGGGCTACGAAAAAGCGATGAAATACGATGGCCGCAATCAAATTGGCGGCGCCATCCGTGGCGCTGGCTCGATTGGTTCCACCCTGCTCGCGCCTTTTGACTACGCAGAAGACGCACTGAAGCGCGCAATGGGGATGGCAGCGCCTGCTGTATCAACTAACACGCAGCGCCGCAGGGATATTGATGCAGGCCTAACCTCTGCTATAGGCTCCGATCCAAATTCCACCGAGTACAAAACAACCAAATTATTGGCTGAAATCGGCGGCACCTCCGGCGCTGGCGGCTTCGTGGCTGATCTTGTTGGCAAGATTCCAGGCGCGGCAGCAAAAATCCCCGGACTGTTGGACGCAATTCGCACCGGCGGCATGTCTGCCAATGGCTACACAGGCGCTGGCGGGATGGCTACGCGGGTTGCTGGTGGGGCTGTCAACGGTGCCGCCACGGCTGGCTTGGTTGATCCGCTGGATGCTCCAGAAGGCGCCATGATCGGCAGTGCTTTTCCCGTCGCCACAAAGCTGGCGGGTGAGACTGGCGGCATTTTGGGTAGGGTCTTTGGCCCGAGTGCACAGACAGCGAACCCAACAAAGCTCCAGACTGCGAAAGAGTCGATGGAGGCGGGCTACGTGATCCCGCCGAACATGATCAAGCCATCGTTTAAAAACAGCGTGATCGAGTCGATTTCTGGCAAGCAGGCTACAGCGCAAATAGCATCGACAAAAAATCAGGCTATTTCCGAGGGCTTGGCACGTAGGAGCCTCGGACTCCCTCAAGATGCGCCTCTGACTTTTGAAACAATGAAGTCCTACCGCGCGGCCCAGCATCAAGCAGGTTATGAGCCGTTGCGCCAAGTTGGAATGATTCCGGCTGGGTCTAATTTCAACCGTGCGCTTGATGACATTGCAAACCAGTACAAGGGCAAGGGCACCATTCCAGCCATCGCAGACAGCAAAAAAGAGATATCCGATCTGGTGGCTCTGCACAAATCGACTGGTTTTGATGCCGGTGACGCCGTGGACGCTATACGCACGTTGCGAGAGGACGCCACAGCGCTGTTTCAAAGCACCAGCGCGGGCGATAAGGCAAAGGCGAAGGCGACAAAGGCCATTGCCGACGCCTACGAGGGCGCCATTGACGACGCGCTTGGCGCCACTGGCAACAGCAAGTTGCTAACAGCTTACAGGGACGCTCGCCAAAACATCGCAAAAAGCGGGACCGTAGAAAAAGCAATTCGGGAAGGCTCTGGCACTCTGGATGCCCGGATACTGGCTCGCGAGTTTCAAAAAGGCAAGCCGCTGACGGGTGATCTAAAAACGGTCGCGAAATTCGCCAATACTTTTGACAAGGCAGCTCAGCCGCCGCACCTTATTGGAAGCCCCGCAGTACACAACCTCAACTCCATGTTTTCCGCTGGCGGCGGTGGACTGGGCGCTGGGCTGGGTTCGGTAATTGGTGGAGCGCCAGGTGCCGTTGTGGGCGGCGCATTAGGGGCAGGCTACCCGTATGTTGTCCCGCCCATTGCCCGCTCAATGATGTTCTCGAAGGGCGCTCAGCAAGGACTGCTAAGTGCGCCGTCAGGTCAGGGTTTGCTCAGTACCAGCCTTGATGAGGCATTGCCTCTGATGTACCGCACCAACCCGTTACTAGGTCAGGGGCTTATCGGCCAGTAAATGCTTTCCAGAAGCAGTAGCAAAAAGCCAATACGGACACGCCGATTAGCTTCCAGATCATCCAGTCAGTTATTTCGACATCCATGCGCGCATTCTAAGCCGGATTCGCAGACCAACCAAACCGCCCACCGAGGCGGTTTTTTTACGCCCAAACGAGGTAATCAATGCCAACTCCGACACTTATCACCGACCTAGACCCGGTCGCAGCGAACAACTTTCCCGCAGGAAGTGACGCGCCCAGCACTCTAGACGATACGCTCCGCGCTCATGGGGCGTTCATTCGCCAGCAACTCGACGCCACGCAGACCCAGCTCTATACAGCGTTTACGACTGGTGGGTCAACGACCGCCTACACCCTGACACCAGCCCCCGCGCTGACCGCCTTGGCAGCAGGACAACGATTCCGCGTAAAGATCAATGCGACAAACACCAGCACAACGCCCACACTGGCGATCAGCGGACTAACCGCTAAGGCGCTCAAGGTCTACAACTCAGCGGGTGCAAAAGCAGATCCTGCCGTGGGTGCGCTTGTCGCAAACATGCTGACAGACGTTGAATATGACGGCACGGACATGGTTGTCCTTGACCAGTTGCCAACCGCTGGAGCTTCAGCGGCAAGTGAAACGGCTGCAGGTGTGTCTGAACTGGCAACAGCCGCCGAATTCATCACTGGCACAGATGCGGCGCGCATTCCAACCGTCAAGGTCGCACGCGACAACGCCATTGTTCTCAGCGCCGCGACCACCTTAACCGGCCTCGGCTCGAATTGGGACTCGGGAACGATCCCCCCTTGGGCAAAGGAAATTGTTATCACCGTAGTTGCCGGATCTTCCAACGGCACGAACGGCTTTGTCGTTCAGTTGGGCGATGCGGGTGGCCTGGAAACATCCGGGTACTCCGGCGCGAGTCTGACCATAACGGCGGCTGGCAATGGAGCTACGCAATACAACACCAGCGGATTTGGTATCCGCTCGGGTGCGGCTGCTGACGTGATCCATGGCTCCATTGTTCTGCGGCTTCATGATGCCGCAACCTTCACATGGGTTGCTACCGGGATGTTTCACAAGTCGAATGCAGCCGAAGGTATCACGACAAACGGCTCCAAATCCTTGTCTGCCGCACTGGATCGCGTGCGCTTTACAACCAATTCCGCAGAAGTGTTTGACGGCGGAACGATCAGCTACTCCTACAGGTAAGCCATGCCAACCCCAACATCCCTAGCCGCCGACCTCTCGGCAATCAGCGCCGATCTGGCTGTTTTGGCTACGACGCTTGACACAAAAGCCGCAGAGGTGGGGGCACTTACAACGGGCGGCGCACCGCTTCCGTTGACATGGCCCACAGGCATCGATTGTCTCGGCGGCACCGTGCCCAGCACGATTAGCCTGCCCTCTGGCGACACTGATAGCGGCGGGTTTCCTGAGCCTTCCTACAGCCGTCGCAAGATGGGAACGCGCTCCGGTTCGGTGCATATCTTTGGCGACTCCATCATTCAGCCCATACCAGGCTCGATGATTTCTCCGTTTGGCGTGAACTTCGCTATTGGTGGACAAAGCCTTCGCCGTCTGATCAATAGCTGGCACTCACACGCTGAACTTCACGACGCATCGGCCATTGTGATGCTGTCAGGCGTCAACGACATGCTGAATACCGGCTATTACGGCTCATATTCTGGCGCCGTCAGCACCATCCTTTGGATGTACGCAAATCCCATCAAGAACTGGGTAACCGGCCCTATTGTCGTTAGCCACTTGATGCCGGTAGTCAATACGCGATCCGATCACGCGGCCTATAACGCCGCTGTCGCCTCGGTCAATTCAGGGCTTGCCACTGCCTTATCTGGTTGCGCTGGGACGGTGCGCATCGTGCCGATCAACCCCGCAATGCTTGAGTCAGACGGCAGCTTGAAGGCTTCCTGCGCAGATCCTGACAAGCAGCACATGAACAAGCTCGGCGCCAAGTTGTTGTCCGAGCCGCTTTACGCAGAGCTGCAAGACCTCGGCATCAACCCCTAAGGACGGCAAATGGACGATCAGAAGCACCCCGTAGTCAAGGCAGCAGTTGCATGGGGGGGCGTCGGCTTTTCCAAGTGGTTGGACGCTGTAGGGATTGGCTCGTGGGGTGACCTTGCCGCCATGCTGGCCGCGATCTATTCGCTGTTCCTGATTATTGACTGGCTGTGGAAAAAATGGACTTCGCGCCATGGGCATTGATGCCGTAACAGGCGATGTGAACATGCTTATCAACAAAGCGGGAGGACGCACCTTCCTGCTGACGGTCGGCTGTGGGCTGGCTACTACCGTGCTTTGCTGGTACGGAAAGATCGACGGCACGACATATGCCGCCGTTGTGCTGGGAACTGTAGGCGCATACATCACGGCAAACGCTGTGCGCGGCGTCAAGCAGGACAAGACTGGAGCCGCCCCATGAAACCCGCAATCGCCTTGATCCTGGCCGCTTCTGCGGCTTTTTTTACGCCTGCGCACGCCGATGCAATGGTGGCGCGTGAGGGCAAGAACAGCGTAACCATCCTTGGGACGGCTTGCCCTGCGGCTGTTGCAAAGCGATTTCCTGATGAAGTGAAAGACCGGCTGCGGCAAGCCTACGCGACTATCGGCGGAAAGCACCTTAAAGGCTGCTGGCTGCTCATTAGCGCTGACGTGGTGGTTGCCTTGTTGGGCGATGAGCTGTACGAAATACCAGCGGGCGCATTCAAGAATGAGTTTGGCGTCTGATGCATACCTCGACCAACGGCGTGCAGGTTATGCACTATTTCGAGCAGTGCCGACTTAAAGCCTACCCTGACCCGGCAACTGGTGGCGATCCGTGGACGATAGGTTGGGGCGACGTTAGCCCAGACGTGAAGCCGGGGCTGATCATCACGCAGGACGAGGCAGACGCACGATTCGCCAAGCGACTGACACGCGAGTTTGAACCCGGCGTGTCTGCGGCACTCACCCGCATGCCATCACAAGCCCAATTCGACGGCATGGTCTGCCTTGCTTACAACATCGGGCTTGGAAACTTCAAAAACTCCACGCTAGTGCGCAAATTCAACGCGGGCGATGACGCGGGCGCTGCTGAGCAGTTTCTGGTGTGGAACAAGGCTGCGGGCAAGGTAATGCTGGGCCTGCGCCGCCGCCGCGCCGCTGAGCGTGCGCTGTTCCTTGGGATGAACGGCGATCAAGCCATTGCGATAGGAGCGGCAATTCAATGATCCCATACATCCTCATCGGCTCTGCCATTGCCTGCGCGGGGGCCTTCTGGTACGGCACAAACGTAGGCGAGGCTCAGTGCCAAGCCAAGCAAAAGACCGTGGAAGCCATCGCCCGCGAGGTGAAGGAATCGGCACAGCAAGGCGCAGCCGCAGCTATCGCAGCCAACCGCCCCCGCAATACAACCATCGTTAACGAGGTGCAGCGTGAAGTTCAAACCAATACTGTTTACAGCGACTGTCGTAACACTCCTGACGGGGTGCGCAGCATCAATGAGGCCCTTACCGGAAAGCGGCCCGACCCCGCTGGTGGTGGCAAATTGCCCGGAGCTGTCCCCGCTAAGTGACGATTCTTTCGGCTCAACCGTTCTGAAACTTGTCGAGGTAGGCAATCAATACAGGGACTGCCGCGCTGCGGCTTTAGCAAAATGACTCCATTCGTACTGGGCATGCTCATTGGCATCATCGCCGGAATCGGCATATCAGCCATGATCCGGGGCTGGTAATGACAACCATATTTGCCGACGCCAAGACGGGCGTGATGGTTTGCGACTCCAAATGCACCCTCGGAAACGAGTGGATCACGACAACCAAAGTTGTCCGCATTGGGGATGAATTAATAGGCTTTGCGGGCATTGCCACAGAGTCCGACCGCTGGCTTGCCTGGTATCGCAACGGCCAGCACGGCCCGCGCCCCAAGGTGGAAAACTCAAATGCGCTGATTCTCAGCCCTGAAGGCTTGAAAGTGTTGGACAGCACGGGCGGCTATCTGGAGATTGAGCGCGGGTTTATGGGCGTCGGAAGCGGCGGGACGTGCGCTACTGCTGCCTTCATGGCTGGGGCCAACCCGCTTCAGGCTGTGCAGATTGCCTGCAATATCGACACCAACTCAGGCGGCGCTGTGTTCGTTCACCAGCTTGTCGAGAAAGTCGCGAAAAAGCCTAAGGCTCGTAAGTGAGCAAGAAAATCCTTGTCCTGCCAGACGTTCAGGCCAAGCACGGAAACGACTTCACCTATCTCAAGCGCATCGGCACCTACATGCTGGAAAAGAAGCCTGAGATTGTCGTGTGTATCGGTGACTTCGCGGATCTTGAAAGCCTCAGCAGCTACGACAAGGGCAAGAAGTCATTTGAGGGCCGCAGGTACAAACGGGACGTAGAGGCCAGCAAAGAGGCCATGCGGGCGTTTTTGGAGCCGATGAACGACTACAACGAGAGGGCTAGGCGCTTCAAGGAAAAGCTCTACAGGCCCCGCATGGTGATGACGCTCGGGAATCACGAACACCGTATCTCCAGAGCCACAGAGGACAGCCCGCAATTCGACGGCCTGCTGTCAGTCGATGCACTGGAATACAAAGAGTTCGGCTGGGAGGTCTACCCCTTCCTGCAAGTCGTCGTGATTGACGGCATCGCCTTTAGCCACTACTTCGGGACGGGCGTTATGGGTAGGCCAGCCAGCACCGCAGCAGCACAGCTCCGGGTGGCGAATATGTCGTGTTTTGCGGGCCACCAGCAAGGGAAGCAGATCCACTACGGCAAGCGGGCTGACGGGTCAATCATCACCTCGATCATCTCAGGTAGCTGCTACGAGCATGAGGAAAGTTATCTCGGGGCGCAGGGTAACAGCCATTGGCGCGGCTTTTGGATGCTGAACGACATAAACAACGGCGCCTTCGATGAGATGCCGGTCAGCCTCTCCTACATCAACAAAAAGTATCCGCACGTCACCTTTGACCCGAATCGGCTGGAAACCATCACAAAGAGGTTTCAGTGACCGGCTGGCAGCTACTTTTGTGCGCGTTCCTGTACACCTGGACCGCCTTCGATTACTCCCGCGCTGACCGCTGGGGCATGTTCATTGCCTTCATTTGCTATGCCGTGGCGAATGTAGGCTTCGCTTGGGATGCTGCACGGCATTAAAGCAATGTTGCATACCTTCGTCACTTGTTAAAGAAAGACGAACATTCGGAACACCGCCATGACCCCACACCGCTGCGAACAGTTCGTATAACGCTCAGCCCTGCTGCTGGACATGCTGGACGGCTCCTTGTCTCGGCACGTTAGCGAGCATGTCAAGGAAGAAATTCGCCGGGTGCTGAACTACCTTGAGCCGCCAGTTGAGGCAATAGCCGTACCGCTTGCAGATCACGACGAATAACGGCCAATGGAGTGCTGTCAAGCAGCGCTCTGACCCGTTTATTTTCTTCAATGTTCCACAGTCGCCTTGCCTCCATGTGGGGCGATGCGGGCCAAAGCAGATCGTCGTTTTGTGATGTGTCCATGATGAATTATGGCTCTTTATGGCGCAATTTGGCGCCTATTTCAGCGTTTCCACCAACACCCCACCCATCACAACATACCCCGCAGTATTAGGGTGCACTGCATCCCTAAAAAGCTCCTTGCGCTGATACCCACCATGATCTGCCATTGCTGAGTTGTAGTCAGCCACCACAAACCCGCACAACGGTGCAAGAACCATCAGCAGCGTGTTGTATCGGGAGATACTAAAAAAGCTGTTGATGTGAGGCTGTTCCCAGTCAACCGGCGGCACCGTGCCGATCACCACCACTTGCGCCCCGGCTTTCTTGGCGGCAAAACCAATCTTCAGCACCATAAAAACAGTCTTCAGCTTTTCCTCGAGCAGCTTGTCATTTGTGCCCGCCAGAATGTGAACCATCCCGGGCTTCACTTCGCGGATGTAGCCTTCAGCCATTTCGGCGATTAGGGGCACTTCGGCACCGTCGATGGCCTTGTTCACTGCCCCTGGCAAGACTGCGGCCACATCCCAGTTAAGCGTGATGCTGTCGCCAAGGAAAAGCGCCGGCCCGGTGTATTCCCTCGGTGCACAGCCAGCCAGCATCACAGCGCAGGCGATGAGCCAGTTCTTTGGCTTGCGGATGGCGTCAAATGCGATCCAGCACAGGCACAGCACCAGATAAGCCACGGCCAGAGCAACAACAAGGGGTGACAACACCACCCGCCAAAAGATCATCCATCCCTTTGTTTTTTTCATGATGCGCGATTATGGGCCGGTGGCCCTGTAGGTGGTTGGTGAATTTCGGTGACTTATGACGCTGGTCATGTGGGGGTGTAGGTCTTTGGTGTTCGTCCGGCTTTACTGTAGGTAAGGCGGGTCGTTGTCATCGTCAGATTCGTGGTTTGGTCGAATCATCACCCACCCGAATCCGGGCAGTAATGCGCATGCGGCGCAGACTTTCATCTTTCCACCTTCTGCTGACGTTTCACGAACGCAGCCGCATTCATAAACCTCCTTGATAGAGGCTTCGCTAATTTCGAGTTTCATACGGGCCACTCTGGTTCCGGTACATATCCCTCTGCACTCGCTGCTATAGCCGCCTTCTCGCCAGCCCTGAGAGCCTCAAACAGACTGTAGACCGGAGGCGAAGTAGTTCTATAGCCGAACGCACTAGCAACACCCCCTCTCCTTGAGTTCGCTTGCTCAATCTTGCTGACTTCGTAAGCCCGCATATACGCGGTGATCATCTTTGCGAAGGTTTCTGGTGTCATCATTCACTCCTTAATTGCTGGCAGGGATAGGCAGAGGGCTAGGAGGAGGGGTTTCATGGGGCGGCTTGTTTTCTGGCAAGTTCCAGTAATCGCGAATCGGCCCTGGTCAGAACATCCAGCAATAGGCGTTTTTCCTCAAGGTACGTCACCGCGAACTTGGGATCGTGCTTGACGATGCTAGACGTGTTGCTGATGAGGTCGGCGCACTTGATCGTCTGCACCCATGGTGGCGCATTCGAAAGGCGTTCTCTTGACGCTGCTTTGCGCTCGCTACGATTGCCAGTTTCCATGTCTGACAGCAGCTTGACGCCTTTGGCGACGTTGTAACCAAAGCGCTGCAGGATGGCATCAACTTCGATGCCGCAGTCTTCGACGCAATCGTGCAACCAGGCCGTGCTAATTACGACTCCCATGTCTTCTAAGTCGCGGTCAAAAACTGCAGCGCAGATGCCTGCCACCTCTGCCAAATGGTCAACATAGGGGTTCCCGGTGTACTTGCGCACTTGGTCCTTGTGGACATCTCTGGCGAACATCATGGCTTCATATGCAAGACCCATCACTCACTCCTTAAAAACATTAAAACACCCTGTATAACTACGCCATGGAAGGCGAGAAATACTACTTCTTTGAATACGACCGACCCGGCAAGAAACCCGGCGTAACCCGCTGGCGCATGACGATTGCAGACGCCAAGGAGCGGCACGGCGATGCGTACCGGCCAATTCTTGACTCGCTTGAGATTCGGAGCAGCAAGCCAGCATCACAGTTCAACGACTTCAAGCCATACGAGCCGGGGACTGGGCCGAAGCACCGGGGAACTATTCGGGGAAATAAACGGGGGTTGTAGGGGAACGCCGGGGAGCGCTGCCCAATGAAGATGCGATTTTCCCTACGCATCATGTACCTCTGGGATTGGTTCGAGTCCAATCGCGTCGGGAGGTGTTTTGCGGAAACTGATGCGGATACTGTTGCGGATACAGCTATCGAAACCATAGCGTTGTTGCTATGGTGCCCGGGGCCGGAATCGAACCGGCACGCCTTGCGGCGGGGGATTTTGAGTCCCGTGTAGTTTTCAGGATTCATGCGGGTTGCGGCTTGATTTATTCCGCATTGAGTTTGCATTTTAGGCTGTTTTGTTCGCTGGATGGTTGGTCTTTGCGGAAACGTTTACAAGGGGTCGTCCCAGATGGCGCGCAGTGTGCGCGGTAGTTCACCAAGACCGCGAATCATGGTCCACGGCTCTATGATGCAGGCGATCAAAAACGAAAAAGGCATTAGTGCGCGACCGAGCCACAAGAAAACAAAGCGGAAAAATTTTGACATGCCGTTACCTCACTGGTTTAAGTTGTGCAGCCTTGCTGCGATAGTGTTTTCTCGTCAATCCAACCGACGAATGCTGAAGCAATTCCGATGCCCCGGCGTCATCCTCCGATAGGTCCGCAGCACGCTTGCGCATGTCCCGCAGCACCATTTCCCTGATTTCAGCAATCAGCGCATCGTCGTTCCAGATGCCTGCAATCACGGCAGCGCGCACCCTGGCCCGGTCATATGCTCCCCTTAGCTTCGCCACCGTCACCGGGCTACCGTCAGGCATGGATAACAGCATCAGGTGCGTGGTAAACAGCGCTCTACGCCGCGCCAGCAGGTCCGGCAGCACCTGCGACAGAGCAAGGTCAAAATCGGCCTTCTTGCCCGTTTTGCTGGCCTTCAGGCGCAGGACGTTGTTCGCTGGCAAAACCACCTCGCGGCAGTCTGTCAGCCGCATTCCGGTTGCGGACGCAAGATCCATGCAGTCCTTAAGCATGGGTTCAGCCACCGAATGCACCAGCTCGAAAATCTGGTCCGTCACCTCAAACTCCCGGGCGAATTCTTTGTTCTTCCACTTGCTGCGCTCCATTCCGGCAGCGGGCCACGGGAGTGTTGTCATGCCCCAAATTCGCGCCTGATTCCAGATGATGGACAGCAGCGCCATTTCCCGGTTCGCCTGCGTCTTGCCCTTGCGGGCCTTCAGGTAGTCCACCAGATGCACCAGCTTGGTTGCGTCCCACGTTGCCGTTGAAAACACCTTGCGCAGCCACTTCAAGCTCTTTCGGTAGCCTCGCTGGGTTTCGACGTTCTCGTACTCGGGCAGCTTTTCCTGCTCCCACTGCAAAAACGCCTCTTCAAGCGTACCCTTGATGCGCGGCTTTTTAAGGTGCAGTTCTTCCCACTTAAGGATAGCTTCGTCCCGATCCCGGCCCAGCGCAATATCGGGCACACCCTCACTACGCATGTCGTAGTAGTAATTCGTCCAGACGCGGCCATTCTGTCCATTGCGAACGTGTACGCGAAGCCGGGGATATTTGGTCAGCTTGGGCATTCTGGCGTTATCTCGTATTCGTGCATGTAGCCTCGGGCGCGGCGCTTAAATGCCTGCGCCGTCATTATGTGGAGTTTGCCCTTGCCGAACGCCTTCCCGTTGGGGTCCACCCATTGGCGAGTAAAGAATACCCGCGCCGGAAACTTCCCGGGCTTGTGAACGTCAACCACCGTCAAAACCATTTCGCCCTCTGCGTTGCACTGCGCCTCAGAATCATCGCCGCAAGGGCCACAAGGGACAAACTCGACGCCGGGGCGCCAACTTTGGATTGTGGCGAATCCTTGACCTTCAGGGTCCGAGTCTGGCACCTCCACGGTTACGCGGACAAACGGGTATTTGACCCGGAACACATCGCCGGAATTGATGACCGACTCAAGCACGGAGCGCTCCAATATTCGGGGCATTAGATGCTACAGCTTCGCGGCCTTCTAGCCAATCTCGGGCATGTACACGGGACACGATAACGCGCTTGCCGTCGCGCTGGTGCGGGATGGCGTGATCTTTCAGCCAACCCGTCAACTCGGCTGGTCGGGCGTAGCCGGTCAGGTCGTGCAACTCCTGCGGTGAAAGGAATTCGCTCATAGCTTGCCCTCCCATGCTTGCACGCGGCAAGTTCTAGCGTTAGCCAAATAAGAATTAATCATCTATTTCTCCGCACCAGGGGCGATGGCTTTGCCGATTTCAGCAGCGGCTCGGGTG
>JAZKIR010000057.1:0-56834 GCA_040384785.1 Pseudomonadota bacterium
GAATCATCTGAGTTGTCCATAATCTCCACATGCAGTTTTCAGCCATTCTGACATCGATAGCGCTTTTTGGCGCTATCACCGTGTCCACATCCACTCCAGCATACGCCCAGAACCGGGATTCTTCACGCGCCGACAGTGTCATGCTGGACATGGCGCAATCCTACAAAAGCCGGGACCGCAGGCGCCTGATCGCGCTGCTGCCCCAGGTGCGCGGCCATGTGCTGGAGCCCTGGGCGGCCTACTGGGACCTGTCGGCACGGCTGGACGAGGCCGGGCCCACCGAAATCCAGGAGTTCTTCACCCGCTACGCCGGCAGCTACCAGGAAGACCGGCTGCGCGCCGAATTGCTGTTGCACTTCGGCCGCAACCGTGACTGGGTCGCCTTCAACCGCGAGTACGCCTTGTACCGCATGAATGATGACCGATCCGTGCGTTGTTACGCCCTGCTGGCCGAACATTTGGGCAGTGGGGTCGACAACACCGCGCTGGTCAAGGAAAACTGGCTGAGCCAGAAAGAAGCCGATGAGGCCTGCGCCAGCGCTGCTGAGCAATTGCTGAAGGACCACACCACGTCCAACGCCATGGTCTGGCAGCGCGCCCGCCTGGGGATGGAGAACGAACGCCTGCGTGTCGTCACCCAGGCCGTCGGCATCATCAGCCCCAGCTCGGTCAAGACCGCGGAGGCGATCTACCTCAATCCGGCCAAGTACCTGAACGACAAGCTCACTGCCATCCAGCCCAAGACGCGTGAACTGGTGTCGCTGGCACTGATTCGCCTGGCCTATCTGGACCCGGCCGAGGCCGCCGTCGAGATCGACAAGCTGCGTTGGAAAGCCCAGTTGACGCAGGAGGAGCGCAGCTGGGTCTGGGGCGTGATCGGCAAACGTGCCGCGCAAAGGCTGTCCTACGACGCTGCCGACTATTTTGCCAAGGGCCAGGCCACGTCCATGCACGAGGACCACCTGGCCTGGCAGGTCCGCGCCGCGCTGCGTCTGGGCCGTTGGCCGCAGGTGTTGACGGCCATCGCCGCCATGCCCGACACCCAGCGCAACGACCCGACCTGGGTCTACTGGCGTGCGCGCGCGCTGCTGCAGCAAACCAATTCCGAGCATGCCCGGGGACAGGCACAACAGTTGCTGGAAAGTATTGCCAGCTCGCGCGGTTTTTATGAGCAGTTGGCGCAGGAAGAACTGGGCCTGCGCATCGCCACGCCGTCCAAACCGGCGGCCTTGACGGTTGAGGAAAAGGAAGCCGCCCGCCTGAACCCCGGCCTGAACCGCGCGCTCTACGCCATCAACATGGGCTTGCGGGCCGAGGGCGTGCGCGAATGGAACTACAGCACCAACCTGCATGTACGCGGCGGCATGGACGACCGCGCCCTGTTGGCCGCCGCCGACATGGCCTGTCGCCACGAGGTCTGGGACCGCTGCATCAACACCAGTGAGCGCACCAAACAGGCCATAGACGCCGAGCAACGCTTCCCCATGCCATTCAAAGCCGCCGTGCTCGCGCGCGCCGGCCAGATCGGCCTGGACCCGTCTTATGTGTACGGATTGATACGCCAGGAAAGCCGCTTCATCATGGACGCCAAGTCCCACGTAGGCGCCTCGGGCCTGATGCAGGTCATGCCGGCCACCGCGAAATGGACCGCCAAGAAGATTGGCCTGAACAACTTTCAGCCGCACCATATCAACGACCGCGACACCAACATCGCCATCGGCACCGGCTACCTGAAACTGGTGCTGGACAGTTTCGATGGCTCCATGCCGCTGGCCGCGGCCGCCTACAACGCCGGCCCCGGCCGCCCCCGCAATTGGCGTGGCCAGAGCGGTGCGCCGGTCATGGAAGCCGCCATATGGGCCGAGAACGTGCCCTTCAACGAAACCCGCGACTACGTCAAGAAAGTGTTGGCCAACACCACCAACTACGCGGCACTGATCACCGGCCAGTCCCAGTCGCTAAAGGCGCGACTCGGCAATATTGGCCCCAAGGATGCGACCATGCCCGAGACCGGGGCTGATTTGCCGTAAGCATCAATCGCTGTGCGTTTCCTCATCAATCACCGGTTCAATGCCCCGTAATATCGCAGACCGTAACTACTCACCCCCCTGAGCCGCCTGCGGCGTCTTCCCCTACAGGGGACGCCACCGGTGGCCTGGCAGAGCCAGTTCCACGGTGGCACTGGCGTGGGGCGTGTTCACCTTGGAGCGGCTCGGCGGTAAAACCTAGGAAAACCCATGCTGAAACTTTTTATTGGCAACAAGAACTACTCCTCCTGGTCCATGCGGCCGTGGGTGCTGCTGACCCAGGCCGGCATCCCCTTCGAAGAAATCATGGTGCGTTTTGACTCCTTCGACACCGGCTCCGCGTTCAAGAAACAGCTGCAAGCCGCCACCCCCACCGGCAAGGTGCCCTTGCTGGTCGACGGTGAACTGGCCGTGTGGGACACGCTGGCGATTGCCGAATACCTGGCCGAGCAGTTCCCCGACAAGCAACTGTGGCCTGCCAACAAGAACGCTCGCGCCCGGGCACGCAGCATCTGCGCCGAGATGCACAGCGGCTTTGTTGCGTTGCGCAGCAACTGCCCCATGAACATCGAAGCCAAGCTGGCGGATACCGGCGCGCTGATCTGGCGCGACAAACCCGCCGTGCGCGCCGATGTGCAGCGCCTGGTCGACATGTGGAGCGCCTTGTTGAACGAACACGGCGGCCCACTGCTGTTTGGTGGCTTTACGATTGCCGACGCCTACTTTGCCCCGGTGTGCATGCGCCTCAAGACCTATGCGCTGCCATTGCCACCGGCCATTGCAGCCTATGTGGACCGAGTCTGCGCCCTGCCCGGCGTGCAAGCCTGGATCACGCAGGCGCTGGCCGAGAAAGACTTTCGAGATTTTGAAGAACCTTATCGACTCAAACCTTAAGGCTTTGCCGAATAAATCCGTTCGCGTTGAGCTTGTCGAAACGCAGCCACTACACATCAAAGACTTGCAGATGGCTTCGACCAGCTCAGCCCGAACGGAGGTACTTGTTCAGCGTTGCCTTAAGTCTTCTTTTGCCCGGTCCGGGGCCATGGCGGCATGAGCAGCATGAAAACCTATTTGGTCGGCGGAGCCGTGCGTGATGCCCTGATGGGCCTGCCGGTGCAGGACCGCGACTGGGTTGTGGTCGGCGCCACGCCGCAGATGCTGCTGGACCAGGGTTATCTGCAGGTGGGACTCGACTTTCCGGTGTTTCTGCACCCACAGACCAAGGAAGAGTATGCGCTGGCCCGCACCGAGCGCAACACGGCCCCGGGCTACCACGGCTTTGAAGTCCACGCTGCGCCCGATGTGACGCTGGAGGAAGACCTGGCGCGGCGCGATCTCACTATCAATTCGATAGCTGTACCCGCAGATTTCACGAGGGCTAGAGGCCAATTCTCCTTACAAGATCCGTCAAAAACCCCAATTTGGGTAGAAAATGGCGCCGTGGTAGACCCCTACGGCGGTCGCCGGGACATTGCAGCCAAGGTGCTGCGCCATGTGACCCCGGCCTTCCGTGAAGACCCGGTGCGCATCCTGCGCCTGGCCCGTTTTGCGGCCCGCTTCACCGAGTTCACGGTGGCGCCCGAAACCCAGGCCTTGCTGCGCGAGATGGTGGACAGCGGTGATGTCGACCACCTGGTGGCCGAGCGTGTGTGGCAGGAGTTGTCCCGTGGCCTGATGGAGGCGCAACCCTCGCGCATGTTCGCCGTGCTGCGCGACTGTGGCGCATTGGCGCGCCTGATACCCGAGCTGGACCGGCTGTGGGCTGTGCCGCACAACGCGGAATCGCAGCCCGAAGGAATGCAAACCGGTGCGTTGGTGATGCGCATCGTCGATGTGGCGGCCCAATTGAAGACCCCGTTGACCGTGCGTTTTGCTTGCCTGGTGCACCACCTGGGCCAGGGCACGGAAAAACTGCTCAGGGATCTGTGCCAACGCCTGCGCATCCCGGTGGAGTGCAAGGAGCTGGCCGAGGTGGTGGCGCGTGAGCACGGTGCCGTCGATAACAGCGCGGCACTGGATGCACAGGCCGTGGTGCACCTGCTGGAGCGCTGTGACGCATTTCGCAAACCGGCACGTTTTGCCGAGATCCTGCTGGCCTGCACCTGTATTACCCGCGGCCACCCGGGGCAACACGATGCACCCTACCCGCAGGCGCCGAGACTGAGCCAAGCCTTGGCGCGGGCGCAGTCAGTTGCTACCGATGTGGTAGCGGCGGCTGCCCAATCGGCGGGGGCTAGCGGCCCGATGGTCGGAGAGGCCATCCGCCAGGCGCGGATCCTGGCAGTGGCTGCCGGTTGGTAGGCAAGCACAGCGCTGCTAACGCGGCAGATGCGCCCGCGTCCAGCGCACGATATCGGCCGCCGCCATGGCGCCTGCCTGGCGTGCCACCTCCCGGCCACCAACAAACAGTGCCAGTGTCGGAATGCTGCGGATGTTGAACCGCGCGCCGAGGTTTTGCACCGCTTCGGTATCGACTTTGGCCACACGCACCTGGGGTTCCAACTGCGCGGCCGCTTGCTCGTAGGCTGGCGCCATCTGGCGGCACGGGCCACACCAGGGCGCCCAAAAATCCACCAGCACCGGGATCTGGTTGCGCCCGATGTGGCGATCGAACGCGGCCTCGTCCAGCGCTGTGGAGTGCGCGACAAACAGCGGCTTGTGGCAACTGCCGCAGTCCGGCGCCTTGGTCTGGTCCGCCGTTTTGACGCGGTTGGTGGTGTGGCAGTGGGGGCAGACGATGTGCAGGGATTCGGTCATAAATGGGCCTCTGTGTTCCATCACCTGGGGCTTGTCGCGCACTTTTACAAGGCCGACGTACCGCTATGGGGAATGCGCTTCAGGCACATACACCATGGATCCATTCTTCAGGCGGTAGGCGGTGCCTGCCTTGGCGCCCTGGCCTTCGCCAATCTGGCCCGAGGACTTGTATTCCTTGAGCTCGTTGCCCTCTTTGACAACCATGGCCATGTCGGGCTTGCCAGGGTTCTTGATAACAATCACATCCTGCGTGGCAAACGGGTTGAGCGGGTTCTCGATCACGGCGATCAGTAGCACCGCGATGATGACCAAAAATACGTCCACGATATTGACGACACTCAGGATCGGATCGTCTCCATCGTCGTCATCCAGGATGTTGATGTTCATGGGGCGACGCCGAACCGGTGCTGCAGATTCAACCATGGAGTGCCCCCGCCAAGTGCACGGTACCGATAGTCGACGGGGTGTGGGTGCTGGTCTGCGTCTGTTCACGCACATCGAGCACCGCATTGAGCTCTTCCAGCAGCCAGCGCTTGCGCACCGACTGCACCACATAGGTCATGGCGGCCGCCAACAAGGCCACGATCACCGCCGAGAACGCCACCACCAAATTCTGCGCCATCCCTTGTGCGCTGCCCGCAGAGACGGCAATCAGCGCCGGCCCCATGGGAATCATGGTGGCCACAAGCCCCAGCATCGGTGCAATGCGGCTGACGATGCGCTGCAACTCAATTTGCTTGAGAACATGCAACTCCAGGTCTTCCTGGCGCGCCGTGGGCCTGGCGCGCAGGAACTGAACGATGGGTTGTCGACCACGACCACGCACCACGCGCAAGGCCACATCAAACAACAACATGCCCAGGCAAAACAGGGCATAAACAAACATCACACACAGCAGCACGAGCACCGGGGTGAGGAAAAATTTGGATATCTCGTACAGAAAGCTTTCAATGCCATTCATTTTTCAGTCTCAGCGTTAAGGGATTGGGGGTGGTGTTCCGAGACCGGATTCACGCCGTGTGCGCCAGGCCTGGTAGCCCATGCCACCCAGCACGAACAGCGCGATTAATCCCGCGTAAGTCCAGATCAACTGCTCAAGGGGCTGCGGCTTTTTGGTAACCACACGCATTTCCTGCCCGCGCACCACATCGGTTGCCGGTGGGGGTGGCGATGGGCTTGGCGCGTTGGCTTGCCCAGCCAGCGGTCTTGGCACTGGGGCTGCGGTAGGTGGTGCACCAGCCTTGTCCAGTCCAAAGCCGGATGCCGCCTGTTGCATGGCCTTCTGGTCGATCTCTTTGGCAAGGCGGATGACGGCTTCGCTGCTGCAGTTCGCCGGGCTGCAGGCCACGCCAGCCTCCTGAATCACCGCGCGGTTGACTTCGTTGAGTTGAGCGACCACGGCCGGGGCAGGCTTCCAATAACCCTTGTTGACGGCCACGAGCATCCGGTCCACCAGGGACTGGTAGGCCAGCAGGTTTTTGGCGTCGCGAAACTTGTTCTTGATGTCCAGGCGGTGTTTGTCCTGAACGTAGGTTTCAAACATCTCCTGCCACTTGGCGGCATCCACCGCTTCAGGCACCGTGACCTGCCAGCCCCACAGGTTGTCCACCACCTGCGACACCAAGCGGGCACCGGCATAACCTTCCTTCAGCATGGCGTTGATCCAGGTCGGGTTCAGGTAGCGGGCGCGCATTTCGCGGCCCAGAAACTGGTCCAGGGTCTCATGGCGTGCCTTGGACGGGTCCGCCAGGTTCAACAGCAGGGTGTCGGGCGTGGCACCGTTGACCTGGCGCACCGCCATGGCTGCCCCGCCCAGGTACTGGAATACGTCGTCGTTGTCCAGCGTGCCATACAGATTGCTGGCGCGGGAGTGTTGAACCACTTTCACGCCTTCCAGTGCCATTTTGAAGATGTCCACGGCCAAGGCTTTGCCACCCGCTTCATCAGGGCCCGGCGGCACGTCGCCCCAGAACCCTTGTCCAAACAAATGGCCCACGCGTTTGAAATAAACCTCTGCCACCTGGCGCTCGTCGCTCCAGCCATTGCTTTGGGCAATGATGGTGTTGTCCAGCCCCGTGCCGTAAGCACCTGGCGGCTCGGTGAAGATGCGCACAGCGGCCAGCCGCCCGGCCAGGTCGGGGGCAATGCCGTGTGCTGCCAGCGCCGCACGTGCGCCCTGCAGGTGCAGGCGCACGGCGTTGTCCGCTTCAGGCTGGTTTTTGACTGCGCTGACGGCGTCGTCCAGCAACTGCATCAGCATGGGCAAGGAATCCCGGTACAGGCCAGAGGGCGTGATGGTCACGTCCACCCGGGCACGGCCCAGTTCACTGCGCGGTATCACTTCCAGCCCCGACACCCGGCCAAACAGATCCCACTTCGGTTTCACGCCGAGCAGCGCGAGGATTTGCGACTCCAGCACACCCTCGTGGCGCATGGTTTCACCCGACCACAGAATGAACATCATGCGGCTGGGCTGCGCTTTGTGTTTTTCACGGTAGCTGTTGATCAATTCGGTGGCGAGCTTGCTGCCTTGTGCATAAACGCCTGGCGTGGGCAAGCGTGATGGATCGAACCCATACAGGTTGCGCCCGGTCGGTAGCGAAGCCGGGTTGCGCAGCGGGTCGCCGCCGGGTGACGCCGCCACATAACGGCCTGCCAGCGACGCCATCAAGGCATCCAGCTCTGCCTTTGCACCACTGGCCAGCAGTTCGGCCATTTCAGCGACACGCCGGGGTACTTCGGCGCGTGGGATGTCTGGCATGCGGCCAACCATCGCCTGTGCGGTGGCCAGCAGCAATTTGCGTTCGGGTGCCACGCCAAAGGTGTGCAGGCCAAAGGGGGTCTGTTCCTGGCCGATGTCATGCAGGTATTCGTGCAGGTCGTTGACTTCTTCGGCGTTCTTCAGCGCGGTCTTGCCAATGTCTTTCAGAATGCCCATCTTGCCGGCCACGCGGTTGATTTCAAGCAAGGTCGCCTCGGCCGCCGTTTCGCTTTTTTCCATTGCGACTTGGTGGTCGTCCAACAGGCCGTGCAGGACCACCAGGTCGGGGTTGAGGCCTGCCTGGTCAAACGGCGGTGTCATGTGCGAGATCAGCGTGGCCATGCCACGGCGCTTGGCTTGCAGGCCCTCCCCCACCACATCCACAATGTAGGGATACACCTGCGGCACCGCGCCCACCATCACTTCACTAGCGTCCGCTTCGGTGAAGCCAACTTCCTTGCCCGAAAGCCACTCGTGTGTACCGTGTGTACCCACATGCACCATGGCGTGGGCTTGGTAGTTTTTTTGTAGCCACAGGTAGAAGGCCACGTATTGGTGGTGTGGCGGCAGGGCCACGTCGTGGTAACTCTTTTTCACGTCACCCCAGCCACGCGCCGGTTGCGGCGCAAACAGCTGTTTGCCAAAACGCTGTGCCGGAAAGACAAACTGCGCCTGGCCCTTGGCATCGTGCCAGACCATGGTGGTAAAGGCTTCGGGTTCGCCCCAGGCCTTGCGCATGGGCTCCCGCAATTTGGCGGGCAGCTGGTCAAACCAGCGGCGGTATTCCGCTACGGGCAGCAGTACGGCGTTGCCCCCGGCCACCAGCTTCGCCAGTGCGCCGGGTGACCAACTGCCTACGTTGGTGCCGTGTTCGTGCAGGCGTTTGAACAGTGCGTCTTCAGTGTCTGGCTTTCCCGTCACGTCGTAGGCTTGCGCCTCCATGCGTTGAAGGATTTGCCATAGGGAGCGCGGCAGCACGTTGAGGTAAGACGCACCCACGTTGGCTGCGCCGGGTGGCGAGTTGTAGTAGATGACGGCGATGCGTTTGTCCGCCGATGGCGTGGTGCGCAGCGCAACCAGGTTATGCACCCGGTCCACCAGACGGGTCACGCGTTCGGGGATAGGCACTTCGGCGATGTAGTCCAGTCCGGTTTGCGCGTCGCGCCGGCGTTCCTTGGTGGCCACCACGGTGGGCGCGATGATGCCGGCAAATTCTGGCCCCGAGATTTGCCACGCGCGCTCGGCCAGGTCCAGGCCAATGGGTGAGTCTTCCCATTCCTGCCGCGTGGCGCGGTACAGCGTGATGGCGTTGACCAGCGGCACGCCCAAACGCTCCAGCACCGGGCCAATCTTGTCGGGCACATTGCCAAGCTTCATGCCCATGGCAACCACCGCTACCACCCGCGATTGGCCGCTTGCGTCAAGCAAATGGCGCTCGACCGGCACGGGGGACGGAAAGCCAAACACGGGCACCACGTTGAAGCCACGCTTTTCCAGTTCCAGTGCAATCGCCTTGGCGGCTTCGTCGCCGCTGCCATAGGCCTGGCCACGGTTGATGACCAGCCCCACCCAGTTCCGCCCGGTACTGCCGGGCCGCGCCTTGGCGTAAGCCGCCGCGTAGTCCTCAAACCGTTCGAACACCTGGCCCGTGTGGTGGTTCCACAAGCCATCCTGCGGCAACGCACGGGGTGGCTCGGCGGACAGGGGCAAGCCCAAATCGCGCTGGCCGACAAACCGCATCAGGTTGACCATGTTGTCTGCGCCACCTGCCTGCAAATAGGCCCGCAGGGTCAGGTCTTCGGCAAGGCCCAACTTGGCGGAAACACCTTCGTTCGAGCCGGCCCCCCACAGCTTGGCCCCGCGCCGGGCCGCCGCCTGCAGGGCCGGGGCCACGCGTTCGCTCTGGGGACCAACCATGTGGCGCGCCACGACGACATCCGCCGTTTGCAAAACCTTCAGGTCATCGTCCGACAGCAGCGACTGCGGCAGCAGGCGTACCTGCACCCGACTGAAAGCAGGGTCTTGCTTGAGCTTTCGCACCGCCACCACCAGCGCCTGCATGGCCGAGTCGCCGGGGATGATGACGAGTTCCTGTTGCCGCGGCTGGGCCTGGGTGATGGACGAGGCCAGCAGGCCAAAACAGGCCATTGCCGTTGCGCCTAGCAACCCCATTTTGTGAAGCAACACCATGGCGACGGTTCTCAAAACGACAGCACCATTTCGACCGTGGCATTGCGCCGGGGCAGCTGGGCAAACACATAGGCCTCGCGGTCTGTCAGGTTGTTGACGGCCAGGTTCAGCCGTACCGCCGTCTGCACTTGGTAGCCCAGCTTGAGGTTGACCAGGGTGTACGCATCGTTGCTGCCGGGTACACCTTGCACCGTATCGGTGTTTTGCGCAGTGATGTGGGTTGCGCCTGAAAACCGCGCCTCCAGCGTGCCAGACCAGGGGCCCCGCGCCGCGGTCAGCCCCAGGTAGGCCAGCTTGTGGGGCACTTGGGTCAAGCGCTTGCCAACACTCAGTGGGTCGGCGCTGTTGTCCAGCACTTGGGAGTCCATCCACGACAAGTTGGTGTTCAGTTCGAGCCAAGGTGCCAGTTTGGTCACCATGCCCAATTCCACGCCCCTCACCTGCGCTTCGCCCGCGTTGATGCGCTGCGTGAGCGAGTTGTTGATCTGCTTGGAATAGATCATGTCCTTGAGCCGGGTGTCGTAATAGGTAGCCGTGGTCTTGGCGTTGCTGTTCACACGCCATTCACCGCCGATTTCCCAACTGGTGCCGTGCTCGGGTTTCAGGTTGGGGTCACTCTGAATGGTCAGCAGACCTGTGGGCGAGACCGACGAGCTTTGCACCGTGGTCGAATACAAATCCAGGTTGGAGGGCGCCCGAAATGACTGGCCCCAGGAAGCCCGCAGCGTGATGTCGTCAACGGGTTTGTAAACCCCCGAGAGCTTGGGGTTGAAGGTGGTTTTGCTGCGCTGCGCGTACGCAGCTGTGCTCACTGGCGCGGTATTCTGGAAAAAATCGCCCTGGGTTTCCCAGCGGTCCAGCCGACCGCCCGTGTAGAGCGTGACCCGGTCGGTGACCGCAAACTCATCCTGTGCGAAGACGGATGTGGTGGTGGAGTTGCCGTTGTAGCCATTGGTGATACTGGTCTTGCTGTCGGGGTCACGCCAATGGGTCAGTGTGTAGCCGCGCCGCTCCACGGTGTCACGGTGCAAAGAGAAGCCCGTCACCACAAAGTGCTGTTTGCCCAGCGGAAAGCTCAAAGTGGCCGTGGTGTCCAGGCTGCTGTTGGGCGCCTCGCTCAGGCTGCCCGAACCGGCGTTCCAGGTGGAGGTGGCCCCCACGGTGGGGAAGCTGAATTGACGGTCAATCCGGGCCACGTCGATGTTGAGTTTGTAGTCCTTGCCCAGTAATCCCTCGTAGCCCGAGAAATAGCGTTTGCTTGAATCATTGATGGGTGTGGAGCCGACAAAGTTGGCCTCGGTCAGTGTGACGCGCTGGCCCCCTAGCCCCAAGGTGCCGCTGCTTACCTCAGCTCCCGTGGCGCTGTTGCGCAGGTAGGAATTGAAGCGCGTGAATCCTTGCTGCATTTCGGCAAATGCCAGGCCCGCATAGATGCGGTCGGTGGCGGAGAAGTCGTAGCTCAGTTTTGCCGTGGCGTGGCTTTGCTGCCAGGGCTGGGTGCCACGGTCGCCCACGATGTAGGCGGACGTGCCATCGCGCGTGGTGGTGGGAATGGCACCTGTGACCGCCGTCCCGGGCGCACCCGCAACGGGTGTGCGCACCGTGCGTTCACTCGCATACCCGGCGCGGTCAACCCGGCTCAGGCCTACGGTAATGCCCAGCCCGCTGGGCAGCTTGCCGCGGATGTAGACGCTGGCATCGGTACCCGCCGCGTCATGGAAGCCTCGCTTCAGGCGCACCGTCAACTCCTGCTGGTCCGGGCGTTTGCTGATGACATTGATGACGCCGCCCATGGCGTTGCTGCCATAGAGGGACGCAAACGCGCCGGGCACCACCTCAACCCGCTCTACGTCATCCACAAATACCGTTTGCCAATTGACCCCTTGTGAGTTGCCGTTTTGCAGCGGCTGCAGACCATCCAGCAGCACCAGGGTGCGGTTGGTGGACATGCCGCGCAGCGAAAAACCGCCCTCGCTGGAGTTACTTTGACCACTTTCGCCCCGGCCCATGTACAGACTGGGCACTTTCAACAATGCGTCGCTGATGCGCGAGACGTTGCGGTTTTCAATGTCATCTTGGGTGACCACGGAGACGGCGGCGGGCGCATCTGCTGTGTAGACAGCGGAACGTGTGGCGGTGATGACGACTGGCTTGAGTTCGGCGGCACTCTGTGCCCAAGCCCCTGGGATTGTGCAAACTAGCGCCGCGACGTAGGCGATGGGCTGGAAATGGCTCAATGGAAATGGAAACTTCTTGCGCATGGACTGTTATCGATGGGTGCGGACGGTCGGCTTTGTGGGGAGTGCTCAGGCGCTTTGGGGTGCTTGCGTGCGCTCCCACGCCGGAAACGGATCCGGCAGCGCGGCCCAGCCCTCCAGACCCTTGCGGTTTTCGGTGAGGTTCAGGTGGGCGTCCTTCCAGGTCTGCTCTATGGCGGCGCGGTCCAGTTGGGTGCCGATGAAGACCACCTCATTGATACGGTCGCCGTAAGGCTCCTTCCAGTTCTTCTCGATCCCTGAGCGTTGTGGCGTGCCCTGGGCGGGCCAGCGCGCACGCGGCACGGCGGCCCACCACTGGCCGACCGGCTCGTAGGTGGCCACGTTGCCTGCGCGCGAGTAGCTCACCACCCAATTGGGGCGGCTGGCCAGCCAGACATAACCCTTGGCGCGCAGCAGACCCGCAAACGGTGCCTCCATCAACTCGGAGAAACGCTTGGGGTGCAACGGCTCTGCGCTGCGCAGCACAAAGCTGCTGATGCCGTACTGCTCGGTCTCGGGCGTGTGTTTGCCTTCGAGTTCACGGACCCAGCCTGGCATGGCGCTGGCGCGTTCCAGGTCAAATTTGCTGGTGCCCAAGATGGACGGGAGCGGCACACGGCCATGGTCGGCGTACACAATGTCGGCCACCGGGTTCAGCGCCTTCACCACGGCGGCGACCTGCGCACGTTGCTTCAAATCCACCAAATCAATCTTGTTGACCACGACCACATCGGCAAACTCGATCTGCTCCATCAGCAGCGTGGCCAGGCTGCGGTTGTCTTCATCGCCTGCGGTCTCGCCGCGCTGGGCCAGCAGGTCTTTGCTGCTGTAGTCGCGCAGCAGGTTGAAGGCATCCACCACGGTGACCATGGTGTCGATGCGGGCCACGTGGTTCAGCGAGTCGCCGTTTTCGTCTTCGAAGTCAAAGGTGGAGGCCACCGGCAGGGGCTCGCCAATACCGGTGGACTCGATCAGCAGGTAGTCAAAGCGCGCCTCCGCGGCCAGTTTTTTCACTTCCAGCAACAGGTCTTCGCGCAAGGTGCAGCAGATGCAGCCGTTACTCATCTCCACCAGTTTTTCTTCGGTGCGCGACAGCGCTGCACCAGCCTTGGCCGCGCTCTTTTCTACCAGCGCGGCATCCATATTGATCTCGCTCATGTCGTTGACGATGACCGCCACCCGCAAACCCTGTCGGTTGGCCAGGATATGGTTGAGCAAGCTGGTCTTGCCGGCACCCAGAAAGCCGGACAAAACGGTGACGGGAAGGCGTTGATCGATCAAAGTGGCTACCTCTTGCAGGTGAATGGCTGGGTGTTACCAGGGGGGATTTATTCGCGCAGGCACAGGAAGGGCCTTTGTTGCGGCGATAATGCAACTCAATTGCGATAGAGTTTATCGCAACTTAGTTGCGTTTATTGATTTTTGCAACTTTGTTGCGTTAAATTTGCATACCAAGCCGGAACACCCATGGCCTCACCAACTGCGATCAACCCCTCTACCGACCCCATCGATGTATTGCTGTCTGCCCACGGGCTGCGGCGCACCGGGGTTGCCCGTTTGGTGCTGGGCTGGCTGCTGGCCCACCCGGACACCAGCTACACCCACGCGCAGTTGCAGGCGGCCTTGGCCCATGACAATGCCGCGGCGCTGGACCGGGTGACGCTGTACCGGTTGATTGACCGGCTCACCCAGGTGGGTTTGCTGCTGTGCCGCGTGGACAGCCAGCGGGTACGCCGCTACCAGGCCATGCCGGCCAGCGTGCATGCGATTCCGCACTTTGAATGCCAAAGCTGCCACCGTGACAGCCCCTTGAGCGGCGCCCTCAAGGCCAGCTCCGATGATCTGGAGCGCGCCGCGCAGACCGCGCTGGAGGCCTTGCACGCGCTGGGTTACCAGGGATTACGCATGGACTTGGCCGTGCACGGTGTGTGTGTAGACTGTGCCGGCACCAACCCCAACGCCAATAGCCCGACGGCACCGGGTGCTGGCGCATGATTCGTACCCAGGCGCTACGTTACGCCTACCCCGGTGGCAACGCGCTGGCGTTTCCCGACGTGGAAGTGGCCCAAGGCGCAGTGCTGTTGCTCAGCGGCCCATCCGGCTGTGGCAAATCCACGTGGCTGGCATTGGTGGCGGCGCTGGTAGCGCCCACGGCGGGCAGTCTCACGGTGGCGGGGCAGACGCTGGACGTTATTAAATCCGCGGCAGCAGATGCATGGCGGGCGCGGGCTATCGGATTTTTGCCCCAAAAACTTCACCTGAGCGCGGCGCTCAGCGTCTACCAGAACCTGGCCATGGCGCAGTGGGCCGCGGGCCAGCCGGAAGACGCCCGGCGTATCCACGCCGCCTTGCTGGCGCTGGGCGTGCAAGGCCTTGCCCAACGCAAGCCGGGTCAACTGTCTGGCGGACAGGCCCAACGCGTGGCGCTGGCGCGCGCCGTGCTGCTGCAACCCCAGGTCATTTTGGCGGATGAACCCACGGCCAGCCTGGACGACGCGGCCGCGGCGGATGCCGTGGGCCTGCTGCTGGCGACGGCCAAGGCCCAGGACGCCACGCTGGTGATCGCCACCCATGATGCACGCGTGGCGAAGCTGATTCCACCGGATGCCAATGGTCAAATCGGCTTCCAGCCCTTGAATTTATTGCCAGAGCCGCTATGAAAACACTAGCATTTGCGTGGCACTACCTGTGGGCGCGCCCCTTGGGTGCCGCGCTCAATGTGCTGCTGCTCAGCCTGGGACTGGCATCCATCACCTTCTTGTTGTTGGTGGGTTTTCAACTCAGCCAGGCGTTCGCGCGCGATCTGGCCGGCGTAGACGTGGTGGTAGGTGCCAAGGGCAGCCCGATGCAGCTGATTTTGAGCGGCGTGTTACACGTCGACATACCGCCCGGCAATGTGCCGCTACAAGCCGTGCAGGCGCTGGCCAAGCATCCGCTGGTGGCCAAGCTGATCCCCATCAGCCTGGGTGACAGTTTTCACGGTTTTCGCATTGTGGGCAGTTCGCATGACTACCCCGCGCTCTATTCCGCCACGGTGGCGCAAGGCCGGTTGTGGGATGCACCCATGCAAGTGGTGCTGGGCGCCACCACGGCCGCGAAGCTGGGTGCAAGCCTGGGCCAAACCTTTATGGGCAGCCATGGACTGGGCGGCGGAGGCCACGTCCACGGCGACAGCGCCTACACCGTGGTGGGCATTCTGGCACCCAGTGGCAGTGTGCTGGACCGGCTGATCCTGACCGACACCGCCTCGGTATGGAAAACGCATGAAGATTCCACGGCACTGGACGACGATGACCGCAAAACCCTGGAAGCGGAACGCGAAGTGACCATGGCCTTGGTGCGCTACACAACACCTTTGGCCGCCGTCAGTTTTCCCCGTTATGTGAACACCAGCACCGAGATGCAAGCGGCTGCGCCGGCGGTGGAGATCACCCGCATGCTCACCCTGCTGGGCCTTGGCACCGACGTGTTACGCGCCTTTGCCGGCGTGCTGCTGCTGACGGCGGGCTTGAGTGTGTTTATTGCACTGTGGAGCGCGGTGCGCGAGCGCCGAGGCGACCTGGCGCTGCTGCGGATGCTGGGCGCGCCGCCAGCCAAGGTGGCTGCGCTACTGCTGTGCGAGGCGGTATGGCTGGGTTTGCTGGCCAGCGCGCTGGGCCTGTTGCTGGGCCAGGGTTTTACGGCTGCGCTGGGCTGGTTCCTGCAGTTGGATAACAGCTTGTTGCTCGGCGGCATGGTCTGGCCACACACACTGGCCGTGGTGCCTGCGCTGGCACTGGCCGTGTCGCTGGGGGCTGCGGTATTGCCCGCATGGGGCGCGTACCGGGCCAGTGTGCTGGAACTTTTGCAAGGCCGTTAGGCTGAATTTCTCAGCCAAAAATCTGGAATCGACAAGGAACCCATATGAAAAAATCACTTCTAGCCCTCGTATTCATTGGATCAAGCGCTACTGTTTGTATAGCATCTGATGCACACAGCGACAAAGAAACCCAAGCCGACATTGCCCGCCACCGCGCCATTGCCGCCGCCCACGAAGCGGCCGCCAAGTGCCTGGAGTCGGGAAAAAAGGAAGCCCTTTGTTACCAGGACCTACTGGCTGCCTGCAAGGGGATCGCGGTTGGCAGGTATTGCGGAATGAAACACGCACATTGAGTGCGACAGACAGATTGAGCAATACCATGGTCCATGGGTCCACCCCCCGTTCAGCCCTTATGGCCCTGTTGGCAACGGCATCTTTTTTATCCCTGGGCGCCAGGGCGCAATTGCGTTCACCCATCGCAGGCGGCCCTGCCGCGGGAACCGGGGCAGGCGTACACAGCCCCAACAGCCCGATTGCGCCCTTGTACTACCGCATGTCGGATGCAACGGCGGTGAAGTAAAGTCGGTTCCCTCCAGCCCTGAACATGTCCACCGCCTTCCTCCCCGTACAACAGCAAGGTTTGCGCCTGCACCGCGTCGCTTTGGCCACGCTGCTGGCGCTGGTGTTGGTCTGTGCGCAAAGCCTGGGGCTGTGGCACCGCCTGGTGCACCCGGGGCCGGGCCAACTTGACCGGCTGGACGCCGCGGCTCAAGCAACCGTGGCCGACACCGCAACGGCGCACAGCCTGTTCACCCAGCTTTTTTCCCTGCACCAAGGCGATGCAGATTGCCAATTTTTTGACCACGCCAGCCACGGCGACGCCATCAGTACCGTAAGCACGGCGGTAGTAGGCCTGGCCCTGGCGCCGCGTCTTCTTGTGGACAGCCACGGGTTGTTCGTTGCCCGCTGGCACGCGCTGTTTCAGGCGCGTGGTCCCCCGTCCGTCCGCTGAATCCCTGCTTTTCCTAGCCTCCCGCTGCCTGAACGGCCTGCGGGAGTCTTTGCATTTTTTCCAGATTCAACGGATGTTCCATGAAAACCATTTTTTGCCCCGCCGCCGCCGCGCGCGCGTCCCGCTTCGCGCCCCATCCTCTGGCCCTGGCCATCTTTACGCTGGCAACACTGCTGGGCTGCACCAGTGCCAGCGCACAATCAGCCGCCCGCCCCGATGCCACACTGGCCCCCGTCACCATCACCGGCAACCCACTGGGCGCTACTGATTTAATAGCGCCAACCGAAAGCTACTCGGGGGCTAACCTGCTATTGCGCTCCAAGAGCACGCTGGGCGAGACGCTGGACGGCACGCCCGGCGTCAGCAGCAGTTATTTTGGCCCCAATGCCAGCCGCCCCATCATCCGTGGGCTGGACGGCGACCGGGTGCGCATTTTGCAAAACAGCGGCGCCAGTGTGGATGCGTCGGGCTTGAGCAATGACCACGCCGTGCCGTCCGACCCGATTTCCATGGAGCGCATCGAGGTGCTGCGCGGCCCCGGCGCGTTGATGTACGGCGGCAATGCCGTCGGCGGCGTGGTTAATGTGATCGACAACCGCATCCCGCAGGAACGCATGTTTGATGCCAAGGGCGGTGTTGCCGGCAAGCTGAACCTGGAAGCCGCCAGCGGCAATGCCGAACGCTCGGGTGCCGCGCTGCTGGAAACCGGCACCGACCGCTTCACGGTACACGCCGATGCCTTCAACCGCCGCTCGGATGATGTGGCCGTGCCGATAACACTGGCCTGTAGCAAACCTGGCGCACCAACCGTCGCCAATGCCATTTGCAACTCCAGCGCCCAGACCCGTGGCGGCGCATTGGGGGGCAGTGTGTTTTTCGGCAATAGTCGCCTGGGCGCATCGGTCAGCAGCTTCCGCTCGGACTACGGCACCGTGGCCGAAGACGCGGTGACGATAGGCATGCGATCGGACCGTGTGGCGCTGGAATGGGATGTGGACAAACTGCCGGGCTGGATCCAAAGCATCAAGGTACGGGCCAGCCAGACCGACTACCAACACACCGAATACGAGGGAGAAGAAGTCGGCACCGTATTCAAGAACACCGGCAACGACATTCGCCTGACGGCACGGCACGCCAAACTGGGGCCGTTTGAGGGTGTGTTCGGATTGCAGAGCGAAAACGTGCGCTTCTCCGCCGACGGCACCGAGGCCTTTGCCCCCTACAGCCGCACGGTGCAGAACGCGGTCTTTGCGTTTGAAGAAATGCCACTGGACTGGGGCCGCTTCAGCCTGGGCGCACGGCTGGAATCGGTGCAGGTGGACTCCAGCGGCAACCCCTTGGTGGCCCGTTTTGTGCCGGCCAGCCGCAGCTTCCAACCGCGCAGCCTGGCGCTGGGTGCGTTGTGGAATGCGGCCCCCGGCTGGCAAATAACGTCCAACCTGGCGTATAGCGAACGCGCGCCCAAGGACTACGAGTTGTTTGCCGATGGCCCCCATATCGCGACCCACGCCTATGAGGTCGGCAACAGCCAGGCGACGCTGGAACAGTCCACCAACATGGACATCGGCGCGCAATGGAAACACGGCGCCCATGTCTTCAAGCTCAGCGCCTTTGTGAACCAGTTCAACCACTATTTGTCACAACAGGCCACCGGTGTGCTGCGCGATACCGAGGGCAATGGCGCGGGGGGACTGGGCGTGACCGACAACGGCAGCGGCCAGTCGGTAGAGTCCGGCGGCACGGCGGACATCCTGCCGGAATATGTCTACACCCAGGTGCCGGCCCGCTTCACCGGCATCGAGGCCAGCGGCAAGCTGCGCCTGCTGGATGCCGGACAGACACTGGACCTGGAAATACACGGTGACTGGGTGCGTGCCGTCAACACCACCACGGGCGAATGGTTGCCTCGCATTGCGCCGGTGCGCCTGGGCGCGGCTCTGGTCTGGGCACAGGGACCGTGGGGCGCGCGACTGGGCGCCACCCACAGCCGCGCCCAGACCGATGGCCCTGCGGGACAACTGGCCAGCCAGGCCTATACGCTGGTCAATGCCGCGCTGAGCTACCGCCAGCAAATGGGCAGCACGTCGGCGCTGTGGTTTGCGCGTCTGGACAATGCGAACGATGTGCTGGCCTACTCGGCCACATCCATCCTGACCCAAAGCGCACCGGGCAAGGCGCCGTTGCCGGGGCGTAGCTTGAAGGTTGGATTGCAGCTGGTTTTTTGAGGGGCTTACTTTTAGCTTCCAACTTCCAACTTCAAACTTCAAACTTCAAACTTCAAACTTCAAACTTCCTTTCCCCACTCCCCCCAACCCCCTCGCCCCGCCGGGCGAGGGGGAGTTAAAGCGGACAGCCGATTTGCTTGCTTTGCGCCGAATATGGAATTACGGTCGGGGCGTTGCCAAGGTTGTTGGTGGTTGGATGTTTTGCGCCAGCGGTCGTAGATATATCCGCTTCATTGGCCCGCCATCGGCTGGCGGCTTACGCGCCAGCAGCGATGCGATGCGCGTGGCAATCCATCGAGAAAGTGAAGCAGCCGTTAGCGTTGGTGTTGAAAGTTAGCGGTCGCGCAGCCGACCGCCGTTGGCACGCAGAAGTCGAGCCGGTTACTACGACCCCATGCTAAAAACCCAGACACGCAAACCCGTGGGTAACGTCCCGTCGTTAATTCCGTATTCGGCGCGACAACACCAAATCGGCTGTCCGCTTTAACTCCCCCTCGCCCGGCGGGGCGAGGGGGCTGGGGGGAGTGGGGGACGGAAGTCCGGAAATTCGGAAATTGGGCATTGGGCATCGGCGCCAAGCCCGAGGCAGCTCTGCGTACTACAACCGATGCGTACGGTCCCCGTGGCTAAAACCCATGGCCTCCCAATAACTACCCTTGGTCAAGCCTATGACCTTGAAAAACTCACCCATCTCGTGTTCCAGAATCAGCTTCTGCCCTGCCACGCGGTCTGCCAACGACGCGGCCTGCATCGCATCGACCAGACCGCAATTCATCAAGAAATGCGCCTGGCTGGTGTAACCCAACACCTCCAGCCCCGCGTCCTGCGCGGCCACCGCAATACCGGTGAAATTGACGTGCGCCGTGATGTCTTTCTCGCCCACCAACACCAGCGGGTCGCCGTCGGCCTGGTGGGCGCGGTGGCACATGACGGTGCCCATGTGGCGCTGCTCGTGGTAGTACTCGCGCTCCGGGAAACCATAGTCCAGCAGCAAGATGGCGCCGGCCTGCAAGCGGTCCGCCAGCGTGCGCACAAAGGCCTCGCCTTGCGGGTGGATTTCGGTCACGTAATCATGTTCACCGCTCACCTCGTCCGGCGGGCGCAGTTCCGTAGGGCGGTCCTGCCATGCAAGACGCGTATTCGCTGCATCCCACACCACACCGCGCTCATGCCAGACGCCGCCCACTCGGGCGAGTATTTTGACCGGCATGGCGTCCAGCACCTCGTTGCCGACCACCACGCCCTGCATCTGCTCGGGCAAGGCGTCCGCCCACTGCACCCTGTTCACATGGGCCTTCAACGTGGCCCGTTGCCGCTCTTTCAAGGGTTGTGACAAATCAACAATGGTGTAGCGGCGCAGCGGCACGCCCAGGGCATCCAGCGCATCCAATATCTGCAAGGCCAATGCACCGGTGCCGGCGCCAAATTCCCACATCTCGTCGGTACCGGTGACCTGCAGCGCCTGCGCCACCTGGCGGGCCAAGGCCTGGCCAAACAGCGGTGTCATTTCGGGCGCAGTTACGAAATCACTGCCAGCGCCCTTCACCTCGCCAGCGGCATCACGCATGCCTTGTGGCATGGCACCAAACACCGTGGCGCCCCGGCTGTAGTAGCCCAGACCCGGCGCATAAAGGGCCTGCTCCATGAAGGTGTCAAAGCCAATCCAGCCGCCATGGGTCTGGATGGTTAGCCGCAGATGCGCCAGTATGGGTTCTGCCATGGCTTCGGCGCCGGATCGGGAAGGGGCGAATGGGATGGGGTTTGATGTTGCGGTCATGTCAGACCGAATTGTCTCCCAAGCAGGCCGACTGCTTATGTGCTGGGCAGCGCCCGCATGGTGGACCGCAAGGCCACCCGGTCCTTGCCGGCAACATGCGGGCGACCCGTCTCCAGCTTGAAACCCGCCACCACCGTTACCAGGTCTTGCGCCTGGCTCTTGAGACTGCTTGCGGCAGCGGCCATTTCCTCGACCAGAGCCGCATTTTGTTGGGTGGTCTGGTCCATTTGTGTCACCGCCTCACCAACTTGCGCGACACCCAGTGCCTGTTCGTTGCTGGCCACGCTGATCTCTCCCATGATGTCGGTCACCCGCTTGATGCTGGCGACGACATCCGTCATCGTGGCTCCGGCCTGGTCCGCCAGCGCAGTGCCATGCTCGACCCGTTCCACGCTGGCGTTGATGAGGGATGTAATTTCTTTCGCCGCTTGTGCGCTGCGTCCGGCCAGGGATCGCACTTCGCTGGCCACAACTGCAAACCCACGCCCCTGTTCGCCAGCACGTGCCGCTTCGACGGCGGCATTCAGCGCCAGAATATTGGTTTGAAAAGCAATGCCATCGATGACACTGATGATGTCCGAAATCTTGCGGCTGGATTCGTTGATACCCTTCATGGTCAGCACCACCTCGCCCACCACATTGCCGCCGCGGACCGCGATGGTCGATGCGCTTTGGGCCAGTTGATTGGCATGGCGCGCACTGTCGGCATTCTGTTTGACGGTGGAGCCCAGTTCCTCCATGGACGCGGCTGTTTCCTCCAGCGCACTGGCCTGTTGCTCGGTGCGGGCCGAGAGATCATTGTTTCCCTGTGCAATCTCGGCACTGGCCACCGCCAGGTTCTCAGAACCTTGCCGCACGGAACCCACGACGCTGAGCAGGCTGCTCTGCATACGCACCATGGCCTGCAGCAGGCGTGCGATCTCGTCCTTGCCTTCTGGCTGAATCTGCACGGTCAAGTCGCCGTGCGATATGGCGTCCACCACGCACAAGGCCTTATCGATTCCCTCGCGAATATTGTTGGAAATCACAAGTGCAATACCCCCGATGATCAAGGCCGCCAGCAGCAAGGTCGCCGCGCCTTGCAGGGTGTAGGCCAGGAACTCGGAACGTAGATCGTCCATGTACATCCCCGAACCAATAATCCAGCCCCACGGTGCAAAACCCTGGACAAAGGAAAGTTTTTCGACTGGCAAATCACTTCCCGGTCTTGGCCATTGGTAAGACACCAGGCCAGACTTCTCGGTCTGAACTTTCTTGACAAAGGTATCGAGCAATGGAACACCATCTGTAGAGGGCGCCCCCTTGCCGTCGAGCTCAGGCTTGATCGGGTGCATGACGAACTTCGCCGGCGCCTCCATATTGCTGACGAAGAAATACTCGTCTTTACCGTAACGCAACTGCGCAATCGCCTGCTTGGCCAGGGTCTGCGCTTCCTCACGCGACATCTTGCCGGAGGTTTCGAGTCGGTGCGCCCACACCAGCATACCGGCCGCGGTTTCGACCGTTGTACGCACCTGGGCTTCCCGGCCACTGCGGTCGTGGTTGCGCACATCCAGCATCGTATAAACGGCGACTGTGACAAGGCCCAACATGCTGACCACGGTTAACAACACCAGCTTGTACAGCAGGGGTAGTTGATTCAGAAACTTCTTCATCGGGTGCTCCGGTTGATATTTGTATCGGTAACCGGCCACGCCAGAAAAAGGACGCTTCGGGTCTGGGGCATTCTCACGTGGCTATTGCCTGCCTTTTTTGACCCAGGTCAACCGCAGAAGAGGTCAGCCGCATCGGATCGGTCGGTGGCGGTGAAACACGGCGGCGACCGCAGGTGTTGCAAAACCGGCACGCTGCGCCAACCCACGGATTGACAGTGTTGGCGCGGGTCCTGACAATTGCGCTTCACGAGGCCCCGCGCCTCAACACAAACGTTCTCAACCCAACCGCGAAGGAGTGCTTCCAATGATTGTTCACACACCCACTCCCTTTGTGCTGGCCGCCTGAGATGCTTGAGTTTGCCGATCCGCGCACGTTGAACTAACAAACGCCGGATCTTTGCCCTGTTGCACAGGGCTCGTGTTTTCTCTGTCTTTGTCGGGCCGCCTGCCGGTCCTATCTATTCCAATTGGACTCTGACGCTGTTTTCGGCGTGTCGTATCGGCACGTCTGGCGCAGAGCCATACAAAGACATTGTTGAACACCATGATCATCGAATTTTCTTTTGAGACACTGCGTCGCCTGGGACTGACACCCGCCATGGCGCAAACCCTGGCCACCACCGATGTGGCCACCCACAGCATCCACAGGGATGCAACACCACCGCAGTGGATGCGCGCCACCGCGGTGCACCGAGAAACGGTGGAAGTGCATGACGGCACACAACAACGTTCGGCCCGTTGCACCGCGCGCCTGACCCGAGAGCTCATCGACGAGAGCAGTGCCCTGGCGGTTGGCGATTGGGTGCTGGTCACCGAAGACGAACACCGACAACTCTGGGTCACAGCCCGCGTGCCGCCGCTAAACCAGATCGTGCGGCGCGATGCGGACGGCAGCCGCCACACCGTGGTCAGCAACGTAGACACCGCGTTGCTGGTCATGGGCCTGGACCTGGACTTCAACCTGCAGCGGCTGGAGCGCTACCTGGCACTGGTGGGCAGCAGTGGCGTGCTGCCGGTTGTCGTGTTGACCAAGGCCGATGTGGTGCAACAAACAGCTCCGGACTGTGTGCAGCAGCGCGTGTCTGATGTGCGTGCGCGTATAGGCCAGCATGTGGACGTGATGGCAGTTGACGCCCGCAGCAGCGACGCGTTGGATGCGCTACGCCCCTACCTGTCGGCGGGGCAGACGCTGGTGTTGCTGGGCTCGTCCGGAGCGGGCAAAAGCACGCTGACCAACAGCCTGCTGGGCAGCACCACGCAAGACACCGGCGCGGTACGCGAGCATGACAGCCGCGGCAAACACACCACAACCGCACGTTCACTGCATCTGCTGCCTACAGGTGCCTGCGTGATTGACACGCCCGGCGTGCGCACGCTGCGGCCCGACGTGGATGGCCATGTCCTGGGGCAGTTGTTTGAGGACATCAGCACGCTGGCCCATACCTGCCGCTTCCGCGACTGCCAACACCAGGACGAGCCCGGTTGCGCGGTGCGTGCGCAGGTCAGCCCGGAGCGTTTGAAAAACTACCACAAGCTGCTGCGCGAAAGCCGCCGCGACACCATGGGTGCACTGGAGCGCCAGAGCCAGTTGGCGCGGTGGAAAGTCATTGACCGCGCGGGGCGCCAACGCCTAGAGTCCAAACGAGCGGGGCCGGTCAGTTAGCCGCTCCCATCTGGGCAAAGGGGCTCTTGCATGGGTGACACGCCGAGCCCCAAGCCGCCCCTAGAATAGTCGCGCCTGGGAGCAATCCCAGGTATGCGTTCTCAGGGCGGGGTGCAATTCCCCACCGGCGGTGATGGCAATTTTTTTGAATTGCATGAGCCCGCGAGCGCCCGGTTTGGCTTTTTAGCCATCGCGGGGTCAGCAGATTCGGTGTGATCCCGAAGCCGACGGTGATAGTCCGGATGAAAGAGACGCGGTGTCTGCGACCCCTTTTTGCGTTTGCACAAGGGGCCGCTGCTGCATTGCGCGCCCTGGGTTTTGGTAAACAACCCTTTGAGCAGCAACACCATGGTTCACACCACCATTTCTTCCGACGCACCGGCTGGCACATCTGCCCCGCGCATCGCTTTCATCCAGTCCAGTTGGCATGAGGATATCGTCAACCAGGGGCGCGATGCATTCCAGGCCGAGATGGAACGCCTGGGCACACCACACGGCACCGTGGAGTTATTCAAGGTGCCCGGCGCTTTCGAGATTCCCTTGCATGCACAAAAGCTCGCACGCACCGGCCGTTATGCAGCCATCGTGGCCTGCGGTTTTGTTGTCAACGGCGGTATCTACCGCCATGATTTTGTGGCCGACGCCGTCATCAGCGGCCTGATGAAGGTACAACTGGAAAGCAGTGTGCCGGTCTTCTCCGTCGTTCTGACGCCGCTGCATTTCCATGAGCACAGCGACCACCAGCAGTTCTTCGCTACGCACTTTGTCACCAAGGGAATGGAGGCTGCGCGGGCTTGTGTGCAGACGGTTGAAAGCCTGCAAGCCATAGAAGCGTAAATACTTCTTGACTTAGAGTGGACTCTAACTTTTAGGATAGCCCGTGTGACCACTGCCATCATTTCCATCAGCGAACTCTCCCGCCAGAGCGGGGTCAGCAACCACACCCTGCGTTACTACGAAAAGGAAGGTGTGTTGGCCCCCGCAACACGGGCCGCCAATGGCCACCGGCGTTACCGGACCAGTGACGTTGCGTGGCTGGCGTTTGTACTGCGGCTCAAGGTCACGGGCATGCCCCTGGCCGAGATCAAGCGGTACGCCGCGCTGCGTTCGCAAGGGGAAACGACGGTGCCACAACGGCTGGCGGTGCTTGAGCTCCACCGCGAACGTTTGGTGGTCAGTATCCAGGAGCTCGTCCACAACCTTGCCGCGCTGGATGACAAGATTGGCGTGTATCGCCAGTCCCTGCCATCGACGCGCAAGGCCTCTTCCACATCCAAAAAATGACTGCTACCCACACTGCTACACCCGCCCAAGACAACAACTCCCGATACCTGCGAGGACTGGACAAGCTGCGTGAAATCGATGGCGAGGCCGGCCAACGTGTGATCGATGCCTTGGCTCCCATCGCGCCCGACTTTGCCCGCTACCTGATCGAATGTGCCTTCGGCGATATCTATTCCCGCCCGCAGCTCGATCTGAAATCGCGCGAGATCGCCACCGTCGCCGCGCTCACGGCCATGGGGAATGCGGCGCCGCAACTCAAGGTACACGTACACGGCGCTTTGAACGTAGGTTGCAGCCGTGCAGAGATAGTCGAGACCATGATGCAAATGGCGCTGTATGCCGGATTCCCCGCCGCATTAAACGGCCTGTTTGCAGCGCAGGAGGTGTTCACGGAGCGCGGCGTTTAAGCCTAGTCTGTCGTTTCATCCAACCCCAAGGTCTTGACACCGGCGTCGCTGTCGAATTCGCTGAAGTTCCACAGGCCATCCACATGGACCAGGTTGTCCGGCACCGGACGTTCACTGGGCGCCTTACCCAGCAAGGCCTGGCGCATGCTGTCTATCCATATTGGCATGGCCACCGTGGAGCCGAACTCGCGGCCGCCCAGCGACTTGGGCTCGTCATAACCCATCCAGGCGACGGACACAATGTCGCTGGCATACCCGGCAAACCACCCGTCCACCGCGTCGGTGGTGGTGCCGGTTTTGCCGGCCAGGTCCTGGCGAGCCAGTCTTTGGCTGGCCGCCGCAGCCGTGCCTGATCGGGCAACTTCGCGCAGCATGCTGTCGGTGACGAAGGCATTGCGTGCATCAATCACACGGGCGTCTTCAGCCGGTGTGGCGCTACGGTCTGACTCGAACAAAACTTTGCCACGTGCATCACTGATACGCTGCACCAACCAAGGTTTCACCAGATAACCGCCGTTGGCGAACACGCCATAAGCACTGGCCAATTGCACCGGCGTGACCGACCCTGTGCCCAAGGCCAAGGTCAGGTTGGCAGGGTGTTTGTCGGCGTCAAAACCAAAACGCGGCAAATATTCCAGCGCATACGGCACCCCAATGGCTTTCAGAATGCGCACCGACACCACGTTCTTGGATTGGGCCAGCGCGTCCTGCATGCGGATCGGGCCGTCGTATTTGCCGTCATCATTGCGCGGGTCCCACTTCAGGCTTTCGCTGGTGGTGGCCGACAGTTGTGCGTCATTGATGATGGTGGCCGGGGCAAAGCCACGCTCCAGTGCAGCGGAGTACACAAACGGCTTGATGGACGAGCCGGGCTGGCGCCAGGCGCTGGTAGCGTGGTTGAAATTCTTGCGCCGGAAGTCAAAACCGCCTACCAGCGCCCGGTAGGCGCCGCTTTGGGCATTCAGCGAGACATAGGCCGCATCCACCTCGGGCAACTGCGAAACCAGCCATTTTTGTTTGCTGTTCTGCGTCACACGGATCAACGCGCCGGGGCGCAGGCGCACCGCCTTGTTGGCTTTGGCTTGCAAGGCTGACGCGGCAAAGCCCAAGCCATCGCCGGCGATCTGGATGGACTCGCCGGAAGCCAGTTCGGCCTTGAGTGATTTGGCCGCCACCTCCGTCACGACGGCAGGCAACAGGCCATCGCTGGGCGGGTGTTTTTGCAGCAGCGCGTCGATGGCGTCGTCGCGTGCGTCTTCATCGGTGGGCAGGTCTATGACCGCCTCTGGACCCCGGTAGCCGTGGCGCTGGTCGTAGGCCAGCACATTGCGCCGCACCGATTCGTAGGCCGCCAACTGCTCGGCCTGGTTGACGGTCGTCACCACCTTGAGGCCCATGGTGTAGGCCGCGTCCTGGTACTGCGTCACCATGCTCTGGCGCACCATCTCGGCCACAAAGGCGCCGTGTGCTTCCACATTGGGGCTGGTATTGGTCTGCATGGGCTCCACGCTGGCCTGGTCAAATTGCGCTTGGGTGATGTGGCCCAGGCGCAGCATGTTTTTCAGCACCATCATTTGCCGTTTTTTGGCGCGCGCCGGGTTGACCACCGGGTTGTGGCGGGAAGGGTTCTGCGGCAACCCGGCCAGCATCGCGTTTTGCGCAATGCTCAGTTCTTTCAGCGGCTTGCCAAAGTAGGTGCGCGCCGCACTGGAGAAGCCATAGCTGCGCTGGCCCAGGTAAATCTGGTTCATGTACAGCTCCAGAATCTTGTCTTTGCTCAGGGCATCTTCAATGCGGTAGGACAGCAGGGTTTCCTTGAGCTTGCGCGGCAACGACCGCTCCTGGTTCAGGAAGAACGTACGCGCCACCTGCATGGTGATGGTGGAGCCGCCTTGCTGGACACCGCCCGTCACATCCGATACCAGGGCGCGCACCAAACCCCTGAAGTCCACTCCGCTGTGGTCGTAGAAACGTTCGTCTTCTATCGCCAGCAGGGCCTTCTTCAACATGTCCGGTGTGTCCTCGATGGACACGAAGTCGCGCCGCTCTTGGCCAAACTCACCGATCAACACGTCATCCGCGGTGTAGATGCGCAGTGGAAGCTTGGGCCGGTAATCCGTCACGGCTTCCAGCGTGGGTAGCCCTGGGGCCAGCACCAGCAAGGTGTAACCCGCGAGCACAACGATCGCCAGCGCCACCACTGCGGCAAAACCCAGCATCCATTTCACTAGCGGCTTGTCTTTGATAGAAAACATAAAGGGGGGGGATTGGTGTTAGAAGTACAGCGCTGTGCGCAGCGCTTGGCGGGCGTATTGTGGCCGAGGAACGGGCGGGTCGTTAAAATCGGGTGTTCTGTCGCCCTACACACCATTTTCCTCCCATGTCCCCTGCCCCCGCTTCCAGCGTTTCCGTGCCCACCGTTTTGGTGACGGGTGCGGCCAAACGTTTGGGCCGCGATATTGCGCTGGCGCTCGCCACAGCGGGCTGGCGGGTCGCGGTGCATTACCGCGGGTCGGCGGACGATGCTGCAAAAACAGTAGCTGACTGTGCACAGTTGACGGGGGGTGCGGCCGCATTCCATGCAGACCTGTCCGATGAAGAAGCAGTCCGCGGCCTGCTGCCCACGGTCATCCAGTCCCTGGGCCATGTGGACGCCGTGGTCAACAATGCCTCTACGTTCGAGCACGACACCAGCGCCAGCTTCAGCTTTGCGGCGCTGGAAAAACATATGCGCAGCAATGCCGGCGCGCCGATTCTGCTGGCCCAGGCGCTGCATGAACACATTCAGCAACGCGCTGCGAACCAGCCTGATGCGAGCGGGGAATTCCCCGCTGGGCCCTGGGGGCGTGGTGTGGTCGTCAACCTGCTGGACCAGAAGCTGTGGAACCAGAACCCCGACTTCGTCAGTTACACGTTATCCAAGGCCGCGCTGGAGGCCGCCAACACCATGCTGGCGCTGGCCCTGAGCCCGTTGGTGCGCGTGGTGGGCGTGGCGCCCGGCCTGACGATCACCAGCCATTTGCTGAGCGACGCCAAGTTCGAGACTCTGCACAAGCTGTCGCCGCTGGGTCGCTCGTCCACGCCGCAGGATGTGGCGGCCACGGTGCTGTTTGCGCTGCAGAACCAGTCCATCACCGGCACCACACTGTTGGTGGACGGTGGCCAGCACCTGATGCGTTTTGAGCGCGATTTTTCCCTGATGTGAAAGCCCCATACCCTATGCAACACACGACGGGAAACCAGACCCTGACCTTGACCGGCCTGCGCTTTGACGCCAACCTGGGCATTCTGGAGTCTGAAAAGACGGCCCCCCAGCCGATCCAGGTGGACGCGGAGTTGAGCCTGGGCGCCCAGCCCGTGCTGCCGCACGACGACGATATCCACCACGTGCTGGACTACCGCAAGGTGCGCCAGATCATCATCAACGAGTGCACGGCGGAGCATGTGAACCTGCTGGAAACCCTGATCGGCAAGCTGGCCCATCGCCTGATGCAACTACCCGGCGTGGTGGGTGTGCGGGTGAAGATCGCCAAGCTGGAGATTTTTGACGATTGCGAAGTGGCGATTCGCATGGAAGTGGGTCAGTGGTGAAGCGCCCCGCGTGAACCGCGGGAAATGGGGTCAGCCCCCCATTCAGGACAGCCGCTTTGTCGGAGAATGAAGGAAATTGGGGTCAGATCCCAATTCAGGAAGACCGTCTCATCGGCGAATGAAACAGTGAACGAAATTGGGCTCTGACCCCAAATTCCGTAGTAATCGGAGAAAGACGAAATTATGAACGCCGTTTGGATAGACAACGAAATCGATGTAGTTCCCGCAGCCCCGGACGCCAAGACCGAGCGCGACGCCGAACAACGCGCCGCGTACGAGGTCCACAAGCTGGAGAAACGCCTGTGCCGCCAGGTCGGCCAAGCCATCATCGACTTCAACATGATCGAAGAAGGCGACCGCATCATGGTGTGTATGTCAGGCGGCAAGGACAGCTACGGCATGCTGGACATCCTGCTGAAGATGCAGCAGCGCGCACCGATCAAGTTCGAGATCGTGGCCGTGAACCTGGACCAGAAGCAGCCCGGCTTCCCCGAGCACATCCTGCCCGAGTACCTGAAAAACCTGGGCGTGGAATACCACATCGAGACGCAGGACACCTACTCCATCGTCAAACGCAACATCCCCGAAGGCAAGACCATGTGCAGCCTGTGCAGCCGCCTGCGCCGGGGCATCTTGTACGGCGTGGCACGCAAGCTCAAGTGCAACAAGCTGGCGCTGGGCCACCACCGCGACGACATGTTGCAGACCTTTTTCCTGAACATGTTTTTTGGCGGAAAACTCAAGGGCATGCCGCCCAAGCTCGCCAGCGACAACGGTGAATTTATTGTCATCCGTCCGCTGGCCAATGTGGCCGAGAAAGACCTGATCCGCTGGGCCGCGCACCGCCAGTTCCCCATCATTCCGTGCACGTTATGCGGCAGCCAGACCAATCTGCAGCGCGTGCAGATCGGCAATATGCTGCGCGAGTGGGAGAAGCAATACCCCGGCCGCGCCGAGACCATGTTCACGGCGCTGCAAAACGTCGTGCCCTCCCACTTGATGGACCACACCAAACACGACTTCAAGGGCATACAGGCCACCGGTGTGCCCGATGCAGATGGCGACACCGCCTTTGACGACGAAGCGCCCAAGCCTCCGGCACTGTCGGGCTTGGCGGGCATGCAGGTCACGATGGCATGAGCCTGGACACCATGACAGGCGCCACCCGCATCATTGCCATACGCCACGGCGAAACCGCGTGGAACGTGGACACCCGGCTGCAAGGCCACCTCGACATTGGCCTCAACGAACGGGGCCAGTGGCAGGCCCAACGCGCCGCGGAGGCGCTGGCCGAGGAAGACATCGACGCCATCTACGCCAGCGATTTGTCGCGCGCCCGCGCCACGGCGCAGGCCATTGCCGACCGCACCATCAAGCCCGCCGCGCGCACCGTGCACCTGCACAGTGGATTGCGCGAACGCGGCTTTGGTATTTTTGAAGGCCAGACCTACGCACAAATCGCGACCGACTGGCCCGAAGAGTCGAAGCGCTGGCGCCAGCGTGATCCGCATTTCGCGCCGCATGGTGGCGAGTCGCTGACACAATTACGCGAACGCATCAGCCACACGGTGCACGCCATTGCCAGCCAACACGTCGGCGAACAAATCGTCATGGTGGCGCATGGTGGTGTCATGGACGCGTTGTACCGCCTGGCAACCCGCCAGGACATCGAATCGCCTCGCACCTGGGACCTGGGCAATGCGGCCATCAACCGCCTGTTGTGGACGCCCGATGGCTTAACGCTGGTCGGCTGGTCCGATACCCGCCACCTGGATGATGCCGCACTCGACGAGACAAGCACATAGAAATAATGCCCCCACGCTCCACCGCTACGCGGGTCGCTGCCCCCCGGAGGGGGCTAAATCCGCTTGGGGCGGCCCGGCGCGGATTTGCTGCCCCCGGCGGCGCTCAATAAACAAAAGGAATCCTCTCCATGCAAACCAAAGCCGCCGTCGCCTGGAAATCAGGCCAGCCCCTGACCATTGAAACCGTGGACCTGGCAGGCCCCAAGTTCGGCGAGGTGTTGGTGGAGATCAAGGCCTCGGGCATTTGCCACACCGATTACTACACGCTGTCGGGTGCCGACCCCGAGGGCATCTTCCCAGCCATCCTGGGCCACGAAGGCGCGGGTATTGTGGTGGACGTAGGCCCCGGCGTGACGACGCTCAAAAAGGGCGACCACGTCATCCCGCTGTACACACCCGAGTGCCGCACCTGCAAGTTTTGCCTCTCCCGCAAGACCAATTTATGCCAGTTGATTCGCGGCACACAGGGCAAGGGCCTGATGCCCGACGCCACCAGCCGCTTCAGCCTGAATGGCGACCCCATCTTCCACTACATGGGCACCAGCACCTTCAGCAACCACACGGTCGTGCCCGAGATTGCGCTGGCCAAGATCCGCAGCGACGCGCCGTTTGACAAGGTCTGTTACATCGGCTGCGGCGTCACCACCGGCATTGGCGCGGTGATCTTCACGGCCAAGGTGGAGGCTGGGGCCAATGCAGTCGTGTTTGGCCTGGGCGGGATTGGGCTGAATGTGATCCAGGGCCTGAAGATGGTGGGCGCCGACAAGATCATTGGTGTGGACATCAACCCGGCACGCGAAGCCATGGCGCGCCAGTTCGGCATGACACACTTCCTGAACCCCAAAGATATTGAAGCGGCCGGCGGCAATATCGTTGATGCGATTGTGCAATTGACCGATGGCGGTGCCGACTACAGCTTTGAATGCATTGGCAATACCAAGGTCATGCGCCAGGCGCTGGAGTGCACACACAAGGGTTGGGGCCGCAGCATCATCATCGGTGTGGCGGAAGCCGGTGCCGAGATCAGCACCCGGCCGTTCCAGTTGGTCACCGGGCGCAAGTGGGAAGGCTCGGCCTTTGGCGGCGCACGCGGCCGCACCGATGTGCCAAAGATTGTTGATTGGTACATGGACGGCAAGATCAATATCGACTGCCTGATCACCCACACCATGCCGCTGGAAGACATCAACAAGGGCTTTGATCTGATGAAAAGCGGCGAATCTATCCGCGGCGTTGTGCTATTTTGATAAATCAGGCTGTAGCCCTCGTGTTAACTGCATAGTGTGCTATTAATTGAATAGCAATATGACTGTATCCCCGTTAAAACTCTTGAGCGAACACGCCTGTTTTGGCGGCGTGCAGCGTTTCTACCAGCACGATTCGGCCGCCGTGGGGCTGCCGATGCGGTTCTCGGTCTACCTGCCACCGCAGGCCAGCAATGGCCAATCCGTACCTGCACTGCTGTACCTGGCCGGGCTGACCTGCACCGAAGAAACATTCATGGCCAAGGCCGGCGCGCAACGCGTCGCCGCCGAACGGGGCCTGGCGCTGATAACACCCGATACGAGTCCACGCGGCGCCGGCATCGCCGGTGAAGCTGATAGCTGGGACTTTGGCTTGGCCGCAGGTTTTTACCTCAATGCCACACAAGCGCCATGGTCCACGCACTACCGCATGGAGAGTTATCTGCTGGATGATCTGCTGCCCTTGATCGGTACAACGCTGCCCGTCGATACCCAACGGCTGGGCATCACCGGCCATTCCATGGGCGGCCATGGCGCGTTGACACTTGCACTGCGCCACCCCGGGCGCTTCCAATCGCTGTCGGCCTTTGCACCCATTTGCGCGCCCAGCCAATGCCCCTGGGGCCAGAAGGCATTTGCCGGTTATCTGGGCGATGACATCCAGTCCTGGCAACAGCACGATGCAGCGGCGCTGATGGGCTCGCGCAACAGCCCGCTGTTTGCACAGGGCATTCTGATTGACCAGGGCATAAACGACAAGTTTCTGGACACGCAGTTGCACCCGCACCTGTTCGAGCAAGCCTGCGCAGCCGCCAGCCAGCCGCTGACGCTGCGCCGCCATGCAGGCTACGACCACGGCTACTACTTCATCAGCAGCTTTATCGAAGACCATTTGCGCCACCACGCCACGGCGTTGGTCTGAGCGAGCGCGCGCCCCCCAGTTCACGGGTGCGTCGCTTCAACGCTTCAATACACCGCGGTTGGCGCGGACAGGCCTTGCAACTTCTTGCTCAGTAACGCCACACTGGGGCCCTGTTTGTTGATGGCGCGTATCGCCGCAAGCTGCTTGTTGGCAGCGTCGGGCTGGCCATTGCGCCAATAGGCCACGCCCAGGTAGTAGTGCAGTTCTTCGAAACCCGTCGTCAGGGCTGTGGCCCGCTCCAGCGCGTCGATGGCGGCACGGTAGCGCCCGTCTCGCAGCGCGGCCATGCCTACACCCATCCAGTGGTAGGGGTCTTCATCCTGGCGTTTGGCCAGCAGATCCGCGTAATGCTGCGCCTCGGCATCCCGGCCTTGGGCACTCAGCAAATGGTGCATGGACCGCAGCGGTGCATACGACGGACCGCCCAAGGCGATGGCGTGGCGCAGCAATTGCTCGGCATCCGCCAACAGGCCATGGCGGGCATACACCTGCGCAAGGTTGCCAAACGGCGCGGCGTAGTCGGGCGCGGCTTCTATCGCGGCGCGGTAGTAGGCGTAGGCGCGCCGGTCGTCCTTTTGCACCAGGTACTCCGAGGCACGGTTGTTGTAGTAGCGCGCCAGGATGGCGTCTTCCGTCAGCCCCTCACCTGGGCGGCGAGACCCTGCCTGCGGCTCAAAGTCGATGATGAAACTTCCGGTTCCAAAAGACTGGCCATTGACCGTCACGTCCGCCGCATGCCGCACGATCACATTGACATGGCCACTGATGAAGTCGACCCCGTCGCGCCTATCCACCAAAGCGGGCGTCCGCACCTCCTGCATCTGGGCGTTGATGCCCAGAAAGCGCGCCGCGGCATAGGCCAAAACGGTCAGGGACAAACAATCTCCCCGCTTGTTGTGCCAAGTCTCGGATGCACCGGTAGTGTGCCCCGCGGAGTAGGCCAGGCGTATGCCGTTAGGTCCGTACAGGCGGGTAATCAGCCGATTGAGGCGGGCTTCTGTTGTCCTGCCATAACCTTCGTCCAAGCGCAGGCTTTTTACCACCTCGGCGTCCAGCGCAAACAGCGTTGCGCGTGTCTCCGGCACCAGCGTGCGTTCGTAGTTGAATGCGCTGTCCTGCCACAGGTTGTCGGGTGCCAGAGGCGGCGCCCGGGTCGCCGCGCAGCCGCCCAGGCCCAGCACCACCAACAGGACAGAACACAGGTTTCTGCAATCCATGGCATCACCTCGCAAATGGCTTTTTGACTCCCCGTTGGAAGTATGGTCAGAGATAGGACTGGGGTCAAGCCACGCACAGCGCCACCGGCGCCCGCCCGGGTTGTGGGAGTGCCTAGGAGCCTGTCGGACTTTGGAATCATCGGCTGCAAATCAACCGCAGCGGTCCATTTTTCACCGCCTTTTTGCCCCATAGCCGGGCTATGGGTCTGCAAATTCGGCAAAAACTGTCGTCGCTGGGGCTAATTTTCGCTATCGACGCCCAAAGCCCGACAGGCTCCTAGGGTTGCCACGGATTTCACAAAGCATGCGCTCGGCGAAAATACAGGCATGAGCAAAGTTATTGTTTTCGCGACCCCCGTCTTCCTGTTGTTGATCGCGCTGGAGTTGTGGTGGAGCCGCAGGCGCAGCAGCCGCACCACCGGGCAAACACCGTATCGGCTGAACGACGCCATCAACAGCATCAGCCTGGGCATGCTGAGCCAGCTCACCGGCGTGTTGAGCAAGCTGTTCAACATCGGCATCTATGTGCTGGCCTTCAATGCGCTGGCGCTGTACCCCGACATGGCGTTCTGGAGCACCTGGTATGGCGTGCTGCTGGCCCTGGTGTTCTACGATTTCTGCTACTACTGGCTGCACCGCGCCGGCCATGTGGTGGCGCTGTTCTGGGCGGCGCACGTGGTGCACCACCAAAGCCAGCACTACAACCTGTCCACCGCGCTGCGCCAGACCTCCAGCGGCTTTTTGTTTGGCTGGATCTTCTACCTGCCCATGGCATTGGCCGGCGTGCCGCCCGTGGTGTTTGGCACCGTGGCGCTGATAGACCTGCTGTACCAGTTCTGGGTGCATACCGAGCAGGTGGGCAAGCTGGGCTGGTTTGACCGGGTGTTCTGCTCACCCAGCAACCACCGTGTGCACCACGCCGTCAACGACCCATACATCGACAAGAACTACGGCGGCATCCTGATCCTGTGGGATCGCCTGTTTGGCACCTTCAAGGAAGAGGCGGAACCCTGCGTCTACGGCACGCGCGGTGCGCTCAACAGCTGGGACCCGCTGTGGGCCAATGTCGACGTCTACGCGTCGCTGGCCAAGGACACCTGGCGCACGCCCCACTGGGGCGACAAGCTCAAGCTATGGTTCAAGCCGCCGGGCTGGCAGAGTGCGGAGATGGCACGGGTCAACCCCAAGCCGGCGTTCACATTGGAGACCGTCACCACCTTCAACCCGGCACTGAGCCGGGCACAGCAGTGGTTTGCAGGCTTTCAGTTTGTGCTGGCCATAGGCGCGGTGCTGGCCTTCCTGTGGCACGCCGATGCCCTGTCCTTCACCCACGCCACCATCTGGTGTGCCGCCATTGCATCCGGCCTCTGGGCCACCGGGCATTGCATGCAGGGCCGGCTGCACATGCTGGAGGTGCTGGTGGTGGAAAGCGGAGCGCTGGCCACCGTGGGGGCATTGGGGCTGATGGACGGCTACATGGTTTTCAAACCCTTGACCATGCTGATCGCTATTGTTTTCGTAGCTGTTCGCGCAAATTCCACGGGGGCTACCACCCGTTTTGACATATTGCTCATGGTTGCGCTGGTGTTTTCGCTGATTGGCGATGTGTTCCTGATGCTGCCCGGCAACTACTTCATACCCGGCCTGGCATCGTTTCTGGTGGCGCATCTGTTCTACATCGCGCTGTTTCGCCAGGGTCAGCGCTGGTTTCCAAACAAGCGGGCACTGGTGTGTGTGCTGGCCGTGGGCGCCGGCATGTATGCCATCGTCTGGGGCGGGCTGGGCGACCCGGTGCTGAAGATCGCCGTGGCGGCTTATGTGAGTGTCATCGCACTGATGGCGGCCCAGGCCATCGGCCGCGCCACGGTACAGGGCGACGCCGCGTCGCGCTGGGTAGCGCTGGGCGCTTGCGTGTTCATGGTCAGCGACTCGCTGATTGCCATCAACAAGTTTGTGACGCCGGTGGGCTTGTCATCACTGTGGATACTGGCGACGTACTACTGCGCACAACTGCTGATCGTGCACAACGCGCGTTTGCCAAAGTAGCGTAGACAAGAGGCTTAGGGTGCCAGCGGAACGTGCAGACGCGGCACGCCCAGCGCCCGCAACCCATAAAACAGCGCAAACGAGACGATTGCCGTTGCGGTGGAAAAGAAGAACAGCCACTCCGGTCCCCAGGCATCCAGCACCAGCGCACCCACCATGGGCGCAAGCAGAATCATCGCGCTCTGCCATGCCTGAAGCACACCCCAGACACTGCCAATCGACGCCGAAAAATGGGTGGCGACATGGACATTCGTGGCGATTGCATACCAGGCACTGCATGTGCCGATCAGGAAAAACAGCACCGGCAAAACCTCGGCCGCATGGGCCAGCTTCAACCACAAGGTGATTCCGATAAGGCCGAAACCGATGGCTTGCAACAGCGCCGGAATGACCAGCTCACGCATGTCCCCACGCATAGCGCTTGCTTTCCTTGCCAACCACAAGCCGGAAAGAATATTGCCAGCGCCGGAACAACTGATCAACAAACCCAGCAGCGCCTTGTCGAACCCCTCCCGTTGCAGCACCAGCGGGAACAGGTTGTTGACGAGAAAAATGAAGAACGCGTACGTCGTGGCGATCCACAACAAGGGAACCAGCCTGGGCGCCAAGGGGGCGGGTTTCCCCGCCGCATGGTCGGCGGGCACCGACATGGCCTCCTGGGGCCTGATGCGTACCGCGGCAAAAACAGCGATTGCCGCCGCGGAAAAAAGCAGGGACATGCCCAGGGCAACGGTCTCGCTGGCCAGTGAGCTGGAAATGGTTCCTATCGCCGGTGCCAGTACTTTTGCGGCGTTGTTGATGACGTTCAGCAACGAATAGAACCGTGGCAGATCCGCAGTGTCCACAGACCGGACCGCCATCACGTTGATGGCGGGTGGCGCCACCATGGCAAAAACCGAGCGCACGGCCACCAGCCCAAGAAACAGATAAAAGTCGTGACACAAGATGATGGCGCCCGTCGCAACGACGCGTGCCACCATGGACACCAGCAGCACCTTTTGTGGATTGCCCTTGTCACACAAACGTCCGATGAAGGGGGACAACAACATGCCGGGCAAAACTCCGGCCGCGCTTACGATCGCCATTTCATACGAAGACACATGAAACTGGTAGGCGGCAAGGGTCAGAATCGCCAGGAAGTCGATCCAGGTTCCAAAGGCCGATAAGCCATCTCCGGCCAGCAGAAGAAATGGGTTGCCGTTTTTTCGCATGTGTATCGATTCTTGTCGTTGGCTGGTTTTATTTATAGACCAGCACCTTGAGCGAACACATGCTCCCGCACCCAGCGCCGGCCCTCGGCCATGTCAAGGAACAGGCCATGGTTTTGCCCCTTCAGCACATGGACGCGAAAACGCGTCCCGCCTTCGGTGACCACATGCTGTTCGGGCACGCTGCCTGCCATCAGGCGGGTTTCGGTCCGGCCCTCCCATCGGCACTGGAAAACCCAGTTCAGCGTCTGGCCCGGCGCGAGGTGCCGCAGGCGTTCGACCAAGGCATCGTGGATGGATGCCAGCTCGCCGTCATCCAGGGGTTGAAAACTCGTCAGCAACCAGACCGGGGGATACGCGTCCAGCGCCAGGTGTTCACAGCCCGGGTACAGGCCTCCCCGGCCATGGAATACGCGCTGGGTATCGGTTGACAAATCCATCTTCGCGATGGCATGGAGCAGTGCTTGCATGGGTAGGGGCCGCCCGGAGACGCGGGAAGGCGCGTTGTCGCGCTTGTTGGACAGACTAATGTTCCAGCGCTGACACAACGCAGCGCTGCTGGCGAACCAGTGTAAACAGTCATTACTAGCGTCTCGCCATGCCCCGGCTTCAGCGCCGCTGCACCTGCAGCGCGGCCTTGAGTCGACGCACCTCATGCTCTAGATCCAGGATCAGCGCGGCGGCTTCCAGGCCAACGCCGAAGTCGCGCTCCAGGCGGCGTGCCTCCAGTGCGCATTGCAGGTCGGCGCTGTCAAATCGCCACTCGTGCGGCTGCGCGGCCACGGATGGGCCTTCGACAATCCCGCAGGCGACCAATTGACTCACCCAGTTGGTGTCGGCGCCACAGGCATGCGCCAACGCATCAACGGATAGCGGGTTTTCTCTGCTGATAGTGACCACGTGCTCGACGGTCATGCTGGTGGTATAGCGGTTCATGTCCACACTCCCTTCACATCCAGATGGCGCCGTGGGTTGAACGACACGGCCCGGGCCAGTTGTTCATAGGCCGCACGCGCCGCCGGTGTGTCGGCGGGCGGCAGCGCAATCTCCAATAACAAATACAGGTGCCCGGGTGGTTTGCCGGGCAGTCCACGCTCCTTGAGGCGCAGCTTGAGGCCGCTGCGCGCGTTGGGCGGCACCGTCACCTCCAGCATGCCGCCACCGGGTGTGGGCACCTGCACCTGCGCGCCCAAGGCCGCTTCGGTCGGCGTCACGGGCAGCGTCAGGTACAGGTCTCGCCCCTCCACGCGGTACAGGGAGTGCAATGCCATGCGCACCTCCAGGTACAAATCACCGGCCGGCTCACCCCCGTGGCCGGGCATGCCTTGGCCACTGAGGCGGATGAATTGCCCCGGCTGCACGCCGGCCGGGATTTTTACCTTCAGGGTGCGGTTGACAAACGTGGGCAGGCCCTGTGTATCGGTCTCCAGCGCGCGCAGTGTGATCTCGCGCTCGACGCCGTGCAAGGCGTCTTCGACCGATATTTCGATGGCGGCGTGGTGGTCTTCGCCACGGGCGCGGTAGTTGTGCCGGGTAGCGCTACGGCGTGCCGCGGACCCAAACACCGACGAAAAAAAGTCGCTGAAATCCGCATGGTCGGTCGGCCCCTGGCTGGGGCCACGGTGAAACTCGAAGCCCTCGTCCCAACCCGGCGGTGGCTGGAAGCCGCCCTCACCCACATGGCCACCACGCGCCACGCGGTCGGCCAGCGCGTCGTATGCCGCGCGTTTTTCGGTGTCGCGCAGCACCTCGTGCGCTTCGTTGATGTCGCGCATGCGAACCTGGGCATCGGCCTCCTTGCTGACGTCGGGGTGGTACTTGCGCGCCAGCTTGCGGTAGGCCTTGCGCACCTCGTCGTCCGTGGCATTGCGGTCGATGCCCAGTGCGGCGTAGTAGTCCTTGAAATCCATCTCGGCAGTATGGACGCCAGATGGCTGAAAATGGGTGACAAAAATCAAGCCGCGGCCACACAACGGCTATCCCGCCATTCATACCACTGTCCCCCATGCCCGAACCCCTGATCCCCGTGCAAGAGGATGAAATCGACTTCTCCGCCATCCGCGCACAAGGCGCCGGAGGGCAGAACGTCAACAAGGTCTCCAGCGCCATCCACCTGCGCTACTCCATCCCCGCGTCATCCCTGCCCGATGCCATCAAGGAGCGACTGCTGGCGTTGAGCGACCAGCGCATCACCGCCGACGGTGTGGTGGTCATCAAGGCGCAGACCACGCGCAGCCAGGAACAGAACAAGGCCGACGCCATCGAACGCCTGCAGGCCCTGGTGGACAGCGTGGCCGTGTTACCCAAACGCCGCAAGGCCACCAAACCCACCAAGAGTTCGCAGCGCAAGCGGCTGGACGGCAAGGCCACGCGGGGGGATGTCAAGAAGCTGCGCGGGCGGGTGTCAGGCGGGGAGTAAAGAGCAGGACTTGGGGTCCGTTTACCGTTATTCCCAGGAGTCTGGGCTTTCAGCCCGGACTTGCAAACCAGAACCGCACCAGCGCAAAACCCAGTGCGAACAGATAACCGTAGCTGAACTTGTCGATGCGCAGCACCGCCTGGCCCCGGCGTGCGCGCCAGGCGCCCAGGGCGGCCATGCTCAGGCCGGCAACGATGGGAGAGAGGGCGACATTGGTTATGCGCAAGCCCTTGCTGGCCACGAGGTAGTCGGGGAACACCAGCAAACTCAAACCGCCAATGGCGGCACCCAACAACGCGTACCCAATGGCCGCCAACCAGGGCGACGGTTTTCTGCGAAAAGGTTCTGCCACCGAATGCAGGCCGAACTCCATCAGGATTTCACCCAACAGTTGCAGCACCAATTCGCCAAAGAATCCGAACACAACTTCGAAAATAATTTCCATGATTAGCTACATTTTTAATAGCAAACTAGTAAATTTCCACGAGGGCTACAGGCCATTTCGTTCAAAGGCGACCGGGGGCATCAACCGCGCCTGCCCGCCTCGTGCGCCGATAACATGGCGTTGCCCACACCACTGGCCGCAATAACGGCAATACCCAGCCAGGCCCAAGCATCCGGCACATGGTCAAACACCAACCAACCCAACAGTGTGGCAAAGGCGATTTGCCCGTACAGGTAAGGCGTGAGCACCGGGGCCGACGCCCGCATATAGGCCCGTATCAGCATCAGGTGGCCAAAGGTGCCGAAAAAACCGACCAGCATAAACCACGGCCAGTAGGCCAGCAGGGCGGCCGAACTCCAGTTGAACACGGCAAGCGGCGTCATCACCAGCGTACCGACGAGCCCGGTGTAGAAATGCGTGGTGTAGGGGTTTTCGGCGCCACTGAGCTGGCTGGTCAGCACCTGAAACCAGGCATAGGTCGTCACCAGCACCACCGGAAACAGCAAGGCCCAACTGAACACCTGGCCGCCGGGGCGCACCACCAGCAACACACCCAGCAGCCCGCCGGACATCAGCAGCCAGCGCCGGCCGGATACCTTGTTCTTCAACAGGCGCGCCGCCAGCGCAGTTGCGGCCAGCGGTGACAACATGACCATGGCCGTGAATTCGCCCACCGGCAAATGCTGCAAGCCGAAGAAGGAGCAGCCGCTGGTGATCAGCAACAACACACCGCGCAGCATCTGGAACCGGGGATTGGCCGTTTGCAGCAGTGATCGCTTTTGCACTGGAAAACGCAGCGCAAAGGTCACCACGGCCTGGAACAGGTAGCGAAACCACAGCAGCATCAGCACCGGCACCAGACGGGTTGCGTGTTTGGTGGTTGTATCCAGCAGCGCAAACGCCAGCGTGGCCAGCACAATCAGCAGAACGCCACCACCCTGCCGGGTGCGCCAATAGGGCTGGGGTGCCAGCGGCGGCGAGGCTTGCAGGTCTGGGTTCACTCGGCGAACAGGCCACCTTCAGGCAGATTGCGCGGCGCCACACCCAGGTGCCGGTAGGCCGCCAGTGTGGCGATCCGCCCGCGCGGCGTGCGCTGCAGATAACCCTGCTGGATCAGATAGGGCTCGATCACGTCTTCAATGGTTTCGCGCTCTTCACCAATGCTGGCCGCGATATTGTCCAGGCCCACCGGGCCACCGTCGAAGCGGTGGATCACGGCCTCCAGCAGCTTGCGGTCCATGATGTCAAAGCCCTGCGGGTCCACGTCCAGCATGGCCAGTGCGCGGTTCGCAATGTCCAGTGTGATGTGGCCGTTGCCCTTCACGTCCGCATAGTCGCGCACGCGGCGCAGCAGGCGGTTGGCAATACGCGGTGTGCCACGCGAGCGGCGTGCGATCTCGAAACCGCCGTCGGGGTCCATCGGCGCCTTCAGCAAACCGGCGCTGCGTTTGACAATACGGCCCAATTCTTCGGGGGTATAAAACTCCAACCGCGCGACGATGCCAAAGCGGTCGCGCAGTGGGTTGGTCAGCATGCCGGCGCGGGTGGTGGCGCCGACCAGCGTGAAAGGCTGCAGGTCGAGCTTGATGGACCGTGCCGCCGGGCCTTCGCCGATCATGATGTCGATCTTGTAGTCTTCCAGCGCGGGGTACAAAATTTCTTCGACCACCGGACTTAAGCGGTGGATCTCGTCGATGAACAACACATCGTTCTTTTCCAGATTGGTCAGCAGCGCCGCCAGGTCCTTGGGCTTCTCCAGCACCGGGCCGCTGGTCTGGCGCAAATTGACGCCCAGCTCGGCCGCGACAATGTGCGAGAGCGTGGTCTTGCCCAGGCCAGGCGGGCCGAACAGCAGCACGTGGTCCAGCGCCTCGCCGCGCATCTTGGCGGCGCTGATGAAGATTTCCAACTGCTCGCGGATCTTGGCCTGGCCCACATACTCGTCCAGCAGCTTGGGACGCAGCGCGCGCTCGATCGCCTCTTCCTGGGGTGAGGTGGGTGCTGCCGACACCATGCGTTTGGAAGGCGGGGCGGCAAAATCGTCGGTCTGGATGCTCACGGCGGGTATTGGTCCAAGCAGGAGAGAGAGGTGGAAGGCGGACGCCCACTATAGCGCGCGGCAGGGCCATCGCCGCAGCGTGGAATTCAAGTTGCGGCCCGATTGCGCCGATACGATGGACAGGCCCATTTTCCTTGCGCTTCTTGTTTTCCTGGGCGAATCCATCCTGCACGCAGCAAAGGCACACCACAACATGACCCAACACCCGCCCCCCCTATCTGCGCCAACGCTGCGCAAGGTGTGTATTGCGATGGGGGTCGCACTGAGCGCCACGGCATGGGCGGCCGACCCCGCCACCGTACCGGGAGAATCCCAGGCGTCGGCCTCGGCTGCGGCCGCATCACCTCCCGCCAAGGCGGCGTCGAAGGAAAGCAGCCGCGACATGGCCAGCAAGACCACACCGGTGAACAGCCTGCCCACCAACAGCGGCAATACCATGGCCGAGAAGATACGTGCGGCCATGACCGGGACCGGAATTGTGAGCAAAAAGATGACGGTCACCGTGGAGGACAACAACAAGAGTGCACCCGCCCCCCGGGCCACCTCGCCTGCGGCCCGCGCACTCGCCAGCCAGCACTACAAGCAGGCCCGTGCCGCCGCTGTTGCGGGACACCCGGTGGGCGGCGCATCGGCCACACACACGGCCACTACGGGCGACAAGGCCCACCATGGTGGTAGTGACGTGCACTGGGCCTATGAAGGCGACACCGGCCCGCAGGCCTGGGGCAAGCTCAAACCCGACTTCAGCACCTGCGCCACCGGCAAGCGCCAGTCTCCCATCAACATCGAAGACGGTGCCACCTTGCAGGGCCCGGCCGAACCGGTGCAGTTTGCCTATGTGCCCAGCAACGGCACGGTGGTCAACAACGGCCACACGATACAGGTCGACGTGCAGGGTGAAAACGCCATCACGGTGCGCGGCTCCACGTACCGGCTGCTGCAGTTCCACTTCCACACACCGTCCGAGGAACAGATCAACTTCAAGCGTTCCCCCATGGTGGCGCACCTGGTGCACAAGAACAACGAAGGCCAACTGGCCGTGGTCGCCGTACTGCTGGACGAAGGCGCGGCCAATGCCTTCATCGACAAGGTCTGGACCTATATGCCGCTGGACACCAACGACCGTGTGCGCATGCCGCAAGGCCTGCTGAATGTCAGCGAACTGCTGCCCGCCGACGCACGTTATTACCAGTTCATGGGTTCGCTGACCACACCACCCTGCTCCGAGGGCGTGTTGTGGATGGTCATGAAACAGCCGGTGACGATCAGCAAGGGGCAGTACAAGCTGTTCACCCAGCTCTACCCGAACAATGCGCGGCCGGTACAGGCCGTGAACGGCCGGGCGGTGCGGGAAGCCCAATAAGGATCAGCGAGCCTGGGGCTTTACCAGCGTGATTTCAAACAGCTTGGGCCACAGCTTTCCCGTGACGAATAACCTGCGCTGCTTCTTATCGTAGGCAATGCCGTTGAGCACGGCATCCCTGGGGCTCACCCGCACGCTGGGCGCCAGCAGCTTGCCAAGATCGATCCAGCCCACCACGTTGCCGGTCTGGGGGTCGATCCTGGCAATCACGTCGGCGCCCCAGATGTTCGCGAACAACTCGCCATCGACCCATTCCAGCTCGTTGAGCCGGTCGATCGGCCGGCCTTCTGCCGTGACCTGGAAGCGCCGGACTTCTTCCAGCGCCGGGTTCAACACCCGGATGTAGGCACTGCCGTCGCTCATGTACAGCTGGCGCTGGTCGCTGGCCAGGCCCCAGCCTTCTCCAACGTAGTTGAATTGTTTTTTCAGCGCGAAGGTCTTGAGGTCAAACACAAAGCCCAGTTGGGTGGTCCAGGTGAGCCCGATGATGTTGCCGTCGATTTCGGCAATACCCTCGGCAAAAAACTCGGCCGGTATGTCCTTTTTCTGCAGCACCTTGCCGGTGACCAGGTCGACCTTGCGGACACTGGACTTGCCGTTCAGGCCCGTGCTCTCGTACAGAAAACCATCCTTGAAAAACAGGCCCTGCGTAAACGCCTCGGCATCGTGCGGATAGGTGTTCTTGACGGCAAATCCATAAACGGGGATTTCCGCCTGCGCCGCACCAAAGCCGCAAAGGGCGAGGCACAACATCCAGCCTGCTGCGTAGGGTTTCAACAAACACACACTCCTATAACCGGATGGTTTCACGCATCCTAAAAAGCTTGATCGATAACTTTCAGCGGGCCAGTGCGCGCAATGCCAGCTTGATGCCGTCGCTGACGCCCACGTCCGCCGGCAAGGCCTTCAGCGCCGCGGCTGCTTCCTTGTCGCTGTAGCCCAATGCCAGCAGCGCCTGCAGGATATCCGCCTGCGCATCGTTGACCAGGCTGGCGCTGGCCCCAATGTCCGCACCCAGCTTGCCCTTGAGTTCCAGCAGCAGGCGTTCGGCGGTCTTCTTGCCAATGCCCGGCACCTTGATCAGGCGCCCGGCCTCTTGCAGCGTGATCGCCTGAGACAGCTCACCCACACTCATGCCCGACAGCACCGACAGCGCCGTGCGCGGCCCCACGCCGGAAATCTTGATCAGCTCGCGGAACGCCGCACGCTCCTCGGTCGACTGGAAGCCGTACAGAATCTGCGCGTCCTCGCGCACCACAAAATGCGTCAGCAGTGACACCTTTTCGCCGTTGGCCGGCAGGTTGTAGAACGTGCTCATGGGCACCTGCACGTCGTAACCTACGCCACCGCAATCCACCAGCACCTGGGGCGGATTTTTGTCGCTGAGAATGCCTGTGAGTTTGCCTATCATCGTGTGCCCTGGGTTGTCTGCCGTTTGTTGCCTATGATGGAGGGCCTTTCTGTGGCTCCCCTTGACCGGAATTATCAGCTTGATTCTCAGACACTCTTTCACCCCGCTGAACAACAACCGCCTGTCGCACCTGTGCGGCCCGACCGACGAACACTTGCGCACCATAGAGGCGGCGCTGGACATCCGCATCGCGCACCGCCACGAGCAGTTCAAGATCGAAGGTCCCAAGGCCAAGGTCCAGCGCGGCATGGACATGGTCCAGGCGCTGTATGAACTGGCGGCCAAACCCATCAGCAGCGCCACCGTGCAACTGATGTTGTCGGGCGACGGCTCGGCCATCGACGGTGACGGCCCCAGCCTGGCCACGCGCCGCGCCGACCTGAAACCGCGCAGCAAGAACCAGGCGCTGTATCTGGACAATATTGCCGAGCACGACATCACCTTTGGCATTGGCCCGGCGGGCACCGGCAAAACCTACCTGGCCGTGGCCGCCGCGGTCGACGCGCTGCAGCGCAGTGCGGTGCAGCGTATTGTGCTGACGCGCCCGGCGGTGGAGGCCGGCGAGCGCCTGGGCTTTCTGCCCGGTGACCTGAACCAGAAAGTCGACCCCTATCTGCGCCCGCTGTACGACGCCTTGTACGACCTGATGGGTTACGACCAGGTGCACAAGGCGTTTGAGAAGCAACAGTTGGAAATCGCGCCGCTGGGCTTCATGCGCGGGCGCACGCTGAACAATGCCTTTGTGATCCTGGACGAGGCGCAGAACACCACGCCCGAGCAGATGAAGATGTTTCTGACACGTATCGGTTTTGGCGCCAAGGCCGTCATCACCGGTGATGTGAGCCAGATCGACCTGCCCAAGACCCAGCTCAGCGGCCTGGTCGATGCCGAACGGGTGCTGCGCCGCATACCCGGCATTGCCATCACCCACCTGACCAGTGCCGACATCGTGCGCCACCCGCTGGTGGCCCGTGTTGTGGACGCCTATGACGCGGCCCGCCTGAGCGAACTGCCGGCTATTGCCATTCCCGACGAAGAGGTGGAACTGCCCCGCGTGGGACTGCCCAAGCTGCGCACACCGGCTCGCAGGTCCGCCGCCAAGCCCTGACCCCATTACCCGAAAACTTCACCATGCTGCCAGACCTCACCCTGTCCCTGCAATTCAGCTCCGTCGCCAAGCCCGACAAACACCGTGCCGCGCTACCCCGCCATATGGTCAAGAAATGGATACGCCATGCGCTGCAAACGGACGCTGAAATCACGGTGCGCATCGTCGACGCCGAAGAAGGCCAGACACTGAACCGCGAGTACCGCAAAAAAGACTACGCCACCAATGTGCTGACCTTTGATTACACACAAGAGCCGGTTGTCAGCGCCGATCTGGTGTTGTGCGCGCCGGTGGTGGCCGCGGAGGCCAAGGAGCAGAAGAAGACTTTGCAAGCCCACTATGCACATCTGATCGTGCACGGCACCTTGCACGCCCAGGGCTGGGACCATGAGCTGGACGAGGACGCGCAGGTCATGGAGCTGCGCGAGACCGAGATCATGGCGCGCTTAGGCTTCAAAAATCCGTATTGATTGAATTGGCCTCCAGCCCTCGTAAACAGGGCGCCATTCGCTACCAAAATTATAGCACGCCTACTACCCCAACCCCGCTCCACGAGCGGCTAGGACGCACTGTCAATCCAGAGAGGTAACACTGAAGCGCTGGGCCAGTGGTAACTGTATGCTGCTGCGGTACCAATACAGACCACCGAGACTAAAGAGCAGCTTGTCTGCATAGGCCGATGGTACTTGCGCCAGATCCACTAGCGGAGTGAGCAGGAAGCGCTTACCGGAAAGTTGGGTGAATACCAAAGTCCCGCTCGCCGTCATCGACAACGAGCCGTTGAATCCTTCTTGTGCAGCCACCAGACTCAATGCGGCGGGGTCCAGAAAGGCAGCCTGAATCAACTGGGCGTTCCCAGCCCCATCGTTGAACAACGCTCGCGCCACGGAACTGGGCACCAAGCCCGCCACAGCGGGTTGGTTCAGTTTTACATAGAAATCGGGGCGAAAAACATAGGTCACATTTGTAGCTGGACGCACCTCGGTTATCACCCCCTCCGAGTCGATGTTGATCATCTGGTTGGGATCGAGAGCATTGGCCACCGTGCCAAGAGCAGCCAGGTTGTAAAACGCCGGTGCAATATTAAAACTTCCACAACTGGTTGCCACGCCGACCACGTTGCTGTTCGAAAAATACAGGCCGGGCGGTCGCGTGTTGTTGAGGCTGGCAGCCAAGGGATAGAAGGACAGATAGCGGCCGTCCTTCAAATCAATACTGGCCACGCCATACTGGTCCTGCCCCAGGTACACGGCCTGGCCAAAACCAGCATCCTGGCCCCTGACCGCATTCATGAAGCAAACCATCATGTCCGGCCCTTGGCCCAGGCTGAGATTCAGCGTGGTGGGCTGCGTTCCTATGCCTGGCGTCGGAGGGGCGGGTGCGCGGTTGGGTATGGGCTGGGTGGGGCCGACGGTCAGGCTCGCTATGGCGGTGCGGGTACTACCTACATTCCCCGGCACCGAGGTCGTCGCTGAATTGCTTTTGGTACCTAAGCTTGTACCGGTGACATTGACCGAAAACTCGCAACGGACGCCACTGTTCAGATTCATGCCGGCCAGGGAGATGGAGCCACTTCCGGCCGTGGCCGTGGCCGTACCGGCAGCGGTTCCACCGGTGCAACTGATGCTGGAAAGGCCGCTGGGCGTGGAGACCTCCAGTCCGCTGGGCAGCGTATCGGTGAATCCGAATGCCCCGGTAGCGCCGCCGCCCCCTCCCGTCAAGGTAAAGGTCAGGCTGGTGCTGCCGTTGATGTCGATGTTGGTCGCACCGAAGGTTTTGGCAAACGTCAGCGTCGCGGTAATACCGGCAACGGCTGACGATGAGGCCAGCATCAGCCAGGCCGCCGCAATGAAGAATCCCAGTTGACGCGCCATTCGTGCCATGCTGCTTACTCCTGCCAAGTGTTGTTGGTTTTCATCGCGGCCCGGACCATTGTCTGCCCTTTTTCGCCCGGGGACAATGCCTTATCGCTTGCCGCGGCGGCGGCGCGCCGCGTCCGCCTGGGGCTTGGCCGTCGACTGAACTGGACGCGACCCGCCAAACGGCAGGCCCAACAATCCCAGCAGGCCCGGCTGGGGCTGCTCGTCCAGCTCGGCTATGCCCATGCGCATGCCATCCAGGCCTTGCGCCGGCTGCGCGCAATAGCTGCGAAACACGCGATCCCACCATGGAAAAACCATGCCGAAATTGGAGTTGCCCTCCCGCATGCGGACGGAGTGGTGAACCGCATGCATGTCCGGTGTGACCAGCACCCGCCGCAGCCATGGCTCCAGCGCTGGCGGCAAGCGCAGGTTGGCGTGGCAAAACAGGCTGTGCAATTGCTGCAGCGCGGCATACAACAGAATCGCATACACCGGCACACCCAGCGTCGCCAGCAACACCACCAGCAGAAACGCATTGACCAGAGTCTCCAGCGGATGGTGCCGGATCGCGGTGGACGCATCCATGGCGGTATCGCTGTGGTGAATCTTGTGCAGACGCCACCACCAGGGAATATGGTGCGCGGCCACATGCAGCGCGTATTGCAGCAGGTCAATGAGGAGCACTCCCAGGAGCACCTTGACCCAGGTCGGCCACGGCGTAGCAGCCAGACCGCCCCAGCCCCCCGCGCCGCCCAGGCGAATGGCCTGCACGCTCAGCGGGTCAAACACCAGCAGCATGCAGACCGTGGCCAATACATACAGCGTCACATTGGTCTGCCAACGCGCCCGGCGATCCGCGCGCAGCGCTGTGCGCGGCTTTCGCACTTCAATCCACGCGAAAAAAACCAAGCCCAGCAGCAGCGCCGCCTGTGTAATCAGCTCCAGGTGTTGAAGAACGCGGTTTAGAAGTGGCATGGAAATTTATTCAAAACAAGTCGACAACATACCCGATTGGGGCTTGGTATGCGCGGCCAGGAGGGGCCCTACATGCTCGTCAATCCACTGCGCATAGGGCGCCCAATTGCGGACCCAGCGCCGCACGCCAAACCACCAACTTCTGCTCAAAGCCAAGGGCTGCATGTGCGGGACTGGTGGATGGCAGGCACGCATAACGGACATACGAAGCGTTCAGGCCCGGCAACACGTGGCGCAGGTAACTCTTCTCGGCCTCCGCGCCGTTGAAGCAGACCAGCCGGATGCCGGGGTGGGCGGTGAAAAATGCCGCGAAGTCATTGGGGATGCGTGTGCCGGCCTGGATGGAACTGTCCAGGCTGCCCGGGCGCACGCAGCTTTGCAACACGTCCCACACGGCGATGCCGGAACGCGTGAGCGCATCCACCCGCTGTGCATACGGCGCCGATACATCGAACCCGGCAATACGCGCCAGGATGGGCCAGAAGTGGTTGCGCGGATGGGCGTAGTACTGCTGCGCCTGCAGCGAGGCTGCGCCCGGCATGCTGCCCAACACGAGCACGGTCGCGCAGGGCAAGGATAGGGGTTTGAAACTGGTGACGAGGCTCATGGTGGTGAAAGGCAACAACGTGCGAAAAGTCACATTTCTTCCAATTATTGGTTAGTCCGTTCGGACTATTTACCGCCGACGGCCCAGGCCCTAAAGTCCACCTAACAATTTATTACATCTGTCACACACAACGGGGAATGAAAAACAATGCGCAATAAAAAAATGGGGATTTTGCTGCAAACGGCAGTGGCCGCCGCTCTTTTGGTGGGCACGCAGTGGGCCGCGGCAACGGTGGTGTCGGGAACCATCGTCAAGTTCACCGATGGCGTGGGCAACGGCAATGGCGGCGCGTTTGTGGGGTCCGTGGTTTCGGGCGCGTCCGGCAACTCGAACAACACCTTTGAGAGCTTTTGCCTGGAGTACAACGAGAACATCAACCTGGGATCCACCACCTACCAGGTTGGCGGCGTGACCAGCCACACGGTCAACCGACCGGGTGCGTATGGCATCTACAACGGCAACGAAGCCGGCCATACCTCTACCCAAGATCCCATCAGCGCCGGCACGGCCTGGCTGTTCACCCAGTTCTTCACCTCCCATTTGTCGAACACAGCCGTGTGGGGCAATGGCAACCAGGCAACCAAGAACACCGCGGTGCAGCAAGCCATCTGGTCGATGGAGGGTGAAACCAACTTTGGAAGCATGAGCAGTTTGGCGACCTCCTACAAAAACATGGCCAACGCGGCCGTGAACTCCGGCACCTGGAACGGCATAGGGAATGTGCGCGTGCTGAACCTGTACAGCAAGGACAACCACGGCCAGTACACAGTGAATGCTCAGGACCAGTTGTACATGGTCACCTCGGTTCCCGAGCCGGAAACCTACGCCATGATGCTGGCCGGTCTGGTCCTTGTCGGCGCCATCACACGCCGCCGTCGCAACAAGGCTGCAGCGGCCTGATTCTTCGAGGGGCTTGATGGCCAAACGGCCACCTAGCCCCGAAAATATTGCGTGCACTGCTACTTAAAAAGTAGCAAACTTCTTAACTGGCTAATCAGAGTGGTGGGGCATAGCCGCCAGTAGTTCAGCCTCTGCCTCGGGGGCCAATGCCTTGGTCAACGCCGCGGCGCTCCCGGCCTCACGCGCCCATGCCAAGGTGTCGCGCGCTGTGTCCACCCAGGGGCGTGTAGACAAACCGGCCTGGACTGCGCGCTCGGTACGCGCCAGCAGCATGCCGCCAAAGTCCGGATCGGCTTGCGGAATCCACAACGGCAGACCGGTCCACGGTGCCACCTGGGCGCGCACCAGATCCGCATCGGCACACCACACGTACTCGGCGCTGCTGCCGGCGCCCTGCCGACAAGCCTCCAGCACATCGGCCATGGTGCCCGAAGGACCGATGCCATGGACCACGCCCGGCCGGCGTTGCATGGCCAATAACACGCACCATGCGCCCAAGTCGCGCACATCGATGAATTGCACCGGCCGCTCGGGCCGCCCCGGCGCCAGCACCCTGCCACCGCGGGCCAGGCGCAGCGGCCAGAAATCGTTGGACAGATTGCACCAGGAGCGTTTGTATCAAAAATACCGTGTTGTTCTGCCTGGCAGGCCTTGTATTGCTGGGGAGTGTGATGGCCGCTGAAACCGTCGTGATTGAAGCGGATGACGACTACGCGCCCCGGCGAGAACGCGCACATCGGTTACAGCGCAGCCAACCGCTCGCCGTTCAAGGCGGACTTCATCGCAAAAATGAATACCGCCATTGAAGACCTGAAGAAAGCCGGCGTCATGAACCGCTTGGTTGCCGACTATTCGAAGTAGGCCCTCCGTTCGCATAGCCTCATCGCCCCCCACGGACGCCTGCGCATAATCTGCGTCCCAGCTTTCAAACCTGCACCATGCGCGCACTGATAGATTTCGCCGCCATTCATGGCTCCACTGACGCTTCTGCCGACAGCAGGCCACCGCGGCACGTATTCCCCAGCGGTTCCCCGGCTCTGCGCGTGGCCTTTGGCACACCGCGCGAGGTACTGATGGCCCATGAACCAGACCACGTAAAGGCGGTGCTGGAGGCGGTGCATGCGCACTCGTTGCAGGGCCAATGGTGTGTGGGTTTTCTGCGCTACGAGGCGGCCCCGGCCTTTGATAGTGCGCTGGAGGTACATGCCGCGACCGGGCCTCTGGCGTGGTTTGGCGTACATGATGCGCCGCTGCCCGAAGTTGACGATACACAGCCATTGCCATCCAGTGCAAGCATGCAGCCGCACACAGACGCCCGTCGCGTCACCTGGCAACCCGGCATAACGCGGCCAGCCTTCGATGCTGCGCTGGACCATCTGCACCAAGCCATTGCCGATGGCGAAATCTACCAGGCCAACTTCACAGCACGCACAACCGGGACCTTGCACACAGCGCCGCAAGCGTTGTTTGCCGCAATGCGCCAGGCCCAACCGGGTGGTTTTGCCGCCTATGTCGACACCGGCGACGAACAATTGTTGTCGGTGTCGCCCGAACTGTTCTTCGACTGGCACCAAGGCCACATCACGACCCGGCCCATGAAGGGCACGGCGCCGCGCGGTCGCAACCCCGAGGAAGACGCGGCCCTGGTCCAGGCGCTGCGCAACTCGCCCAAGGAGCGGGCCGAGAACGTCATGATCGTGGACCTGATCCGCAACGACCTGTCACGTATTGCCCAGCCTTTCTCGGTGGCGGTGGACGGCTTGTGCCGCGTGCAGGCGCTGCCCACGGTGTGGCAAATGGTCAGCGACGTACACGCCGACACCCGGCCCGGCACCACGCTGGTCGACGTGTTCGCGGCGCTGTTTCCCTGTGGCTCGGTCACCGGCGCGCCCAAGGTCCAGGCCATGCGCCTGATCCGGGAACTGGAGGCCACGGACCGTGGTGTCTACTGCGGTGCCATCGGCGTCGTGCGCCCGGGCGGAAGCGCGACCTTTAATGTGCCGATTCGCACCGTGGTCGCGCAGGGCACGGCCGTGTGTGCCGGCACCGGCAGCGCCATCACATCGGATGCCCAGGCATCGGCCGAGTGGCAGGAGTGGCAGCACAAACAGGCCTACCTGAACCGGGCCAGCCAGTCCTTCGAGATTCTGGAAACCCTGGCGTTGCAGGATGGTGTGCCGCGGCATGCGGCAATCCACCTGGCCCGTATGGGGGCATCGGCAGTCCATTTCGGTTATGCGTGGCAGCCGGACGCTGCATCCGATGCACTGACCCAGCTTGGCCGCCGGCACCCCACGGGCAACTGGCGTGTGCGCCTGCGGTTGGCAAGCACAGGTGACCTTCAAGCTGAAGCCTTTGCGCTGCCGCCCACGCCCGCCACGGTACGCCTGCAACTGGCGGAGCGCCCCTTGCTGGAGGCGGACAGCGAATTTGTGCGCCACAAGACCACGCACCGCGCCCACTACGAACACTTCGCGCCGACGGCCGCCAACGTGTTTGACACCGTGTTGTGGAACGCCGAAGGCGAAATCACCGAATGCACACGCGGCAATCTGGCCCTGCTGCTGGATGGGCGCTGGGTCACGCCGGCTGCCAGTTGTGGACTGCTGTCTGGCGTGGGGCGCGCCCACTGGCTGGCGCAAGGGCGCCTCATGGAAGCCGTGGTGCATCTGGATGACCTGCCCCGCGTGCAGGCGCTGGCCTTTGTGAACAGCCTGCGCGGCTGGGTCGATGCGGTCTGGGACCAGCCACCAACCGCAAGGCATACTCGCCTTTTTTGACTACCCCCCGGAGACCCGACATGAAACGTTTTACATGTGCACTGATGGGCCTGCTGCTGGCCGGCGCCGCGCTGGCCGACGCCACCGTTCCCAAGGCGGATATGGCCGGGGCCAAGGATTCGCCGTTGATCGGTCGTTTTGCGGGCTCCTTCATCGTCTCGCAGGACAACCGCGATTTCGATGAACTCAAGCTGCCGCTGGGCCCGCTCAAGCCCATCGCCGACAAGGCCAAGCGCGATACCCACAACAACGTCGTCTACGAACCCACGCAAAGCAAGGCGCTGGAGGGGCGGCGTAGCCACCTGGTCTATGTGCTGCCCGAGAACGTGTCGCCGCTGCAGGCGGTGCGCAATTACCAGAACGACGCCATCGCCAAAGGCGGTAAAACCCTGTTTGAATGCAAAAGCCCGGACTGCGGCGGCGACGGCACCCGCAGCAGCGAAGGCGGCGGTGGCGACCAGAGCCTGGCCATGCTGCTGACGCCCGAAGACAAGATCAAGGACAAGGCCTTCACCAACGGCAGTTGCGCCCAGACCGGCCGCACCGGCGAGCAACGTTATACGGCGCTGGAGCTGCCCAAGAACAATGCCTTTGTCTCGGTGCTGGCCTACAGCCTGAACGGTGGCACCTATTGCAAGGCGCTGGAGAACCGGACCATCGTGGTGGTCGACGTGCTGGAACTGAAGGCCATGGAACAAAAAATGGTGACCGTCAAGGCCGAGGAGATGGCCCAGTCCATCACCACCACGGGCCACGTTGCGCTGTACGGCCTGTTTTTTGATTCCGGCAAGGCCGACCTCAAGCCCGAGTCCAAGGACACGCTGGACCAGATCGCCAAGCTGCTGTCTGGTACACCGGCGCTCAAGCTGCTGGTGGTCGGGCACACCGATAACGTCGGCGAGTTTGCCGCCAATACGGATTTGTCCAAACGCCGTGCCGACGCCGTGGTTGCCGTGCTGGCCAGCCAGTACAAGGCCGACCGCAAACGCCTAACGCCCGTTGGCGTGTCGTTTGCCAGCCCGATTGCGCCGAATACCAGCGAAGAAGGCAAGGCCAAGAATCGGCGCGTGGAGTTGGTTCCCAACAATTGACGCGGGGGCCGGTCTCAGCAAGGCAATGGGTGAGCGAATGCCCCAAGCCAAATCGGCCGCTAGCCCTCGTAAAATATGAGTTACCCGCTATTTAAACAATAGCAAAATCAGGAAATCGGTGGAATCCGCAGCGGAATGGTCACCGGTCCGTCATTGACCAGACTGACCTGCATGGACGCGGCAAACACCCCCGTTTGCACTATGGTGTGTGACCGCTGGGCCTCGGCCACAAAGGCGTCGTACAAACGGCGCCCCTCGTCGGGCGCGGCGGCGGCAGTAAAGCTGGGCCGGTTGCCACCGCTGACGTCCGCCGCCAGCGTGAACTGGCTGACGATCAACAGCCCGCCCTGCGTGCCCTGGCCGTCCATGTCTTGCACGCAGTGGTTCATCTTGCCCTGGGCGTCGCTGAAGATGCGCAGCTTCAAGATCTTGGCCAGCAGCTTGTCGCCCTGGGCCTGGGTGTCGCCCTGCTCGGCACAGACCAGCACCAGCAGGCCGGGGCCAATCTCGCCCACGGTCTGGCCATCGACGACGACGCGGGCCATGCTGACGCGTTGCAGAACGGCGATCATGGGTGTGACAACCCTATGAGAGCTCCGGAATTCACGACACCATTTGGGTTGAGTTTGTCGACGCCTTGCAGCCCTTCGACAAGCTCAGGGCGAACGGAAAGTGTTTCTGTCGTGAATTGCGAAAAGTTCATCCGGGCCATCAACCCAGAATCACGCGTGCAAACTTGCGCTTGCCGACCTGCAACACGTAGGTGCCGGCGGCCAGCTTCAGGCCCTTGTCGCTGACCACATTCGAGTCCACACGCACACCGCCGCCATCGATCAGGCGGTTGCCTTCGCCACTGCTGGCAGCCAAGTTGGCCATCTTCAGCAGGGCCGCAATACCTATGGCAGCGCCACCCTCGCCTAGCGGCAAGCTGATCTCGGCAATTTCGTCCGGCACGCCGCCCTTGCTGCGGTTGATGAAGTCCTGCTCGGCCGCATCGGCAGCAGCAGCCGAGTGGAAGCGGGCCGTGATTTCCTTGGCCAGCGCCACCTTGGCGTCCTTGGGGTTGCGCCCGCCTTCGACCTCGGCCTTCAGCGCCGCGATGGCGGCCTCGGACTGGAAGCTCAGCAGCGTGTACCACTTCCACATCAGCACGTCGGAGATGCTCAAGACCTTGGCAAACATGGTGTTGGCGTCTTCGCTGATGCCGATATAGTTGTTCTTGCTCTTGGACATCTTCTCCACGCCGTCCAGGCCTTCGAGCAGCGGCATGGTCAGGATGCACTGCGGCTCCTGGCCGTATTCGGCCTGCAGCGTGCGGCCCATCAGCAGGTTGAACTTCTGGTCGGTGCCGCCCAGTTCCAGGTCGCTCTTCAGCGCCACGCTGTCATAACCCTGCATCAGCGGATACAGGAATTCATGCACCGCAATCGGCGTGCCGGCCTTGAAGCGGTCGTGGAAATCGTTGCGCTCCATCATGCGCGCCACGGTGTATCGGCTCGCCAGCTGGATCATGCCGCGCGCGCCCAGGGGGTCGCTCCATTCGCTGTTGTAACGCAGCTCGGTCTTGGTCGGGTCCAGAATCTTGTCGGCCTGGGCACGGTAGGTTGCGGCATTCACCTTGATCTGCTCGGCCGTCAGCGGTGGGCGGGTGCTGTTGCGGCCGCTGGGGTCGCCAATCATGCTGGTGAAGTCGCCGATCAAAAAGATCACCGTGTGGCCCAGATCTTGCAACTGACGCATCTTGTTCAGCACCACGGTATGGCCGATGTGGATGTCGGGCGCGGTGGGGTCCAGCCCCAGCTTGATGCGCAGCGGCGTGCCGCTAGCTTCCGATTTGGCGAGCTTCTTCACCCATTCGTCTTGCGGAAGCAGTTCTTCCACGCCGCGCAAGGTCACGGCAAGGGCCTCGCGGACACGATCGCTTACAACTAACTGGGGGCTTGAGGCTTGATTCATAAGGGTTTTT
>JAZKIR010000058.1:0-2702 GCA_040384785.1 Pseudomonadota bacterium
TACCAAACGGCAAGCTGTCGAACGGCTAGCCGCTGGGGTGGAAAAAGCTGACCCACATTAATGCCGTGAACTTCCCGTTACCATTTCAGAATGCCGACATTGCAGACGCGCATTGTCGCTTGCTTTTTGAACCATCGAGCCTGCGCCATCCGGTCTATCGGCAGCCGCGCACTTGACCTCACTATGGTCCGCGTGCCGGGGCCGGGGAGCATCAATTGCGCCCCAATACTCAGGGCTGCAACATCGAAGGATCGATCAGCATCTTCGTGCTATTGCGGCTGTGAAAGAAAGGATGTGATCGCTTGCATCAGATCCTCCCAAGCGGGATCTGTTGGCAATGGAACATGGTTGCGGCTGTCCAAAACCGTCAGATCGGCATTTGGCAGGCCGGCAGCCAGTAACTTCGCCTGCGACAATGGGTGGACCGAGTCACCTCGCGCATGGATGACCAGAACTGGTATGTGAACCTGTTCCAGCAGATGGGATACATCAAACCCGTCAATCGCCCGCCGTAACGCCACCGCATTCTCTGCGCTTGCGGATTGCATCTGCATTTGAACCATACCCGCTCGGATGGCAGGAGTGGCATCTGGAATGAAAATTGTGGTGAAGGCATCTGCAAAGGCAGGCTCGCGACCCCAGCCCTGCCGGATCATCGAAAGCATGGCTTCGCCCATGGCGCGCTCTTCGATACTCCCGCGAATGGCGCGGCCCTGAGCATAGCCACCGTAGAGAACCATGCTGGACACCCTGTCCGGATGGCGTGCGGCATATGCAATGCTCACGGGTACGCCTTGGGACGCAGCCAGGATCGGAAAGCGCGCAATCCCAGCCGAGTCCGCGACAGCAGCCATGTCATCGACCAATGCCTCCAGATCGTAACGCGTCGCGGAGTCGTCAGATAAGCCTGTTCCGCGTTGGTCATAACGGACAGTTGAAAATTGCCGGTCCAGGCGATCAAGAAAGGGCTGCCAAATCGGGCTGTGCCGGTCATGGTCGAGATGGGTCAGGAAATGGCCCGCACGCAACAGTGGAGGGCCCGTGCCGCTGACTGCAAAGGCGATGCGCGTGCCATCGGCGGATCTTGTCACGCGAATTCGCTGAGGCGCGGACGTAGCCAAAGGAAGGGGATGGGCAACGTCCTCCACAGCGGTCACAGACGGAAGGAAACGAAAGCCACAACGTGTAACCGTTTCCAGTACCGCCTGCGATTTGCCGTCATCTTGCAGGGCTCGACGCAAAGCGTTGATGCGAGAAGACAATGCTGCGTCCGAAATGATACGCCCGCCCCAGATATCATTGATGATATGCTCGCGGCTGACCAACGCTCCTTGGTTCTGTACAAAAAGAGCCAACAGAGAGAAAACCTGCGGCTCCAACGCTATGCGTTGGCCATCCCGGCGAAACTCGTGCGCCGTGAGATCAAGTTCGCAAGTCCCAAATCGGTATTTCATCCGAGCAAGTTAGCACCACACCGTATTTTTGTGCGTCAGATTTTCCAAGGGGCGTCCGAATTCATCCTTCCTGAATGAATTCCTAAGTCTTTCGTCATGCCGCCCTCAAGCGGGTGATCGAAAGATGTGCAACCTTGCTCCCATGCTTCAAGGAGTTGGTCCAATGCTCACACCCGACAATATTCCAGAGATTTACCGCACCGCTGAAGGGGTCATTGATACGGGCCGGTATGTCGCGATCAGCCATGCTGAACGGAGCGAAGCGCGGCGCACAGCGATTAAAGCAGTCTGGAAGACCGGCCTAAGGTTCTTTTCTGGCCGTCGATCGAAATTTCCGAACGCCCGCCTGACTTAACGCGCTTGGAAATGGCCGCTGCAAAGCGGCTCGCTGCTGCGAGCAAGGCCTGCGCTCAGCGACGATAAAGGTAGCTGACCCGCAGAAAGCCCAGTGCAGGCACCGTTAGCCATTGCAGTACAGGACTGAGTCCGGTGCCTAAAATCGGCAGTTTCGGCATGATGTCGCGGTAGGCCCATGCTTGCCGGATTTCGGTGTTCCACCACTCTGAAAACAGGGTGTAGCTCAATGCGATGGAGATCATGGCAATGGCCACGACGCGAAACCTGGTCCGAGGCCAGTCCGGACCTCCAAACAACTTCAGCGCAACGGCCAGCGAGACGCATGCGATTAAGACGTCCCCAATGGTGCAATGGAGAATAGCGTAGGCGACTTCCTTGGCTGTCCCTGTCAGCCATAGTGTGTAAAGCGGCATTTGCCCGATTTCCCAGACCAAGTTGCCAGCAACAAGTACCGTCAGAAACTGGAGTACGGCATTGCGCCGACGCATTTTTTGCTCAGAAGTCACAACAACGGACATGGTGTTCACTGGCTTTTCTGGGATCGTCTCAGTCGCTGGTAGCACTGCTGGCTGCGGTGCCGTTAGTGGAGGATTGAATGCCTGGTCGAATGACTGCCGCGGGAATGATCATTTGCCTGTTGTCGGATCCGGTCAAAGCGGCGGAAACAGGTGGCGTCCTGTATCTGCGCCATTGCGCGTCTTGTCACGGAGCCAATCTTGAAGGGCAACCGGACTGGCGACGCGCGAAATCGGACGGAACCTACCCGGCACCGCCTCATGATGCAGACGGACATACGTGGCATCACGATGATGCTATGTTGCGAGACTATGTGACCCGAGGTGGGCAGGCCGTTCTCGATGACATGGGCGTCTCGTTCAAGTCCGCCATGCC
>JAZKIR010000059.1:0-30172 GCA_040384785.1 Pseudomonadota bacterium
CGTTTGCCGCTACTGTGCGGCTAGCTCGGAACGGGGAAGTCCCTTTCATTCGCTGTGCGGGTCGCTGCCCCCCGAGGGGGCTAACTCGCCTTGGGGCGGCCCAGCGGCGAATTGGTTGCCCCCACGCTCGTCTTACTCCGGCTGGGTGTGCCAGCGCACGGTGTTTAGCCAGGCGCGGCCCTATCGTCCGGCTCTGGCTGCAAGACCACGACATTCTCAACACGATACCAAGAATCACCCCATGGACAATACTCGCCGTAACTTCCACAAGATCATGCTGACCACGGCCGTGCTGCTGTCCATCGCCAGCGTCAGCCTGAGCACACAAGCCGCCACAGCAGAAGACCTGAACCAGGATGCCGAGCAGACCTTGCAAGCCCTGTACAAATCGCACCCAGAAGCAGAAAGACTCGCAAAAAGCGCAAAGGCGGTTCTGGTATTCCCCAAAATCATCAAGGCCGGACTGGTGTTTGGCGGTAGCTACGGTGAAGGCGTCATGACAAAGGGTGGCACGTTTGCCGGCTACTACAACTCGGTGTCGGCCTCCTGGGGTTGGCAAGCCGGGGCCGAGTCTTATGGTTACGTTGTGTTCCTGATGAACGACAAGTCCATCAACCACTTGGCCAAAACCAAGGGCTGGGAATTGGGTGTGGGTCCCAACGTCGTGGTGGTCGACGCTGGCATTGCAAAAAATCTGTCCACCTCGACGATGAAGGACGACGCCTATGCCTACATCTTTGACCAGCAAGGATTGATGGCCAGCCTGAGCATTGAGGGCACCAAGATCTCGCCGATCAAGAAGCGTTAAACAACCCCTGGGCTAGCCCCGATAATTGCGCTGTAACCGCAATTGAATCGACTAGCCCACCATGACCCCAAGCACAGACACGCCCGCACCTGCCCCCATCACGCTGACGCCGATTGAAGCCCGCGTGCTGGCCACGCTGATGGAAAAGGCCCGCACCGTGCCCGACAGCTACCCGCTGTCGCTGAACACGCTGATGCTGGGCTGCAACCAGAAGAGCAGCCGCGATCCGCTGATGAATCTGACGGAGGCAGAGATCGCAACCGCACTCGATACGCTGATGCCACTGAACCTGGTACGTGAATCCAGCGGCAGCCGCGTCACCCGCTATGAACACAACTTCCAGCGCGGCGTGGGTGTGCCCGAGCAATCCGCCGTTTTACTGGGCCTTCTGATACTGCGCGGCCCGCAAACCGCCGGTGAACTGCGCCTGAACGCAGAACGCTGGTACCGTTTTGCTGACATCTCGTCGGTCGAAGGTTTTCTGGAAGAAATGCAGGACCGCTCGGAAACGAAAGGCGGGCCCCTGGTCGTCAAACTGCCGCGCACCAGCGGTGCCCGCGAACAACGCTGGGCGCACCTGCTGTGTGGGCCAGTTGACGTGAACGCACCGTCCAGCCGTTCCGCTGATAGCCATGCTGGTGGCAACACCGCGGAGCGCATAGAGCGCCTCGAAGCCGAAGTGACCAGCCTGCGCGCAACCGTGCAAAAGCTGTGCGCCGAACTCGGCGTTTCACCATCCGACGAAACCAATTGATTGATTAACCTACTTAAAAGAAGACGATAACCATGACCGAAACAACCGAACGCCCCCCATTGCCCGATCACCTGTCCACCGACGCGCGCAGCCCGCACTTCAACGCCGCCGTGTTTGAACACGACGTCGGCATCCGCCTGAACGGCAAGGAGCGCAACGATGTGGCCGAGTACTTCATCAGCGAAGGCTGGGTCAAAGTGCCGGCCGGCAAAACCGTGGACCGCAAGGGCAACCCGGTGCTGATCAAGTTGAAGGGGACGGTTGAGGCGTTTTATCGCTAAGTCATCGCGATCACCGAGCGCCCCCGCAGGTGAGGAGCGCCTGCCAGCCCTGGACATCCTCAGAGGGCTCGCGCTTTTTGGCGTGCTGCTCGTCAACTTGATTAGCGGATTCAGGGTCTCCCTCTTCCAGCAGTTCCTGCCCGTACCAGCGGCCACATCCCTGCCCGATCGGATCGTCGAGGTATTCGTGTCGTCGGCGGTGGAGATGAAGGCCTTCGCGATTTTTTCCTTTCTCTTTGGCGTGGGGCTCGCCGTGCAGTTCGAACGCCTCACAAGGCGCGGAAGCCCGTTCTACTGGCTCACGCGCAGGCTGGTCGTACTGCTGCTGTTCGGCCTGGTACACCTGCTGTTCATATGGAATGGCGACATCCTGACGGAGTACGCGCTGATAGGGCTGCTGGCCATGGTCTTTCTGCGCGCGCCCACATGGGGCATTGCTGGCGGGGCTGCGACCTGTCTGCTGCTGTATCTGGCAATGCCTCTGCTGCCCCTACCTATTCCATGGCCCGATGTGAACATGCTGCAGCAGCATGTGGCAAACGCGAACGTGGTCTATGCAAGTGGCGGACTATTGGACATCTGGCGCTTTAGCCTGCAGGAACTGACTTTGCTGCTACCGCTGCATGTATGGGTGATGCCGAGAACCATGGCATTGGTACTGCTGGGCATGTTGGTCTGGCGTACCGGACTGTTGCAGCACGCGGAACACTACCGACAAGGATTTTGGACAACTGCGGGTGTGGGCATTGTTGTGGGTGCCATGCTGACTGTGGCAGGCGCGACTGGTGCGCTCTCGGCATGGGGACAACTCGGCGCCGCAGTGTCGAACCTGGCGCCCATGGTTCTGGCCACCGGTTATGCCGCTCTGGTGTTGGCTCTTCTCGGCCATCCGGTTGCTGCCAACCTAATCAAGATATTTGCCCCGGTCGGTCGCATGGCGTTCAGCAACTACATCCTGCAATCGCTTGTCTTTGGCTTCATCTTCTTTGGCTACGGCCTGGGTTACTTCGGACAACTGGGTGCAACGTCTACGCTACTGCTTGGAGTCGGGGTGTACGCCGCGCAAACCCTGCTCAGCACCTGGTGGTTGACCCGCTTTCGTTATGGTCCCCTGGAATGGTTATGGCGCACACTGATGTACGGCCAACGACAAGCCATGCGCAGATTGCCAACCCTTTGATGGAACAGATAACTTACTGCTGCTCATCGAGCTTGTCCCGCCGCATGGCACGCCACAGTGCCAGGTCATAGGCAATCTTCAGCACACCGCAGCCTATCAGCGGCAGCGATATCCAGCCCGCTGCAAACAAGGCCCCGCTCAGCGTCGGACTCAGCGCCGCTGCCAGGCTGCGCGGCACGGCCGTAAAACTGGCCGCCGCGCTGCGCTCCGCGGGGGTGACCACGGCCATCACATAAGCGGTGCGCGTAGGCACATCCATCGATGACAATGCACTGCGCACCAGCAGCAGCCCCAGCGCAATGGGCAGGCTGGGCGACAACGCCGCCAGCACCAGGCAGACATTCGCCGGCAGGTGTGTGAACACCATGGTGTTGAGCAGCCCTATGCGTTGCGCAACCAGGGGCGCGGCCAGCTGCGACGCGGCGCTCAGCAAACCGGTGCAGAAGAAAAAAACTCCGGCCTGCGCCAGCGAAAATCCGAAACGCTCCAGCAGCCACAGCGACATCAGCGAGTTGACGACCAAGCCGCCAGCGAAGGCATCCACGCTGAACAGCGCCGCCAGACGCACCACCACACCACGCGAGGGCCCCAGCGGTGCGGGCTTTACAGGCTCCCCCTCGGTGCCCGCCGCAGGCAGGCGCCGATACAGCCAGAACACCGCCAGCCCCAGCGCCGCATAGACCACAAACATGCTGCGCAGTGCGTCCAACCGCGCCAGCCCCGCATGCCGCACCATCCAGTCCGGCACGGCCGCCGCCAGCGCTCCCATGGCCGCGCACAGTGCCCCCAGCAGGCTGTAGCGCGCAAACAGCGCGACGCGCGCATGACCCTGCGCTGCTGCGGCCAGCCGGACATGTTCCAGTGGCAAAAAGACACTGACATCCCCCGAACTGGGATTGAGCGTGCCCACCAGTGCAACGATGAGCAAGGGCCAGAACGACGCAAAGCTCGCAAAACACAAGCCGGTGGCCACCATCAGCACGGCGGCCCCGCGCAACAGCCTGCGGCCCGCGAAGCGGTAGCCCCAGGCGCCGACTGCCAAAGTAGCTATTGCTGACCCCAACATGGTCGCGGTGCTGACGATGCCGACCTCCAGCGTGCCCAAGCCTATGGCCAGCAGATAGGCCGGCAACAACACGGCCATGTAGCCATCACCAAAGGCGCGCAGGGCTTTGGCCGCCAGCAAAGTCAGCGCAATGGGATCGGTTCCGTCGGGCAGCAGGCGCAGCAACATGCCGCGCGCGCGGGGCTGCTTGTCCTTGTCGGTGTCTACGGTCATCATTGGTCGGTATGCCTGCGCAAAAGATAAGGCATCGTGTCACAACTTTGACAGAGTGAATCGAACGACCGTGCTAAAAACCGGCATGTCTACTTGGAGAATATTGGATGGACTTGGCATTTACCCCTGAAGAACAGCAATTCCGCGAAGACATTCGCGCCTGGGTGGGTGCCAACCTGCCCTCTGACATTGCCCACAAAGTACACAACGCCTTGCAGCTCACGCGTGACGATATGCAGCGCTGGGCCAAGATCCTGGGCAAAAAGGGCTGGCTTGGCCACGCCTGGCCCAAGGAATTCGGCGGCCCCGGCTGGAACTCGGTGCAAAAGCATTTGTTTGAAGAAGAATGCGCGCTGGCCGGCGCGCCGCGCGTCGTGCCATTTGGCCCGGTGATGGTGGCCCCGGTCATCATGGCCTTTGGCAATGCCGAGCAACAACAGCGCTTTTTGCCCGGCATTGCCAGCGGCGAAGTCTGGTGGAGCCAGGGTTATAGCGAACCGGGCTCGGGCTCGGACCTGGCATCGGTCAAGACCCGTGCTGAGCGCCAGGGCAACACCTACCTGGTCAACGGCCAGAAGACCTGGACCACCTTGGGCCAGTACGGCGAGTGGATCTTCTGCCTGGTACGCACCAGCACCGAGGGCAAACCGCAAACCGGTATTTCCTTCCTGTTGATCGACATGAAGTCGCCCGGCGTGACCGTGCGCCCCATCGTGCTGCTGGACGGCGAGGCCGAAGTCAACGAAGTGTTTTTTGACAACGTGGTCGTGCCCGCGGAGAACCTGATTGGTGAAGAGAACAAGGGCTGGACCTATGCCAAGCACCTGCTGAGCCACGAGCGCACCAATATCGCAGACGTGAACCGCGCCAAGCGCGAGCTGGAGCGTTTGAAGCGCATCGCCAAGCGCGAAGGTGTGTGGACCGACACACGCTTCCGCGACGAGATCGCCAAGATGGAAGTCGATGTGGTCGCGCTGGAAATGCTGGTGCTGCGTGTGCTGGCCGCCGAGAAATCCGGCAAGAACTCGCTGGATATTGCCGGCCTCTTGAAGATCCGCGGCAGCGAAATCCAGCAGCGTTATTCCGAGCTGATGATGCTGGCCGCCGGCCCCTTCTCCCTGCCCTTGATACGGGAGGCCATGGAGGCCGGCTGGCAAGGTGACTTCCCTGGCGGCGAGGTGGCCAACGCACCGCTGGCATCGACCTTCTTCAATATGCGCAAGACCACCATTTATGGCGGATCGAACGAAGTGCAACGCAACATCGTGGCTCAGACCGTTCTGAGCTGACGCAGGCTAGACATTTCCGTTCGGGCTGAGCTTGTCGAAGCCCTGTAACGAACTTCACAGATGCCCTTCGACAAGCTCAGGGCGAACGGTTTAAAGGACGACAAAAATGGATTTCGATTTTTCTGACGACCAAGTACAACTCGGCGACGCCGTGCGCAAATGGGTGGACAAGGCCTATACGTTTGAGCGCCGCCGCGCGACCGAAAAGGCCGGCGGCTTTGACCGTGCCGCATGGAATGAAATTGCCGAGCTGGGCCTGTGCGGCCTGTATGTGCCCGAGGACGATGGCGGTCTGGGCATGGGTCCGGTCGAAGGCATGGTGGTCATGGAAGAGCTGGGCCGTGGCATTGTGCTGGAGCCCCTGGCCCAGGCACTGATTGCCGGTGGTGTATTGGCCGGTTACGCCGATGCCGCCACCAAGGCCGCGTGGTTGCCAAAAATCGCCAGCGGCGAGGCCATCGTGGTGTTGGCCTACCAGGAGCGCGCCGCCCGCTACAAGCTCGATGTGTGTGAAGCAAAAGCCACGCAAGCCCCCGGCGGTTATGTTTTGAATGCTACAAAAAGCGTAGTACCCGTGGGTGACCAGGCCGATGCCTTCATCGTGCCGGCCAAGATCAACAGCCAACTGGCGCTGTTCCTGGTGGAGCGCCAATCGGCCGGTGTCACGACCCGCGGCTACGGCACGCAGGACGGTGGCCGCGCCGCCGAGCTGACACTGAAGAACGCTCCCGCCACACTGATCACGCAGGACGGCCTGGCCGCGCTGGAACACGCGGTGGACATCGGCATTGCCGCCAGCTGCGCCGAGGCCGTGGGTGTCATGGACAAGACCATGGCCATCACCGCCGAATACCTGAACACACGCAAGCAGTTTGGCGTTGTCATCAGCAGCTTCCAGGCCCTGCGCCACCGCGCGGCCGACATGAAAATGCAACTCGAACTGGCACGCTCCATGAGTTATTACGCCTGCCTCAAGCTCAACGCCCCAGCCCCCGAGCGCCGCGCGGCACTAGCCCGCGCCAAGTACCAGTTGGGCCAAAGCATGCGTTATGTGGCCGCGCAATCCGTGCAGTTGCACGGTGGCATCGGCGTAACGGACGAATACATCGGCAGCCACTACTTCAAGAAATTGACGCAGTTGGAAATGACGTTTGGCGACAGCCTGCACCACCTGGGTGAGGTGTCGGCGCGTATGCAAGACACAACCGGTGTGTTCGCCTAATACACTCGGCGCGTTTGCACAGCACCAAGAGCCCTCCACATGGAGGGCTTTTTTTGTTTGTGCCACCCAAGGCGCACGCCATTGGGGACTGTCGGTGGCTGGGCTATAGTGAACTTGACGCAATTCCCAACCATTTGGACATTTGAAGCACCACCGTGACCGAAGCTGAATCCCTGGAGCGGGCCATACATGAAGATGTGTCGTTGCAAGCCTACGACACGCAATGGCCGGCCTTATTCCTGGCTGAGCGTGCACGCCTTATCGCGCTGTTTCCCGCACAACTTCTCGACGTCCAACACTTCGGCAGCACCGCCATCCCCGGCATGCCGGCCAAGCCCATCATCGACCTACTGGGTGGTGTTGAATCCATGGCGGTGGCAGATGCGTTGGTCCCGCCGCTGCTGCGTTCGGGCTACACCACGTCAGCCGAGTTCAACGCCACGTTGACCGACCGCCGCTGGCTGATGCGCTGGGCGGATGGACGGCGCACGCACCACCTGCACCTGGTGGTCATGGGTAGCGCGGAATGGCAACGTCGTCTGCACTTTCGCGATGCACTGCGTGCCGACGCAAACCTTGCCGAACGCTACGCACAGTTGAAGAGCGGCCTGGCCGCGCAACACCGTACCGACCGGGAGGCGTACACACAGGCGAAGACGGAATTCGTTCTCTCCGTTGTGGGCGATTCCTAGCGCGGGCCACCGTGCCAAACTACGCGTCGCCATGTCCAAGCCCACCTTCTTCAAGACCCCCGCCGAGTTCCGTGCCTGGTTTGCAAAACATGCCACCACCAAGGCGGAACTGATCGTCGGCTTCTACAAGCGCGGTACCGGCAAGCCCAGCATCATCTGGCCCGAGTCGGTAGACGAGGCGCTGTGTGTGGGTTGGATAGACGGTGTGCGCAAACGCGTGGATGACGAGGCCTACCAGATTCGCTTCACGCCACGCAAACCCACATCAACCTGGAGCGCCATCAACATCGAGCGGGTGCGTGTACTCAGCGCGGAAGGCCGCATGACGGACGCCGGCCTGACAGCCTTTGCACACCGCCGCGAAGCCAAGTCAAAAATCTACGCCTACGAACAAGCCGAAGCCGCGGCACTGGCCCCGCACGAAGAAGCCCTGTTTCGCAAGAACAGAACCGCCTGGAAATTCTTTGAGGCCCAGCCCCCGGGGTACCGACACCAGATGATCTGGCGCATTGTCAGTGCCAAGCGCCCGGTCACGCGCGAGGCACGTTTGGCCAAGCTGATGGAAGCCTCCCAGAACGGCCAGCGGCTGCCGTAGTACACAAGACGCCTGTGGCACTGCCGTTGCCGGCAGCTAGCCAAAATTCTACCCAAAAAGGGTTTTTAAAGGCCACGAAATCGAAGGCTTAAGAAAAATCGGCCTCTAGCCCTCGTCGGATATACACAATGCGCTACATAAAACATAGCGTAGATTTACACCCCCAGCCACTGCGCCAGTTGCGGCAGCAGGCGCGCCTTGCGCTGGGCGCGCAGGCGTATGCCTTCGGCGCTGCGTTGCGCCAGAATTTGGGCCTCGGCTGTGTGGTGTGCCTTCACAAAGGCCTGCAGCGCATCGGCCTGCGCAGCATCGCAGGAGCGCCGCACCAGCATGGGGAAAAACTCGTTGCGCGCATAGTCGGGCTGCATCTTCAACAGCGCATCCGCATGCTGCTGCGCGTAGGCCCAGACCAGGGCGGTGTGTTCCTTGCCCAGTTGCACCAGCACGCGGCTGGCAACCAGCGGTGGCACGTCCTTGGACAAGGCCAGCGGCATGGCCTGTGCGGCCAGCGCCGGGTCCAGCACGGCCAGCGCAGCACCATAGAAACGGTCTTTGTCTTCGGTTCCCTCGGCCTTGCGCGCCAATGCCAGCAAGCTGTCATACATGGCCTGGTCGGCATGGCGGCCCACGGCACGCGTCACCACGTTCAGCAGGGCCGGTTCCAGGCTCTTGGGGTCCACCAGGTAACGCGCGAAGCGGATGCGCGCTTCGGCCAGCACCGCCGGGTCACCCATGTCGGCCAGAAACCCCAGCAAGGCGGCCCGCAACTGGGCCTGGTCTACCGATTCTCCGGCCACGCTGTCCCAGCCCAGTTGTTCAAACCTGGGGCTGGCGGTGGCGATGGCCAGACGGCGCAGCGCGGGGCGCTGCGCTTCGCCGCGGGCCAGGTCGTCCAGGCTTTGCAGGCGGTCCAGCACCAGTTTCCAGACCGCCATGCGGGGCTCGTCGCCCAACGCCTGGACGATGCCAAAGTAGTCCGACACCGACAATCGGCCGTCGCCGAACAAAACCCCGGCGTCGGTCACCACCTTGACGCGGGCACTGTCGGACAAGGTGCTCAGCTTCCTCGTCAGATCGGCCAGCAGCGGCGGCGAATACTGAACGCGGTAAAAACCCACGCTGTCCGGGTCCAGCACCAAGGGGGCATCGCAGCCAGGGCGCGTCACGCTCTGGCTGCGCGCCTGCAGCAGCACATAGTCGGGCTTGCCGTTCACCGTGCCTATTTGCACCGGCACGCTCCACAGGCGTGCGCTCTCACTGTGGTCCAGCAGAAATTGCTGTTGGCGCAGCGTGATCTTGCGCTGGCCTTTGTCACACACGGCATCCACGCTGACCAGAGGAAAACCGGCCTGCAGCGTCCAGTCGCGGGCAATTTTGTCCACCGGTTTGCCCGATGCCATGGACAAGGCGGCCCACAAATCGACGCTGGTGGTGTTGGAGTACTGGTGTTTGGCCATGTAGCTGCGTATGCCGCTGCGGAACGCGTCTTCGCCCAGATAGGCTTCGAGCATGCGCACAAAGGCCTGGCCCTTGTCATAGGTGATGCTGTCAAAGGCTTCGTTGGCCTGGCTCTCGTTGGTCACCGGCTGGTAGATGGGGTGCGAACTTTGCAACGCGTCGTGGCCCATCGCGATTTCGCGGTTGTCATTGGCGCTGAGCTTGCCGTACCACTGCGGGTTGAAGTGGTCCGTGGCCTTGGCCTCCATCCACGATGCAAAGGCCTCGTTGAGCCACAGGTTGTCCCACCAGGCCATGGTCACCAGGTTGCCGAACACTGGTGCGCGGTTTCGTGCGCCACGGTGCTGAAGACACGCTGCTGTGTGCTGACCGGGCTCTTGGCCGGGTCGTACAACATCATGGTCTCGTTGTAGATGACCCCGCCCCAGTTTTCCATGGCACCGCCAAAACCACCCGGCACCGCAATGTGGTCCAGCTTGGGCAGCGGGTAGCGCAGACCAAAATAATCGTTGTAGTAGGCCACCAGGTCCTGGCTGGCTTTGAGCGCATAAGCCGCTGACGCCTGCTTGCCGACGGTGGTGACGACACCGATCTCGGTGCCGTCCTGCATGGCGCTGCTGCGCTCCAGTTCGCCGGCAGCCAGCACCACCAGGTAGGTGGACATCGTGGGCGTCATCTGAAAGCTGAAACGCTTCCAGCCGCTGGGCAGGGTTAGTTGCTGCTGCACCGGCATGTTCGAGATGGCGGTGAAGCTGGCCGGCACATCGGCCGTCATCTGGAAGCGGGCGCGAAACGCGGGCTCATCCCAGGACGGGAAGAAGCTGCGCGCGTCGGTGGCCTCCAGGTTGCTGCCAATCATGATCTTCTCGTCGGCACCCACCTTGTAGCGGTCGTAATACAGGCCTTGGGCTGCACGGTTGATGACACCACGGTAGCGCAGCGCCAGCGTGTAGCGGCCCTTGGCCAGCACTTGCGGTAGAGAAAAGGTCAGCGTCTGTTGTTCCCTATCAAGCTGCGGCTGCAGGCTCAATTGCGGCAAGCCCTGCCCGCTCAGCGTGGCTGCATCGATAACGATCTGGTTGGCATTGAGCACGATCCTGCGCGTGGGGCTGCGTACATCAATGGTGATGTCTTCGGTGCCGCTAAATGTGAACGCCGTGAGGTCCGGAATGATGTGGATCTTGTAATCCAGTGGCACCACGTTCTTGGGCAGTTTGCCGGGCGTGCTGCCGAAGGTGAATCTGGATTCGGCCTGGGCCGTCAGGGACAGTACGGCCAGCGCAACGGCGCCGGCGTGCTTGAACAGGGATTGCATGCAGTGGTTTTCTCGGTGGGTACGGGCGAACAGCGTCTTGCCCGCAAACTGCGGCAAGGCCTTCGATACCGAGAAAATTGTAGAGCAGGGTCAAGCCCTGTGATTTGCCGGGACCGCATGCTGTGCGCGTCCCGGTGAACCCCTTGCTTACTTGGCTGGAACGACCACAACCGTCGAGCCACCAGCACCGGTGTTGCCTGTGTTTCCGGTATTGCCCTTGGCGCCTGTGGCACCGGTGTTACCCGTCGATCCAGTATTACCCGTGTTGCCAGTGGCTCCGGTGTCGCCGGTTGCGCCGGTGGAACCCGTGGAGCCGGTTGCACCGGTGTAGCCGGTATTACCCGTGTTGCCCTGGGTGCCAGTGGCGCCGGTAGCGCCGGTATAACCCGTGCTGCCGGTACGGCCGGTGTTCCCCGTGTTGCCCTGGTTGCCGGTTGCGCCGGTGTCACCGGTGGCGCCCGTGGCACCCGATGGACCCATGGGTCCGGTGCATGCGCCCAGGCCCAGAACAGAGATCAACAGAACGGATGGGATTAAGAATTTCATGGTGGTAGCTCCTCTTGGTTGCACACGGCCAAGATGGACCGCATGCCCCGACTTTGAAGGGCTACCACCCTGGCGTCTGTCCGCCAGGTCGCTTAGCGCAATTTTCCTGAAAGCCGATTAACGGCCGGTGTGCGGCGATGTCACATCCAACAGATTGCTCTCCCGCTCCCTGCGCTGGGCCTCGGCCCGCGTGCGCTTGCCCATCTCGAAAATTTCCTGGCTGTGGTCCACACCGAAGCGCTTGCGCGACCCGTGTGTGTGCCTGCGCTGGTCAAAATGCCGGGCCACCAAGGCGACCAAAAGCAAGACGACCAAGCCGCCAAGAATGAGCATTTGGGGGGTGATGAGTGCTGCGTCCATATGTAGAACCTCCGGGATAAAAAGATGCGTAGTTAAGAACTTCAGCCACCGTGGCGGTGAGTCCCAAATCCGTGGCGCCATAGGGACCACAAACTCATATGCCATGCTACGCACGCGGCGCGCAATGTCTGTTTGACAGCGCACGTTTTGGCGCTGCCCGCAGGACGGGAGCCCGCCCACACAACCGCCCCTGTCAACCCCAAAACGCTATCTATTTGGTAGCATTAAACATATATTACACGGGAGCTAGCGGCTTGGTTTATGAAGAGAGCAATTGATAAACCCGCTGCACCAGGGCCGCTGCGATCGGGCCACCCACCAGGCCGGGCGCCATCTTGTTCATCATGTAAGCAAATGTCATGCGCCGCTCGGTGTCGACGATGACCATGGAGCCGCCCCAGCCGCCCCAAAAGCAGATGCGCCCTTCGGGGATAAACGGCAGCACCTGCGGCAGCGGCAGGCCGTAGCCCATGCCCATCTTCAGCGGTATGCCCAGCACCAGGTCCGGCCCCATGGACTGCACTTGGAAGATCTTGTCGATGGTCGCCTGCGACAGCAGACGCACGCCGTCCACTGCACCACCACAGGCCACCAACGACTGGATGCTCGCCACCGAGCGTGCATTACCGTGGCCGTTGGCAGCGCCGATATCGGCCTGGCGCCAGGCGTCCGTCCAACTCACTTCGGCCTGCGGCGCGGGGCCGGTAAAGGTCTTGAACATGGCGCCATTGGGGTCCAGCATGGCCAGGTCCAGTTGCAGGGGCGGCGGTGGCACAACATTGGCCACACGGTGGAACTCCGACGGTGCCAGGCCGATATGGAAGTCGGCATGCAGGGGACGTGCAATCTCGTCGGCAAAAAATTGCCCCAACGGCTTGCCAGTGATGCGGCGCACGACCTCGCCAATCAAATGCCCATAGTTCAGCGCGTGGTAGCCCGATGCCGTGCCCGGTTGCCACCAGGGCACCTGGCGCGCCAGCATGGCCGTGGACTTTTCCCAGTCGTAGATGTCTTCCACCGTGACCGGTTGGTCCCAGCCCGACACGCCTGAGCTGTGGCCCAGCAGATGCCGTACCTCGACATCACCCTTGCCGTTCGCAGCAAACGCCGGCCAATATTTGGCCACTGGCGCGTGCAGGTCCAGCTCGCCGCGCTCCACCAGCAGCAGAGCCGCCAGCGAGGTCATGGTCTTGGTTGTGGACCATACGTTGGTGATGCTGTCCTTGCGCCACGGCAGGGTTCGCTGTGTGTCGGCCCAGCCGCCCCACAGGTCGACGACGTTTTCACCGTCGATATTCACGACCAGGGACGCACCCAGGTCTTCGCCGGAGTTGATGTTGGCGGCAAACAGTTCGCTCAGCGGGTCGAAGCGCTGTTCGGCACGACCGCCCAGCAACATGGTGTTCGCATTCATAGGTGTGCGTCCCTGAATAGTTAAGTGGATGGTGCTTGTGCTTAGAAGTCGTAAGTGACCCCGACGCCAAAGTAGCGTGGCGGCGCATAGTTGACGGTGCGCGCCGCACCCAGCACCGGCGAGCTGATGCTCATGCTGGACAGCGCGGTGACATTGGTCGCGTTCTTCACAAAGGCGATGAACTTCCAGGGGCCTTGCTTGAAGGCGGCCGACAGGTTCAGCACCCCCACGTCGTCCTGCATGGCGTCCGCGGTGTTGAACTCGGTAAAAAAGAACCTGCTGCGCCACAGGTAGTCGGCATGCCAAGTGGTGCGATAGCCACCCATGTTCTGCACAAAGTCCACCCCCAGGCTGGCCTGGGTGCGGGACACATTGGCCAACTGGTTGCCCGCCACGTTGATGGCCGGCCCCATGGGGCTGTGGCGCTGGTCGACGTTGATGAATTCGGTGTATTTGGGGTCCATCAGGCCCAGGCTGGCGTTCAGCGTCACATGGGCCGCGGGCTTGTAGGTAGCCTCCACCTCCAGGCCACTGATCTGGGCGCCTGCAGCATTGGCCAGGATGGGCGAGGCCTGGCCAATCTGCACCACCTGCATGTCCTTGTAGTCACTCTTGAACAGCGCCGCGCTGATGGTGCCGCTGCGCTTGGCAAAGCTGGATTTGAATCCGATCTCAAAGCTTGTCACGGTCTCAGGTCTCACCGGTTCTGACTGGATAGCTCCCAAGTTGATAGCACCGGATTTGAAGCCACGGGCGATCTTGGCGTAGGTCAAGGTCTCGGGGCTGATCTGGTACTCCAGACCCAGCGAACCGGGTGTGCTGGACCAGCTGGCGCTGGGCGTGCCAGTGGCACCCAGGCCAAAGGCCGCGATGTTCAGGTATTCGTCCGCCGTTTTGCTTTCATTGGCCCAGCGCACGCCACCCAGCAAGGCCAGGCTGGGTGTCAGCGCATACCGCAGATCGGCATAGACCGCGCTGGCCCTGGCATGCACATTGCCACCCAGCAGGAAGTTGACCCCGCCGGGCAGCGGCACCGTGAAGGGCGCGCCGGGCACCAAAAAGCCCAGCGGCACCTGGGCGGACACGTCCACATCCTGCGTCTGGTCAAACTGCACATGGTTCACGCCAACCAGCCACTGCAACGCCCCGCCCTCGGCGGATGCCAGGTGCGCATCCAGGCTCACATCACGGCTGCTGGTCTTGAAGTGTGTGGTGGCCATCAGTGCCTCGGTCTGGTCGCCGTCCCATAGCGCGTCGGACGCGCTCTTGCGGTAGCTGGCCACCACGCTCAGTGTGTTGTCACCCACGGGCTGCTCGTATATCGCCTGCAATGTGCTGACGTCAATGGCGTTGGATCCGGCCTGGCTTTTGACCGAACGCGGATTGCCCGTTTGCGAGGCGCCATACAACAGTTGGGTGATCGTGGGTGTGGCCTCGGGCAACACGGCATTGCTCTGGCCGTTGTCGCGCTGGCGGTAGGCGCCGGCAATCAGGCGCAGGTTGCCACCACCGCCAAAGTCGGTAGCCGTTTGCAGGCGCAGGGCTTGCGAGCCCAGATCGTCCACGGCCTTGGGCGCGCTGGTGCCCTCCTTGCCCGCCAGCACAGGGCCAAAGGACTGACCGGCCAACTGGTTGCTGGCAAAACCGTCGGTGGCCTTGACCTGGTACGACAAGCGCGCCTTGGTGCTCTCGGACAGCGGCCCTGAGAAAAAGCCTTCACTCTCGCGGCGGCCATAGTCGCCCAGCACCACACCGATCTGCGCGGCAAGGCTGTCGGTGGGCCGCGCAGAGATGAAGTTGATGGCACCGCCGGTGGCATTGCGGCCATACAAGGCGCCCTGGGGTCCACGCAAGGCTTCCACACGGTACACATCAAACAGACTGACATTGGAGCTGGTCTGATCCGACACATAGGCCCCATCGGCATACAGCGCCACACCCGGGTCGCCACCAGCGGTCAGAAACACATTGCCGATGCCGCGCATGAACAATTGGGACGAACCCAGGCCGGTCGTGAACGTGGTGTTGGGTATCAGGTTGACCAGATCCGCCAGCGTGGACGTGCCCTGGTCCTTGAGCTTGGCGCCGGCCAGCACGGTGATGGCGTCGGGCGTCATCTCCAGCACGGTCTTGCGTTTTTCGGCGGTGATGGTGATGCGGTCCAGCGTCTCGGCATCGGTTTGCGCCAGCGCCAGGCTGCCAACGCCCAGCACCAGACCACCCAACAAGGCCTGGGTGATGGCGTTCCGGCGACCGGGAAATGTCCTGTTCATCTGCATGCTGTTGTCTCCTGTTTTTGTGACTGACGCGGTCTGCGCGGAGACCTGAGAGATGCTCTGCGCTGACGAATCAATTCTGGAGACGGTGCCCACAGGCGTCTATCCAGTTTGGGCACTGGACTAGCTTGAAAAGGAACTCTTGAATGTTTTGTTGGGTCCCCACTCTCCCCCAGCCCCTTGCCTCGACAGCGGGGGTTGGGATGCAGTGACCTCTTTAACAACCCACTCCCCCAGCCCCTCGCCCCGCCGGGCGAGGGGAGCTTTTTTCAACAGCCGATTTGGTACATGGACTCCGAATACGAAATTACAGGCGAGGCGTCGCGGTGCGTGGTGTCGTGCCCAGATTCCAGACGGGGCGGTCCTAGTAAACGGCGAGCAGCGCGGGTGTACCAACACTGGCCGCTACGCGTGCCAGCGGCTCCGCACCGACGTAGTACGAGGTCTCTACGACCGTTGGACAGATATCTGGGAGACTGATATCGCAACGCAACCTCACTGCCGTGATTCCGTATTCGGCGCGCAGTTCCAAAATCGGCTGTTAAAGGCTCCCCTCTCGCCCGGCGGGGCGAGAGGGGTTGGGGGAGAGTGGGTTGTTCGGGCTTTGGCTGCCCCAAGGGGCTGGGAATTCGGTTGTCCAGGCAGCTACCGCGCCTTACGCAACGTCTCGCTGGGCAGTTCGCCAAAACGCTCGCGGTAACGCGCCGCAAACAGGCTCAGGTGCAGAAAGCCCCATTTGAACGCCACCTCGGTCACCGAGGCCACGTCGCGCCGCTGCAGCAACTCGTCGCGCGCACGGTCCAGGCGGTGCAGCAGCATGTAGCGCATGGGTGAGGTGTTGAGGTGTTTCTCGAAACCGCGCGACAAGGCCCGCACACCCACGTTGCAAGCACGAGCGATGTCTTCCATGCTGGGCAGCTCGGCGGCATGGACATGGATGTAGTCGCGGGCGCGTTGGGTGGACTGCGGCAACGCCGGCTGGTCACCCAGGTGTGTGGTGTAGCTGTTCGGCCAGGCCAGCAGCAGCTCCAGCAGCGCGGCGCTTTTGAGGTTGCGCTCCATCTGGCGCGCCGCCACATGGGCATATAGGGGCATGGCGGCAAAGCGGTCTATCAGGCGCATCAGGGTGGTGGATTGCGCGGTGCCAGCTGGCGCATCTGTGGCGAACTGCAGCGGGTGGGACAGGTCCGAGCCCAGCATCGCGCGGCAGGCGCTTTGCATGTCGGCGTCCAATATGCGCAAATTGACCAACTCCATGTCACTGGACATCTGCACCGGGCGCATGTCGCTGGGCGCATTGACGCCCGCATCACCCGCCCGGGCCACGGTGCCGCCATCACAGCGCGACACCGTGCCGCTGTGCAAATAGGAGAAAACCCAGACCGGGCGTTGGCTGTCCAACGCGGCGATGGCGGGGGCGCCATAACGGATCACCCCTACGTGCAGGCCATCGAAGTCAAAACCCCGCATCATCAAATCCAGGCCCTCGCGACTGTGCACCTGCAAGGCGTGTTGCCCGTACAGGCCGGCCAGAAACTCGGTGGCCTCCTCGGGCTTTTGGGTGTGGATCAGGGTTTTGACGCGTTTACCCGCCGCGTCCACCGGCTCAGCGCCGGTGGCATCCAAGATATCCAAGCCCAAGGGGGTATGCATGGGCGGATTCTAGGCAGGTTTGCGCCAGGTCACCAATACCGGGGTGTCACCACGGTTCACGCGGGGTCAGCAAATATTTCTTTAGAACTTTAACCCCATGGCGCCACCTGCTTCGTTTCAGTCCACTCCTCAACCAAACTTTTGGAGTCACCATGAACACGAATCTAAGTCGTCTGGGTCTGGCACTTGTCCTGGCCTGCGCAGGCCTGCAGGCACAGGCGGTAGGCCGTTTGGCCGATGTCACCGTCGTCGACCGCAACACCGGGGCTACGCTGCCGGTGTACTACGCCAAGGGCGAGTACTGGGTGGCGGGTGCGCCGGGGGCGCGTTATGCCATCGCCATCCGCAACAAAATGGGCGAGCGGGTCATGGCGGTCACGTCGGTGGACGGCATCAATGTGCTCAACGGTGCCACCGCCAGTTGGGGGCAAACCGGCTATGTCTTTGGCGCCTACTACAACTACCAGATCACTGGTTGGCGCAAGAGCAACTCCGAAGTCGCGGCCTTTGAATTTGCGGCGGCCGGCGACTCCTATGCGGAGCGCACCGGCCGGCCCCACCAGGTCGGTGTGATTGGCGTGGCACTGTTCAAGGAACGTGTACCGGAACCCATTGCGATCCCCACACCCCCACCCATGCCCTACCCTTATCGCCAGGAAAGGGATTACAAGGAGTCGCGAGCAGACAATGGGGCTCCACCCCCTGCGCCACCGGCGGCGGCGTCACCAGCTCTGCAAAAAAGCACGGGCTCGGCAGCTTCGACCAGCAATGGAGCAGCTGCCGAAGCCATGGCCGACCGCAACCGCGCTAGCGACACCCAGCAAGCCCAGTCCATTGCCCGCCCGGCCATGCCGTCACCCAAGCTGGGAACCGGCCACGGCCAGCGGGAAGACTCGTATGTGTCGCAAACCAGTTTCGAGCGCCTGCAGTCGCAACCGAATGAAGTCATCACCATTCGCTATGACAGCCGCGAGAACTTGATCGCCACCGGTGTGATCCACGAGCGCCCGGGGCGCACGCCCAATCCCTTTCCCAACTCGGACAGCTTCTCCTACGTGCCCGATCCACCTGCACGCCGCTATTGAGTGCTTGCACCGGCCCATAATGCTGGCCATGGCTGCCAGCGTTACTGAACTCCAATCCGAGACCGATGAGTCGCTGATGCTGCGTTATGCCGCCGGTAACCTGCAGGCCTTCAATCTGTTGTATGACCGGCATGAACTGGGCGTATGGCGTTATGTATTCAGAAGCGTTCGGGTGCAGGCGGTGGCCGACGATTTGTTGCAGGACGTGTGGTTTGCGTTGGCCCGGCAAGCACCCAACTACCAGCCCACGGCCAAATTCAAGACCTGGCTGTTCACGCTGGCCCATAACCGGTTGGTGGATTACTTTCGCACCGCCAAGCACCATGTGAGTCTGGATGGCGACGACGATGCCGACTCCGACAGTGTGGCACTGGTGCACACGCTGGCCGCCAATTCAGGCTTCGGGCCGCTGCGGCGCCTGGAGTCCAAGGAACAGGCCCAGGCGCTGCTCGACGCCATAGAGCAGTTGCCGTTCGCGCAGCGCGAGGCCTTCATGCTACAGGCTGAAGCCGGCATGGATGTGCAGGACATTGCCAAGACCACCGGCGTAACTTTTGAGACCGCCAAAAGCCGGCTGCGTTATGCGCGCAGCCGCTTGAAGGAACTGCTGCAGGAGTATGCATGAACGAGCCGCGTGACGAGCTGTTGGAGCGCTACGCCGACGCGGTAGCGCAGGACCCGCGCCGGCCCTCCGAGCGTGTGCGCAATGCCGCGCGGGCGCATGCACAGATGCTGCGCGACCAGGTCGCGGAAGTTGCCCGTGCAAGCGGTGGCAAGCCCGCAACGCGAGCCGCCAACCAACCCCAGTGGACACTGTCGCTGGTAGCCAGCCTGGCTGTGGTTGGGCTGGCAGGTTTGCTGTATCTGCAGATTGACCGAGGGGCACCCGAGGACCGCGAAGTGGCGCTGGGCGTGCCTGCACGTGGCGGTGTAGCACCGGCGGCGGCCCCTGCCTCGGCACAGCCTCCAGCACCATCGGCCCAAACGGAGCTTGCGCAAGCGGCCGACGTGCGGCAACGCGCAGACAAAAAAACCGTGGAACACACTGCTACCGCAGCCCCGCCGACCGCTGCGGCGCCCGCTGCAGCGGCACCCGCAAAAACCGCCATTGCAGATGCTACCGATAAGAAGGCATCATCCAACCGCGCAGTCACGCTCGTCCAGGACGCGCCGCAAGCCATAGCCAATGTGGAAGCCACCAAGCCTTACGTCGCGGCGAAGCCGACCGAGGCCGACGCTGCACGACGACCAGACACCAACCGTTCTGCAGAAACCTCGGCCAGCGCAGGCACCATGCCGGACACCCAACGGGAAGCAAGCGCTGAAGCACCACCGCGCGCCGCCCCCATTGCTAAATCCGCTGCGGCACCTGCGGCCCTTGCACCGCCGCCCCCGCCCGCCCCAGCCGCGGTGGCCGCAACCCCAGGTGGTGGTGCCACATCGACCATGGCGGCGCGCGCGCGGTCGACACAGACCAACCCAGCAGCAACGCAATTCCTGGAAGCCGCCCGCACCGGACAGACAGAGGCCATAGAGAGACTATTGACCCAAGGTGTCTCCGTCAACACGCGCGATGACGGTGGCAATACCGCGCTGATGCTGGCAGTAACCCACCAACAGGCGCAAACCGTTCGCAAGCTGCTGGCCATGGGCGCCGACCCCGCCTTGGTCAACCGCGAGGGATTGAGCGCCTTGCAACTCGCAAACCGTCTGGAACTGGTGGACATGGTGAAGCTGCTGCAAACACCCCGTTAAGCCACGCACAATACATGCGCCATGTCGTCAGTGGCTCAGAGTGCCGGGTACGTCCTGAGCGGCCACGTGCCCCGGATCCAGCAGGACGAGTTCAGACATAACCGACTTTTGTATCGTCTCGATGGTCTTTTCCTTTTGCATCTGTTGCAACACCGTCGTCAACTTCGGCACCAGCGCCGCATGTTTTTTGTTCAAGTAGTGGAACACCGGGAACATGGCCAGTGCAGGTGCCAGTATCTTCACATCCGCCAGGTTCAGTTCCTTCATATCCTTCAACGCCGCCATGCCCGAGGCCCGATTGGCCACCACCACATCCGAGCGCCCCAAGCTCATTTTTAGAAAGGCCTGGCGCAGCGTTGCGGCCACCTCAACCCGCATGCCCTGTGTGTTCTGCTCGACGATCTTGATGCTCTTGACATAACCCACGGTGTAGGGACGCAGGCTGTCCCAGCCGTTGACAACAAAGCTGGTTCCCAAAGTGAAGATGACAATCTCGTAGGTCAACAAGGCCACCGGCACGATAACCAGATTGGGATACTCACGGTCCATGCCCAGCTTGCGGTACAACTCGCCGTCCATGTCTCCGTTGTTGGCACTGCGCAGGGAGCGCTCACCGGGGATTTTGTGGATCACCACCTGCATGCCCAGTCTGCGATAGGCCTCAATCACCACCTGTTCGGCAATGCTGGTGGCCGGGTCCAGTTCCAGCAGCGTGGAAATCTGCATGGGTTTGGCATTGTCTTGCGCCCAAAGCGCCATGGGGCTCAAACAGGGAAAAGCTGTCAGCTCAAGCAATGTACGGCGGCGCATGGTTACCCTTTTTTTAAGCGGAGATGCGGAGCCCAGCATACTCTTTTGGACCGCTTGCGCAAGATTGACAAAAAGCAGTGCAATCCCGCCCAAGCGACGATAATTTCAGACACATCAGGAGGCATGGCATGGCATCTGGAAAAATTCTTGTCGCACAAGGTGGTGGACCGACCGCCGTGATCAACCAGTCCATGGTCGGGGTTGCACTGGAGGCCCGGCGCTTTCGCAACATTGAGCATGTGTACGGCGCGCGCCACGGTGTGCGCGGCATCATCAACGAAGATTTTGTCCACCTGACCCAGGAGACCAGCCACAACCTGGAGATGGTGGCCCGCACACCTTCCAGCGCCCTGGGCTCCACACGCGACAAGCCCGATGTGCAGTACTGCAAAGAAATCTTCAAGGTGCTGCAGGCCCATGAGATCGAACACTTCTTCTACATCGGTGGCAATGACTCCAGCGACACGGTGCGCATCGTCAGTGAACAGGCGCACCAGGCCAACTATCCGCTGCGCTGCATCCACATCCCCAAGACGATTGACAACGACCTGGTGGGCAATGACCACACGCCGGGTTTCCCGTCCGCCGCGCGTTTTGTGGCGCAGGCCTTTGCCGGCGCCAACCTGGACAATGCAGCCCTGCCCGGCGTTTATGTGGCGGTGGTCATGGGGCGGCATGCAGGCTTTCTGACGGCGGCCTCGGCGCTGGGCAAGAAGTTTCCGGACGATGGCCCACATCTGATTTACCTGCCCGAGCGCACCTTCGATCTGGAGAAATTTCTGGCCGACGTCAAAGCCACCTATGACCGTTTGGGGCGCTGTGTGGTTGCGGTATCCGAAGGCATACACGACGCCTCCGGCAGGCCGATTGCCGCGCAATTGGCCAAGGATCTGGAGCACGATGCACACGGCAATCTGCAACTCTCCGGCAGCGGCGCGTTGGCCGATTTGTTGTGTGAAGAGATCAAGAGCAAGCTGGGCATCAAACGCGTGCGCGGTGACACGCTGGGCTACTTGCAGCGCTCCTTCATCGGCTGCGTGTCCGACGTGGACCAGCGCGAGGCGCGCGAGGTCGGCGAAAAGGCGGTGCAGTTTGCGATGTGGGGTGACCGTGATGGTTCGGTGGCCATCAAACGCACCGGCTTCTACTCGGTGGACTACGAACTGCTGCCGCTGAGTGCCGTGGCGGGCAAGACCCGGGTCATGGAAGATGAATTCATCACACCCAATGGCACGGACGTGACCGACGCCTTCCGGCTCTACCTGCGTCCGCTGTTGGGTTCGGGCATGCCGGACGCCTTCCGGCTACGCACCAATCCTGTGGCCAAGGTGCTGCGGCCGGGCTAGGTCATTTATAGAAAATTGGCCGCTAGCCCTCGTGGGTTATGCGTATAGTACTATAAATTTTATAGCAAACAAGATCACCTAAGCGGCCATTTGCAAATCCGCGCCGACCATGATCTTGTCCAGCGCGCGACCCACGATGGCGTCGTTGTCGAGCATATGCATTCGGCCCAGGCGCAGCATGGCGGAGACTTCGCGCTCGGAACGCACAAAGGCATCAAAGCCGTCACGGTTGGTGAACAACAGGCGCGTGCGCATGGGGCTGACCCAACTCAAGCGGCAGCGGATGTGTGTGCCCTGCTCTATCGACACATCAAACCACATGCCGCGTTTGAAGGACTGTGCCTGCGCGTCAAAGTTGTCCTGCGAGCCAAACTGGCGCGCCGCCCGGCGTTCATCCAGTTGCTGCATGGCCACCTGGCCTTCGCGGTCATCCAGCGCGGCCGAGCCGGTATCCAGTGGCATGGACTGCGTCAGCCGTATGGCCAGCGTGTGTGTGGTGATGAGTCTGCGGGTAAAGGTGGCGCGGGGCTTGCCATTCCATTCAATGGTGTCCAGCCCCACATTGAGCTGGCGCACCATGTCGGGCAATATGGACACCAACTGGCGGCGCTCTTCCGCAGAGGTTTTGGGCTGTATGGACCAGATCAACTGTTCCATGGTCTTGACGGCCAATGCGTAGTTCAGGTCGCGTGTGGCCTCGTCCTGCCAGGCACGGGCCATGACCTCACGCCACTGGTTGGTCAAAAACGGCAACAGGAAGGGCGCGACGGCCTGTTCGGCCGACAATGCTTCGATGCGCTCGTGAATCAGCTCATCGGCCTGCTCCAGTGCCTGTTCCCAGGATTCGCCGGTGCGCTCCAACTGGGCCACCGGCTCCACCCGGACCTGGGCCTGCTGTTCGGACTCGAACAGGAATTCTGTAAATTCGCGCAGCAGATCAACAAACAGCGCCAGGTCGTTTTCGAACTCGGTCAGCACACGCTGCACGGTGTGCTCGATCCGCACATACAGCGGGTCCTGCTCGCCTTTTTCGGGCGCCCAAGCCACCGAAGCTCCCGCCAGTGTGTCGACCAGGCGCCGTGCAGGGTGCTGGTCGGAGAGGAAGAAGTCGCGGTCGATCATGGCCGCCTTGAGCACCGGAATCTGCAAGCGGCCGATGATGAATTTCATCTGGATCGGAATCGCCTGGTCGGCAAACACGAAGTCAAACACCTCGGCCAGCGCATCGACGGTGCCGCGGTCCAGCTCGGGCGCATGGCGTATTTCGTCGCGGTCGCGCATCTGCCGCAACACATTGTGCTCAGCCAAGTCCTGGGCTTCATAACGCTGGTTGGAAGCGGAGTAGGACGCCGCATGGGCGCTGGCGCCAGCTTGCAGATCGCCCAGATAACCCATCAGGGCAGGGCTGGCGGCAGCAAAGTTCGGTCGGGTCTGAATTTCGCTGTCTGATGACTCCGCCGCGTGCGATTGCTGGGCGTTACTACCCTGCGCTCCAAAGCCCAGGCGCTGTAAAAATTGCCTTGCATGCGCGGCCACCGTACGACCGGCCGTGTCCAGCGAGGCCCATGCCGAACGCTGCTGGCCGCCACCATCCATGGGTGCAAAGCCGGACCGCGTCGACTCCGGCCCGCCCAGCGGCGCGGGTTGGGAGGTGAGCGGTGCGCCACCCGTATGAGTCAGAGGCGCATGCGCACTATTGCCGTGCCTGATACGCATCGCGCGTTGGGCCGGCACACCGGCCTTGATCAGCGTCGTATGCAACTCGGCATATAGCGGCGCCAAATCCAGCCAGGAGCTGGGCTGCAATGACTGCACCAGATCTTCGCTGGCCTGTGGATCGAGCTCACATTTATCCCAGGCGCTGGCAAACGCGCGCAGCAGAACCATGGGTTGGAAGGGGTTGTCGTGGATCGAGCTTTTTTCGCGTCCGAACAGAACACTCAGTCGCTCGGTGAGAGGTCCCAATACTGCGTCATAGCGAACATTGAAGCGTTGGGCCACCCGATCCAACAACAAGACGCGTTCGACTTCGCCCACGTCCAGCAGGCTCAGGCTCATGCCGTTGAGTGCGTCGTCGGCTGCAGCAGAGCGCGCGGTCTGCGCATGTTGCGGCAAGATGACGGTCAGTTCGTCGCCCATGCTGTCGGCCAGTGTCTGCTGAAAGCCGCGGTTGAACTGCGTGCCGTACTTACCCAGCAGCAAATGGGCGGAGCGCAGGTTTTGTCCCTGGCCCAGGCTTGGTTTGTCGTCCACCAATTCCATCAGGCGTGCACGCACCAGGTTCAGATTTTTGGTTTCATGTTCTGCGAAATAGGCCAGTGTTTGCGCAATCAGCATACGTGCCAGCCGAACCGATGGGCTGGGCGGCTGGACGCCGGCGCGTTTAACAGTGGAATTCGATGGCTCGCGGTTCACGGTGCGGTCTGTATGGGTCAAAAAACGTCCGCGCGAGCGGACTGTGACAAAAATGCTAGGGCTATCTGACGATTGTGGTTCATTTCTCTTTAGAGTCGAACCGCGGGAGTTGCATCCGCTGTGATTAAGCGGATATTGGGCTGCAAAAAAAGTAACGAGTTGTAACGAATCGCCTCAGAGGGCTTCGAAAACTCAGACCAGCAGCCGTGAGGACTTGGGTACGTGGGCGATCAGAAATTCCATCTGGTCCGTCAGAATGCGCCGGTTGCGCAAAATAAAGTCTTCCCAAAGGCTGGGCACATAGGGCGCATACAACAGAGGCATATGCGCCTGCTCTGGCGTGCGGTGGCTCTTGCGGTGGTTGCAGGGCTTGCAGGCGGTGACCACGTTCATCCAGGTGTCCACGCCCTTTTGGGCAAAAGGGATGATGTGCTCGCGGGTCAGGTCATGCTCATGGAAGCGCTGGCCGCAGTAGGCGCATACATTGCGGTCGCGGTCAAACAACTTGCCGTTGGTCAGGCCGGGGCGCAGATTGAAAGGATTGATGTTGGGCACGCCGCGTGTACCGATGATGCTGTTGACCCGGATGATGGACTGCAGACCCGTCAAAGCGTTGTGGCCGCCATGGAACACAGCGACTTCGCCCCCAGATTCCCAGCGCACTTCGTTTGAAGCGTAGTGAATCACCGCCTGCTCCAGCGATATCCACGACTGCGGCAGCCCCTGGGCCGACAATTTCAAGACTTTCAAAACACGCCCTCCTGAAACATTGCGGGACAGACCGCAGTTACGCGAAGCGAACCAGCTCTGTCCTCAACACTTCAAGTATGCAGAACAGGCTGCAACAGCGTGGCCAAAAAAACCTGCCTGGGCTGCTACGTCACAATATACCCTGTTTCTGTGACAAATTGGCTTCAGGTGCTGGCACCCCGTGCGCAGCCTGCTATCAAAAAGATAACAAATTCATGAAGGTTTTCCGCGGCTTCCATCACCCGGGCGTGGCACCTGCCTGTGCGCTAACCATCGGCAATTTCGACGGTGTGCACCGAGGCCACCAAGCCATGTTGGCGCTACTGCGCGGCGAGGCCCAGCAGCGTGGTGTACCCAGTTGCGTACTGACCTTTGAGCCGCACCCACGCGACTTCTTTGCCGCCAAGTTCAAAAAGCCTGAATTGGCGCCCGCACGCGTAGGCACACTGCGCGACAAACTGGATGACCTGGCCATTTGCGGTGTGGACCAGACCATCGTGCTGCCCTTCGATGCCAAGCTGGCAGCCCAGCCACCCCAAACCTTTGTCGACAATGTGCTGGTGCAAGGTCTGGGCGCACGGTATGTGCTGGTGGGCGACGATTTTCGTTTTGGCGCCCAGCGCGCCGGTGACTATGCTCTTCTGGATGCTGCCGGTGACGCCCAGGGCTTTGACGTGGCGCGCATGAACAGCTACGAGGTGCACGGTTTACGCGTCTCCAGTTCGGCCGTGCGCGAGGCGCTGGGCCAGGGCGACATGGCGGCGGCGGCGCGCCTGCTGGGCCGCCCCTATTGCATTTCTGGCCACGTAGTACACGGCCGCAAGCTGGGCCGCACGCTGGGACAGGATGCGCAGCACCCCTTGGGGATGCGGACGCTGAATCTGCGCTTTGCACACTGGAAACCGGCCGCCAGCGGCATTTTTGCGGTGCTGGTGCATGGCCTGGCCGAGAAGCCCGTGCCGGGCGTGGCCAACCTCGGCGTGCGCCCTTCCCTCGACCCCAATGACGTCAATGGCGGGCGCGTGCTCCTGGAGACGCATTGCCTGGACTGGCCCGAAGAACTGGGGCCTGAGGGGGCCTACGGTAAAATCATCCGCGTGGAACTGCTGCACAAACTACACGACGAGCTGAAGTACGACAGCCTGGACGCCCTCACCAAGGGCATACGCCAGGACTGTGACGATGCGCGTGCCTGGTTCGCCGCCCGAATTTGACCGGGCCGACCATCCGGTCTGCGACGCACCTTGCCCCGCGTCAGTCTGCCTCACCAGACATTTGCCCTTACCTGCGGCGTTGCCTATGCGCCGACAAGGCCCCACACGATTTTCTAGATTGAGCTTGCCATGACTGACTCCGCAACACCCCCTGTCGACTACCGCAGCACATTGAACCTGCCCGACACCCCCTTCCCCATGCGTGGCGACCTGCCCAAGCGTGAGCCGGGCTGGGTCAAGGAATGGGAAGACAAGGGCCTGTACAAACGTCTACGCGTCTCCCGCCAGGGTGCCCCGAAGTTTGTGCTGCACGACGGCCCGCCCTATGCCAACGGCCAGATCCACATGGGCCACGCGGTCAACAAGATTCTGAAAGACATGATCGTCAAGGCGCGCCAGCTCAAGGGCATGGACGCGGCCTACATCCCCGGTTGGGACTGCCACGGCCTGCCGATCGAAAACGCGATCGAGAAAAAATTCGGCCGCAAACTGGCCCGCGACGACATGCAGGCCAAGAGCCGCGCCTTTGCAACCGAGCAGATCGACCTGCAACGGGCGGATTTCAAACGTCTGGGCGTGCTGGGCGACTGGGACCACCCCTACCGCACCATGGACCTCAGCAACGAAGCCGATGAAATCCGGGCCTTCAAGCGCGTGGTCGAACGCGGCTTTGTCTACCGCGGCCTGAAACCCGTTTATTGGTGTTTTGACTGCGGCTCGTCACTGGCCGAATTCGAGATCGAGTACGCCGATAAAAAATCGCAAACGCTGGATGTGGGCTTCTTGTGCGCAGAGCCGGCCAAGCTGGCCGCGGCGTTTGGCCTGGACACCCTCACCAAAGAGGCCTTCACCGTGATCTGGACCACCACCGCGTGGACCATCCCCGCCAACCAGGCGCTGAACCTGAACCCGGAACTGAGCTACGCCCTGGTAGACACCGAGCGCGGGCTGCTGCTGCTGGCCGAGAGCCTGGTCGAGAAGTGTATGGAACGCTTCCAGTTGAACGGCACCGTGGTTGCCACCACGCTGGGCAAGAGCTTGGCGGGCATCAACTTCAAACACCCGCTGGCCCATGTGGATGCGGGTTATGACCGCCTGTCTCCGATCTACCTGGCCGACTACGCTACTGCCGATGACGGCACCGGCATCGTGCACTCCTCGCCCGCCTATGGCGTAGAGGATTTCAACAGCTGCGTGGCGCATGGCATGGCCTATGACGACATCCTGAACCCGGTGCAAGGCAACGGCGCTTACGCGCCCGAGCTGCCGCTGTTTGGCGGTCAACACATCTGGAAGGCCTGCCCGGTCATCATCAATACCTTGCGTGATGCGGGACGCCTGTTTGCCACCACCGACATCGTGCACAGCTACCCGCATTGCTGGCGCCACAAGACGCCGGTGATCTACCGCGCGGCCGCCCAGTGGTTCATCCGCATGGACGAGGGCGAAGGCGTGTTCACCAAGGACAAGGCGCCCAAATCGCTGCGCCAGCTGGCGCTGGATGCCATTGAAGAAACCTCTTTCTACCCCGAGAACGGCAAGACCCGCTTGCGCGACATGATCGCCGGCCGGCCCGACTGGTGCATCAGCCGCCAACGCAGCTGGGGCGTGCCGCTGCCGTTCTTCTTGCACGTTGACAGTGGCGAATTACATCCGCGCACGATGGAGATCCTGGACCTGGCTGCCAACATGGTCGAGAAAGGTGGCATCGAAGCCTGGAGCAAGGCAACGACGGAAACCGTCTTCGCCCAGATCGGCGCGCCCGATGCCCACCTGTACACCAAGAGCAGCGACATCCTGGAGGTCTGGTTTGACTCCGGCACCACACACACCACGGTGCTCAAGGGCTCACACCCGGGCAGCGGCCACGCCAGTGGCCCCGAGGCCGACCTGTATCTGGAAGGCCACGACCAGCACCGCGGCTGGTTCCATTCGTCCCTGCTGACCGCCTGCGCCATGTACGGCCGCGCACCGTACAAGAGCATCCTGACCCACGGCTTCACCGTGGACAGCAAAGGGCACAAGATGAGCAAGAGCCAGGGCAATGGTGTCGACCCGCAGGAAACGTCCAAAAAGCTCGGCGCCGAAATCATCCGCCTGTGGGTGGCCGCCAGCGACTACTCGGGCGACATCGCCGGTGACGACAAGATCCTGGCCCGCGTGGTGGACACCTACCGGCGCGTGCGCAACACGCTCAAGTTCCTCATGGCCAACGTCAGCGACTTTGATCCGGCCGTGGATGCCGTGCCTTTGGAGCAGATGCTGGAGATCGACCGCTACGCGCTGAGCCGTGCGGCCCAATTGCAAGCCGACATCTTGGCGCATTACGAGGTCTATGAGTTCCACCCCGTGGTGGCCAAGCTGCAAATCTATTGCAGCGAAGACCTGGGCTCCTTCTATCTGGACATTCTGAAGGATCGGCTCTACACCACAGCGCCCAAGTCACTGGCGCGGCGCAGTGCACAAACCGCCCTGTGGCAGATCACCCAGGCCATGCTGCGCTGGATGGCACCCTTCCTGAGCTTTACTGCGGAAGAGGCATGGGCGGTGTTGACTGCAGCGGGCAAGACACCTGCGGCCACCTCTGAATCCATTTTCATGGATACCTACCTGCCACTGGCAGCGCCCAACGCCGCGTTGCTGGCCAAATGGAACCGCATCCGCGAAATCCGTGAGGCTGTGAACAAGGAGATTGAGACCCTGCGGGCCGACGGACAAGTGGGTTCGTCCCTGCAGGCCAATGTGTCGCTCACGGTGGCTGCCGAAGACCACGCCCTGCTGTCCAGCCTGGGCGAGGATTTGAAGTTTGTGTTCATCACATCCGCTATTGATTTGGTAGCTGGTGAGGCAGTTTCCGCGGGGGTTAGCGCCTCAAAATCCATCAAGTGTGAGCGTTGCTGGCACTACCGGGAGGATGTCGGCGTGGACCCGGCTCACCCGACCATTTGCGGCCGCTGCACCAACAACCTCTATGGCGCGGGTGAATCCCGGGTGCACGCATGAACACGTACCCCCACGTTCATCACCGTGTGTATTCACTGCCCCCCAAGGGGGCCTATGCCTCCCTTGGGGCGGCCCTACGAGAGTCATGATGGCACGCACAAATAATTCCTCTGGCGGCCTTTTGCAATGGCTGGGCTTGGCCTTCATCATCTTGTTGGTGGACCAGTTCACCAAGGTGCTGATCGTCGGCTACTACAACCTGGGTGACAGCACGCCGGTCACCAGCTTCTTCAACATCGTTCGTGCACACAACCCGGGTGCTGCCTTTTCCTTTTTGGCAAACGAGTCAGGCTGGCAACGCTGGTTCTTTACCGTGCTGGGCTGTGTGGCCGCGGGCGTCATCCTCTGGATGCTGAAGTCCCACCCTACACAAAAGCTGTTCAGCTTCGCGATGGCTTGCATACTGGGCGGCGCCGTTGGCAATGTGGTCGACCGCATGGTGCACGGCTACGTGGTCGACTTTCTGGATTTCCACTGGTCGTGGCTGAATCCGGTGTTTGCCAACGGACATTTTCCGGCCTTCAACGTGGCCGACAGCGCCATCTCCGTAGGTGCGGTGTGCTTGATACTGGACGAGCTGCTGCGCGTGAGGAAGTCCAGCTAACCCTGTGGCAAGGTTTCACCGCCGGGCCAATGGAATGGACGCCCCCAGCGCGAGCGGCATCAAAGTGC
>JAZKIR010000060.1:0-65594 GCA_040384785.1 Pseudomonadota bacterium
AGAGGGTGCCACGGCTGCTGCAAACTTGCTCAAATGATAAACGAAACATTATCTTTAGCACATAGATATTATTCAAAAGAATAAGAAGCTACTTTTTTTGTCGCAGAGGTGCAACACCGGCCTGGGAGCGCAGCCACAGGGCATGGGCGTCGGTCGTGGCGGGAGCCGGTGCAGGTGCCGCTTTTGCCGGGGTGGCAGGCTTTTTCACTGGCGTCGCGGCCGGCTTGGTTTCGCTTGCGGTGGGGGTCAGCACCTCACCCAGCAAGTCCAGCAAACGGGTGCGCGCGCGCTGGGGGTGGCGCCGGTAATAGGTCAGCACCAGGCCAACGATGAAGCGCTCATCGTCATCCCGCGGCGCATGGCTGTCACTCGGGGAATCGGCCACGGCAGCGGGTTTTTCGCCGCTGGCGCCTGTTGTATGTACCTGGTCCATCCAGCCATGGGGCTTGTGGCACAACTGCTCGAATTGGCGCGCCAGGCGTTCGCCGATCTGCCGCGAACGGCCCTTGATCTGGCTCCAGTAGCTGGGTTGGATCTGCACCCGCTCGGCAAACCGGCCTTCCAGCCCTCGCAAAGTAGCGGCGTCAGGGTGTTTGATGGTGTTGCGCACAAATTCTTCGAACAGGGCCAGGGCGTTGTCAAAGCGGATTTGTGCCAGATCGAGGGGACTGGACATGGTGCCCAATGATAAACGCGCCTTGCGCAAGCGCCCTGTGCGTGGCCGCACGGACTGATCCGGCGGCCCTTCGCGGACCGGCCCGGTTTGTCACGGAGCCTTGCAGTCTGTCCGCCGATGGGGCAGTGTGTCGCCTGGCGCTGGCGCGGCCCACGCCGCCGTGGGTACAGTCGAGCCATTCACAGTAGCCAAGCGAGCGTATCCGCCATGAATCCATCTTCTACTTCGCACACCCTTCGTAGCCACTGGTCGCGCTTTGCCAACACCTGCGTGTCGCTGTATCACCGTTATGGCCATTGGCTGGTCAGCATCACCTGGTGGCGGTTTCTGGGCTTTTCCCTGGTCTTGCTCATCGCCATGGGGATTCTTCACGATCTGCCACCCTTGAGCTGGACCTATACCGAAGTGATTCAGCCCCATGACCATGGCAACTCGAAGAAATCATCGTCTGCGCGTGAACAAGCCGATGCGTCCAAAAGTAAACGCGACAAGGGCTCCAGCAGCGGAAATGACGGGGTGGATATTTCCATTGACGAACGCGGCGTGCGCATCCGGGCACGCCCGGTGCCTGCTGCAGCGCCGGCTGACCCGGCAACTCCCGTAGTTCCGGCCGCGCCTGCACAGCCCGTGCCGCCAGCTCTGCCGCCCCTGCCCGAAGTGCACATCAAACTGCCACCGGGCGCCGACAGCGAAACCGTGCGCGAAGCCGTGGAGGACGCCAAACGTGAGATCGAGTCCGCGATGGCGGATGCGCGGCGAGAGGCCAAGGACGCCGCCCAGGAGGCCGTCGAGGCTTTCCGTCCGCGCATCCGTACCCACACCTATGGCGAATCCCTGATGCCGCTGACGATGTGGTTCATCCTGCTGTCGGGTATTCTGAAGATCACCTACAAGGGCAAGGTGCAGGCCGAGGCCAAGGCGGCCCAGGCCACCGAGGTGGCGGAATCCGAATCACTGAAACGCCAGGTCGTGGAAGCCCGCATGGCGGCGATGCAGGCGCAGGTGGAGCCGCACTTTTTGTTCAATACGCTGGCCAGCATCGACCATTTGATCGAAACCGATCCGCCGCGCGCCAGCACCATGCAGAAAAATCTGATTGCCTTGCTGCGGGCCAGCATGCCTTCGATGCGGGAGGCCAATGCGCAGGGCAGCCCGCGTGATCTGGGCAAGGAGCTGGCGGTGATACGCCCCTACCTGGAAATTCTGAAGGTGCGCATGGAAGAGCGCCTGCAGACCGAGGTGCGGGTCAGCGATGGTTTGTTGTCCGCCGAGTTCCCGCCCATGATGCTGCAAAGCCTGGTGGAAAACGCCATCAAACATGGGCTGGAGCCCAAGGCCGAGGGTGGACAATTGACGGTCAGTGCCGAAATTGTGCACGGCAAGCTGGCCGTCACGGTGGCCGACACCGGCCTGGGTTTTGGCAAGGCGGCCACCGCGGGCACCGGCATTGGTTTGAGTAATATCCGGGAGCGCCTGGCCCTGCTGTATGGTGGCAAGGCCAGCCTGACTGTCACGGAGACAGCGGGCGGCGGTACATCTGTGACCATCACGGTCCCCTATATTGCGCACACCACGCCGGAACATTCCGAGCCGGGTTGATAAACACAAACGATTGATTCTTTGCATGGATGGAGTTTGCACACATGACACGTGCCCTGATTGCCGATGACGAACGCCTGATGCGTGAACAGCTGCGCGCCCGCCTGCTGGAGGTGTGGCCCGAGCTCGAAATAGTGGCCGAGGCGAAGAACGGTCAGGAGGCGGTAGTGCTGACCGAACAGCACCATCCCGACATCGTGTTCCTGGACATCCGTATGCCGGTGCTGACCGGCGTCGATGCCGCGCGGCAGATCGCCCAGTTGCCCACCTTCGACGAGGCCGATGGTTGGCCCGGCTGTGAGATCGTGTTCATCACGGCCTATGACCAGTACGCAGTGCAGGCCTTTGAACAAGGCGTCGTGGACTATGTGCTCAAACCCGCCGAGCGCGAGCGCCTGCTGGTGACGGTGGAGCGTATTCGCAAGCGCATGGCGGACCGGGCCGCCGCCCAGGCGCCCAATGGCGCAGATGATCTGCCCACGCCCTTGCCGGCCCATACCCCCGACATGCAGCAGTTGCTGCAAAAACTGTCCGGACAACTCAACCCACAGGGCCCCGCCAAACTGCAGTGGATACAGGCCACGGTGCGCCAGGCCATTCAGATGATTCCGGTGGAAGACGTGTTGTTTTTTGTGTCGGACGAGAAGTACACGCGGGTGCAGACGGCCAGCGTGGAAGCGCTGATCCGCAAGCCCATCAAGGAACTGGTCGAAGAGCTGGACATGCAACTGTTCTGGCAGATCCACCGCTCGACGCTGGTCAATATCAAGGCAGTGGCCGGCGTCAGCCGCGATGAGCGCGGCCGCCAGTTGGTCAGCATACGCGGCAGCAATGAAAAGCTGGAAGTGAGCCGCAGCTATACCGGCTTGTTCAAGGCGATGTAGCACCCGCATGTTTATGGTCCGTCTGTTTCGCCTGTTGGGCTACGTCCCCTTGCCGCTGATGCAGCGCGTCGGTGCTGTGTTTGGCTGGCTGACCTGGTTGCTGTCCGGATCCTACCGGAGCCGCTTTGAATCGCATGCCTCGGCCGCTGGGTTCGCGCCCGCCCAATACCGCCCTGCCATCGCCGCCATCGGCACCATGGTGACCGAGCTGCCCTGGCTGTGGCTGCGTCCCCAAGGGCAAGGCGTATTGCACCTGGTTCAATGGGATGGGGTCGAGCACTTCGAGGGCGCTCTGGATGCCGGCAAAGGCGTCATCCTGGCGCTGCCGCACCTGGGGTGCTGGGAAATGATTGGCCAGTCGCTGGCCGAGCGCTACGGGCCCACACGCGGCCCGCTAGTGGCCTTGTACCGGCCCGCGCGCAAAGCCTGGCTGAGGCCGCTGGTTGCCAGCTCGCGGGACCGCCCGGGGCTGAAGGCTGTGCCCACCAGCGTGGCCGGTGTGCGCAGTCTGATCCGTGTGCTGCGCGGCGGTGGTTACACCGCCATCTTGCCGGACCAGGTGCCCCCCGAGGGGCAGGGCGCCTGGGCTCCGTTCTTTGGTCGCCCCGCCTATACGATGACGCTATTGCCACGCCTGGCCCAACAAACTGGGGCGCGTGTGTTGTTGTGCTGGTGTGAGCGGCTACCCGCTGGCCAAGGTTATGCCATGCACTTCGAACCGCTGGATGCGCCGGAATTGCACGATGTCGGCACGCCCCCTGAAGCGGCGGCCACCGCGGTCAATGCCGGCATGGAGCGCCTGATACGCCGCGCCCCCGGCCAGTACCTGTGGTCGTACGCACGTTACAAGCAACCTGCGGGCGAGGCCTGATAGGGCAATCCACGTGGTTTGCTATATTTATAATAGCGCATCAAGCAGTTTGTACGGGGGCTAGAGGCTGATTTTGCTTAAACCGCCGTGGCGACATTGCCTTCCAGGCCCTTGGGAATGGCACTTAGCAATTGCCGCGTGTACGCATGCTGCGGGCGGTTGTAGATGTCGTCCGAACTGCCGCGCTCCACGATGTCCCCCTGGTTCATGACCAGAATGTCGTCGGCCATGTACTTGACCACGGCCAGGTCGTGGCTGATGAAAACATAGGTCAAACCATACTCTTCCTGCAGGTCCAACAGCAGGTTCAGCACCGTGGCCTGCACGCTGACGTCCAGTGCGCTGACACTTTCATCGCAGACGATGATCTCGGGCTTCATGGTCAGGCAGCGTGCAATCGCAATACGCTGGCGCTGGCCGCCGGAGAACTCGTGCGGATATTTGCCGAAGGCCTCGGGTGGCAGGCCCACCTTTTCGATCAGGGCCACGGCCCGATGCGCACGCTCCGTATCGTCCTTGCCAATGCTGTGGATACGCATGGGCTCCATCAGGATCTGGCCAACGGTGAAGCGGGGGTTCAGGCTGGCGTATGGGTTTTGGAAAATGATCTGGATGCGGCTGCGGTAGGCCCGCATCTGCGCCGGGTTCAGCGTCGCCAGGTCGGTGCCTTCAAACATGATGCTGCCGGCCGTGGCGTCCGTCAGACGTGTGAGCATCATGCCCACTGTCGTTTTGCCCGAACCGGATTCGCCCACCACGCCCAGCGTGCGCCCCTTGTGCAGCGAAAAATCCGCACCCTTGACAGCGCTGAACACGCTGCGCTTGAACAGGCCGGTTTTCAGCGGGTAGTCTTTGCGCAAGCCCTTGACCTCGATCAGTGCCGGGCCATTGATTGGCTTGCTGATGCGCTCCTCGGTGATCGCGGGTCGTTTGTTCATGAAGTCGTCAATCACCGTCAGGCGGCGCGGGCGGGTATCCAGCCGCGGGCGGCAGGCCAGCAGGGCCTGGGTGTAGGCGTCTTGCGGTGCCGTGAAAATGGTGTTGGCATCGCCGGCTTCGCGCACCACGCCGTGGCGCATGACGACCACGCGATCCGATATTTCACCCACCAGGCCCAGATCGTGGCTGATGAATAACATGCTCATCTTGTGGCGTTGCTGAAGCTTGGCCAGCAGCTCCACAATCTGGCGCTGCACGGTCACGTCCAGCGCTGTCGTGGGCTCGTCGGCAATCAACAGCTTGGGTTCACAAGCGATGGCAATGGCTATCATCACGCGTTGCTGCTGGCCACCCGAGAGCTGGTGCGGGTAAGCATTGAGGCGTTCCTTGGGGTTGGGAATGCCCACCTCGGTCATCAACTCCAGCGCGCGGTCCAGTGCCTGGCGGGGTTTGAGATTCAAGTGGATGCGCAATACTTCGGCGATTTGCTCGCCAATGGTGAAAACCGGGTTGAGCGAGCTCATGGGGTCCTGGAACACCACGGAGATGTCTTTGCCGCGCATCGCACGCATGGTTTCGATCGGCGTGGTCAGTAGATCTTGTCCAGCAAAGAGGATCTTGCTGGCGGGATCAACGATGGCGTTTTCCGGTAGCAAGCGCACGATGCCCATGGCGGTCACGCTTTTGCCACTGCCGGACTCGCCCACCAGTGCAACCGTGCTATCGGTCGGGATGTCAAAGCTCACGCTCTTCACCGCTTCGGTGGTCAGGGTTTTGCTCATGCGAAAAGAAACCCGTAGGTCTTTTACGCTAATCAAATTATTCATGGTTCTATCTCATCAGTTGGGGACAGAGCTGAAGGTCTGTCCCGCAATTCATCACCAAGGTTGGGGTCAGAGCACATTGCTTCGCAAGTGGTCTGACCCCAAAGCATCACAAAGTTGGGACCAGAGATCAAGATCCGGCCCGCAAGATTCTTAACGGAGTTTGGGGTCCAGCGCATCGCGCAGGGCATCGGTCAGCAAGGCGAATGCGGTGACAAACGTGGCCATCATGGCAGTGGCGGCAACCAGTTGCCACCACTTGCCTTGCACCAACTCCGCTTGCGATTCGGACAACATCGTGCCCCAACTCACCATGTCAATCGGCACTCCCAAGCCCAGAAACGACAGAATCACTTCGGCCTTGATGAAGCCCACGACATGCAGACTCAACTGCACCAAAACCACGTGGCTGATGTTGGGCAGAATGTGGGTGAACATGCGCGATGGGTGTGATGCACCAATGGCTTCGGCAGCGCGCACGTAATCTCGGGCGCGGTGCTTGATGTATTCGGCCCGTACCAGCCGGTAGATTCCGGTCCAGCCCACGAGCCCGAGGATGATCACCACGGTCCAGACGCTATTGCCCAATGTGGCGGCATAGGGGCCCGCCTTCAGAACCGCCGCCAAAGCAAATATCAGCAGGATGTAGGGAATCGCCGTGAAGACGTTGTAGACCCACTCCAACATGTCGTCCACCCAGCCGCCGATGTATCCCGCCAGGGCCCCTAGCAAGGTGCCGATGAAGGTCGCAAACAACGCTGCAGTCAAGCCGACGGTGATGGAGACTTGTGCTCCTTTGATGACCTTGTCAATGACGTCACGCCCCTGCTGGTCCGCGCCAAAGGGCAGGGTATCGGCCTTGACGGACTCCGTGGTTTTGAATCGGGAGGCAAGGTCGCTCCACTCCTGGTAGCGGGGCGCCAAAATGTCCACCGAGCTGATGTCGACGTTGGGCCCCTTGACTGAATCCACAGCGGAGGTCTCGGAGCTGTCCTTGATCGTGCCAACAAAGTGTGGTGGCGCAAAGGGCGTCCCCACTTCCACTTGCCATTGGCTGGCCACCAGACCGAGCTGAGCCAGCAGCAGCAAAAGGACGAAGCACAAAGTAACGCCCAGCGACACCATGCCCACGCGGTTGGTTTTGAGTCGGGTCCAGGCCTGAGCCCATACGCCCTGGGACTTCGGCAGGGCTTGGAGGATATCGGTACTCATTTCAGTGTCACCCTTGGATCAACAAATTTGTAAAGCACATCGGTAATCAGGTTGATCACCATGGTCAGTGCCGCCAGATAAACCGTGGCGGCCTGAATGACCGGGTAATCGCTGCGGTTGACCGCCACCAAAATTTCGCGGCCCAGCCCTGGAATCGAGAAAAAGACCTCGATGAGGAACGAACCGATGAACACGCCCGGTAGTTGCGTACCGACGTTGGTCAAAATAGGAATCATCGCGTTGCGCAGCACGTGTTTGAAAAGAATGGTGTTTTCAGAAACACCCTTTGCGCGCGCAGTGCGCACATAATCCTGGCCGATTTCATCCAGAAAGAAACTGCGGTACAGCCGGGTTTGCGGGGCCAAACTGACCAGGACAGCCAGAAAAACCGGTAACGGCGCGTAAGTGACCAGGTTGGTCCAGACGCTGTTGGACCAGCCCTGCACGGGAAACCAGCCCAGCACAAAGCCGAACAAATATTGGCCGATGATGATGTAGACCAAGAAACTCACCGACAGGGCCACGGTGGTGATGACCATGATGACGCGGTCAGTCAGGCTGCCCCGCACATAGGCTACCGCCATACCGGCGATGATGGCCAAGGTGACTTCCAGCACCAGAATAGGCAACATGATGGTCAGCGTGGCGGGCAGGCGGGTGCGGAAGATGTCGGATATGGATTCGTTGGTCGTCCAGCTCTTGCCCCAGTCAAAGGTGGCAATCTGTTGAATGAAAATCCAGAGCTGTTCCCATACGGGTTTGTCCAAACCCAATTGGGCACGGATGGAAGCAATACGCTCGGGCGAAGCCTTGAGCCCGGCCATGACTTCGACCGGATCGCCGCCAAAAAATTTAAAAAGAAAAAACACTAGCAAGACCACGCCCAACAGGGTGGGGATCATCTGCCAGAGACGCCGCAATATGTAAGAAGCCATAGGAGTGGTGAACTTGGGGCAAACGCCCATAGAATTTTGAATGGAGGCGATTATGCTGTGCGGTTGTTCTTACTGGTATTGGTGTTTGTGACTATGAAAACGAGTTTTTTACGATGGGTCAGCGCAATGGCGCTGATCTTGGCGGCCTTGAACGGTGCGCACGCACAGGACAAGACGGGTGAGAAAGTGCTGCGCTACGCATTCCAAATAGCCGAGACCGGCTTCGATCCAGCGCAAATCTCTGATTTGTATTCGCGTATTGCTGCTAGAAACATGTTTGAGGCTTTGTACGATTTTGACTACCTGGCGCGGCCGGTCGTGGTGATCCCCCGATCGGCCGAGGCACTTCCCGTCATCGCCGATGACTTTCGCACCTTCACTGTCAAGATCAAGAAGGGCATTTACTTCGCGGACGACTCGGCCTTTTGTGACAAGGGTGGTGCTAACTGCAAGAAGCGGGAATTGACGGCGCAGGATTTTGTCTACAGTTACAAGCGCCACTTCGATCCAACGATCAACAGTTATGCCTATGACTCGTTGCGCGAGAGCAATTTGATCGGTCTCGCGGCCTTGCGCAAGGACGCCGAAAAGCCAGGCGCCAAGTTTGATTACGACAAGGAAGTAGAGGGTGTGCGTGCACTGGATCGCTACACCATTCAGTTTCGGCTGGAAGAGAGCCGCCCGCGGTTTATCTACCAGATGGTTGACCCCAGTCTAGTGGGCGCGGTAGCCCGCGAGGTAGTGGAGAAGTACGGCGACAAGATCATGGAGCACCCGGTTGGAACGGGCGCGTTCAAGCTGCATGAGTGGACGCGCTCTTCCAAGATGGTTTTTGTCAAGAACCCGAACTATCGCGACGTGCAGTACGAAGAAGGTGCTAATCCTGCTGCGGACGATGTTGCCGGGCAAAAGCTTCTGAGCCAGATGAAGGGCCGGCGCGTGCCGATGATCGACCGCGTGGAAGTCTCCATCATTGAAGAGAGCCAGCCGCGCTGGTTGTCGTTTTTGAGTGCCGATCAGGATTTGCTGGAGCGCCTTCCCAATGCGTTCTCCAATCAGGCCATACCCAACAATAAACTCGCGCCCTTTCTGGTCAAGAAGGGCATTGCCATGGAGCGATCCCCCAACGCAGACGTAACGGTGGCGTATTTCAATATGGAGGATCCAACCGTTGGAGGTTACAAGCCTGCCAATGTGGCGTTGCGCCGCGCCATTGCACTGGCCTACAACAGCGAAGAGGAAATCCGCCGTCCGCGGCGCAATCAAGCCATCCCGGCGCAGGGACCCATCCAGCCAGGCAGGTTTGCATATGACAATACCTTTAAAACCGAAATGAGCGACTACAACCCGGCGCGGGCCATGGCGTTGCTGGATATGTTCGGTTACAAAGACAAGGATGGCGATGGCTGGCGTGACATGCCCGATGGCAGCCCGCTGGTGCTGCAGTTCGCCACGCAGCCGGACCAGGCCTCACGCGAACTCAATGAGATCTGGAAGAAATATATGAACGCGGTCAATATCAAGATCGAGTTCAAGACGGGCAAATGGCCTGAGCAACTCAAAGCTTCGCGCGCCGGCAAACTGATGATGTGGTCACTGGGCTTCAGTGCCACCGACCCTGACCCCACAGACGCGCTTGGACTGGCCTACGGCCCGAGCAAGGGGGAGGGCAACCTCGCGCGTTATCAGAATGCCGCCTTCGACAAGCTCTACATGCAGCAGTTGATGATGCCGGACAGTCCTGAACGCAAAGCCGCATTGCAGCACCTGGTCAAGATCATGGTGGCAGATATGCCCTACAAGTTCACCACCCACCGCATTCTGACCGACATGACACAACCGTGGGTGATTGGTTATCGCCGTCATCCGTTTGACAACGGCGTATTTTGGCGATACATCGATATCGATTCGGTCAAGTCCTCTAAAAAATAGAAGGGTTTACCCGGACTATCCAGCACCTGCGGTGGATGGGTGCTGCGCCTACAATGCTGCACTTTTCTCGCACTGCTTATCTGCAACCCGGGAGGCCAGCCTGACGTTCGCACAACGAACCGCCTCTGGCCTCGAACGAATTGGAACACCATGCAATTGCGCATTCAACTAACGGCCACTGCGGCCTTGATTTTGGCACTCTCTGGCCCCAGCCTGGCCGCCATCATTCCCCCTGGCACGCAATTACACGCCACCCAGAATTTTGTTCGCAGCAATGGTTCAGAGCCCGAAAGCATGGACCCTGCGGTGGCAGAAACCGTACCCTCCAACCAGATTCTGCGCGATCTGTTTGAGGGGCTGACGGCAACCGACACCACAGGCAAGACCGTGCCCGGAGTCGCAGAAAGCTGGAAGCAGACCAATCCGACAACCTGGGTCTTCAAGCTGCGCACCAATGCCAAGTTCTCCAATGGCGACCCTGTCGTGGCGGAAGACTTTGTCTATGGTATTCGCCGTTTTGTGGACCCCAAAACCGCCTCACCGTACGCTGCCACCTTTGGCGTCTTTCTGCTCAACGGACTGGAAGTGGCCCAAGGGAAGAAACCCACCAGCGAAGTCGGCGTGAAGGCGCTGGATAAACACACACTTGAAATCAAAACGCAAGACCCCACCGCCTTTGTGCCCGAGCTGATGACCAACACACAGTTGGCACCGGTCCATAAAGCCACCGTTGAAAAATGGGGCAAGGACTGGGTCAAGCCTGGCAACATGGTTGGCAACGGCGCGTTTGTGTTGAAGGATTGGCAAGTCAACAACCGCATCGTGGTAGAAAAAAACCCGCAGTATTGGGACGCCGCCAACGTGCAAATTACCAAGGTGACGTATTTGCCCATCGAGGACCAGTTTGCCGATGTAAAGCTGTGGGAATCGGGAGAGACCGATTACGTCTACCAAATGCCCCCCGGCGTGTTTGACAAGTTCAAGGCGCAATACCCCAAGGAACTGCGCAACCAGGCCATCATCGGTGTGCGTTATTACGATTACCAGACCAAGGACCCCGTGTTCAAGGATGTGCGTGTGCGCAAGGCCTTGTCCATGGTGATTGACCGCGAAATTTTGTCTAAACGTGTCACTGCGGATGGTCAGGCGCCTGCCTACAGCTTGATCGTGAATGGCGTGGTCGGTGCAGACCCGACCCCTTACGAGTGGTCCACCTGGCCCATGGAAAAGCGTGTGGCCGAGGCCAAGAAATTGCTGGAGCAAGCCGGTGTGAAACCCGGCACCAAATACAGCTTCTCATACAACACCAGCGAATACCACAAGAAGATGGCGGTGTTCGTGGCCTCTGAGTGGAAGACCAAACTCGGCATCATCATGGAAACCGAGACCATGGAGTTCAAGGTGCTGGCCAAGAAGCGTCACGATGGTGCCTTCCAGTTGGCGCGTAACGGCTGGTTGGCTGACTACAACGATGCCACTTCCTTCCTGGCCCTGGTGCGCTGTGACTCGGACCAGAACACCAACTTCCATTGCAACCGTGAAGCCGAAGCCTTGATTCAGAAGGGCAACCAGTTGACCGACGCTGCCAAGCGCAAGGCACTGCTCACACAGGCTTCGAAAATGATCATGGATGACTACCCCATCATCCCTCTGCTGCAATACTCCTTGCCGCGTCTGATCAAGTCCTATGTCGGCGGTTATTCTGAGCTGAACCCGCAAGACCACTACCGGAGCAAAGACTTCTACATCATCAAGCACTAAGAGGCTTTAAGCGATGTGGTCTTATACCCTGCGCCGCGTTCTTGCGGCCATTCCCACCGTGTTCGTGGTGATCACGGTCTGTTACCTGCTGCTGCACGCCACACCGGGCGGCCCGTTTGACGGTGAGCGCAAGGTGTCGGCCGCAGTGCTGGCCAATTTGCAAGCCAAGTACCACCTGGACCTGCCGCTGTGGCAACAATACCTGTTGTACCTGAAGGGCTTGTTGCAGGGTGACCTGGGCGCATCGTTTCGTTATGCGGATTGGTCAGTCAATGATCTGGTAGCCGCCGCTTTGCCGGTGTCCCTGGCCATTGGTGGCATTGCCATGCTGGTCGCGGTGGTGGTGGGTGTTGCCCTGGGCATATTTGCAGCGCTTCGGCAAAACAGCATGGTGGACCACTTTGTGATGCTGCTGGGCAATATGGGCAGCGCCGTTCCCAGTTTTGTACTCGGTCCAGTCCTCATCATCATTTTTGCGATAGGCTTGAAGTGGCTGCCGGCAGGTGGTTGGAATGACTTCGAGTTGCGCTTCATGATCCTGCCGATTGCGCTGTTGACCATCATTAACGTTTCAACCATCGGGCGCGTCATGCGCGGCAGCCTGATCGAGGTGATGCACAGCAACTTCATCCGCACCGCGCGCGCCAAGGGCTTGCCGACACGCGTGGTCGTGTTGCGCCACGCGCTGAAGCCGGCACTGCTGCCGGTAGTCTCCGTGCTTGGCCCCTTGGCCATTTCTTCGATCACATCAGCCCTGGTGACAGAGACCGTGTTTTCGCTGCCTGGCTTGGGTAAATTGATCGTGAATGGCGCGGGCAACCGTGACTACACCTTGGTACTGGGCTTGGTGGTCTTGATCACCGTGCTGACCGTGACCCTGAATCTATTGGTGGACCTGGCCTATGCCTGGCTCGACCCCAAGATTCGTTACTGATTCCCCTATGCTGACTCCCCAAGAAACCTCTGGTCTCGTGGCCAAAGTGGCTGACGCCGCCGCACTTCAGGGTGCAGCGCTGGCCGGTGGCCGCAGCCTGTGGTCAGACGCGCGCCGACGCTTCTTGCGCAACCGCGCCGCCGTCATCAGCCTGGTCGCTCTGTCGATCATTTGTCTGGCCTGTGTGGTCGGCCCCTGGGTCTTGCCGCACGCCTTTGACAGTGCCGACTGGGATGCCATGAGCACAGCACCCAGCTTCGTCAATTCCCACTTCTGGGGAACGGACGATGCTGGGCGTGACCTGTTGGTGCGTTGCATGGTTGGGGGCCGTGTATCGCTGACGGTAGGGCTGTTGGCCACCATCTCGTCGGTGACACTGGGCATTGTGTGGGGTGCGACCGCAGGTTTTGTGGGTGGCAAGGTTGATGCGTTCATGATGCGCATCGTCGACATGATGTATGCCATCCCCTACCTGTTGATAGCCATTTTGTTGGTGACTATTCTGGGCCGTGAGTTCTATTTGGTGGTGCTGACGATCACGGTGTTTTCCTGGATGGATATGGCGCGGGTCGTGCGCGGGCAGACGCTGTCGCTGCGTTCGCGAGAGTACGTCGAAGCGGCACGTGCCATTGGCGTGTCTACACCGCGCATCATCTTCAGCCACATCGTGCCCAATCTCTTGGGCGTGGTCGTCATCTACACAACCGTCACCGTGCCGGGCGTCATCCTGACCGAGTCCGTGTTGTCCTTTCTGGGCCTGGGCATTCAGGAGCCCATGACCAGTTGGGGTGTGTTGATACAGGACGGCGCAAAGACCATGGAAGCGACTCCCTGGATACTGCTGTTCCCAGCCGCCTTGTTGTCTATCACCTTGTACTGCTTCAACTTTATTGGTGATGGTTTGCGTGACGCGCTGGACCCCAAGGAACGGTAAACCATCATGCATTTATTGGAAGTCAAACAGCTGGGCGTGCAGTTTCAAACGCCCGACGGTGTGGTCAGCGCGGTCAACGGTATCAACTTCACGCTGAACCGCGGCGAGACGCTGGGCATTGTGGGCGAAAGCGGTTCGGGCAAGAGCCAATCCATGCTGGCCATGATGGGCCTGCTCGCCATCAACGGCAGTGCAAGCGGTCAGGTGCTGTACCAGGGGCAGGACCTGATCAGCATGCCCACAGCAGACTTGAACCGCATCCGCGGCAACCGTGTGGCGATGATTTTTCAGGACCCGATGACTTCCCTCAATCCGTATCTGACGATCGAGCGGCAGATGACCGAGGTGCTGGAGTTTCACAAAGGTATGAGTCGCAAGGACGCACGTATCAAGGCGGTGCAGGCGCTCGACGCAGTCAAGATGCCGGAAGCGGCACGGCGCATCACGATGTACCCGCACGAGTTTTCGGGCGGCATGCGCCAGCGCGTGATGATTGCAATGTCGCTGTTGTGTGAACCCGATGTGTTGATTGCCGACGAACCGACTACCGCGCTGGACGTAACCGTGCAGGCCCAGATCTTGATCTTGATGCGCGAGCTGCAGCGCGATTTTGGTACTGCCATCGTCATGATCACACATGACCTGGGTGTTGTCGCCGGCCTGTGTGACGAAGTCATGGTGTTGTACGGTGGCCAGGTCATGGAGCAGGCCAGTGCAGAAGCGATTTTCTACAAGCCGTCGCATCCCTACACTGCCGGTTTGTTGGCCGCCGTGCCACGTCTGGAGGGCGGAGACGCGCCCATGCTGGCCATTCCCGGTGCGCCGCCCAATATGGCCAAGCTGCCCGTGGGCTGCCCGTTTACCGAACGCTGTGCCATGGCACTGCCGCACTGCGGCACGGTGCGTCCAGCGCTTGCGGTCGCGGCGCACGACGCCGATGTGCTGCGGGCCTGCCATCTGAATATTGAAGACGTGACACAAAACCTGCAACGCCTCAAAGCGCAACAAGGAGTGGCAGCATGAGCGCCGCACAAGCTTCTACACCCGCCTTGTTGTCGGTCAAGGACCTGCGCGTCCATTTTCCGATCCGGGGCGAAGGTGCCTGGCCCTGGACGCCTACGCGTATGCTGAAGGCGGTGGACGGCGTATCGTTTGAATTACGTGCCGGCGAGACACTGGGCATTGTGGGTGAATCGGGTTGCGGCAAGTCCACACTGGCCCGTGCACTGCTCAATCTGGTTCCGATAACCGACGGCAGCGTGGTGTGGCACGGCGATGAAATGCGGGGTGCCAGTGCAGCAGCTTGGCAGGCCAAGCGCAAAGCGGTGCAGATGATTTTCCAGGACCCGCTGGCGTCGCTGGACCCACGCATGACGGTGGCACAAATCATTGGTGAGCCCCTGCGCACCCATTGCCCCGAATTGAGCGCAGCGCAGCACAACGAACGTGTGTTGACCATGATGTTGCGGGTTGGCTTGACTGCGCAGCAGATCAACCGCTACCCGCATGAATTCTCAGGTGGTCAATGCCAGCGCATTGGTATTGCCAGGGCCTTGATCCTGAAGCCGCAAGTGGTCATCTGCGACGAGCCGGTGTCCGCACTGGACGTGTCTATACAAGCGCAGATCATCAACCTGCTCAAAGAGTTGCAGGCGGAGATGGGACTGGCGCTGGTGTTTATTGCGCACGACTTGGCCGTGGTCAAACACATCAGCCAGCGTGTCATGGTCATGTACCTGGGTCGCGCGATGGAGGTGGCACACAAACACGCCCTCTACGACACACCACACCACCCGTACACGCAGGCCTTGCTGGCTGCGATTCCCGTCCCCGACCCCCGCATTGAGCGCGGCAAGACTTTGCAATTGTTGCAAGGCGATTTGCCATCACCGATCAACCAGCCCTCTGGTTGTGTGTTCCGCACACGCTGTCCCAAGGCGCTTCCACAGTGCGCCCAGGCCATACCGCCATTGCGTCAGGTAGCGGCGTTATCGCAAAGCGCTTGTATTCTGGATTGACGGCAGACTAGTCTTGTGACACTGCCCGCACCTGGTGCGGGATAGGGAACCCTCCCTAGAAAAATGCATGGAATCGTGCGCGCTGTGGGTTCGAGGCCAGGACTGCGCGCGGTTTTTTTTCGGTGTTTCCACCTATGGGTTTCCGACCAAAACCTGACCATTTGCCCAAGTGGTAAACGGGGCGAAGTGGTATTTATCTTTTTCCGTTGTACCGAAGTAACAGTATGGTTACTTTTGCTGAAATCCCTTATTTACAAAAGCATGACCGTCTTTTTAACATGCTCGCACGGAAGTTATTTTGCCTGTGGGCTCGACTCTTGCAGAGTCTTGCACATCGGTACAACTGACTGATGAAACTGTAAGTGGGCCTGCACCATTTCGGGGAAACAGCTTTACAGAGTTGTCTATACCGGGGTATGCGGGCCGTCAAACCATTGACAGGGAGGAATGAGACTCCCGAAACTTTTTTGGAGATGCCTTTATGGGTCGAAATACAAACTTTAAGCGGACTGTGTTCGCGCACGCAATGTTGCTGGCAGTTACTGCCACCATGTCTACTGGTGTAACGGCACAAGATGCTGGTGCCAAGTTGCAACGTGTTGAAGTAACCGGCTCCGCCGTTCGTCGGATCGATGCAGAAGCTGCATTGTCAATTCAGGTCCTGACCAAAGAAGAGATCACTCGCAGCGGCGTCACCAGCACAGAGCAGTTGTTGCAAACCATTAGCGCGCTGTCAAGTGCAGGCGGCACGCAAAGCTCCGAAGGTGCTGGCTTGTCTACCTATGGCAACGCCACCATTTCCCTGCGTGGGTTAGAAGACGCACGCACTTTGGTGTTGGTGAATGGTCGCCGACTGGCTACGTTCGCAAGTGGTTCGGCTGGTGTCAACGTCAATGTGATTCCGCTGTCCGCCATTGAGCGTGTTGAAGTGTTGAAAGATGGCGCGTCCAGCATTTATGGCTCTGACGCCATGGCCGGCGTGGTCAACTTTATCTTGGTCCGTACATTTGACGGCGTGGAAGTTGGTCTCACCGCAGGTTCTCCCACCACCGCTGGCGGCGGCCAAAACGGCAAATTCACGCTGACGGCTGGCGTGGGCGGCGACGAAAATTCAGCGTTCAAGGGTGTGGTGTCTGCGTCGTTTGAAAAAGAGAAGGCCTTGTATGGTCGCGAACGCAGCTACTCCAAAACATCACTCAACGCACCGTACTATGTTGGCACTGCCACTGGCTCGGGCAATATTGAAGGCGGTGTTATTCCGGGTGCATACCCCAACGACCGCATCACAACACCTGCATTTGGTGCATCCCCCGGCACCGGCTACGGCAACCCCAATGCAGTAAGCGGCACATGTGCTGCGATCAATATGTTTGACGCAGGTTTGACCAACAAGGGTGCGCCGTACTGCCAATACGATAGCGCTGGTCCGGTTAATTTGGTTCCACAACGCGAACTCGCCAACTTCTCAGGCAATTTCGCATTTAAGTTGAGCGACAAGGTCGAGTTGTTTGCCGACGCCCTGTATTCACGCAGCACCGTCATTCAAACCTACCAGCCAAGCCCTCTGCGTCGCTCCTTTGCGGAGACTGACAGCCGTCTTGCCGCGGAAGGTATTGATCCATCGCTGATCATTTATCCTTCCAACCCCCACTACCCTACAGCACACCTGACAAAGTATGCGCCAGGCTTGCTAGGGAAACCCGTAGCAGTTACTGCCCGCCCAGAGGACTTTGGTGGACGCCAAACCACCGACGTTGCAATCCAAACCCGCGTGGTGGCAGGTGTCAAAGGTATTGTGGCTGGCCAAGACTATGAAGTTGCACTGATGAGCAACGTCAGCAAGCTCGAAGGCAAATACACCGGTGGTTATTTTTCGATTGGTGACTACAACAAGATCATCAACGACCCATCCAATAACTGGAATCCCTGGGCACCTGGTGGCGTTCAATCTGGCCCGTTGGCTACAAAACTGAAGGCAGCGGAGTATAAAGGTCCCTCGTTGGACGGCACCTCCAAAAATGTCGGCTTCGACGCCAAGTTGGCCGGTGAGCTTTTCAGCATGCCCGCTGGCCCCGCGCAGTATGCCGTTGGGTTACAGTCACGCGAGGACTCTATCAGCCGTACCCCAGCTGAAAAGCCAGGAACTGGTGATATTTCGGGAGCCGGTGGTGCGGCTTTTGCCATCGACAAGTCCCGCACCATGAATGGAATTTTCGCGGAGCTGAATGTTCCGGTGATCAAGTCACTTGAAGCCAATGTGTCTGCACGTACCGATCGCTACAGCGATTTCGGTACTGCCAACACTTATAAGGTGAGTGGCCGTTGGCAGCCTGTGCCAGAAGTCTTGGTGAGAAGTTCGTACAACACCGGCTTCCGTGCACCAACCCTGACAGAGTTGTACCAGCCCCAGATTTTGGGCTCTACGGAACAGTTCAATGACCCGGCGACTGGCCAAACCGACCTGCAGGTCAATGGCCTCACCGGTGGCAATCCGAATCTGAGGCCTGAAAAGTCCAACGCCCGCTCATTCGGTTTGGTGTTGTCCCCAGTGAAGAACTTCTCCATTGGGTTCGATTGGTTCAATATCCAAGTCACAGACATCATCCAAACCCCCAGTGCACAACTGGTTGTGACCAAGTTCCGCGCGGGTGATCCAGCATTCCAAGGCTTGGTGAGACTGAATGGTACGGATGTGGACAGTGTGACAACACTGACCTCCAACCTAGGTACGGCAGATGTTGTGGGCATGGATGTTTTTGCGAACTACCGCGCCAACTTCGCGTTGGGCCGATTGGACCTCGGTATGAACGGTACGCTGATGAATAAATTTGACCAGGCCAGCCCGTCCGGTACTATCTCGAAGAAAGTTGGCACTACTGTTGAAAACGACGGCACGCCAGTGTTAGGTGCCGACACAGGTGGCGTCATCTTGAAGTGGAAGCACACTTTGGCCGCAACCTGGACACAAGGGGATTTTGCAACCACGTTTACGCAAAACTTCTCGGACAGCTACCGTGTGGGTAACGACTTGAATGACAACCCCGTGTATGTAGCTGCACAGTCCATCTACGACTTGAATCTGGCGTACCGAGGCATCAAGAAGGCGACACTGATGTTGGGCGTCAAGAACGTTTTTGACACCCAGCCCGGTACCTTTGTTCCAGTCAGCAACCAGTTCCAAAATGGTTACGACGTAAGCCAGTACAACCCACGCGGACGTTATGTGTACGTGACAGGTTCCTACAGGTTCTAAGCCAACCTGACCAGACGTTTTTAGATAAAACGCCTGGACAAAAAGCCCATCAGCGCAGGCTGATGGGCTTTTTTTATGCGCCCTCTTGTTGGGCGCAGATAAAAAAAAGCCACCCGGAGGTGGCTTTATAAAAGTCCCCCTAGAGGGACGTCGTTGGATCTGTTGAAAGTCACCCTTTGAAGGGCCTTGCTTTCTTGCTAATGAACTGTGACAGCAGTGGAGTCAACTGTAGGCGTTGCGCCGAATTTTCGGTATCCCCTGTTTGTGGGGGTTTTTGCAAAAAACTGCAAAAACTGCAATTTTTTTGACCGTCTTGTCAGGTAGTTCCCTGTTTTACAGAGCCCTTGGCAGTCGAATTTCGAAACAGGCACCACCAGCCGGACGGTTGTAGCAGCGCACAGAGCCGCGGTGGCGCAGCGCAATGGACTTGACGAGTGAAAGGCCCAACCCAACCCCGCCATCGCGCTCGGATGCTCCGGGCAGGCGGTAAAAGGGTTCAAAAATCCGTTCCTGGAAGGCCTCTGGTACACCGGAGCCGTCGTCGCACACCTGGATGCAGGCCACATCGCCGTCCACCGACAGCAGCAGGCTTGTTTGGCCATCCGCGTGACGCCGTGCGTTTTCCAGCAGGTTGCGAACGGCGCGGCGCAGCAATTTGCTGACCCCGGGAACCAAGAGCTCTCCCCCGGCGAACTGAACCTCCAGCGTCGCGTCCGCATGGGCGCATTCTTCCGCCGCCAGGCCCAATAAATCGACCGGCTCCACCGTTCCCAGGTCTGCCTCCTTGGCGTCCAGGCGGCTGGCCAGCAGAATCTCTTCAATCAGCTGGTCTAGTTCGGCGATGTTGCGGGCGATCTCATCCTTTGCGCTGTTTGCCGTCGCATTCGTTGGGTCTGGCATCAATTCCAGCCCCATGCGGATACGGGTGAGCGGGGAGCGCAACTCATGGGATGCGTTGGCCAACAGTGACTTTTGCGACGCCAGCAAGGCATCGCGGGTTTTTACCAATGTTTCAATTTGTTGCGCTGCATGGTTGAAGCGGGTCGCCAAAAACCCCACCTCGTCCTGGCCCACCTCGGGGACTCGCACACTCAGATCGCCGTCACCCCACCGCTGCACGCTGTGCTGCAAGGCCTCCAGCTTGCGGGTCAGCCGCCGCACGATGGGGTAGGTGGCCAGTGCCACGGCAACGCCGACCAAGACCAGGGTCCAGAAAAAACCAAAGGGCGCACGCCAATTGGATTGTTGGGGACGTGGCAAATGAATGTGGATGGTCTGGCCGTCGTCCATGCGTACGTCGAATTCCGGGCCAGGGCCAAACTTGCCACGCACTTCGGTGCTTGGTTCATCGTTGCCACCCGGCCCGCCGGGGCCATCGGGGCCGGGATCACCGTCGGGTGGGGCTGGCGGTGGGCGCTGCATTGCGGGGTCGCGTGGCAGCATACTACCCAGCCCTGGAACACCAGGAGCGCGCCTTGGCCGGGCCTTGCCGTGTCCTATGACCTCTCCGGCGGCATTGCGTGCCACCACTTCGCGCAGCGGTGGGTCTGCCGCCATGCGCCAGGCCCATCCCACCAGGAAAGTCAGTACCGCAACCGCCAGGACCACGGCCAACCAGATGCGGATGTAGAGCCGGTTCATGGTCGCGGGCGGGGAGTGGATGCTGCCGGGCTCAGTCTTGCTGGCGGGCGAACACGTAACCCACACCACGCACCGTCACAATGCGCTTGGGATTTTTTGGGTCGGCTTCAATGGCCGCGCGAATGCGGCCCATGTGCACGTCAATGGAGCGGTCAAAGGCATCGAGCTCACGGCCGCGCACGGCTTCCATGATCTGGTCGCGCGTCAGCACGCGGCCGGCGCGTTCAGCCAATGCCACTAGCAAATCGAATTGGTAAGAGGTCAACTCACAGGGATTGCCACCCACCGATACGCTGCGGGCATCGCGGTCAATTTCCAGCGCCCCGAAGCGCAAGGTCAACTGCTCAGAGCTTGGGGCTTCGCCACGGCGGCGCAACACGGCGCGTATGCGGGCCAACAGTTCGCGCGGCTCAAAGGGTTTGGGCAGGTAGTCGTCGGCACCGATCTCCAGGCCTATGATGCGGTCCATGGCATCACCCTTGGCGGTGAGCATCAGCACCGGTACCTGCGCCAGCTTGGACGGCAGCGCCCGTATGCGCCGGCAGACCTCAAGGCCATCGATGTCGGGCAGCATCAAATCCAGGATCACCAGATCCGTGGACAGACCCTTGGCCGGGTTGTTCAGCAGGTTCAGGCCGCTTTGGCCGTCCCCAGCGCAGCTTACGGCAAAACCCGACTGCTCCAGATACTGGGTCACCATGGCGGCCAGGCGGGCGTCGTCTTCAATCATCAGCAGGTGGTGGCTCATGGTTTGAGTCTATCCCGGGACACTGGGTGGTGTGTGCCAGCCGCCTGAAGCGACGGTAAAGTTTGGTAAACCCGCACACAGGCATCGGCCGCCCTGTGCATGGTTCACAAGGCATTCGATACTGCTATAAAATTAGGAGCTATCTGTGTCCATTTTACGAGGGCTGGCGACCGATTGAGTCCGAGAGGCCAGCCACACCAGAAGCAATACCGGAGCCCCCAGCATGGCGGTGGCAGTAAAGAAATTGCCATAACCAAAATGGTCCACGTACTTGCCTGAATAGCCGGCCAGGAACTTGGGCAGCAGCAACATCATGGAGCTGAACATGGCGTACTGGGTGGCGGAATAGTTCACGTTGGTCAGTGACGACAGGTAGGCGATGAATGCGGCCGAGGCGATGCCGCTGGCCAGGTTGTCGGCAGAAATCACAAAAATCAGGGCCTGCAGGTCGTGGCCCTGGCCAGCCAGCCAGGCAAACATCAGATTGGTGGCCGCGCTGAGCGCAGCACCCAGCATCAGCACCCGCATCACTCCCATGCGCATGGCCATCGCGCCGCCGACAAAGGCACCGACCAGCGTCATGACCACGCCATAGATTTTGGAGACCGCCGCCACCTCGTCCTTGGTAAAGCCCATGTCCACATAAAAGGGGTTGGCCATGATGCCCATGACAACATCGCTGATGCGGTAGGTGGCAATCAAGGCCAGGATCAGCACCGCCTGCCAGCGGTAGCGGGTGATGAAGTCGGCGAATGGTTCCACCAGGGCGCTGCGCAACCAGTCGGCAACGTTCTTGGCCGGGGCAATGGCTCTGCGGACCGGCTCCGGCGAGAACAACACCGTTAATACGCCGGGCAACATGCTGACGGCCATCACCAGATAGGCGGTTTGCCACGCACTGTGCTGGTAAGACGCTGCGGCGCCCGCAATGTCGGACGGAACCTCGGCCCGGGCGGCAACCCACAGGGCACCGGCGCCGGCCCAGATCATGGCCAGGCGGTAGCCGGTCTGGTAGGTTGCGGACAAGGCCGCCTGGCGCTCGGCGTCTGCGGATTCGATGCGAAAGGCGTCGAGCGCAATGTCTTGTGTGGCCGATCCAAAGGCGACGGCCAGCGCGCACCAGACCATAGGTTGAAGCGACTGCTTGGGGTCGGTGAAGGCCATGCCCACCAGCGCCACCATGATCAGGGCTTGCGCAAACAGCAACCAACTGCGCCTGCGGCCCAGGCGCTTGGTCAACAACGGCAGCGGCATGCGGTCCAATAGCGGAGACCACACCCACTTGAAGGCATACGTCAGCCCAATCCAGCTCAAAAATCCAATCGTGGTACGGTCAATACCGGCCTCGCGCAGCCAAAAACTCAAGGTTCCAAACACCAATAACAAGGGCAAACCCGCCGAAAACCCCAGCGATAACATGCGCAACGAAGCGGGCTCCAGGTACACCTTGAAGGTGTCGAGCCACGATGGCTTGTCGGCCGATGGAGGGGTGTTGGGCGTTGGGTCGGTCATGGAGGAATAATACCGTTATGAGAAATGCTTCTGATTGCAGCGTCGCCCGAGCCGCCGGGCGGCCATTTCCCAGTAAGTGGGCGCTAGCATGGGTGCTGGTGTTGGCTGCCACGGTGCAGCCCACTTTGGCCCGTGAAGGGGTGGAGGTGGGCGGTAATTCAGCATTTACCAAGCTGGTGCCGGCCGAGCAGATCGAACGTTCGGCCTCGCAGCAATATCTGCAAATGCTGACCCAGGCGGACAGCAAAAAGGCATTGGCCCCCAAAGACCATGCGCAGCTGTTGCGCCTGCGTGCCATCGCCCAAAAAATCATTCCGTTTACCAAGGACTGGAATCCACGCGCCCGCGACTGGCAGTGGGAGGTCAATCTGATCGGCTCCAGCCAGATCAATGCCTTTTGTATGCCGGGCGGCAAGATCGCGTTTTACATGGGCATCCTGCAAAAACTGCAGTTGACCGACGACGAGGTGGCCATGGTCATGGGCCATGAGATAGCCCACGCCCTGCGCGAGCATGCGCGTGAACGCATGGGCAAAAGTGCCGTCACCCACGGGGTCGCGCGGCTGGGCGGGGCCTTGATTGCCGGTTACTTTGGTATCGATTCGCGCATCACCGACGGCATTGCCAGTGGCGGCGCCAATTTGCTGACGCTGGAGTTCAGCCGCGAAGACGAGTCCGAGGCCGACTTGGTGGGCATGGAGCTGGCCGCACGCGCCGGCTTCGACCCCCGCGCGGGCGTTACGCTGTGGCAGAAGATGGGCGCCGCCAGTAAAGGTGCGCCACCCCAGTGGTTGTCCACCCACCCGGCCGGCACGCGGCGCATTGCCGACATCCAGGCCAATCTGCCCAAGGTCATGCCCTTGTACGAGCGGGCCCGGGCGCGCTAACACGTGGCATGGTTGCTGCCTGGATGGCTTGAGGAGAATTGGCCTGTAGCCCTCGGATATATTGCATATTACGCTACATAATTGATAGCAATCTATCGCCGGCGTTCATTGTGCCGTAGATCCGGCTAAGGCTTGTGCACCAGTGAGGGTTGGTCCAAGGCACCTGCAAGGCGCCGCCAGACGCGCAGCATCACGTCGCCATACAGAATCAGCGCCAGTGCCGCAGCAATCAAAGGCAGTGCCGCAAATACCCAGCCCGTCAGCAGTTCGCCACCCAGGCCCACGCCGACCAGCAGGGCCACCGCCGGGTTGACAAATGCGTAGCTGCCGGCCAGCGCCGCCGATGTGTTTTGCAGCAGCCACAGGTAAGCATTGAGTGCCACCAGCGTGCCCATGACCAGCAGATAAACCCAGGCGGCCCACGACAGTGCGCTCACCGAACCCAGTGCCGGCACAGGTTCCACGCATAGCGCGGCGACCAGGCCCATGGCGCCGCCGGCCAGCCATTGCGCGGCGGAGGCCATGGCTGGGGCGGGCAGGCTCAGTTTGCGCGACGCATAGGAACCAATGCTCCAGCACAGCGGTGCGCCAAAGGCCAGCAGGGCGCCAACCACGCTCGCCGAGAAGTCCCCCTCCAGCGCCAACAGCAGCGCGCCGGCCACACCCAGCAGCAGGCCCAGCCAACTGGTCACCGCCACACGTTCGCCGCCCAGACGTGTCCACAGGGCCAGCCACATTGGCATGGTGGTCACCACGGTGGCCATCAGCCCGGAGCCAATGCCCAGTTTCTGCGCGAAACCGACGCAGTTCATGGCCAGGAACACCATCAGCCCACCGACGATGGCTGCGTTGCGCCATTGCACCCGCGTCGGCAGCGTGTGCCCTTGCCACAGCGCGACCGCCAGCATGACACCGCCTGCGGTGACAAAACGAATGGCATTCATCAGCAGCGGTGGCATGGTTTGCAGCGCGATGCCGATCGCAAAGTAGGTGGTTCCCCACACGATGTAGACCAGTAGCAGCGCGGCCGCGACGGTCAGCCTTTGACCGCTGACGGTGTTTGGGTTGAAAATAGTAGGCATAAGCTTGCTCACACAAGAAAATTTACTGAAAACGCTCTTTGAATTGAATTTTTACTCACAAAACACTTAAATGCAAGCAAATATTCAGTTGGACGACATAGATTCAAGAATTATTTCAGCCTTGGCCGTTGATGGCCGACGTTCTTACGCCGAGGTTGGACTGGAAGTCAGCCTGTCGACCGCTGCCGTGCACGAACGGGTCAAGAAGCTGCTGGAGCGCGGCGTCATCCGACGCTTCAGCATCAGTGTGGAGCCGGATGCCGTGGGACTGAACTTCACCGCTTTTGTCGCCATCCGCAATGACGGTGGCATCCACTGCCGGGATGTGGGGCAGCGTGTACGCGCATTGCCCCAAGTGCTGGAGCTGCACAGTGTGGCTGGCGAATACGACTTTCTGGCCAAGATTCGCACGACCCATGCGCGTGCGCTCGAAGACGTGCTCTACCAGATCAAGTCGATTCCCGGCGTCGCACGCACCACCAGCACCGTGGTGCTGAATACCGAGTTTGAGGACCGCCCGATGGACCTGTCCTGGATACAGCGGACCTGAGGCTCAGCGACCCGCGCAGCGCTGGAGCGTGGGGGCAACAACTCGCCGCCGGGCCGCCCCAAGGCGAGTTAGCCCCCTCGGGGGGCAGCGACCCGCGCAGCGGTGGAGCGTGGGGGCAACAACTCGCCGCCGGGCCGCCCCAAGGCGAGTTAGCCCCCTCGGGGGGCAGCGACCCGCGCAGCGGTGGAGCGTGGGGGCAACAACTCGCCGCCGGGCCGCCCCAAGGCGAGTTAGCCCCCTCGGGGGGCAGCGACCCGCGCAGCGGTGGAGCGTGGGGGCAACAACTCGCCGCCGGGCCGCCCCAAGGCGAGTTAGCCCCCTCGGGGGGCAGCGACCCGCGCAGCGGTGGAGCGTGGGGGCAATATTTACTCAGACCAGTCGTACGCAATCGTGATGGGCGCGTGGTCGGAGAACTTTTCGTGTTTGTAGATGGACACCGATCGGGCCCCGGCCGCCAGTGCCGGCGTTGCCAAGTGGTAGTCCAGGCGCCAACCCACGTTGTTGGCATAGGCTTGGCCACGGTTGCTCCACCATGTGTAGCAGGTGTCCGTGGTGCTCGGCTCCAGTTGGCGGTAGACGTCGACGAAACCACCTTCGCCCGTCAGCTTGGTCATCCAGGCGCGCTCTTCGGGCAGAAAGCCGCTGTTTTTCTGGTTGCTGCGCCAGTTTTTCAAATCGGCCTGCTGGTGGGCGATGTTGATGTCACCACACAGAATGAAATCGCGTTCGGCCTTGAGCGCCTGCAGGTGCGGGTACATGAGGTCCAGGAAGCGGTACTTGGCCAACTGGCGCTCTTCGCCGGATGAGCCACTGGGAAAGTAGGCGCTGATGATGGAGTGTTTGCGCGAAGGGGTGTCGAAGCGCAGCTCCACGTAACGCCCTTCGCCATCAAACTCGCCACCGTCAAAACCCACCACCACGTCGCTGGGCTCCAGACGCGTATAGGCCCCCACACCCGAGTAACCTTTTTTCTCGGCAAAGTGGAAGTAGCCCTTGAGTCCGGCCAGTTCTTCGAACTTGTCCGCAACATCGGCTGCCTGGGCTTTGACTTCCTGCACGCAAATACAATCAGGCGACGCCTGGTGCAGCCAGGCCTCCAGCCCCTTGCTGGTGGCCGAGCGGATGCCGTTGAGGTTGAGACTGGTTAACTTAAACAAGGATTTTTTCATGGCAAATCACGACCCATTGGCCCAAGAGTTTGTGCAGTTTGCAGTGGAGTGCGGGGTGCTGCGCTTTGGCGAATTCAAGACCAAGGCGGGTCGCATGAGCCCATACTTCTTCAACGCCGGCCTGTTTGACGATGGGGCCAAACTCGGGCGTTTGGCTGAATTCTATGCCCAGCGCCTGCTGGCCAGCGGCATGGAATTCGACATGGTCTTTGGCCCTGCCTACAAGGGTATTCCGCTCGGCGCCGCGCTGGCGGTGGAGCTGTCCCGACGTGGGCGCAACGTGCCCTTTGCCTATAACCGCAAGGAAGCCAAGGACCATGGCGAAGGCGGCACACTGGTCGGTGCCCCGCTCAAGGGCCGGGTGCTGATCGTGGACGACGTGATGTCGGCCGGCACGGCGACGCGCGAATCGATTGCCATCATCCGGGCTGCAGGCGCGACACCCCACTCGGTGCTGATCGCGCTGGACCGGCAGGAGAAAGCCACCGAAAACGGGCAGGATGTGCCTTACAGTGCAGTGCAGTTTGTGCGGAACCAACTCGGTCTGCAGGTTTGTGCGATTGCGAAGCTGGGCGATTTGATGCAGTATCTGGCAGACCACAGCGGCGCCGGTATGGCACAGCAGCACCAGCAGGTGCAGGCCTACCGGGAGCGTTACGGTGTGGACGAAGGGTAAACATGTCGATATGTGCGAGGGGGGTTGTGCTGACTGCCTGTGCGGTCCTGGCTGGAGCCAGCGCTTGGGCGCAGATTACGCCGGGGGTCTACACCTGTGTGGACGCCAAAGGCCGCAAGCTGACGGCGGACCGCCCCATTCCTGAATGCACAGATCGCGAGCAAAAGATCTTGAACCCCAGCGGCACGGTCAAGGAAAAACTAGGCCCCACGCTGACCGCCAAAGAACGTGCTGAGGTGGAAGCGAAGGAAAAACGGGATATCGAAGACCGCACCCGCGCCATCGACGAGAAGCGGCGTGACCGCGCACTGCTGACGCGCTACCCCAACCGGGCGATCCATGACCAGGAACGTGCGCAGGCGCTGGTGCAGATTGGCGTGGTGATCCAGGCGGCTAAAACCCGTTTGGAAGAGTTGGTCAAGCAACGCGTGGCCATCGACGTGGAAATGGAGTTCTACAAAAAAGACCCGGCTAAGGCGCCTGCCTATCTGCGCCGTCAGCAGGACGAAAACATCCAGAGCCAAGCCGTGCAGAGCCGCTTCATCGGCGATCAGGATGGTGAAATCAGGCGCGTCAATGAACGTTTTGACGATGAACTGGTGCGTCTGCGTCAACTCTGGGCATTGAATGCTCCAACCCAGGGACGCTAGGGGCTTTGCCCCTAACTTGCCTCTACGAGAGGCGAGCGCTTTTGCTTTTTGGCAAGCGCCCGCAGCAGAGCTGGGGTAAGCGCCGCCGTTCGTGTCCCCCGGCCCTCCAGGGCCTCCTCCTCTACCTCACTTTGGTGCTCACCCCAGATCTGCTGCTTGAGTTGTCGTGGGGCCACAAATCCGCGCCGGGCCGCCCCAAGCAGGGGGCAGCGACCCGCGCAGCGGAGCGTGGAGGCCTGAACTCTAGCCCAGCTTGCTGCGCAGCAGGTCGTTGACCTGCTGCGGATTGGCCTTGCCCTTGCTGGCCTTCATGATCTGACCGACCAGCGCGTTCAGCGCCTTTTCGTTGCCGGACTTGAACTCGGTCACGTTCTTGGCATTGGCGGCGATGACTTCGTCAACGATGGCCTCCAAGGCACCGCTGTCGTTCATCTGCTTGAGGCCCTTGGCGTCGATGATGGCATCCACGTCGGTGCCATCACCGGACCACAGGGCGTCAAACACCTGCTTGGCGGCGTTGTTAGAAACGGTGCCGTCGGCAATGCGGCCAATCAATGCGGCCAGTTGCGCAGCCTTGACCGGGGCGCTTTCAATGGCCAAGTCCTCGGCGTTGAGCCGCCGAGACACTTCGCCCATGATCCAGTTGCTGGCCAGTTTGGCTTGGCCACAGGCCTTGGCGGTTTCTTCAAAATATCCGGCAATCGCCTTGCTCTGCGTCAGCTGTGTTGCATCGTATTCCGGCAAACCATAGTCACGCACAAAACGCTGGGCCATCACTCTGGGCAATTCGGCCATCAGCCCTCGTACTTCCTCAATCCATCGCTCTGAAATATATAGCGGTGGCAAATCCGGATCGGGGAAATAGCGGTAGTCCGCAGCGTCTTCCTTGGTCCGCATGGCACGTGTCTCACCCGTATCGGGGTTGAACAGCACCGTGGCTTGCTCAATCGTGTGGCCGTCTTCGATCTGCTCGATCTGCCAGCGCACCTCATAGTCGATGGCCTGCTGCATGAACTTGAAACTGTTCAGGTTCTTGATCTCGCGCCGTATGCCCAGCGGCTGGCCGGGTTTGCGCACCGACACATTGGCGTCGCAGCGGAAAGAACCCTCTTGCATATTGCCGTCACAAATGCCAATCCAGGTCACGATCTTGTGCAGCTCCTTGGCATAAGCCACGGCCTCGACACTGGAGCGCATGTCGGGCTCGGTAACGATCTCCAGCAACGGTGTGCCGGCGCGGTTCAGGTCGATGCCGGTCTGGCCAATGAAGTCTTCGTGCAGTGATTTGCCCGCGTCTTCTTCCAGGTGTGCGCGCACCAGGCGTACCGATTTTTTCTCGGCCACACCCTTCACTTCGGGCATGAAGAATTCGACCGCGCCGCCTTGCACCACCGGGATCTCGAACTGACTGATCTGGTAACCCTTGGGCAGGTCGGGGTAGAAGTAATTCTTGCGCGCAAAAATGCTGCGCGGCGCAATGTGTGCACCAATGGCCAGGCCAAATTCAATGGCGCGTTGCACGGCGCCCTTGTTCATGACCGGCAGCGTGCCGGGCAGGGCCAGGTCCACGGCGCAGGCTTGCGTATTGGGCTCGGCACCAAAGGCGGTGGAGGCGCGGCTGAAGATCTTGCTCGCGGTCGACAACTGGGCGTGTGTCTCGAAGCCGATGATGACTTCATAACCACTGACCAGCGGGCCGGTCGGGCGGCCCTGTTGTTGTGCTTCAAATGTGTTCACGGTCTCACTGCTCATTTTCAGAATCCTGCGGGGCGGGCGGTGTGGAAGTCGGTCGCTTGCTGGAAGCGGTGCGCTGCATTGAGCAGGCGCGATTCCTGGAAATAATTGCCCAGCAACTGCATGCCCACCGGCATGCCACCGGCACCAAAACCCACGGGGATGCTCATGCCCGGCAGGCCGGCCAGCGAACCGGGGAGTGTGAAGATGTCGGCCAAATAGTTGGCCACTGGGTCATCGGATTTTTCGCCGATCTTCCAGGCCACCGTGGGGGCTACCGGGCCAGCGATCACATCGCAGTCCTTGAAGGCGTTCTGGAAGTCGTCGGCAATCATGCGACGGATTTTTTGCGCCTGCAGGTAGTAGGCGTCGTAGTAGCCGTGGGACAGCACGTACGCGCCGATCATGATGCGGCGCTTGACCTCATCGCCAAAACCTTCGGCGCGGGTCTTCTTGTACATGTCGGCCAGATCGGTGAATTTCCCGGCGCGGTGGCCAAATTTCACACCATCAAAGCGGCTCAGGTTGGAGCTGGCTTCTGCGGGCGCAATGATGTAGTACACGGGAATGGACAACTCGGTGCGCGGCAGTGTGATGGGCACCAGCTTGGCGCCAAGTTTTTCATATTCCTTCAGGGCCGCGTCAATGGCACTGCGCACATCGCCTGACAGGCCTTCGCCAAAAAACTCCTTGGGGATGCCGATGCGCAGGCCTTCAATCGCGTCATTCAACTTCAGCGAATAATCTTCGGCCGGTACATCCAGCGACGTCGAGTCGCGGTCCAGATCCGGGCCACACATGGCGGACAACAACAAGGCGCAGTCTTGCGCAGAGCGCGCCATCGGGCCGGCCTGGTCCAGGCTGGACGCAAAGGCCACCATGCCGTAGCGTGATGCGCGGCCATAGGTGGGCTTGATGCCGGTAATGCCGCAAAAGGAGGCTGGCTGGCGGATCGAACCACCGGTGTCGGTGCCCGTCGCAGCCGGTGCAAGGCGTGCAGCCACAACGGTAGCGCTGCCGCCCGACGAGCCGCCGGGGATGCGGGTCGTGTCCCACGGATTACGAACCGGCTCCACCTTGTCGTGGCCCACCGCGGCAATGGCCGAGTTCTCATTGCTGGAGCCCATAGCAAATTCGTCGCAGTTCAGCTTGCCCAGCGTGACCACACCTTGCGCGGCGAGCTTGGCCACCACGGTCGCATCAAACGGCGAGCGGTAGGTTTTGAGCATGCGCGAGCCGGCCGTGGTGACGAAGTCCTTGGTGGCAAAAATGTCCTTGTGCGCGATGGGCACGCCTTCCAGCGCACCTGCCGTGCCATTGGCGATGCGGGCGTCGGCCGCGCGGGCCTGCGCCAGTGTGGTCTCGGCATCGACGGCAACAAAGGCGCCCAGGTCGGCATGGGCTGCGCTGCGGTCCAGAAAGTGCTGGGCCAGTTCGACGGCAGAGAATTTCTTGTCGCGCAGGGCCTGGGTCAGGGCATGCACGCTCTGGTCGTGCAGGTCTTGGGATGAAGGGGTGGAGGTAGACGTCATCGTGTGCTTTGCAAAATTACTCAATCACCTTGGGTACCAAAAAGAGCCCGTTTTCCACGGCAGGCGCGCTTTTCTGGTTGGCTTCCCGCTGGTTCGGCTCGCTGGCTACGTCGTCGCGCAGGCGCAGCGCAAAGTCCGTCAGCGCAACCACCGGGTGGGCCAGCGGCTCTATGCCGGTGGTGTCCACGGCGCGCATCTGCTCCACGATGCTGAAGAAGTTGTTCATTTGCGCGAGCAAACGCTCACTTTCAGCGGGTGCGAGTTCCAGGCGGGCCAGATTGGCAATGCGTGCTATATCGGTAGATGTCAGTGACATGGTGCGTATTGGGTTGAAACCAAAGGTAATTCGGAGCCAATGGATCAGTTTAGAGAGGGGTGTTCAAAGGCAATCGGTTATTATCCCGTCTTTGGCGCGGGTCCTGCAAAGTGCCCCTTTTTGACGCCAAACTTACGATTTTTTAACGATAAAACCGTGGTGATGGGGGCCGAAGCGCTTCCCATGCCTCGAGAGGATATGTGATGTTTGGATCTTTCCGTCGGTACTTTTCAACCGACCTGGCCATCGACTTGGGCACGGCCAACACCCTGATTTTTGTACGCGGTCAGGGCATTGTTCTAGACGAACCCTCGGTCGTCGCCATCCGCCACGAAGGTGGCCCCCAAGGCAAAAAAACCATACAAGCTGTCGGCAAGGAAGCCAAGGCCATGCTGGGCAAGGTTCCCGGCAATATCGAAGCCATTCGCCCCATGAAAGACGGCGTGATCGCCGACTTCACGGTCACCGAGCAAATGCTCAAGCAATTCATCAAGATGGTGCATCCGCGCGGCATTTTTCGCCCCAGCCCCCGCATCATCATTTGTGTACCCTGCGGCTCGACCCAGGTCGAGCGCCGGGCCATCCGCGAATCGGCCCTGGGCGCCGGTGCCAGCGATGTGTACCTGATCGAGGAACCCATGGCTGCGGCCATTGGTGCCGGTCTGCCCGTCAGTGAAGCCAGTGGCTCCATGGTGGTCGACATTGGCGGCGGTACCACCGAAGTCGGCGTGATCTCGCTGGGCGGCATGGTCTACAAAGGCTCGGTCCGCGTCGGTGGTGACAAGTTCGACGAGGCCATCATCAACTACATCCGCCGCAACTACGGCATGTTGATCGGCGAGCCCACCGCCGAGTCCATCAAGAAAAAAATCGGCTCGGCCTTCCCCGGCTCCGAAGTGAAAGAGATGGAAGTGCGCGGGCGCAACCTGTCCGAAGGTGTGCCCCGCAGCTTCACCATTTCCAGCAACGAAATTCTCGAAGCCCTGACCGATCCACTGAACAACATCGTCTCGGCCGTCAAGAACGCGCTGGAGCAGACGCCCCCCGAATTGGGTGCCGACATTGCCGACCGCGGCATGATGCTGACCGGCGGCGGTGCACTGTTGCGCGACCTGGACCGTTTGCTGGCCGAGGAAACCGGTTTACCGGTCCTGGTGGCCGAAGATCCGCTGACCTGCGTGGTCCGCGGTTGCGGCATTGCGCTGGAACAGATGGAGCGTCTGGGCTCCATTTTCACCAGCGAATAAATAACCGGACACAGCGATGCCACTTGGTACGCTGGACCGAGCTCCTCCACCGTTCTTTCGGCAGGGCCCCTCGGCCCTGTCCAAACTCGCCGTGTGCAGTGCACTGGCGTTTTTTCTGATGGTGGCGGATGCCCGGTTCAAAGTCATGCAACCCCTGCGGGTGGCGCTGGCCACCGTGCTCTACCCGGCACAGTGGCTGGCCATGCGCCCGGTACTGCTGTACCAGAACGCCAGCCAGTATTTTTCTTCGTTGACAGCGGCCCAGACCGCGCAGCAAGAGGTCATCCGCAAACACAATCTGCAGTCGCAGCGCGCCAACCAGGTGGAGAGTTTGTCGCTGGAAAATGTGCGCCTGCGCAAGCTGCTGGGTTTGCGCGAGCGCCTGCAGTCTTCCTCGTTGGCGGCGCAGGTGATCTACGACGCGGCCGACCCGTATAGCCGCAAGGTCATCATCGACAAAGGCATGGCGGACAAGATAGGGTTGGGCTCGCCCGTGCTGGACGAGGCTGGTGTGCTGGGCCAGGTCACCCGTGTCTACCCCATGGTCAGTGAGGTGACGCTGATCACCGACCGCGACCATGCCATTCCCGTGCTGAACACCCGCACCGGTGCGCGCGGCGTGGCTTTCGGTGATGTGTCGCTGCATGTGGACGCCATGGAGTTGCGTTTCATGGCCGCCAATGCGGATGTCATGGAGGGTGATCTGTTGACCACCAGCGGCGTCGACGGTGTCTATCCACCGGGCCTGCCGGTGGCGCGCATCGAAAAAATCGAGCGCCGCGTCGATGCCGCGTTTGCCCGCATCTACTGCGTGCCCTTGGCCATGGTGGCGGGTGCGGGACATGTTGTTGTTCTGGAGGCGGTGACGGCGCAAATCCCGGCCCGACCAGTGCCCGATGCGCCGCCTGTGGTTTCGCGCCGGGGCGTTGCCAAATGAGCCCGTTGACCATGCGATCCACCACCCAGGAGAGCCAGCCATGATCATGCGCCCCGGCCAGCAGTTGTTATTGCCTGCCAACCCTTTCTTTATCTGGGGCAGCCTGATTGCTGCCATGCTGCTCAATATGCTGCAGAACATGGGCCTGTGGGGCCGCGCCGCATGGACGCCGGATGTGCTGGCCGTGGTGCTGGTGTTCTGGACCGTGCACCAGCCGCTGCGTGTCAGCATTGGCGGCGCCTTTGTGTTTGGCCTGTTGATGGATGTGCACCAGGGCGGACTGCTGGGCCAGCACGCCATGGCCTATACCGTGTTGAGTTTTTTTGCCATCACCGTCCATAGACGTCTGCTGTGGTTTTCGGTGCCCTCACAGGCGGCGCAAGTGTTCCCTCTGTTTGCCGTGGCCCACGCGGTTGAGCTTGCGGTGCGCATGATCAGCGGCGGCACCTTTCCGGGCCCGCTGATGCTGCTGGCACCGGTGGCCGAAGCCATTCTGTGGCCGGTCGCCAGTCTGCTCCTGCTCGCCCCCCAGTTGCGCGCGCCCAACCCGGACGCCAACCGGCCGCTATGACCGAGATCCGCAACGTCGAGGCGGACCTGGCGCGTTTTCGCACGCGTGTGTTCGCGGTCAGCGTGATGGTGTTGTTCTGCTTCTTATTGCTGGCCATGCGGCTGGTCTATCTGCAGGTTGTGCGCCACGATGATCTGCGGGCGCAGGCCGAGAGCAACCGCACGTCCATCGTGCCCGTCGTGCCCAACCGGGGACTGATCGTCGACCGCAATGGTGTTGTGCTGGCCAGCAATTACTCGGCCTACACGCTGGAAATCACGCCCAGCAAGACCAAGGGCCTGGAGCAGACCATAGACGAACTGTCCAAAGTCATGGACGTCACGGTGCGTGACCGCCGGCGTTTCAAGAAGCTGATGGAAGAGTCCAAAAGTTTTGAGTCCCTGCCGATCCGCACCCGCCTGACTGACACGGAAGTGGCGCGCTTCGCGGCACAGCGCTTTCGTTTTCCCGGCGTCGAGATCAAGGCGCGGCTGTTCCGCAGCTACCCATACGGCGAACTGGCCAGCCACGTGGTGGGCTACATCGGGCGCATCAACCAGGCTGAAAAAGCCAAGATTGAAGACGACGAGGACCAGGCCAACTACCGCGGCACCGAATACATCGGCAAACTGGGCGTGGAGCAAAACTTCGAGAGCCAGTTGCACGGTATCACCGGCGTGGAGCGGGTCGAAACCTCGGCCGGCGGACGCGCCATGCGCAAACTGGCCAGCACACCGTCCACGCCAGGCAACATGCTGGTGTTGTCCCTCGATGTCAAGCTGCAAAAGCTGGTGGAAGACATGTACGGCGACCGCCGCGGCGCCTTGGTGGCGATCGATCCGCGCAATGGAGAGGTGCTGGCTTTCGTTTCCAAGCCGACCTTCGACCCCAATCTTTTTGTCGACGGCATCGATACCGAAAGCTGGGCCGCGCTCAACGAAGACCCCGACAAACCGCTGCTGAACCGTGCGCTGCGCGGCACCTATCCACCCGGCTCGACCTACAAGCCGCTGATGGCGATGGCGGCACTGAACAGTGGCAAGCGCGCCGCCAATGTTGTGATCCAGGATAACCTGACCTACAGCTTTGGGGGACGCAACTTCGGCAGCCCTGAGGCTGACCGTCCTGGCCCCAAGGACATGCGCCTGGCCATCGTTGGCTCATCCAATGTCTACTTCTACAGCCTCGCCAACGAGATGGGCGTGGACCTGATCCACGACCAGCTGGAGCCCTTTGGCCTGGGTCGGCTCACCGGCATCGATCTGATGGGCGAGGTCACCGGCGACCTGCCCTCACAGGCCTGGAAGCGCAAGAAATTCAAAAAAGCCGAGCACCAAAAATGGTACGCCGGCGAGACGATTTCGCTGGGCATCGGCCAGGGCTACAACAATTTCACGATGCTGCAAATGGCGACCGCCTACGCGACCATCGCCTCCGGTGGTCAGCGCTTCAAGCCACGCCTGGTGCGCGAGATCAAGGACAGTGTTCACCACACCACCCAACGCGTCGCCAGTGATGCGCTCGAGCCGCTGCCGCTGAAACGGGAAGACGTGGACGTGATCCGCAATGCCATGCACGGCGTGACGGTGGAGGGCACCTCGGCCAAGGTCTTTGCCGGCGCCGGTTACACCAGTGGCGGAAAAACCGGCACGGCGCAGGCCGTCGGCCTGCGGGCCGGCGAGAAGTACAGCAGCGTCAAGGCCGATGAGAGCAAACGTGACCACTCGCTCTACGTGGCGTTTGCACCGGTTGAAAACCCGACAATTGCGCTGGCCTTGATTGTTGAAAATGCGGGCTGGGGCTCCGGGTCCGCGGCGCCCATCGCGCGACGCGTTTTCGACTACTGGCTGAAGGGGCAGTACCCCAATGACGAGGATATGGCCGCCGTCCGCAAGGGCCAGGCCATGGTGCCTATTGGCAAGCCGCTGGTTGCCGCCCAGGTGCCCTTGCCGCGCGCCGGTGCCAGCGCGGCGGTCGTTCCGTTGGCGGCAAGCAGTGCCGCAGTGGTGCCGGTGAGTGCGCCCGCCACCGCCCCGACAGCGCGTGTGCCCAAACCCTCCGCGAGCAAGCCCACGGTGCCGGCCAGTGTCCCGGTCAGCACGGCTGGTTAAGAGCCCGGCTGAAGTTGCAAGGACTAACGCAGGAACGCGTCGTAGCTGGTCTTCAAGATCAGTGCCGACACCACGGCAATAAAAACCCCGCGCACAAAACCCGTGCCATGCTTGAGTGCCAGATGGGTGCCGGCCACGCTGCCCAGCACATTGGCAATCGCCATGACCAGCACAAAGTGCCACCAGACGTGGCCCTTGTAGGCAAACAGTGCAAGGGCCGCCAGATTGGACGCGGTGTTGAGCAGCTTGGCGCTGGCCGACGCGTTCAGGAAGTCATAACCCAACAGCCGCACCAGCAGGAACACAAAAAAACTGCCGGTGCCGGGGCCGAAAAAACCGTCGTAAAAGCCAATCGTCGCACCGATGCCGCAGGCGACCGCTGCCTCGCGCCGGCCGACAAAACGTGGTGTGTGGTCGCGCCCCAATTGTTTCTTGGCCAGCGTGTAGCCCAGCACCAGCACCAGCACCACCGGCAAGGCCTTGCGTAAAAACTGCGGTGACACTACGGTGACCAACCATGCGCCACCGAGCGACGCCGCAAAACACACGATGGCCGCCGGAGCCAGCGCATGCCAGCGCATGTGTACGCGCCGGCTGTATTGCGCGGTGGCAATGGCCGTGCCCCACACCGATGCGCCTTTGTTGGTGCCGAACAGGGTGGCCGGGTGGGTGTTGGGGAAGGTGGCGAACAGTGCGGGCACCAAGACCAGGCCGCCACCACCAACGATTGAATCGACAAAACCTGCCAGCAGCGAGGCCAGCGATACAACAAGCATTTCCATGCCTTGATTCTCGCATTGCCTATGTGGTGTTTGATGCTATCAAATATGTAGCGACCTGTGCATGTTTATCGAGGGCTACAGGCCGAAATGGCTTAAGGCCTCTCAGTCGTCACGCAGGTATTCCCGGCCTTGTTCGGTGCGCCGCACCACGTTGTTGCGGTCCAGGTAAACCCAGAAGAACATCTTCTCCCCGTCGTACCAGCGGTAGGTCATGATGTCGGCCGGCCAGCTCGCCACATGGTCGATGGAAGCGGGCCGCCCGAATGCGCGCTCCACGTCGTCGCGTGTCCACTGGTTCACCACAATGCGGCTGAACTCAGCGGGCGCCAACACCTGGCGCATCTGCACCACACGGTCCGCCGCGTCCAGATCGACCATGTAGGCATAGGGTCCGGCGGACTGGCCCGAATACTGCAGCCGCGTGCCACCGGAGGCCAGCGGCACGGTGCGGTCGGGGGCGCCCATGCGGGCGATGACGTCGGCGCGGGACATGCCGGGTTGCACCGGGTTGTAGGCACAGGCGCCCATGGCCAGTGTGATGGCCAGGGCGTATGTGCGCAGCAATAACAACTGCTTGGACATGGGGTGGAGACGGGGGGACGAGAAGGCCATTGTGTGCCAGTGACCGCAGGCCCGCGCAGCGCAAAAAAAAAGCACTGACTGGGTCAGTGCTTTTGTGAGCTGCATCTCAAGGTGGATGCAGAAATTGTTGCTTGTTGCTTACCGTCTCCTCGGTTCGCTTCTTCCATCTGGCCCTTTGCAGTTGCCGTCTAACCTTTGAGTGCCGCAACTGTACCAATGCGCGCGTACTCATGCATCGGGATTAACCCTTCATTGTCGAGGCCGCGTCTTCCATGATCCACTGCGCGGCCTTCTCGGCAATCATCAAGGTTGGTGAGTTGGTGTTGCCGCTGGTGATCAAGGGCATGACGCCGGCATCGACCACGCGCAGCCCGGCCACGCCGTGCACCTTGAGGCGCGCATCAACGACGGCCATGTGATCCTCTTCGCGGCCCATCTTGGTGGTGCCCACGGGGTGGAAGATGGTGGTGGCAATATCGCCGGCCAGCTTGGCCAGTTCGGCATCACTCTGGAACTGCACGCCGGGCTTGAATTCTTCGGGCTGGTACTTTTGCAGGGCTGGTTGCGCAACGATGCGCCGTGTCAACCGCAGCGAGTCGGCGGCAATTTTGCGGTCCTGCTCTGTGCTCAGGTAATTGGGGGCGATGGCAGGCGCATCTTCAAATTTGGCCGAACGGATATGCACCGTGCCGCGGCTGGTGGGGTTGAGGTTGCAGACGCTGGCGGTGATGGCGTTGAAGCCGTGCAGGGGTTGGCCAAAGGCGTCCAGGCTCAGCGGTTGCACGTGGTACTCCAGATTAGGGTAGGGCTGGTCCGGGTCGCTGCGCGTGAAGGCACCGAGCTGGCTGGGTGCCATGCTCATGGGGCCGGTGCGCTTGAAGGCGTATTCGATTCCGATCTTGGCCTTGCCCCACAGCGAGTTGGCCTGTGTGTTCAGGGTCGTCGTGTTCTGCACCTTGAAGACGGCGCGTATCTGCAAATGGTCTTGCAGGTTTTCACCGACACCGGGCAGGTCTTTTTCAACGGCGATGCCCAATGTTTGTAGCCGCTGTGCGGGTCCCAGGCCCGACAACTGCAGGATCTGCGGGGAACCGACGGCGCCGGCACACAGTATGACTTCCGCCTTGGCCGTGGCATCGACCATGGTGTGCCCATCCCAGACCTGCACACCGGTGCAGCGCAAGGGGCTGGTGGCCGTAGCGGGCTCCAGCAGCAGCTTGGCAACCTGGGCGCTGTTCCACAGTTCGAAGTTGGGTCGGGCGTAACAGGTGGGGCGCAGAAAGGCTTTGGCCGTGTTCCAGCGCCAGCCGGCTTTCTGGTTGACCTCGAAATAGCCCACGCCCTCGTTGTCACCGCGGTTGAAGTCATCCGTTGCGGGAATGCCGGCCTGCACGGCGGCCTGCGCAAACGCATCCAGCACGTCCCAGCGCAGGCGTTGTTTCTCGACCCGCCATTCGCCGCCGGCGTTGTGGTGGCGCAGCAGGTTGCGGTACAGGCTGCCGTCTTTTTGCATCAGTTTGGGTGCTACGCCACGTGCGCCGTGCGCCGCGCTGGCGCCCTTGTGGTGGTCTTCGTGCAGCATGAAGTAGGGCAGGCTGTGCTCCCAGCCCCAGGTGGCGTCGCCCACCAGTTGGCCCCAGTTGTCGTAGTCGCGGGCCTGGCCGCGCATGTAGATCATGCCGTTGATGCTGCTGCTGCCGCCCAGCGTCTTGCCACGCGGGTAGCGCAGGGATCGACCATTCAGTCCGGCGTCGGGTTCGGTGTTGTAGAGCCAGTCGGTGCGCGGGTTGCCGATGCAATATAGATAACCCACGGGGATATGGATCCAGTGGTAGTCGTCCTTGCGACCGGCCTCGATCAGCAGCACACGCTTGGAGGCGTCGGAGCTGAGGCGGTTGGCCAGCAGGCAGCCGGCCGTGCCGCCGCCAACAATGATGTAGTCAAACGTGGTTTCGTTCATACCCCATGCTAAACCACGGACCCCTGCGCAAAACTGACGGCCTGTCGCAGGCGGCACCGTTGACTTTTTGCGTTGCATCAAGTCTGGGTCGACAGGTGTACTTTTCCTGCCGGAATGCCGATTCCCTAAACGGTGGGCGTGAGAGAGAATGCCTTTCATGGCATTAAACACGGTTGTTAAATTCTTGGACCTACCCGGCATCTATGAGCCCTCCGCGATTCAGCAGTTGGCGGATGGACGCTTTCTGGTCGTGGAGGATGAAAAGCAGCATCCCTTCAGCCTGCTCAGCATAGACATCCATGGCTGTGTCAGCAGCACGCCCGTGCTTTTGGGGTTCCCGGAAGCCGGTGCCGGCGGCCTGAAGCTTGATGATCTGGAGGCGCTTGCGCGCGACCAGTCCGGCAACCTTTACGCGCTGACCTCGCACTCGCGTGACGGTGATGGCGACGCCAAAAAATCCCGTGACAAGCTGGTGCGTTTCCGCATTGACGGCCAGCACCTGCTCGCCCCCTGGGTCGTTGACACACTCAAGCCCGCGCTGACGGCAGCGCATCCTGTGCTGGCCGCCGCGGCCGCAGTACCGGATGTCAAGAAGAGTGGTGGCTTCAATATCGAGGCGCTGGAGATCAGCCCGCACCAGCAGCGGCTGTTGATCGGTTTTCGCAGCCCCCTGCAGGGCCAACGTGCCATCATCGCCAGTGTCGAAAACCCCGCCGCCATCTTCGGATCCGGCGAACCGCCCCGGATAGGAACCCGCCTTCAGACATTGGACCTTGGCGGCAACGGGATTCGGGGCATGGCCTATGTTCCCGTGCTGAATGGGTATCTGCTGATCAGTGGCCCGGCCGCCAGTGCGCAGGTGCACTTCGGGCTTTGGTTCTGGAGCGGTCTTGCTGATGCGCCGGCACGCCGCGTCAGCGTGGCCGGCCTGCCAGGTTTTGAGCATGCCGAAGGGGTGTGCCCGGCCATCATAGATGGAGAGCAATACATCCTGATCGTCAGCGATGATGGCAACCGTGAGAAAGGGCGCTGCGCCCACTTTCTGCTGCTGGAGCCCGGGCAGTTGCAGATAGCGCCTTGACCCAGTAACCCGGCGAACGGGCTAAGTTTATGGACCACACCCATCTGGCGCTGCGCTTCGCGGTGGCGATCACACTCGGCATCCTGCTGGGGCTGGAGCGCGAACGCAGCAAGGGCGGTGACGGCGGTGCCGGCGTGCGCACCTACGCACTCATCGCGCTCAGCGGCGCCACGGCCGGTTATGTCGGTGAGCATCTGGGGCACAGCGGGCTGGCGCTGGCCATGTTTGGCGCCATCGCCGCACTCATCGTCGCCATGTATGTGGTGACCGCCTTGCGCGGTGACGTCGGCATCACCACCGAGGTTTCGGCGCTGCTGGCTTTCCTGCTAGGGCTGCTGTGCAGCCATGGCCAGCTGCAAGCAGCGGGTTCGATCGCGGTGGCGATGGCCTTGCTGCTGGCGCTGAAGGACTGGCTGCACCGGTTGGCCAGTCGTATCAATGCCACCGATGTGGAGGCCACGCTGAAGTTCAGCATTGTCACGCTCATCATTCTGCCGCTGGTGCCGGATGTCAACTACGGCCCGCCGCCGCTGGACGTCATCAATCCCTACAAGATCTGGCTGATGGTGGTGTTGATCTCGGCACTGAACTTCAGCAGCTACCTGTTGATCAAGCTGGTCGGCGCCGAACACGGTGTGGGTATCGCAGGCCTGCTGGGCGGGCTGGCGTCCAGTACCGCCGTCACCCTCGGGTTTTCGCAGCGCAGCCGGCAGGCGGGAGAGGATGCGTCGGCGCTGGCGCTGGGCATCGTGCTGGCATGGACGGTAATGTTCTTCCGGGTCGCGATCATGGCCGCGTTGATCAGTTGGGAACTGGGCCGCCAGATTGCGCTGGCCATGGGACTCTTGTGTGTGGCCAGCCTGGCCGCGTGTTACTGGTTGTGGCGGCGCAACCAGCGCCGCGCGCGCGGCGAGGTCAAGCCCGGCAACAACCCGTTTGAGCTGGACGCCGCCATCAAGTTTGGACTGTTGTTCGGTCTCATTCTGCTGGTCTCCAAGGCGGCGCAGGTCTACCTGGGGGATGCGGGCCTGTACCTGGCGGCCGCCATCGCCGGTCTGACCGATGTGGATGCCATCACGCTGGCCATGGCGAACCTTGCAAAGGGTGACGCTACCCAGCTCCACGTGGCCGCGCGCGCCATTGTCATCGCCGTCATGGCCAACACACTCACCAAATGCGGCATGGCCATAGGTTTGGGCTCACCCGAGTTACGCCGCATCACCTTGCCCATCGCCGCAGTGCTGCTGGTCACGGGCGTGGTGGGTGCCGCTCTGCTGATTTAAGAAGAAACCCGGGTTCCTTATTTTCATTGCCCTTGCCATACCGGCTTGCGTTTTTCCTTGAACGCCTTCTGGCCTTCCTTGGCGTCCTCGGTCAGCGTGAACAGCGCAATCTGGCTTTCGGTGAAAGACATGCTCTCTTCAAAGGCCATGGCTTCCACTTTCTTCATCGTGTACAGGCCGCGGCGGATGGCGGCGGGGGACTTGTCCAGCATGCGGTCCAGCAGCCATTGCAGCTTGACGTCCACGTCATCGTCTACATAGTTCACCAGGTTGTATTCCAGCGCCTGTGCCGAGGTGATGGGTTCGCCGGTCAGGCACATCTCGGCCAGCTTGCGCCGCGGTATCAGGTGCTGCAGCACGCTGAGCACCTGGGCCGGGAACACGCCGACCTTGACCTCGGGCAAACCAAACACCGCGTGGCTGGCCGCGACCGCCATGTCGCACATGCTCATCAGGCCCATGCCGCCGGCCATGCAGGCGCCATTCACGCGCGCAACCAGCGGAATGGTGCTGGCCTTGGCCACGCGCAGCAGTTGCGCCAGGTGGCCGTGCGGCTCGGAATAGTCGGTGGTGAAGGCATTCGCCGACTGCAGATCGGCGCCCGCGCAAAAGGCCTTGGCTCCGGCACCGGTGATGACAATGGCGCGCACGGAGCGTTGGCCTTGCGCCGTTTGAATGGCTTGCGCCATGCCGGCCAGCACGCCGTGGCTCATCGCGTTGCGGCGTTCCTCGCGGGTGATGGTCAGCCACAGCACCGGGCCGCGTTGCTCGACCGACAGTTCGGGGGTGGAGGTGAAGGGGGGGCTGGGTTGATGCATGGTTGCTCCTGGTTGCTATGATTTTGATAGCTGTTTGCGCAGTGGTTACGAGGGCTGATGCCTATTTTGCCGCAAGTGCTGCTGGCCCGGACGCAAAAACAACACCGGGGCAGCGCCAGCCTGTACCATGCGATCACCGCCGCAACTCAAAATTTTTAGCCCAACGCGCCCATGGAGGATTTACAGCCCCGCATTGCAATCGAGCACGCGCCCAACGGTATCTGCGCACGCTTGGCTGGCCGGTGGACCGCCGAAATCCTGGCCGTTCCGGCGCACTGGGATGCCCTGCAAAGAGACCTGCAGGCCTTGCCCCAGGACTGGCGCAGTTGCCAGTGGGATCTGCTGCAGTTGAAACGGCTGGACCATACCGGCGCGCAGTTGTTGTGGAATACCTGGTTCCGCCAATGGCCCGATGGTCTGCAGGCCACACCCTTCCAGCGCGCCATGCTGGAGCGTGTGGCGCGCTTCTCGTCGGCGCTGCCGCCGCGCCGGCGCCAGACGGCCTGGGAGCTGTTTCTGCGCCTGGGCGCCTGGGTCATGCGGCGCGAAGAACATCTGCTGGGCGCGTTGCGCCTGGTCGGGCAGTTGCTGCTGGACCTGGTGCAACTGGCGCGTGCGCCGCGCTCCGGTCCATGGCGCGATATCTCGGGCCACCTGTACCGCATCGGCGCCACGGCCCTGCCCATCACGGCGCTGGTGGGTTTCTTGATTGGTGTGGTGCTGGCCTATTTGATGTCGCAGCAGTTGCGCCAGTTTGGCGCCAATGCCTTCATTGTCAACATCCTGGGCATCTCGCTGATACGCGAGCTGGGCCCGGTGCTGGCCGCCATCCTGATCGCCGGGCGCTCGGGTTCGGCCATCACGGCCCAGATTGGTGTCATGCGCGTGACCGAAGAACTGGACGCCATGAAAGTCATGGGCATTCCCCAAGGCTACCGCCTGGTGCTGCCGCGTGCCATCGCCATGGCGATGGCGATGCCCTTGCTGGCGGTCTGGACCACACTGGCCGCCTTGCTGGGCGGCATGCTGGCGTCCGACTTGGCCATGGGGCTGACGCCGGCCTATTTTGTACAGGCCCTGGCCAAGGCGGTGCAGGTGTCCAACCTGTGGCTGGCGATGGGTAAATCGGTCGTTTTTGGGCTGATGATTGCGCTGATCGGTTGTTATTACGGCCTGCGTATCAAGCCCAATACGCAAAGCCTGGGCGAGGGCACTACGGCCTCCGTCGTCACGTCCATCACCATGGTGATTTTGGTCGACGCGATGTTTGCCGTGGTGTTCAAAAGCGTAGGCATATGAGCACTGCACCAACACCCGCAACCACGCCACCCGCACCGCCGCCGGTGGTGGACATCTGTGGCCTGTGGTCCGGGTTTCGCAGCGGTGGTGTTGACACGCTGATCCACAAGGACCTGAACCTGACCATAGCGCGCGGCGAACTGCTGTCCATCGTGGGCGGGTCGGGCAGCGGCAAGACCGTGCTGCTGCGCCAGATCCTGGGGCTGGAGACGCCGCTGCGCGGCAGCATCAGCGTGCTGGGGCGGCCGGCCTCCGAGTTGACCCATGCCGGCGCCGCCAGCCGCGTGGGCATGCTGTTCCAGCATGGCGCGCTGTACTCGGCGTTTACCGTGTTGGAGAACATTGCGTTTCCGCTGCGTGAGCTCAAGACCCTGCCCGACGATCTGGTACGCGACGCCGCGATGGTGAAGCTGCAAATGGTGGGGCTGGACCCGGCCCACGCCCGCAAGATGCCGGCCGATCTGTCGGGCGGCATGATCAAGCGTGTGGCCCTGGCGCGCGCGCTGATCATGGACCCGGCGTTGTTGTTGCTCGACGAACCCACTGCCGGCCTGGACCCGGACCGCTCGGACGCGTTTTGCGCGCTGGTCAGCTCGCTGCACCGGGAACTGGGCCTGACCGTGGTCATGGTGACGCACGACCTGGATACCATTTACGAGATCAGCACGCGGGTCGCCGTCGTGGCCGACAAACATGTGATTGCGAACGCCCCGCCCCGCGAGGTCATCGCCTTTGACCATCCCTTTGTGCGGGATTTTTTTCTCGGCGGACGCGGGCTGCGTGCCATGGAACTGTTGCGTCTGCACCCGCAAGACGTGTAAAAAGAGAACCGTATGGAAAACAAATCACACGCCATCGCTGCCGGCACCTTTGTGCTGGTGGTTGCGGCGTTGCTGGTGGCGCTGGCGTTCTGGCTGACGCGCGACGGCGGCGAACACCGCTTGTTCGAAATCTCCAGCCGCGAGAGCGTGACCGGCCTGCAGCGCCAGGCCAGCGTGCGTTACAAGGGGGTGGCCGTGGGGCGGGTGTTATCCATCACGCTGGACCCTGCAATACCGGGCAATGTGCTGGTGCGTATTGCCGTGGACAGCAGCGCGCCCGTTACCAAGTCGACGTTTGCTACGCTGGGCTTTCAGGGCGTCACCGGCCTGGCCTTCGTCCAGTTGGACGACGCCGGCGAATCCCGCGAGCCACTGGTCACCAGCGGTGACAAGCCGGCCCTGATACCCATGCGCCCCGGCCTGATGTCGCGCCTGTCCGACCAGGGCGTGGGCCTGCTGACACAACTGGACACCGCCACCCAGCGTGCCAACCAGTTGCTGGCGGCGCAGAACCAGAAAAAGCTGATGGATGCGATAGACAATCTGGGCCAGGCGGCTGCCAACATCGGCCAACTGGCGCGGCATGCGGACCAGGCCAACTGGCCCGCCCTGTCGGCTGAGGCCAGTGTCACACTCAAGGCCTTGCGCGAGACGTCCGATAGGCTGGGCAAAAGTGCCGATGCCGTGCGCATCTCGGCCGACTCCTTCCGCGGCATGAACACCCGCATGAGCGAATCCGGCGGCACGCTGGACAAGATCGCCAAGGGCGTCGATGTCCTGCAGTCGACCGGGCAAAACTTGAACACCACACTGGTGCCACGCCTGAACCGAACCGCGGACGACGCAGCCCGCACCGTACGCAACCTGGGCCGGCTGGCGGAGACCGTGGGCGACAACCCGCAGTCGCTGCTGCTGGGCAATGGTGCGGTTGTGCCTGGGCCGGGTGAGCCCGGCTTTGTTGCCCCCGCCGCACGCTAAAAACATGCAGAACAGGTCCACCTCCCTCAGCGCAGGCATGTCCACTGTCATATCACTTCTTGCGCCGCCCGGCGTTTGTGTTCTGGATTGGTATTTGCTATGAAATTAGTAGCTATTAGTGTATATTTCACGGGGGCTAGAGCACTTGTTTGCTTGATGCTTCTGGGCTTGAGCGCCTGTTCATCGCTGCGCCCGCAGGCCAAAGCCACGGTGTACGACTTTGGCCCCGGAGCCGTCGCGGCCCAGCCCGCCACACGCATGGCGCCCCTGCCTCCGCTGGTGCTGGCCGAAGTGGAGGCCAACGCCGCGCTGGACAGCGCGGCCGTGTTGTACCGCCTGGCCTATAGCGACGCCCAGCAATTGCGCCCGTATGCGCACACCCGCTGGAGCATGGCGCCATCCCAACTGTTGCGCCAACGCCTGCGTGAGCAATTGGGCCAGCGCCGCGCCGTGTTGAACGCCGCGCAAGGTGTGGTGGTGGCCGGCAAGCCGCCGATGGTGCTGCACCTGGAGTTGGACGAGTTCAGCCAGTTGTTTGAAACCGCCGAGCGCAGCAGCGGCCTGGTGCGCCTGCGTGCCACGCTGGGGCAGGGCGGGGGTGGTGCCGAGCGCCTGCTGGCGCAACGCAGTTTTGTTGTGCAGCGCCCGGCTACCGGTGCGGACGCTGCAGGCGGTGTGCGGGCATTAACCGAGGCGGCGGACGCGGTGATTGCGGAAATCGAGCAGTGGCTGCAGCAGGTGGAGCAAGCACAAGCGCTTCAATAGAAAAGGATGCTGCATTGGACCAACTTCGCTCATTGCGTGTTTTCGCCCAAGTCATAACCGAGGGCAGCTTCGCGGCGGCCGCCCGGACGCTGGACATGGCACCCGCGGTGGTCACCCGGGCGGTCTCTGATTTAGAGGACCATCTGGGTGCCCGGCTGCTGAACCGGACCACGCGCAGCCTGGCACTGACTGAGATCGGCGAGGACTATCTGGAGCGCGCGAAACGGGTGCTGGCCGAGCTGGACGATGCCGATGCGCAGGCCAGCGCCGTCAACAGCGCACCCAGTGGCAACCTGAGAATTCTGTGCCCGCCGGCGTTTGCCACACACCAACTGGTCAAACACCTGCCCCGGCTTCGCCAGCGTTATCCCGGCATTCAGCTGGAGTTGTCGGCCTCGGGTCCGGTGTCGGGCGCCGACGAGAACTTCGACGTCTCCATCGTGTCCATCGGGCAGCAAGCCCTGCAAGGGGACTTCGTCATTCGTCCGTTGGCGTCGTCGGTATTTGTCATTTGCGCGGCACCGGCCTACCTGGACCGGCATGGGCGCCCCACCGAGCCTGGCGACCTGCTCTTGCATGACGGGCTGATGCCCGACGTTGCAGCGGTCCGCCGCGAGTTGACCTTGTTCCGAGAAGAGCCCGGCACCGACAAACCCACACGTGAGGTGCTGAACGTTGCGTTGCGCCCCCCGGTGCTGTCGACCAGCCAACTCGATGTCTTGTATGCCGCCGCGATTGCCGGCATGGGTGTGGCGGGCCTGCCCAGCTTCATGGTGGCGGACGCCTTGCGTGACGGTCGCCTGGAGAGGGTTCTGCCGCAGTGGCGCGGCGGCGCCCTGCAACTGTATGCCGCCATGCCCAGCCGCAAACATGTGCCCGCCCGCACACGCGCCTTCATCGATTTTTTGGTGGAAGTCTTTGGCGGCAGCCAGGACGATCCGTGGATCGCCTCTTTGTCTTAGCGTGCAGCCAGGTTGGCACAGACCATCATCGCCAAGAGACAGACCAGCTGCAGTATTGCGACGGTGCGCATGCGCCCCAACTGCTCTGGGCGCACCGTCGGCAACACGGCTTGTTTGAGCGGCGCGCGCCAACGCATGACCTCCAGCGTCGGCACCAAGGACAGAACACTGGCCACACCGTAGAGAACCAGCTTGGCAAGGAACGGCCCGTTGTGCAGGTAATAGTCGGCACCCTTTTCCAGGTAGACCATCCGTACCACTCCGACCACCAATACCATGGTCGCCGCAATGCCATTGATCATGTCGGTGGTCCGCAGCAGGCGGGCTCTGGGGATATCCAATGGACGTCGCAATTGAACGATGGCCGTCAAGGTACAGCCCAGCAGTGTCAATACGGCCAGGTGGTGAAAGCTGGCAAACAGAGTAGTCATGGTGCTTGATTCCTTGTACTGCGATTAGCGGTATGTGGAGGACACCGGCGTGTACTCCACCCGCGCATCCAGGTCCTTGAGCTTGCCCGAGACGTTCTCCATGGGCGGTACCCGGCCTTCGTACCGAATAGGGGTTTTGCTGTTGGTATCAAACACCACCCGCAGCGGCGCAATGGCCAGGCGCACCAGGAAACTGCTGGGCGTGACGGTGAAGGCCGTCTGCCCATTGCCCAGGCTGTCCAGCTTCACCGCGAAGCCGTAGGTCGTCTTCTCTTGCACCACCAGCATGCGCACCGGGATCGTCGCACCCGACTTGAGCTGGTCCCAGTGGTGCAGGATGAAGCCGAACAGGGATGGCCCGGTGACCACCGGATCGGCAACATCCTCGCTGGCCTTGCTCTGTGTGCCCTGCTTGTTGAGTTCGTACTCCAGGTGGCGTCCGTCCTGGCTGATCGCTACCGATCCCGAGAACCCCGCTTGTATATTGACGACCTCAAAGTGCTGCAGGGCATAACTGGTGGATACGCGGGATGACTCGGCAATGACCAGTCGCCCGCCCGGATCGCTGGTGAGGTGGCTGGCGTGCAGGCCATTTGCCGTTGGCAACACACGGCGCTCATAACGAAAGAGCGGGGAACCCGCAGGTGTCTTCTGGGCGAAGGTCTCACCCCGGTAGACCAAGGCTCCTGCCGATTCGGGCGAGAGGCGCAGGGCGTCGAGCTTGGCCAGGGCGGCTGGGCCTGGTTGGGCATGGCATGGGCCTGCGGCCAAAAAAAGGGCTGCGGCAAGCGGCACGGGGCATGTGCGCAAGGCGGATGTGAACATGTTGGGCTCCAGGCTGAACGGGTGGTTCGGATCAATGGAGCGACTGTACGTAGCCTGGGGCAGAAGAAAAAGCAGCTGGCCGCGAAGGAACCCTTGCTGAAAATGGAATGATCGTGCGCGGCCGCGCCGGGGCCGTAGTGCGCGTGGTGTCGCACGCGGGTGGCAAAATTGGGGGGCGTTGGGTGGTGCGCTGCGCTATATGATTTGTAGCGCAATACGCATATTCGACGTGGGCTAGAGGCCTGTTTTGTCGCGAACCTTCAAAAAAATACCCAAAACGGGTTCGTTTTTGGGTTTGCAGGCACTACGAGGCCGGTCCGTTCAGCGCCCCAGCGCCGGAAACAGCTTCACCAGCCCGTCCGACATCACCTCTACCGCCAGCGCCGCCAGTATCAGGCCCATCAAACGCGTCATCACATTGATGCCGGTCTTGCCCAGCACGCGTGCAATCGGCTGCGCCAGCGCAAAACATGCGGCGGTGGCCAAGGCGATCACGATGCCGTAGCCGACCAACGTGCCCAGTTGCAGAAAGGTCTTGGCCTTCTCCGCATAAATCACGACGGTGGACATGGAAGCCGGGCCGGTCAACAGCGGAATGGTCAGTGGCACCACGGCAATGCTGGCGCCGCGCGCGGCCTTCTCGGCGCCGTCTTCCATGTCGTGTGATGCGGGCTTGGCCTCAGCCGGTTGGGCGTTCAGCATGTTCAGCGCCGAGGTCAGCAGCAGCATGCCGCCGCCTACCTGGAAGCTGGCCAGCGAGATGCCGAAGAAATCCAGGATATGCAAACCGGCCAGCGCGCTGGTCGCAATCACGACAAAGCAGCTGAAGGAGGAAATCACGATCGTGCGTCGGCGCTGTTCGCTTGAAAACCCCTGGGTGTAGTGGATGAAAAAGGGCACGATGGCCAGCGGATTCACAATTGCCAGCAGCGTGATGAGGGGTTTGTAGTCCATGGAGTCTCCGGAGTTTTTTTATAGGTTGGCGCCGCGTGTGCTGCGCGATTGTCAACGCCCGCCGGTCACATCGACCAGTGTGCCGGTGCTGTAGCTGGATTCATCACCCATCAGCCAGACAATGGCCTGGGCCACCTCCAGCGCACTGCCGGCACGCTGCATCGGCACCTGGGGCGCCATCTGCCGTGCCCGGTCCGGTTGGCCGCCGCTGGCGTGGATGTCGGTCTCGATAATGCCGGGCCGCACGCCGTTGACGCGTATGCCCTCCAGCGCCACTTCATTGGCCAGGCCGACCGTGAAGGTGTCGATGGCGCCCTTGCTGGCTGCATAGTCCACATACTGCCCGGCGCCGCCCAGGCGCGACGCGGCGCTGGACACATTGACGATGCTGCCACCGGCGCCGCCATGGCGCGTGCTCATGCGCTTGACCGCCTCTCGCGCGCAGACAAAGGAACCGATCACATTGGTCGCAAACATGCGCTGCAGGCGCGCCACGTCCATGGCGTCGACACGGCAGGCCACGTCCACGATGCCGGCGTTGTTGACCAGGCAGCCCAGTGGCCCCAGCTTGGCATCGATTTTTTCAAACATCGCCAACACCTGGGATTCGACCGCCACATCGGCCTGCACCGTGATGGCAGTGCCGCCACCAGCGCGGATCTGGCGCACCACCTCGTCAGCCGCCAATGAATTGCTGCTGTAGTTGACCGCCACCGCGTAACCGCGTTGGGCGGCCAGTAGCGCAGTGGCCGCGCCTATGCCGCGTGAGCCGCCGGTGACCAGGACGATGGGGTTCATGTTTTTCGCATTGAAAGTTCTTGAGCAGGTGCGCCTAGAGCGGGCGTATGCTGCCCTTGAGGATGGCCGGGCTGTAGTAGCGCTGAAAACCCTTCCACACCTCGCCCGACCGGGCGGCACGCTCCAGCGCTTCCAGCAGCGTGGCCTTGTCCTGTGGGTTGAGGGCGGTGTTGGAAATATAAACACCGCTATCACCCCACGGCAACTCTTCCAAAGGCTCCACGCGCAGCTTGTCCAGCATATCGCGCACACGGTCGTCGCTCTGCGCGGCACCGGCCAGAATGGTCGACGCCATGATGGTCAGGTCGGCCGTGCCGGCTTTCAGCAGGCGCGCCACGGACAACGCGTCCACCTCCAAGATGACACGGCCCTGTTTGGTCAGCGCGGTGACCAGCTCCTGGTAGACCGGGCCGTAGTCAAAGCCGCGCACCAGCGCCACCTTGAGCCCGGTCTGCTCCAGCAGCTCGCGCGTGGTTTTGATCGTGGGCCGCCTGGACTGCAGGGACAACAAGGCCGCGCGGTTGTGCACCAGCGCAATGAAGGTGCCCACGGCATCACGTTTGGGGGTTTTGCTGGCGGGTATCAGCACATCGGCGCGGCCGGTTTCAAACAACACTTCCAGGCGCGCGCGCGGCACCTCGCTCATCGCAAACGTGCAGCCCTCCTTGTCGGACAGGCCGCGCAGCAAATCGGGATAAATGCCGCTCATGCTGTCGCCGTCCACGAATACGCTTTGGCCGATGACGGACATGGGCGCCTGGATCACCCGCGAGCAGGCGGCGTGGACCATGGTGAACCCGCACACCGTCAGGCCCAGACTCAGCAGCAGCGTGCGCGAGGAAGAGCGTGACCAATACATAGTAGGAGTGTTCCGTCTGTACCCAAAGCCCCTGCCGTGGAGAGGGGCCGGATAGGCCTGTGTGGGAAACCAGTTTAGCCGCGAAAACCGATAATGCGGCTTTTATAAGCGAAGGCAAGCCATGACCTCTCCCTTGCAACTTACCGCCTCCGACGGTTTTGTGTTCCCCGCCTACGTGGCGCAACCGACGGGGCAGCCCTTGGGAGCCATTGTGGTGCTGCAGGAAATCTTTGGCGTCAATTCACACATCCGCGCCGTGGCCGACGCTTATGCCGCGCAGGGTTATGTGGCCATCGCACCCAGCACCTTCCACCGCGTCCAGGCGAACGTGGAACTGGGCTACAGCCCGGACGACATCACCTCCGGCATCGCGCTGAAGGCCGCCGTCGAAGCCTTGCCACCGCCCGGCGTGCTGCAGGACATTGCCGCCGCCGTGGCCCATGGTGCGCAGTTTGGCAAGGTCGGCGTGGTGGGGTATTGCTGGGGCGGCCTGCTGACCTGGCGCGCCGCCTGTACATTGGCGGGTATCGCGGCGGCGGTTCCGTATTACGGCGGCGGCATGACAACACCTGCGGAGGTGGCGCGCAAACCCCTGTGCCCGGTGCTGGCCCATTTCGGCGACCAGGACCATGCCATTCCGATGGAGGGCGTGGCGGCGTTCCAGCAGGCCCAGCCCACGGTGCAGGTGCAGATCTACGCGGCCCAGCACGGCTTCAACTGCGACCATCGCGCGTCATACAACGCAGCCGCTGCGCAACTGGCGCGGGAGCGCACGCTGGCCTTTTTCCAGCAGCATCTGCGCTGAGCGCACCAGCGAGGGTGAAACCATGCCAAACCTGCAAGGGCTTATGAAAAACCTGGCGCTAGCCCTCGTGCGTTATGTGCATGGTGCTCTCATTTTTATAGTAGTGATGGCCTCGGCCCAGGCCGCGGACTACGCCGGCCCGCTGCTGGATGCCCACCTGCACTACAACATGGAAGCCTGGGACGGGCAGACCGGCCCGCACCCGCCCAGCGACGTGCTGGCGCGCATGCAGCGCAATGGCGTGCGCGCCATCGTTGCCAACTCGCGGCCCAATGATGGCACCGTGTTGTTAGCCGGCAGCCCGCTGACGCGCCAGGCCGGCGTCACCGTCGTGCCTTTTATCCGCCTGTACCGCAACCGGGCCGACTATGACAGCTGGTTCAAGGACGAATCCATTTTCACCATGGTGCAGGCCGAGTTTGCCAAGGGCACACCGGGCGGCGCCTTCAAGGGGATTGGTGAATTCCATTTGTACGACAGCGCCAACGCCAACGGTGCGGTCGCCAAAAAACTGATGGCCTTTGCCGAAGAGAAAAATCTGGCCGTGCTGGCCCATGTGGATGACGTGGCGATAGACCTGCTGATGGCCAACACGCCGTCCAAAGGACAGAGGGCAAAACTCATCTGGGCACATACCGGCATAGGCGGTGCAACGGTGGCACGGGTCGACGGGTTGCTGGCCCGATACCCACTACTGATGGGCGAGCTGTCGTACCGCCCCGGTCTGACCTGTGCCGAGGCGCAAGGCCCGGAACGGCTGTGCCCCGAGTGGCGCACGTTGCTGCTGAAGTACCCCACGCGTTTTCTGATCGGCTCGGACACCTGGGTCAACCAGCGCTGGCAATACTACGACGGCACCATGCGTGGTTACCGGGGCTGGCTCGGTGAGCTGCCTATTGAAGTGGCGCGCAATATCGCGTGGAACAATGGTGCGCGTCTGTTCGACATCCCTGAGCCAACCACCACCACCACTCCCGCCAAGCCATGATCCAACTGCACTACTACCCCGCCACCGCCGGCATGATCCCGCACCTGCTGCTGGAAGAACTTGGCACCCCGTTTGAATTGGTCTTGGTAGACCGCAGCGTCGACGCCCACCGCACACCTGCCTATCTGGCGCTCAACCCCAACGGCCTGCTACCCGCGCTGACCGATGATGATCTGGTGTTATACGAAACCGCTGCCATTTGTTTACACCTGTGCGATACACACCCGGGGGCCGGCCTGGCGCCGGCTGTCGGCACTGTCGATCGTGCCCACTTCTATAAATGGCTGATGTGGCTGACCAACACGCTGCAAAGCGCGCTGATCGTCTACTTCTACCCGCACCGCTGCGTCGACGAGGGCAACACCCGCGGCGTCGCCGAAGTGCAGGCCCATGCCCAACACAAGATCGATGGCCTGCTCGACCAGTTGGATGCCGAACTGGCCCGCCACGGCGGCCCGTGGTTCGCGGGCGAGGCCTTCAGCGCACTGGACCCCTATGTGTTTACGCTGTGCCGCTGGACCCGCAACTTCAACGGCCGCAAGGCCCGCGATTTGCCGCACCTGGGGCCGTATCTGCAACGCGTGCTGGAGCGGCCGGCTAGCCAGCGGGTGATGGCGACGGAGGGGTTGAGCGCGCCGTTTGTGTGAATTCGAGAGTCAAACACTGCCCGAGTGTCGTTGGCGAAGTTGCGTGGCATACACGCTGACCATCATTTTTGATAGGCGACGAGTGCCATAAAGCCTCCAGTTTTGTCGATCCTCAGTGCTAAAGTTTCCACCAATTTCCGGGTAACGCGTGGTGCATAGGCTGCGCTGGCAGAGTTCAGGCTCATGGGCCTGCCGGGAGTGAGCTGAATATACCGATACATATGAGACGATAGGGATGGAACATGAAGCTGAGTGCGCGCGAGTCACAAATTTTGGATCTACTCCAAACAGGGTTGACGAACAAAGAGATTGGACAAGACCTGGGCATCAGCCCACACACGGTGCGCGACTACATCAGTGGCTTGCTGCTGCGCAATGGCCTTAAGAGTCGCACTGCGCTGGCGGCTGTGCATGTTGGTAAAGGAAACGATCACCAAAGTGGTCCGGCATTGGAGCGGCGTGCCAACGCAGATCGCAGAGAGCCATTTGCCTCCTTGGCTCTGCAAATGTAGGTCTGTACTTATTGATAGTCTTTTCAAGGTAACGGGTAGTGACCAGCGTTACGGTATGTTCCGTAATCCGCTACAAGCTACGCGTGGTTGGACCTCGAACTGAGGTTTCGTTCCTCGTCAGGGGAAGCTCCGTATTCAGCCTGGACAACTTGCAACCAGGGCCTCCCTAGGGGGGGGCTACACATGTAGGCCTACATTCGTAGGATTTTTTTTCAAGACACCTCTCGATACCATTTCAAGGGTTGTTATCCATGCAACCCATGCAAGAGAAGTTGTAAACAACTGTGTGCTGTAGCTTACTTATATAAATAAAAAGGGATTTTTCATGACAAAGCGGTTTTCAGGTTTGTGGTTTGCGTTGATAGTCTGTGTTGTTGGAATGGTCAGTCCATCCGCTGTGTTTGCCCAAGGGGTAACACGCACATGCCCTTACGGCACCACCCATCAATGCGCCGCGTGGATGCCGTGGGATTGGCAGGTTATGAACGGAACCACGATTTATGGTGGGGTGTCTCATTGGGAGTACACGGGCAATGTGGCTGGCGCCCAGCGTACCGTGAAGCTTCAAGTCCTGAAGAGCTCAATGCAGGCAGAAGTAACTCTCAACGGCATTTACTATGGCGCGTTTCCGACGCAACTGATTTCCGCTACCACCTATACCTACACATCGGGCTCTTTCTATGGTGAGCTCGCAGCGTCAATGGTGTTCAACGTCGTCGTCGACGGAACGAGCTACAAAGTAACCATGAAGATATTAAAGAGCGGGTTTAGCACCAACGGTCCTTTGCCAATGACGCACTGCTTTGAAATTGACAATCTCGGGATCTGTGGCGGCACTTACTGAGTCTGAACATCTCGGGTAAAGTTGGTAGTGCAAGTGGTTGTGTAGATGCCCGAGTGGACGGGTCCACTATTCCACCACTACCTCCCCGAACGCGCCAGATACCGCTTGCGCCAGAAGAATGCGCCCAGCCCCACCGCCACCACCACCATGCTTCCCATCGCCCACAACACACCGGTTTTTTGGTGTATCAGTGGCAGCGCGTCGAAGTTCATGCCGAAGAAACCGGTGATCAAATTCAGCGGCAGAAAAATGGCGGTCAGCGCGGTCAGCGTGCGCATGATGTCGTTGGTGCGGCTACCCTGCACGCTGAAGTGCATTTGCACGGCGGTTTCCACACTTTGCTCCAGGCGGCGCACGTGGTGGACCACACGCTCTATATGTTCCAGCACGTCGCGGCTGCGTACCTGCAGCAGGTCGCGTTCGCGCTGACCGGCCGCAGTGTCGGCCTCGGGCCAGGTCTTGACGGCTTCGATCCAGTCCTGCAGCGACGCGCGCTGGTCTTCACACACCTCATCCAGGTAATGCAGCGTGAGCCGGGCGTCCAGCAGGGCGGCCCAGTTGGTAAAGCGGGTGCGGGGGTTCAGCAGTTCGGTCTGCCAATGGTCCAGCTGGTGCGTCAGCTCGCGGCGCAGTTCCAGAAAACCGTCCACCATCTGGTTGATGACACGCAGCATCAGGTCGGCCGGGCTGGTCGGCAGGCGGGCGCCGGCCGCGCGTGACTCTGCACTGGAGGCTTGCATCAGCTTGCTGGCATAGGCATCGCGCACCGCGCAGTCGGTGGGGTGCACGGTCAGCAGCACCCGGTCAAACACCGCAAAACCGACCGGGCTGGTATCGATGCGCCGCAATATGGGCGGGCCGCCGTGTGTGGACTCATGGGTCAGGGGCTCCCCGGGGTTGGCTGGATCGCTGGGCCGGCTGCCCGCCGCCAGGCGCCGGAACACCAGCACGTCGTATTGCGAGGTGTAGTCGTAATGCGAGGGCAGGTGGTTGTTGATCAGGTCCGAAATGTGCAAGTCCACCAGTTGCTGGCCGCACAGTGCCTGCAGCATGGTCTGCACCGCGCCCTGTGTCACCTCGAACTCGCGCCGCGCGCAGGCTACCCAGACGAAGCCTTGGGCGGGCAGGCCAGCCGCCGTCAGAGCGGCCAGGTCCTGGCTTTCGGTGATGCTGGTGCTTTGGATGTGGAAGATGCGCATGGGGTGTTCTGGCTGGACAGCTTAAGTGAAATGGGGCGCTAGCCCCCGTGGAATATGCACAATGCGCTGCTATTTTTGTAGCAATCGGGCGGTGTCCAGCGCAAAGTAGGTCAGCACGCCGTCGGCCCCTGCGCGTTTGAAGGCCAGCAGGCTCTCCATCATCACCGCGTCGTGGTCCAGCCAGCCGTTCTGTGCGGCGGCCTTGAGCATGGCGTATTCGCCGCTGACCTGGTAGGCAAAGGTCGGTATCCTGAATTCGTCCTTGACGCGGCGCACCACGTCCAGATACGGCATGCCGGGTTTGACCATGACCATGTCCGCGCCCTCGGCAATGTCCATGGCTACTTCGCGCAGCGCCTCGTCGCTGTTGCCGGGGTCCATCTGGTAGCTCTTTTTATTGCTCTTGCCCAGGTTGCTGGCCGAACCCAGCGCGTCGCGAAAGGGGCCATAAAAGGCGCTGGCGTATTTGGCGCTGTAGGCCATGATGCGGGTGTGGATCAGACCCTCGGCCTCCAGCGCCGCGCGGATGGCGCCTATGCGGCCGTCCATCATGTCGCTGGGCGCGACGATGTCGGTGCCGGCGCGGGCCTGGGTCAGCGCCTGTTGTACCAACTGGGCCACCGTGGTCTCGTTGACGATGTAACCGTTTTCCTCGGGGCGGGTGTCGGGCAGGCCGTCCTGGCCGTGGGTGGTGAAGGGGTCCAGCGCCACATCGGTCATCAGGCCCAGGTCCGGGAATTCCTTCTTCAGTGCCTGGATGACCCGGGGTATCAGGCCGTCGGGGTTCAGGGCCTCGCCGCCATCGTAGGTTTTGAGCGACTGGTCCACCACCGGGAACAGTGCCATCACCGGAATGCCCAGCTTGACACACTCTTCGGCCACCGGCAGCAGCAGATCCAGGCTCAGCCGCTCCACGCCGGGCATGGAGGCGATGGGCACGCGCTGCTGTTGCCCGTCCACCACAAATACCGGGTAAATCAGGTCGTGTGCCGTGAGGCTGTTTTCGCGTACCAAGTTGCGGGTGAAGGCGTCGCGGCGCAGGCGACGGGGGCGGCCATGGGGGTAGGGGGCGTAAGGAGTCATGGGGAAAATTGTGCCTGAATCTCAAAAGCCTTCGACCCCACGCGCGTTGGCCCGACCCGGCCCTACACATTCCTGGCGCCTGGCCTGTTGCGTTTTATCAAAGGTTGAGGGGTTTATTCGTAAAGTTACTTGCAATGCATGACTAAGTTTGCTAAATTTGCTCCCGGGTAGCTTGCTACCTCCCGCTTTTCCTCCCTGAGCGGGGCCTTGATGTGTGACAGCTAATAGGCTTACCACCCCAGCCCACGTGCTGGGGTTTTTTTTGCCTGTTCGCTTTGTGGTCGTGAATGCGTTCTGGGTACTGCAGGCATTGCGGGCGCTCACCCCTGTCCTTGTGCGGGCGTGACCAAACACTGAAGGACCATCACAAACGCCACCGACTACACTGCAAACATGCTCTGGATCAAAGCCTTCCACATCGTGTTTGTTGCCAGCTGGTTTGCTGGTCTTTTCTACCTCCCCCGCATTTTTGTGAACCTGGCCATGGTGCCGGCGGGCTCTGTTGCAGAGCGCGCGCGCCTGCTGCTGATGGCGCGCAAGTTATTGCGCTTCACGACCTTGCTCGCCGCGCCCGCGTTGGCCTTGGGACTGTGGTTGTGGCTGGGTTATGGCATAGGCCGCGGACCGGGCAATGGTTGGATGCACGCCAAGCTGGCCGTCGTGCTGCTGGCCATTGGCTACCACCATGGTTGCAGCGCGATTCTGAAAAAATTTGAAGCCAACTCCATGACCCGCAGTCACATCTGGTTTCGCTGGTTCAATGAATTGCCGGTGTTGTTGCTGGTAGCGGCAGTGATCCTGGTGGTGGTCAAGCCTTTTTAGAGTTTTGCGGGACAGACCGAAGCGCAGCGGAGCTCTGTCCCCAACCGTTTAGGGGTGTTTTTGTGGGACAGACGGCTGCGCTGTACCCCCAGTACTTTAGAAAGGAAGCGCATGCATAAATCGGCGGCCTGGCCGCTTGCCCTCATCTATATGGGGCTGATTGTGTATGCTAGCCTGTACCCCTTTGTGGACTGGCGGGATCAGGGCATAGCACCCTGGGCCTTTCTGGCCGCGCCGCTGCCGCGCTACTGGACCGGTTTTGACGTGGCCACGAATGTGGTGGGCTACGCCCCGCTGGGTGGTTTGTTGGCGCTCAGTGCCTTGCGCTCCGGGCGCTTTCGGCATGCCATTCTGGTACCTGTTCTGGCCGTTTCTCTGCTGGCACTGTGCCTGGAGGCACTGCAAAGTTACCTGCCGGCCCGGGTTCCGTCGCGTGAGGACTGGTTGCTCAACTCGCTGGGGGCGGCGACCGGCGCCACCATCACCGTGGTCTTGGCCCAGTTGGGCGCCATCGACCGCTGGAGCCAGATACGTGCGCGCTGGTTTGTGCCGCATTCGCGTGGCGGCATCGTGTTGCTGGCCGTGTGGCCCTTGGCGCTGCTGTTTCCGGCCGCGGTGCCCTTTGGCCTGGGCCATGTGTTGGAGCGGGTGGAAGAGGCGGTTGCCGCGCAATTGATCGATACGCCGTTTCTGGATTGGCTGCCCATGCGCGAGTCCGACCTGCAGCCCCTGGTGCCCGGGGGCGAGATGGTCTGCGTGGCCCTGGGCCTGTTGATTCCCTGCTTGCTGGGCTTTTGTGTAGTGCGTATCTGGCTGCGCCGAGTCGCCTTTGTTTTGATGGTGGTGGGGGCGGGCGCTGCCGTCACCGCACTGTCGGCGGCGCTGAGTTGGGGGCCGGAGCATGCCTGGGCCTGGTTGCGCTTGCCGGTGCAAGTCGGCATGGTGCTGGCGTGTGTGTTGGCCCTGGCGCTGACCTTCGTACCCTGGCGGGCCAGCGCTGCCTTGTTGTTGTTATGCCTGGGAATTTACCTGAGCCTGCTGAACCAGTCGCCCGAGAGCGCCTATTTTGTCGACACCCTGCACGCCTGGGAGCAGGGGCGGTTTATCCGTTTCCATGGGCTGGCGCAATGGTTGGGCTGGCTGTGGCCTTATGCGACGCTGGTCTATGTGCTGTCGCTGATCTGGGCGCGCGACGCAAAAAACTAGAATCCGTGCATGACTACTGAGCAAACCGTTCCCGCAGCGCCGTATTACGCGCGGCATATCTTTTTCTGTCTCAATGAACGCAAGAGTGGCGAGGCCTGTTGTGCGCAGCACCAGGCGCAGGAGAGCTACGATCGCTGCAAACAGCAGGTCCGTGCGGCCGGCCTGGCTGGGGTCGGCAACGTCCGCGTCAACAAGGCGGGTTGCCTGGACCGCTGTGCGGGGGGCCCGGTGGCCGTGGTCTACCCGGAAGGGGTGTGGTACAGCTATGTGGACGCCCACGACATCGATGAAATCGTCGAATCCCATCTGAAGAATGGCAAAGTGGTGGAGCGCTTGTTGACCCCGCCGCATTTAGGCCGTTGAGGCAATCCATCCACCTGCCTCTATGAAAATAAGTGCACTAGCCCTCGTGAAATGGGTCTATGTCGCTAGTAAATTTATAGCATCCCCATGAATCCTCAAACCCGCCGATTTCTTGTGCCCGGTCCTGTGGGTGCCATTGAGGCTCTGGAAGACCTGCCGTCTCTGTCTGGCGGCGAGGCCGTGCGCGGTCTCGCCGTCATAGCCCATCCCCATCCCCTGTTTGCCGGCACCATGGATAACAAGGTCGTCCAGACCCTGGCGCGCGCTTTTGTGCAGTGTGGCTGGCGTGCGGTGCGTTTCAACTTCCGTGGCGTTGGTGCAACCGAGGGTGTGCACGACGCCGGGCGCGGTGAGGGGCAGGATTTGCTGGCCGTCATCGCCCATTGCATGGAGGGTCAGGATGCGCTCCCACTCGCTTTGGCTGGGTTTTCGTTTGGATCTTTTGTCGTCAGCCACGCCGTCGAAGCGCTGGGGCCGACACATGCGCCGCAACAGCTGGTATTGGTAGGCACGGCGGCCAGCCGTTTTACTGTGGCGCCCATCGCCCAGGACCTGCATACACGCACGCTGGTGGTGCACGGCGAGCTGGACGATACGGTGCCCCTGGCCGACGTCATGAACTGGGCGCGCCCGCAAACCCTTCCCGTAACCGTGATCCCGGGTGGTTCGCACTTCTTTCATGGACAATTGCCGCTTTTGCGCAGTCTGGTGGTGCGCCACCTGCTGGCCGATACTGCATCCCCATCGCAATCGACACCCTCTTCTTAGCCTCCCTGGCGCTTGCGCCTAGTCACCCCCCCCATTCCATTCTTTTATCCGCCGTTGTCCCTTTGGAGGGCTTGGCAAAAACCTACTCCCATGAAATCACTTTTTGTCGCCCTTGTGGCCACCTTTTGCCTTTCGGTGGCCGCCCAAACGCCCCAGCCACCGGAGGTTGCCGCTCGCGCCTATTTGTTGCTGGACGTCACCTCCAACCAGATTCTGGCCTCCAAAGATCTGGACATGCCGGTGGAGCAGGCATCGCTGACCAAGCTGATGTCGGCCTACCTGGTGTTCGACGCCTTGCGCACCAAGAAACTGGACCTGCGGCAAACCCTGCCGGTCAGCGAGCGCGCCTGGAAAATGCCGGGCTCCCGCATGTTCATCGACCCCAAGATGCAGGTTCCCGTAGAAGATCTGATCAAAGGCATGATTGTGCAGTCCGGCAACGACGCCACGATGGCGCTGGCCGAAGGGGTGGGCGGTTCGGCCGAACGTTTTGTGCAAATGATGAACGACCAGGCCAAGGTCTTGGGCATGAAATCCACGGGCTACAAAAACCCTGAAGGCCTGACCGAGCCCGGCCATACCACTACCGCGCGGGACCTGAGCATCCTTGCAACCCGCCTGATGGCGGACTTTCCGGATTACGTTGGCTACTACGCCATCAAGAAGTACCGATACCCCGGCACACCGGCAGCCAATGACAGCAACCGCAATCTATTGTTGTTCCGCGATCCGACAGTCGACGGCCTGAAAACCGGCTACACCGAGGCGGCAGGTTATTGCATGGTGGCCACGTCCCGGCGCGATTTTGCCAACCTGGCCAATCCGGGCGCACCGGCCGGGTCGCCCGCCACGGCTGGCAGCCGTCGATTGTTGTCCATTGTGTTGGGTACGGCCAACGAGAACGCACGCGCCAACGAATCGCAAAAATTGCTGAACTGGGGCTATACCGCGTTTGAGGCGGTCAAATTGTTCGAGGCGGATCAAGCAGTAGTGAGCGCCAACCTCTGGAAAGGCGCTCAAGGGACAGTCAAGTTGGGTCGTCCACAGGCCATCGTCGTGGCCGTTCCCAATGGCAGTGGGGCCAAGCTCAAAACCCAGGTGGTGCGCACGGATCCCCTGGTTGCGCCCATCACCAAGGGTCAGCAAGTGGGCACCTTGAAGATTCTGGCAGGCGAGCAACTTGTTGGGGAAGTGCCCCTGCTGGCGCTGGAAACGGTGGAGCAATCGGGCATCCTGGGCCGCGCCTGGGACTCGATCCGCCTCTGGATTCGTTAAGCCAGCGAGGTTTAGTCGGGGCCTGAAAAACAATTTGCCGCCGGGCCGCCCCAAGGCAAATTAGCCCCCATGGGGGGCAGCGACCCGCGCATCGGCGGAGCGTGGGGGCAACATCCCTCTTGCGGGGAAACCCCTAAGCTGGTACATTAGAAGGCTTTTCGGAAATTCCGAAGGGATTCACGTTTTCAATTAGTTTCAAACGTTTAGGGACGTTTTTTAAATGCCAACCATCAATCAACTAGTGCGTCAAGGCCGTGAGGTCGAGATCATCAAGTCGAAGAGCCCTGCGATGCAGAACTCTCCGCAGCGTCGCGGTGTGTGCACCCGTGTGTACACCACAACGCCTAAAAAACCTAACTCCGCTCTGCGTAAAGTTGCCAAAGTGCGCTTGACCAACGGTTTTGAGGTTATTTCCTACATCGGCGGTGAAGGCCACAACCTGCAGGAACACAGCGTGGTGCTGGTTCGTGGCGGTCGTGTCAAGGATTTGCCCGGTGTGCGTTACCACATTGTCCGTGGTTCGCTCGATTTGCAAGGCGTGAAAGACCGCAAGCAGTCGCGTTCCAAGTACGGTGCGAAGAAGCCAAAAGCCAAATAAATTGGCTTGAGCCAAAGGCCAAGTAAATTGACCTGAGCCCATGGCCTTAAAACCCTGGATTCGAAAAAATAAAAGGTGTTTGTTTACTGCGTGGCGCGGTGAATGAACGAAGTGACCCACTGTTCGGGTCGAGTAAGTGAGAGTCTTATTGAATAACTCTCGCGGTGTCCGTAAGGGCGCCAACTGAAGCAAAGAGGTGAAAAAATGCCACGTCGTCGCGAAGTCCCTAAACGTGAAATTCTGCCGGATCCCAAGTTCGGCAATGTAGAGCTGTCCAAATTCATGAACGTGATCATGGAAGGCGGCAAGAAGGCAGTTGCAGAGCGCATCATTTATGGCGCGCTGGAGCTGATCGAGAAAAAGCACCCCGATAAAGACCCAGTCGAGGCTTTCACTGTTGCCATCAACAACGTGAAGCCCATGGTGGAAGTGAAATCCCGCCGCGTGGGTGGTGCCAACTACCAGGTGCCTGTTGAAGTGCGCCCTGTCCGGCGTCTGGCGCTGTCCATGCGCTGGATCAAGGAAGCCGCTCGCAAGCGCGGTGAGAAGTCCATGGCCCAGCGCCTGGCCAACGAGTTGCTGGAGGCTACTGAAGGCCGCGGCGGCGCCATGAAAAAGCGTGACGAAGTTCACCGCATGGCTGAGGCCAACAAGGCCTTCTCCCACTTCCGCTTCTAAAGGGCGGCTACTGCGCGGCTTTCATACGTCGTTGCAGTCCCTTGTCGTGCTGTTAGCACTGCCTGCGGGGCTGCGCCTAGTCTGAAAGCCGCTCGCTACGCCGCGTTGTGCGGGTGGCGAAAAGAAAACAGATTCAGATCAAAACCAAGGATCCATCATGGCTCGCCATACCCCCATTGAGCGCTACCGCAATATCGGTATCTCGGCTCACATTGACGCCGGTAAAACTACGACTACCGAGCGCGTACTTTTTTATACCGGTGTGAACCACAAAATTGGTGAAGTGCACGACGGCGCTGCCACCATGGACTGGATGGAGCAAGAGCAAGAGCGTGGCATCACGATCACTTCGGCTGCCACCACCTGTTTCTGGAAGGGTATGGACAAGTCCTTGCCTGAGCACCGTATCAACATCATTGATACCCCCGGACACGTTGACTTCACGATTGAAGTCGAGCGCTCGATGCGCGTGCTGGACGGCGCTTGCATGGTGTACTGCGCCGTGGGCGGCGTGCAACCCCAGTCGGAAACCGTTTGGCGCCAGGCCAACAAGTACAAAGTGCCACGTTTGGCCTTTGTGAACAAGATGGACCGTACCGGTGCCAACTTCTTCAAGGTCGTGGACCAGATGAAACTGCGCCTGAAGGCCAGTCCTGTGCCCATGGTGATCCCAATCGGCGCTGAAGAACACTTCACCGGCGTGGTCGATTTGATCAAGATGAAAGCCATCATCTGGGATGAAGCTTCGCAAGGCATGCTGTTCGACTACAAGGAAATCCCCGCCGATCTGGTGGAGCTGGCCAAAGAGTGGCGCGAGAAGATGGTCGAGGCTGCTGCCGAGGCTAACGAAGAATTGATGAACAAATACCTTGAAGAAGGTGATTTGTCTGAAGAAGAAATCAAGTTCGGTATTCGCAAGCGCACCATCGCCAGCGAAATCCAGCCCATGTATTGCGGCTCCGCTTTCAAGAACAAGGGCGTGCAACGTATGTTGGACGCCGTGATCGAGTTCATGCCATCGCCAGTGGATATTCCACCCGTGGGCGGCATGGATGAAGACGATGCTCCCGTGGTGCGCCAAGCCAGCGACACGGAGAAGTTCTCTGCATTGGCATTCAAATTGATGACGGATCCGTTTGTCGGTCAGTTGACATTTGTGCGCGTGTACTCCGGCGTTCTGAATAAGGGCGACACCGTATACAACCCGATCCGCGGCAAAAAAGAGCGTATCGGCCGTATCGTGCAAATGCACGCCAACAAGCGCGAAGAAGTCAGCGAAATTGTCGCCGGCGACATTGCTGCGTGTATCGGACTGAAGGACGTTACCACCGGTGAAACCCTATGTGATCCAACGGCCATCCTGACATTGGAGCGCATGGTGTTCCCTGAGCCTGTGATCACCCAGGCCGTGGAACCCAAGACCAAGGCCGACCAGGAAAAAATGGGCATCGCTTTGCAGCGTCTGGCCCAGGAAGATCCTTCGTTCCGCGTCAAGACCGACGAAGAGTCTGGTCAGACCCTGATCGCCGGTATGGGTGAGTTGCACTTGGAAATTATTGTCGACCGCATGAAGCGCGAATTCGGCGTGGAAGCCAACGTGGGCAAGCCCCAGGTTGCCTACCGCGAAACCATCCGCAAGACCATCGAAGATGCCGAAGGCAAGTTCGTGCGCCAGTCCGGTGGTAAGGGTCAGTACGGCCACGTTGTGCTCAAGATTGAGCCCAACGAAGCCGGCAAGGGCATCGAGTTCGTCGACGCGATCAAGGGTGGTGTGGTTCCTCGCGAATACATCCCTGCGGTTGAAAAGGGTATCCACGAAGCAGTGGGCCAAGGCGTGTTGGCGGGCTACCCCGTTGTGGACGTCAAGGTGACCTTGCACTTCGGTTCGTACCACGACGTTGACTCCAACGAATTGGCGTTCAAGATGGCCGCCATCTTCGGTTTCAAGGAAGGCTGCCGCAAGGCCGGCCCCGTGATTCTGGAGCCCATGATGGCCGTGGAAGTGGAAACACCGGAAGACTACGCCGGCAACGTGATGGGCGATTTGTCCTCACGCCGCGGTATGGTCCAGGGCATGGAAGACATGGTCGGCGGTGGCAAGGCCATCAAGGCTGAAGTTCCCTTGTCCGAAATGTTCGGCTATTCCACAACCCTGCGCTCGATGTCGCAAGGTCGTGCGTCCTACACGATGGAATTCAAGCATTACTCGGAAGCTCCGCGTAACGTGTCTGAAGCCATCATGGCAGCACGGGCTAAGTAACTACCAGTGTGCCAGACCAAGATTTGCGCAGCAAATTTGCTCTGGCTCCTCTGAATAGAACTGATTAGAGATCCCCTGTCTGCGACGGTGTGCCGCCTTGTTTTCCGTGCGAGGCGAACCAGCAATACCGTGCAAACATTAAACCAATACACGGAAATTAGTTCTTTGGAGAATTGAAAAATGGGAAAAGAAAAATTCACACGTACCAAGCCCCACGTGAACGTGGGCACCATT
>JAZKIR010000061.1:0-70981 GCA_040384785.1 Pseudomonadota bacterium
CCAAAATCATGCGGCTGAACACATCAATGATGAAAGTAACCCAAGCCCGGTTGATCGGCAATCGGTACACATCATCGACGATGATGACCGGCAGAATCGTATGGTCCATTTGGGCAAGAGCCAAAGGCCAGTCCGTATCGGGAATTGATCCGAGCGATGCTTTGAAACGATCTCCTGCCTTGTTACCTAGTCTGCGCCGAGCAGCAGTTGCTTCTTCTATTTGTGAAATCCGAATTCTTATCGTATTGATACTTGGGATTTTTAATCCAGCTTTTTTGCAGTCAAACTGAATGTCATCTATTGCCGCTTTTATAGAAGGTTTTTGTTTTGTTAAATATTTTTCGTTTAAATACGTCTGAATAATCTTCTCGACGACAGGGTCAATGCGACTTTTTCCTTTACCGCCAGGTCGTGTTTTCTGCAGAAAAGCTGTTGATTTGCCAGTTCGCTTAAACTCATTGATCATGCGGTACAGCGTTGGCACCGATATTTGGAGTTCTTGAGCAATTTTTAAATGCAAACCCTTCTCTCTCGGTTGAATCAGCATTGGAGTAATTATTTTTCTGTAGTGCTCAGTGAACAGTCTTTCCTCTTCCGTAAGACTTAGCAAATCTCTTTCAGTATTCTGATTCTGCTCAGAACGTATCTCGAAGTCGCAAGATATTTGACGAGATATATCAGCAATGCTTACGACTTCGATCCTGCCAGTTTGCTGACTCTTCAGAGAAAGATAGCTTGAGTTGTGAATACCTCCAATGACGTAGTCGCTGTTGTTGTATCGGATGGGAGCACCCACTTTGAAATTGAGTATTTCACCTTTGGTTTTGCTCATTGCATTGCCTCTATCCAGACTGGCACATCCACTGGAAAATCAGACTCCAAATCTGCGCTGAGATCGCCCTGGACCAGCATGGTCCACACCGTGCTTAGCCAAGCTGCTCTGTCTGGTCCGCCAAGTCCGTCAACGATGGAATCGGAGCTTGATTTGCCGCCTTGGGCAACGATGAATTGGAGGACAGCAGCTTTTTGCTCTGGCGGTGGCGTTCTTTGCTTGTACCTGCGTAAAAACTTGAGGTTTTGCAAATAGGGGCCCCTGATCTCGTCCTCGCTTTTAATCACGAAGAGTTGGCCCCTTTCTGTGCAGTAACGTTCCGCAGCCGAGAACTTTGGCTCAAACTCTTTGGCATATCGCTCCAGATCCGCTTTTGGTTTGACCTCAACGATTTCTGCTGGACGCTTTGCGTTCTTGAAGACAACCCGTGCGTCTGGGACGTAGCCCTGCGGCACGCCAGGGACTGGGATTCGTACAGGCTGCACTTCGAAAGACGCAACCTCGTTATCGAACTCCAAAAGAATCAAATGGTCGCGCTCAAGAAGCGACTCGAATTCATGTGATTCGTCATTCTTTGCACTGGCGAATCTACCGGTGACAACCAAGTAGTTCTTCGGTATCTTTCGGACAGGCATCTTGTCAGCTCGCGACTTCTGATGTAGTCCTCTTTATAGGCCTAAGCCTAAAAAACACCCAGTTTTATCACAACTTCTGGTGAAAAACGTTGTTTTTCTCACTTACTTCTGGTTTCTGACAGTGTGACCTCGGTTGTTGTGAGCAACCAGTAGATAGTGAGAAAGAGCAGAAGTAGTTGAGAAAAAGTCAGAAGTAAATGAGAAAAGTGATCTCTTTCAGCTAGGCCATCTCTTGCTGCCCACGACACCTCTGACGCTCACAGCCCTGCCAAAAGGCAATGACTTTTGGCGAATCGACTGGTTCGGAGATGTCCTTTTCCCGGACCGACTTGTCAGGCGAACGCAGCCCAGTGTTTTTGTTCAGCTGTCGCGCGTTTTGGACACCAATTTTCTCCACGATCCGCAGTTACTCCTCCTCCCAATCGCTACAGACACCTTCAACGCGTCGAGTCGATGGATTTCTGTCGGGCAGATGGCCATCCTACGAACAGGCGATATTTGGCGGAACCAACAACTGTTTTTCCAGCCTGACTACCAGCTAGAAACCTTTACAGACCTGAACATCAACAGGTCCACGACAGCCCTGCTAAAGGCAGGCGTCGAAGTCGGAGACCATCACATACTGCCCTTTGCCGAGCACCCTTGGCATGTCAAGGGGACTCACTCATACTGTGTCTCAGTCCAATTGAATGACGGGCGTCAACTGGTCGTGCCGTGCATGGAGTTGATTCGGTTTTACTTTGGCTCCAGTGGGTCTCTGCTGAAAAAGCTGTTTCTGCCGCCCCTTGAACGCAAGTCTCTGTATTCCAAGAGTGGGATATACAACTGGAACAAAGCATATGAGCTGGAACTCGGTGATGGCATTAGTGGCGCCTCAGCTGCCGACATTGCCCGGATCGCAAGCGTTAAGGAAGCGTGGAACGCAGCGGTGATGGTTGGAACCTCAATGCTCAAATGCGCTGCAAGGGGCGCCCCTAGACATCCGCAAACGCTCTTCCCCTTTGAGGGCAAGACGACGCTGACCGCGTCCGGAAAATGGCTATCGCTTGGAAGCAAGCCAACTCAAACTTTTGTTGTTTTCAACCTACGCTCATGCAGCGCTGAGTTCCCATTCAGATCGCTTCATTACGAACTCAAAGGTGGTGCACGCAAACGGTTGAAATCACCCCCTCAAGATCCCAGCACTGCCTCTGGCCATAACCGCAGGGTGGTAACAGGGGCCGAGACAGGGGCTGATTTGGTCGAGCAGGATGCCTCTTCCCACCTTGCTCCGAAACTCCGTTCGTATCCATCCGATAAATTTCCAGATCTCAGAGAAAAGTTCATCAAACAAGCTGAGCGGAGGTCAGCGGAGACTGAAACTTCAACGCTGGGCCGGTCTACAGCCGCCATTGATTCTGTCTCAGTCGGCGACGGCGCTTCGAACAAGCGGGTACGGCCAATTGACTTGGTCGAGACGCTCAGAACGGCGGCCGAAAGGAATCGGCTACCCCCAGAATTTTTGAGAGAGTCTCTTGACTACTTGTCAAAACAATCGGACCTTGGATACGAGTTGTTGACGCATGGCGGTACAGACCGGTGGACTGTACCGCTGCCATGGGTTGCAGATGCCGATGGTGAAATCAACCCCGATGCATATCAACAGTTGCCTGATGGTGCATATGAGCTACGACGACTTTGTGTCCTCCGCGTCAAATACAGCAGCAGGTACTTTCACTTGGCATTGGTCGAGGACTACCCGGTATTTGTTCACCTTGACCACAGTCTTGCCTATCTAACCGAGGAGCCGCCCGAGGCACCGATACAGCGCATCGTTGAAGCCTTCTACATGCGCCGCAATTCATTGGCTACGGGCCTTGAAGAATTCGTGGTGAAAATCAGGGCGATGATAGCTTCAAAAACAACCGAAAGCGCCTGTATGGTGGCTGGCCCAACTGACGGAGCGATCCATGGCTCTCAGGCCTTGCCAGCTGCCCACGCATAGACCGATTGCTTGGATGCTCCCGCCATCACTAGACAGACGGCAAATCCTTTCCATGTGTCACACGGGGATAATCCGAGTTTAGGCTGGTCCGCGCCGGGGGCGTCATAATCAATCTGTGTTTGCTGCAACAACAGATGCAGCAAGGCCCACATATGAACCAACACGTCGATAACTCTCCTGAAGAATGGCTTCCCTCCATTGGGCAAGCTCGCAGGCCATTCGACGCCCGCTGGCTGCTACCCCGGCTTACCGACGGAATCGGGTTCGCGTTGTCTCAGACTGCCGCACTCCAAAGGCTTCGCAAGATATCGTTCCTGGGCGCCATTGACTACACAGGGTTTCCCAGCAAGCGCACAGCCTGCTATTTGACCAGCCGATTCGACCATTCCGTAGGCGTGGCTGCACTGGCCGACTACGCGTCCCAGAAGCTGGGCCATACGCTGATTCAGCGGAACGTGGCAGTAGCAGCAGCATTGCTGCACGATGCCGGACATGGGCCGCTTTCGCATTCGCTAGAAGGATCATTCGAGGAATCATTCGGCATCAATCACCACCTGGCAACCGAGCAGCTTCTCAAAAGCAATTCAGAAGCGTCGGTGGAATTGAGGGCGGTTCTCGAAAAGTTTGGCGTAAGGGCCGAAGAAGCCTCGATTTTGATGCAAGGCGAGTCCGAGCACCCCCTGAACTGGCTGTTCAAGGGGCCTATCAACTTCGACACCGTTGAGGGTATCCTGCGTGCGGCCAGCTATGTCCCTCTCAAGCACGGGTTGCAAGCCACAGCGCTGATAGATGCGACGATTTCCGTCATGCGCGGGGACGACCAGGCGGAGGACTCGGTGCGCAAGCTTGACGAATTTTGGCGGCTTAAAGGCTTGATTTACAACCAGGTCGTGCGCGGTCGCATCGGTGTCGTGAGCGACTTCAAGTGCCAGTCTTTTTTCAGTTCGCACAAGGAAAAATTCACCCCTGAACACTTCAGTTTAGATGATGAGGCCATCGCCGAAGTGTTTCCAGCACTGTTCGAGTGGCTGCGGGAATCGGCATATCCTGAGACCTGCCGCCTTGAAGCCAACATCCCCTATTTAAAGCGTAACTTTCTGATTCACTCGGATTTTTCCGGCCTGCGGTCAGGCAACCAATACTTGTTTCAGCGATATCGGCAAGCCAAGCTGCAGTCGCATTTGCTATGGAAAACAACGAACGGGGAAAAAGAATGGCTTTGCGAGACTTTCTGGAAGAGCGACGCCAGTTCAGCGTAGCAAAGCTTTGTGCTTTACGCGAAAACATTCAGAAGGCCAACTTCCCTTCGGATTGCGCGGTTGTGATCAATGGGTCTTTTGCCAGGGGAGATGCGACGCTCGAAAGCGATGTTGACTACTTCGTACTTCACGAACGGTCGGAGGACAATCTCCCGGAGCTGAAGACGCTAATTAAAGAGAAGATGCCGGAAGTCATTGCCGACGCGGGTCTGCGTAGCCCGAGCGCAGGCGGTGCATTCGCTGAGGCGGAATCTCTGGAGCAGTTTCTGTGTAACGTCGGAGGAACACAGGATCCGAATGACAAGCTCACGCGCCGGATGCTGTTGATGCTGGAAGGTGACTGGCTCACAAACGAAGCCTTGGTGAATAGGGCACGGAGCGAGCTGGTGAACAGCGTCTACATCAAGGACCTGAACGATCATCAGCTCGCCCGGTTTTTTCTAAATGACCTGGTTCGCTATTGGCGGACCATTGGCGTTGATTTCGCCTTCAAGACCGGGGAAGGTAGCAACCCCAAGCCCTGGGGCATTCGCAACCTCAAACTCCTGTTTTCTCGAAAACTCATTTACTTCAGCGGGATACTGATGGCAGCGGAAACGGTGCAGCGCACAACCGCGTGCAAGAAGGAGCGTCTACTGGAGCTAAGCCGCATGACGCCCATAGCCAGGGTCTCTGAGGTGTGCGGCGCTGAGGCAGATCGTCTGATCGACTACTACGCCACTTTTTTGCAAAAGATGTCCAACCCGGATTTCAGGGTGCTTGTGGAAAGCACCAAGGAAGACCGTTTAACACACTCCCAGGACTTCCGGGCACTGAAAGATCTCGGCCAACACTTTTCGTGGGAACTGGACCGAGTCCTGAATGCACGGTATGGGCATCGGCACCCCATCCATCATGCCCTCGTATTTTGACTGCTTCTTCGACGCGCTTCTGCTGCGATGGTAAAGCGACAGGGTATTTACTCTAACGCATCCAAGTAAATCAATGACTTGCAAGACGTCGTGTCACTTGAACGAATCAACTTGAGACTTAGTTGGTGCGAATGCCCCATGTTTACGACAGAGTTTGTGCAACTGAACTTTAGTCGCAGTTCAGTTGTCACATTACCGCGCAGTTGAACCAAGCCAACAAAGTCCAATCGAGTGACCCTCAGACAGCAGTTGTAGGCAACGCAGGTTCGCGGCCTACGGTACGGTCGCTGGTGCGCACACTGAAATTCGTCAACCACAAAGGAGAGCGAAATGACACTCAAACCGGGACCTAAGCCGATAGCAAAGTCAACAGGGAAGCCAGATCAGCGTCGCCGAGATAACAAAACCACACCAGGGAATACGCCTTCGCTCAAGCCTAGTAAGTCAAGTAATCCGCCCAAAAGCAAATGACAGGGGCAGGTCATTTGCCTTCTAGGCCGGATGTCGAGCAGACCATAACGAGATGCCGCGGAGGCCATTCTCATTTGCTTTCGGTGTCCTAGGCCCACTCCAAACACTTACCAGATACGCGCCTGCTGATAGGCCCTCGGATAAGCTTTGCCAGCTTCCCGCATTTAGACCGACTGCCTGGATGCTCCCGCCAAAGCGCCGTATTCGGTGCTTGCCAAGTTTGCCCCCCAGAATTTGATGCTGGGGTAGTAGCCGCCTACGTAACGGGTATCGACGACGTATTGTCCTCTTTGCGGCATGGACTTGCCACACTCCACCCCCCGATGGCTGACGTGCGCGATTGACACCACAAATAGATGGAAGTCAAAAAAATGGCGCTTGCACTTAACATCTGCTTTCAATATTCCAAATTGGCGGACCAACATGGGAAGCAACGTGTCTGCGCCGACTGTCTTCTTTCAAGGCCCACGCGAGTATTTTTTCAGGCCTCTGAACTGGCAGGACAGAGAGGCCTGCGCCGCCGTTTTGCGTCAGTTGCATGAACGCGTCCACGGCCCGGACGCCGACTATGCCGAAGCGCTGACACGAGAGCTCGTGTTGGAGATCATTCTGCAAGTGATCGCCCAGCCAAGCTACCGGTCAGGCGCGTTGCCAGAGAGCGTGGTCGCATCCGGTCTGGTTCAACCACAAGCTGAACGCGACTACGCTCTGAACCTCCTGCGCGCACTCAAAGAACACGGCTGGTTGGAAGACTACAAAGACCCGATCAACCTCCAGCCCACTCTCAAGTTAACGCGTGCAGGCAAGTCATTTGCCGAGGTCTTCGCTGAGCTCGATAACACCCGGCACAAAACCCGCCAGCGCAACATGCGCTCCGCGCGCAAGGCCTTGCAGGCATTTCTCGAAAGCCGCGACGAAGATGAGTTGCTCGACGCCTACGACTTCGCCAGCCGGGTGGTGCAAGACCTGCAGGATGACATCGAGTACTTCCGTCTGCTGATGCAGACTCTCACGCGCGAAGCCTTGACGCAGAAGCTGGCTTGGGACGAATTCAACGACTTCCTAGAGCGGCGATTCGGCAAAGAGATGTCGGTGAGGCTGGTGGCCGACTCTGTTGACCGCCACCGCAGCCAGATCATCGAATTGCTTGACATGGTCCGGGCCTGGCCAGAGGTCCAGCGTATGGTGATTGACGGTGCCTTGCGCCAGCGTGCGACATGGCTGGAAGACGTGCTGGAAGGGCGCAGTGCCACCTTGTGGTTATGCCAACGCATCGAAGACCTGATCGACGCGGCTTGCCAAGTGAAGCTGCCCATGCTGCGCAGTGAAATGCACAACTACGTGCGGCGCTTCACCAGCCTGCTGCGCCAAGCGCTGTCACTGGACTATGGCGCTGAGTCCCCCATGGGCCGCACGCTCGCTGGCCTCAAATCCAGCCACAGCGCCGACCGCCAAGTCTGGCTGGACGCCTTGGCGCAGCGCCTGTCCACCGCCGAAATCCGCTTGCCCACCACCGGCCTGCGCTGGACGCAGCGAGATCGACAAGCGGTGGAAGGCGGCGAAATTGACTGGCGCATCCTGCCCCACAGCAGGCTGGAGGCCGCTTTGCGGCGCGCCGAGGCAGAAGCCTTTGTCATCAGCGAAGACCTCCTGCTCAGGCAGCTGCAACAGTTCGCTAAGGCGCGAGGCAAGGCTCGCCCCTTGCGGCTGTCTGACCTGGCGGTGACCGATGCGCCCGACGTGCTGACCGCGCTGCACGCCGTGGGGGCCGCGCGCTCATCTCAAGGCAAAGCGGCGTGGCGCACACACAAGCTCCCCACGAAATTCGAGACGCCAGCCTTCACCGCCGACGACTTCGAGCTGCAGCTCCAAGCCACAGAGCAGTCGCAGCCTCCGCAGGCAGAATGACCCATCCATGAGCTTGCCCACGTCCTTTCACAACCTTCTGGAGGCTCGCCTGGCCGAGCGAACGGCTGGATCGGTCTCACGCAAGCGCTTCGCCGAAATCTGCAACCGGATGCTGGCCAGCGGCATCATCTGGCGCGAACACTCCAGGCCCGAGCAAGCGTTGTATGACGACGCCTCCATGGTCGAAGAGTTGCTGCGCGAATGGTTCGACGTGCTTGGCTTCTCCCTGGTGCACGATGTAGACGCCAACCTGTTTCGGCTCTACCCGCCCGGCGATGACCAGGAGGACGAAGAGGGCGTCAAGCGCCTGCGCGCCCGGCTATCGCGTGACGTGGTGGCCGCTGCACTGGGCTTGCGCTTTCTGTACACCGAAGCGCTAACCGGCAAGCGTGAGCTGGTCAACCAGGAGCTGGCCATCAGCCTGGAAGAACTGTCGCAGACCCTGGTGTCGCTGGTGGGCATGACCTTGCCGTCGTCCATGGCCGAGCGCGGTCAGCTCTTGCGTGAACTGCGCAAGCTGCGCCTGATCCGCTTCAAGGACACCGATGGCCTGGGCCAGATGGACACCCTGGTCAGCGTGCTGCGGCCCATCCTGTCCTTTGTCAGCGACGAAGCCTTGCAAGACGTGCTACGCGTGATGCAGGGCCGTCAGAGCGCATCGCCCACAGCAGCGAACCCGGCAGACGCGACAGGGATCGGCGCCGCAGGGGAAAACTGATATGCGCATTGCCAAACTGATCACCCTGAACTGGGGCACGATTGACGCCCGCGAGTGGCCGCTGGCAGATGCCACCTTGCTGACCGGCGAGTCGGGCTCGGGCAAATCAACCCTGCTTGATGCCATGCAAGCGGTACTGACGGCCGCACGCCAAGGCGTTTTCCATTTCAATGCAGGGCAAAACGAATCCACCCAAAGCCGCAGGGGCGGCAAGGAGCCGCGCACACTGCATGCCTATGCCTTGGGCCAATGTGGTGGTGATGTTTTTTTACGCACACGCTGCACCAGCTATGTCGGCTTGGTGTTCGAGCCGTCCACAGGCGAAAAGGCCGAAGGCTTCACAGCGCTACTTGGCATCGACGCCCACGCCGAGAACGGGCGCGCAGATGGCGGCCGCCCGCAATTCTTCTTGGTTCGCGCGGCGGTGTCCATCGAGCACCTGGTGGCCACACCGAGCGCTACCAGCGCTGCAAGCACCACTGTGACACCTCGCCCGCTAAGCCTCAAAGAACTGCTGCCCCAGCTGCAGGTTCGCCTGGGCCTGAACCCCGATCAGCTCAGTCGCCATGAAGGCAAAGACAGCTACCTGCAACACCTCTATGGCCAATTGCTGGGCAAGAAGTTCGTGCCGGAAGGCGACGCTACCCGTTGCGCCAGGGCCATCGTCAAGGCCATGGCCTACCGCGAGATTGGCAACGTCAACGACCTGGTGCGCGACGAGATTCTCGATGAAAAGGATTTCTCGCAAGAAGTGGGCAAGCTCCGCCAGCTGATGCAGGAGATCGCCCGCCTCAAGGCCGATGCCGAGCGCCTCAAGCTCAACATCGACCGCTTGCAGCTGGTCGACGATGCCGCCACAGACGTGGTCGACCTGCTGCGCAAACATGTGGTGTCTCTAAACGCCCATGCGCTGCGCCTGCACCGCGAATGCGATGCCGAGCGTATGAGCGTGACGCGGCAGCAGCAGCGACTGCTCAAACAAGCCAGCGAATCGCAAGGAAAGCTGGAAGCCATTACCCTGCAACGTGAACGCGTTACCAGTGAGTTGGCTGTGGTGCAGGTCGAGTTGAACCTCAGCAGCGTGAACCAGGAAAAGCAGCGCTTGGATGCACGCGCAGCCCAACTGGCCCAGCAGTTCCACAAAGAGTGGGGGCGGGTGCAGCAAGCGGCGCGGCAGATGGACCAAGTGCTTGGGCATGTGAGCCAGCTGTTGAACCTTGACGTGTCCCCGCTGCCTGAGCTGCAAGAAGCCGTCGACCAGCTGAAGCCCGCCGTCCACCTGGCCCAGAAGCAGTGGGCCCCGGCACGCGAGCCGCTCATGGCCTCCGCCCGTCTGGACGACGACCTGGCAGCCTTCGAGCTGGAGCCCCTGGACCAAGCATTGAAAGCCTTGGAAGGCGCCCTGGTTGGCACCGAACATTCCGTCATGACCGCCTTGATGGCGGCACGCAGCCAGTTACTACAACAGCAACGCGGGCTGAAAGACGAGCAAGAATCCTTGCGCGCCGAACAAAAGCTGTTGCTGCAAGGGCGCTCACCTGCACCGCCCGATGTCCAGCAGGCCCTGACGCTGCTGGAAAGCGAGTTACCTGGAGCGCGGGCACGCATGCTGGCCGCCCTGATCGAGCCCAAGCCCAGCAGCGCCTGGCAACCTGCCATCGAAGGCTACATGGGCCGCGACCGCTTCGCCATCATCGTAGAGCCCGACTTCGAAGAAATGGCCATCAAGCTGATCAAGCACCACTTCGCGCGCCGTTCCCCCAAGATCGTGCAAGGCAGTAAGGCCATCGAAGACACGCGCGATACAAGCTTGCCAACCCAGGCCATGCTCCACGAGGTGGTCTGCCTACACCCGATCGCCCATGCGTACTTATTGGCCCTGTACCGCCGCGTGCTCAAGGTCAACTCTGAAGCCGAACTGCGCAAGACCCCACAAGGGCTGATGCAACAGGGCCTGGGCAGCCGAGCCTACGGCATGTTTTCTTGCCTGGCCAACGAACAGGAACTGGCCTTTGGCATGGAAAGCCGCAAGCGGCGTTTGGCCTGGGTCAGCCAGCGACTTGATGCGCTCGTTCCAGAGTTAAACAACTTGGGCAATCTTGATCGCTCATTGCAACTGGTGATGGGCTGGTTCCAGCGCGTGGGTGCAGACTCCCTGTCGCAGGCGCTCAGCGAGGCACTGGACACACGCTTGAGCTATGTTGAAGTGCAGCTGGACCTGAGTCGCCTGGACACGTCTAGCATCACGGGCCTCATGCTGCGCAAGGCCGACCTGCAAGCCAGCCTAGACAACTGCGCGCAAGAATGGGACCTAGAGCAGCGAAAGGTGGGCGTACAAAACCAGGAGTTGGACAGTAAGACCAGGCGACTCACCGAGCTCGAAGCACGCCTGCCAGAGCTGACACTTCAAGTCACCAACGCCAGCGTCTGGTTAAGCCGGTTTGCATCGGCCGCCTCGGGCGTGGCTACCGAGGTGCAACTGCAGACAGAGGCCGAAGAACTGGGCGCGGCCGAAGAGCCCGTCACCAGCACCCTGGCCAACTGGGTTCACAACACGGCAGACAACCTGCCAGATCGGCTCAAGACCCTGCGCAATCACATCGCCACTTACTTGGCTGGGGCCCGCACGGACGAAGAGCGCTTTACATGGACTGAGCCGCCGCGCTTGATCGAGCACATCGAGGCCATCTTGCACGCCGTACAGAATGTTCAACACGCCGCGCGCGATCAGATCCGACGGCAAGACAGCATTGGTCTGGCCGAGAACGTGGCACGCCTTGAAAAGGCGGAAGGAACCTTCAACCACGTGTTTACCAGCGACTTCTGCTTCCAGGTGCGCCGCGATGTGAAAGATGGTTCAGCCGCCCTGCGCAAGCTCAGCAGCGAGCTCAAGGCCATCCAGTTCGGCGTGGACACCTACGACGTGGTGCAAGACTGGGTGCCCCGGTTCAAGGCTTACTACGACTTCTTTGAAGCGCTGGATGCCGTCGTCGATCAGCTCGACAAAGATAAAGGCTCGATCTTCGACGCCTCTCAGCTTTCGCAACATCACCGCGAAACCGCACAAGACATCAAACGCCTGCTGCTGTCGCAAGACCAGATTGCAGCAGAGCGTTCGCTCAAGGAGCTGGCCGACTACCGCAACTACCGCCGCTACGACATCCACCGTATCGTCGGCGGTCACGCCACGCCGCTGTCGACCTGGGGCACCGGCTCCGGAGGTGAGTTGGAAACCCCCTTCTATGTGATTCGCGCCGCCGTGCTGGCCCACGCTTTAGGGCATTTCGGGCGGACAGCCAACGCCCCCGCGCTGCGCGTGATGCTGTCCGACGAGGCGTTTTCTAAGATGGACGAAAGCCGCTCGCGTGCCGTGCTGCGCTTCCTGTCGCAGAACATGGGCCTGCAGTTGGTTGTGGCCATGCCGACCTCCAAGTCCGGCGCAATCAAACCAGAGTTCGACAAGGAATACACCTTCTCGAAGATTCAGGCCCAAGCCGCTGGACAGACCGTCTATCTCAGCGAGGTGCAAGAAAAGGACTTCAAGCGCGACGCCATGGCGCAATTATGGGCACACCACGCCCAAGCTGCCCGTGAGCAGGCTCGTCAGGCATTCGAGGCGCAGGAATGAGTGCGCCGCCACCTCACCCGATTCTGATCAGGCTCGCCCACGCGTTGCTGAACAAAGCTGATCGCAGCCAGGGCCTTCGCAGCGTCACGTTGAAGCTGGATGCCAAGGTGCTGCCAGAGCTGCATGCCACGCAGACGCCCGATGGGCTGGCCAGCATCGCTGCGCTCTTGCAATCGCTGGTTCAAACGGGCTGGGTGTCGCTGCGAACCAAGAAGCCCCAGACCTTTCAGACGCTGGCAGATCAAGACCCGACACTGGAGCTCCGGGATGCCAATGCCTTGGCCGCGTGGTCGGACCATCATCCCGAGTCCCCAAAGTGGAGCCGAGAGTTGGTCCAGAATCTTAGGGCGCTAGCTGTTCTGAACGTTCCAGATGCGCCGGCCTTGCTGGGCTACCTCCAGCGCAGTCCTTTGCCTTGGTTTCAAGGCATGGATCACGTCGAGTGCGCGCGCACGCTCAATCTCCTGGCATTGGCATGTCGCTCTGAGCAATCCGTGTACGTTCGGCAACTGTCCGCCCAACACTTCAATGGCCACAGCAAGGTGCTGGACAGCCGCGAAGAGATGCTGCGATTGCTGGGCGCTCGTGAGGGGCAGTTCCTAGAGTCCCCCATTCAATTGCTGGTGAGCCTGCCCTCAGATTGGGCTCGGCTTCAACCAGAGCCCGCCGTCCTATTTATCGAAAACTTGGCGACGTTCGAGGTTATGGCAATTAGGCACCAGTCTGAGTGGGCAAAAGTCGCACTGGTTTACGCATCGGGATTTAAAAGTGCAGCTAAACGTCTGCGCACTCCGCAGGGCAGTACGCTCTACTGGAGAGATTCAACAGCCGAGCCAGATCGACTCGCTTTCAGACAATGGCTGCATGTAAGCGATGCTGAAAAGCAGAAATCCACGATCGTCAGCTTCTATGGCGACCTCGACTCAGCAGGCATGCAGATCCTCGCACATCTCCGTCAGAGCTTTCCGGACTGTCGTGCATGGCGTCCTGGCTATGAGGTACTGTTGTCATGGCTACAAACTTCAAGGGGGCACCGCCCAGATTCAGCAGGCAAAGATGGACAGACAGACCCTGGCCTAACCGGGTGTGCTTATGCCGATGCAGTGTTACTACCCGCACTGAGGCAATCAGGACTTTGCGTCGATCAAGAGGTCTGGCCTGAACTTTAGATATCACTTCCGCGAGACTATGCGTCAAAGTTCCATCAAAAACCAGGCGTGAAGACTTCTCCAACCGCCTCAAGGTTAAGGATGCAACTTAGCTCGCCATAATGGCCAGACTTAGCCTCAGCTTGAGCAATTTCTCGCCGTGATTTTGATTGACGTATGCAACGAAAATCGCCAACGAAATAGTAGTTTGTGGTTGTCGGGGACTTGCGCAAGAAGACTGGAAACACAGTTTCTGGTTGGGCGGCCAGTAGATCCGCCTTCTTTGCAACCTTGGGTAGTTTACCCGCCTGAATTACGTACGGTGCATCTGGATTTTTTCTCTCGACTGCAAAGCAGCCCGTGAGGATTATTGCGTTCTTCTGTGGCAGATAAGTCTGCAACTCACCTTCCCGAAGTGCCTGAATTTCTGCACGCTTGTACGCAGTATTTGGTTTGGGCACTGTATTTCCCCGACTCTAATTTGTTCAAGCCCGGCGGTCTGGCTTTCACGAGGAGAAGACCATTTCCAGGCTGAAGCAATGACCAGTGATGGTTAGGCGCTTATGCGATTCGGCCTTGGACATGGTTTTCAGATGGATCCGGAGGCTATGGATTTTTCTCGAGCCAGTCGTTCACGTCTTTTGGTCCAAATCCCGTGTACGGCCGAGCCAGAGTAATGATGTAGATGTTGTCGTTGTCGTCAAGGTGAGGCTTGAGTGCGGTGTGAACCTGAGTTGGAGAAAGATTTGTACTAACCGCATACGAGGATTCCGATAGGCGCGCCCAAAGGCCAAGGTCTTTTATAGCCTGAACGATCGGCGGTCGCTTGGTCTCTTTGTTGAGGTCGTAGGTAATGAGTAACGTCATGAGTAATGATCCTATTGATACTGGTCGTTTTGATTAACTTTGAATGGAATTTAGGCTTGTCCGCTGGCGGTATAACGCGCATGCGTCGGAGTGATGCTGACAAAGTGCTTCATTTTTCCCGGTGGTAGAGGCAAGCGTCTGTGTGGTCGTAGATGTGGTTGCCGTTTTGATCTGTCCGGCTAGGGTCGGCCCAGGCGATAGGCAGGTTTGCGGTGCGCATAGGCGTTCTGCGGGCTCTGGACCTCGACAAGGACTGGCTCAAGGTCGAGACCCAAGATGGCACTCAAGTCGAAGTGAACAAGCTGTCTCACGCGGTCGGCGACGTTATCGGCCCGATGGTGAACAAACGAGTGGTGGTGCGCGCCATCAAGACCAAAAAGGGCGACCTGCGCTTCATGGATATCGAGCTCGCCGAAGACTGACTCGCCCGGCCTACGCGGCTCTCGGCAGCAGGTAGGCGAAACCTTTGACGACTGACAAGAGGACTCGTACCTGTCCCGCTGATGCCGAGTCGGCGGGCAGTGCTAGGTAGAGAGTCGTGCGACCGCGGAACGTCACCTGCGCATCGGCCACGTTACCGAAGAACGAGTGTTCGGTGGTGTCCCTGCGCTTCAGGCTAGGCAGCAGGCTTCTGGTCAGGCGTGCGATGGCCTCGGCGCTGGTCTCAGGCCAGTCGTCGCCCGAGTCGCTGGCCTGGAACTCCTGCTCGATAACGACACATGCCTCGCCGTTCACGACAGCCGGGAACGTGTTCTCCGGGTCGGCGCACAGGCTCTTTAGGTCGTTGCGGACTTTAGAAGGCAGCCTGTTTAGAAGAGCCCAGCCTGAATCGAAGCCGGCTGGAGGCTCGTCGTGCAGAGTCAAGTACGACCAGGTCTGCTGTCCGCTGAGCGTGTGGATGGAGAAGTGCATGGGCTCAGTCGCGCCGACCTGCCCGGACGGTGTGTTTGACATGGTTTTGACATCCTACGCATCCCCTTGGGGCCTCGGAGTCGTCCCGGCTTAGCACCTGTGGCCCGGCGGCCACAAGCCCTCTAATTTTGGCTGGAGCGGTGTCCAGAAGTGACCTAAGTCATTGATTTACATAGACTTTGGTCATCTGCTTGATAACACCCATTGTTACGAATAAACCCGCCCAGGGGCGGCATTGACACCGTTCTCAAGAACACTTGAGTGTTCGGTTGTAAGCTTGTCATTTTAAGCGGCAGAATCTCGCTGACTTTCGACCTCGAAGTCTGCAGTCCTTAATAAGCTTTAAGTTATTGATTTATTTGGATAAATTCACTACTACTAACTCAATAGCAAAGTAGACAAGAACATCAAAACAAAGTAGATTTAACACATAAAGCAAAGTAAATTCAAGTCAGATAACATAGTAAATTCAAACTCATGATGACCACAACCGAGCAAAACGCTAACGCCGCGAAGATGGCTGCGGCCTTGCGCGCATTACAGAAGCTCCAGGACAAGCACCACGGCGTGGTCGAGTCCAGGGACCTCAGCGACGAACAGCGCGATTTGCTGCTGGGCACGGGCTTTTTGAAGCCTGTCATCAAGGGCTGGTTCATCTGCGGTAACCCCAAGGATCTGCCCGGTGACACCACGGCCTGGTATGCGAGCTATTGGTCGTTCCTGTCGGGTTACTTGACCAAGCGCTTCGGTAAACGATATTGCCTGAATCCCGAGGCCTCGCTGCTACTGCACACCGGAAACACGACTGTGCCCCGGCAAATCACGGTCGTCACCAAGCAGGGCGGGACGCAGGTAGTTAAGCTTCCCTTCGATACCTCTGTACTTGTGTACCAAGATGAGAAGAGGGTACCCAAAAGCCGTATCGAAGTTCGTGGGCTGCAAGCATGGCCAGTGGCTGAGGCACTGTGTTTGGTTGGCCCGCAGTTTTTTACCAACCACCCTCGCGATGCTGAAATCGCTCTAGCGATGGTTCGCGACCCTTCGGAGTTACTCACTACGTTACTCGCCGGCGATGGTATGCCTACAGCCGCGTCGCGGCTGGCCGGGGCCATGGCTTTTGTGGGACGCTCGCAAGATGCTGCCACCATCGTTACCACTATGAGGTCCGCGAGCATCTACACGCAGGCGAAGAACCCTTTCGAGCTTGACCAGCCGACTTTGACTCCATCGCGCGAGCGCTCGCCTTACGTTCTCCGGCTTCGGTCCATGTGGAAAGAGTGGCGGCAAACGGTCGTGGACCATTTTCCAGCGGCCCCAGGGCTAGTGCCAGACATCGATCTGTACGTGCACCAGGTGGATGAGCGGTACCGTTCAGACGCATACAACTCATTGTCCATTGAGGGCTATCAAGTCACTGAGGAGCTCATTGAGCGGGTGGCCATGAACGGCTGGGACCCGGAGAATAATGAAGAAGATAAAGCGAACCGCGACGCAATGGCCGCTCGCGGCTACTTTCAGGCTTTTGGCGCCGTCAAGTCAACCATTCGGCTCATCTTGGCGGGTGGCAGCCCTGGCGAAGTGCTAAAGATGGATCACCGCGGGTGGTATTCCGAGTTGTTTGGCCCTGCCGTCGCCGCTGGAATCCTTCAGCGACACCAACTCGCGGGTTATCGTACCGGACCCATCTTCATCCGAAACTCGCTGCACACGCCCCTGCCGCGTGATGCACTGCTGGACAGCATGGAGGAGTTGTTCAGACTGATTATCGAAGAGCAGGAAGCCGCCGTCCGGGCGGTACTTGGACATCATTTGTTTGTGTTCATTCACCCATATTTCGACGGTAATGGCCGCATCGGTCGGTTCCTGATGAACGCGATGCTCGCCTCAGGGGGCTATCCCTGGACGGTAGTGCGTGTCGCTCGCCGCCAAAAGTACATGGAGGCGTTGGAGGATGCGAGCGTGCGAGGCGACATCTTGCCTCTCACGCTTTTTCTTGCTGAGGAACTGCAAGCAGAGCCGGAAGGGCATGTCAGCGCTGGTTGAACTTTCGACCCTCCATGGTCAGTTTTGCGTCGGTACTAACCGGTCTGTTCTACAAAGTACCTTCGTTGACCAGGCAACGCACGATAGCCCAACTGCCGAATGGTCGCCCGCAGGCGTTTACCAAGCTGGATGTAGAGCTTGACGGCACGGATTCGCTGTTCGTAGGAATACATGAACTACCTCCTAGGTAGCGAGGCGTTCAACTAAAGTGTGGAATCGAAGAGCGCCTTTCTGGGACTCAGAAAGAGAAAGGCATTTTTTTGGCTTCTCGAAAGACGACGTCTGCTCACGCATGTGTGAATCCTTGGTCAGGATCCAGCCAACCATTGCGCAGAGGTCGTCTTCATCGACCAGCATGCACACCCTTCGAGAGCGGCGATGAAGTCTGCCCCGAGTGGAATCAAGAGCCCAATACAACAAAACTCCCGAACTGATGCGTTAGGGATGGTGTTCAAAACCCTGCGCAGTCCACGATAGCTAAAAGGCTGGCGTAGCGGAACAATAGCGTTATGAAGAAAATAGCCGAACTGGGACTCAACCTGAGTACGAGCCGCGCGCAAGGCGGTGTTCTTGGACGAGATGGAGTTGGTGGTGCCGTGGCGCGAACTAATCGCGTTGACTGCAGAGGAGTAGCCTATGGCCAGCACGGCGCGCCCACCGTTTGCACACAAGGCCATGCTGCCGTCGTTGAGCAAGCACGCGTATGGTTTCTTGAGATGAACAGCCATCCAATGATTCACTCGGACGTGTATAAGCCGATGCTAGACGTCCATCGCTTATCGTTGAAGCAACGGCACCTCCAGTTTTGGAAAAGTCCGGAATTCGGGGGAGATGTCACTAGCTCTCGGATCTACGCCACACCACTTTGTAAATGAAGCTGCAGCAAAGCGCGCCGATACATGCGTGACTGAGTTGCCTCGACCGATGGCCAGTGCTTAGACCTCGGATTTACACCGCACCATCTTATGATCTGATGAAGTACTCACAATTGTGCGAGCGAGAGGAGGCATGTGGCAGAGGCATTTATACACTTGTCAGATATCCACTTCGGCCAAGAAAAGGATGGCGGAGTTGTCGTCATTAACGATGATGCGAAGAGGCGGCTGCTCGAAGATGCGGCCGCGGAAATTGCCAAGCTCGGGAAAGGCGCGTCGGGCATTATCGTAACCGGAGATATCGCCTACTCAGCCAAATACGAGGAGTACGTGAAGGCCGGAGAATGGCTAGATCAGTTGGCAGAGTGCGTTGGCTGCAGCCGCCTCGACATCCAAATGGTTCCAGGTAATCACGACATCGATCGTAACGCTATCACACCAGTGGTGAAGTATCACCTGGACTGTATCCGTGAGCAGGGGGACAAGGTACTCGACATGCTTCTGGATGACGACACCCAGCGCGAAGCGCTTTACGAGCGCTTTGCCGCATACAGAGACTTCTCAAGCGGCTATGGGTGCGACCTCGACGTTGGTGGCGCGTATTCGGCGGATGGGTCTGTGGCCATCGCGCCAGGCCGAGTTGTCCGTTTTGTAAGGCTCAACTCGGCCTTAATTTGTTCGCGCAATGACGATGAGGGCAAGTTGATATTGGGCGCGCGTCAGCGAGTCTTCGACGGGGTAAAGGGGGAAGAGATGGTTGTCCTCATTCACCATCCGCTCAACTGGTTGCAAGACTCCAACGAGGCGGCTAGTTACTTCAAGTCGCGTGCACGGGTGGTGATCTCGGGGCACGAACACTTTCCGTCCCTGAGCATCCAACCCGTTGAGCCACGCTGCGATTTGCTCATGCTAGCTGCGGGAGCAACTGCGCCGGAAGACGTAGACGGGAAGTACACTTACAAGTACAACATTCTGCACTTCGACTGGGACATGACCGCAGATGCTCTGGCGGTGACCGTCAACCCGCGAACGTGGAACTCGGAGATGAAGCGCTTCGAGAGGGATGATGCGTTTCTTGGTGATAAGCCAGAGCGTCATGTCTTAGGCTCGCCCTACTTCCGTCAAGGGCCTTTGCCGGGGGCTGCGTTGCGGAGCAAGACCGATGAGCCTGCTCACGTGCAACCAGTTGCGAACCCAGTTACAGGATCGAAGGAGGCAGACTTGTCGATGTCCAACGACGTGCGACTTATCCGTTTGCGCTTCTTCCGTGACCTTCCGGATGAAAGCCGCAGGCGTATCCTCGTTGAACTGGAGGCTATACCTGCCGATCTGACGGATCGTCTCGACCACACCACTGAACAACGGTTTTTCGCGAGACTCGTCTCGCAAGGACGGGTTGGAAAACTGTCTGCCGCAATCGAAGCGGCCATTCTGGAACTGAAACAGGGGGACGATAGATGAGCGTGATGGCGAAATACGTGAGAATTTTCTGGCCCGATCCAAAGGACGAAGATGTCAATCGTCGAAACGCTGCCGTCTCGACGGTTCAGCGGTGGATGCTGAGTTTTTCAGACACTTGGGAAGCAGTCCGCGTTGCCTCGGCGCTGGCTGAAAGTGTTGCCGACGGAGGGGCGCGCGATGCGTTTGCCCTCAAGGTCGAGCAGGCAATCGTAGAGGCCGGAAGCGCAGCATTCGTGCGCGACAGCCACGACCTCGAAATCATTGTCGTGGCGCTGGTGTCTGCCTTGGACCTCATGCACATACAGCCCGAAAGCACTGATGGGAACTCAGTCGACGTACTGGCGGCTGCACTATGGTCGGCGCTATCGTTTCAGCCCCCCGTTGCGCAGGAGCCCATCGAACTTTTGCGCCAAGAAGTGCTGATTGCCGCACGAGAGAGGACCTTGCGACTCGCCGAGCGGTCGCGCATGCGCTCAACTGTCCCCGAGATTGGACCGCTTTCGCTGTCGGAGGACCAGCCTACGGGTGGTCGGGCGAACACTGCCTTCCGCAGGGCGACGGAGCCTTTGATCAAAGCGCTGCGGGAAAACGCCGAGCTGGACCGCGAAGAGCTTGAATTTCTTTGGTGGATCATAGAGGACTGGAGCGACGTCCTTGGCGAACGATTGTCTGATGCTGAGCCGCTTGTTCGCGCGGTAGTCGCTGGCTTTGACGGTGCGCAAAAACTGCGGCGTCTCCCGGCCAGTGGTCACCGTAACGTGGTGTTGCGCGGAGTGCCAGCGGGGACAGCCACAGCCTTGAACGCGCTGGTTGCCGCGCTTGGCGGTCACTGCTCGACGCTTGCAAAGTCAATCAACTTGGATCAGGTTGCTAAAGCGCCTGCGGTGTTTCCGTTGCTTGTGACTATCGCAAGCGGCAACGCCAACCGTGTGGGAGCAGACATAGAACGCAACGCGCGCGATTGGGGCGCCAGGGCACTTCTTGAAGGTGGAATTCTTCAGGTCAAAATGCTGCGAGGCGCTTGATCATGGCACTTGGCTCGTGCCAACTCAAAGAGTGCACATTCAATGTGACGGGCGCATGCCTGATGAGCCGTCCGGTCGACCAATGCGAAAACCGGACTGATCACGGCGAGGCGCCGACCCAAACAGACGACGACGTGGATGACGTCGTGAGCGCGGAAAGCCCATTGATTGCAAGAGAGCCCTCTACCAGCTTAGGCGGCGCGGTTCTGTCGGGCCCGGCAGAAACTCCGCAGTTGCCATCCAGCTTGACAATGGGTCTTGAGGAAGCAACATCTCTCATGACGAAGCGGCACACAACGATGGTCGGCATCTTGGGGCTGCCTGATTCCGGTAAGACGGCGTGCTTGGTGAGCGCGTACCTCCTCCTCGCCAGAGGCAAGTTTGAGGGGTACGACTTTGCTGACAGTGCCTCACTGATGGCCTTTGAGCAGATCTCCCGCGGCAGCCGTTTTTGGACGAAAGGGGATGAGCCAGGGCAGTTGACCACCCATACTCAGATGGCAGACGATAGGCAGGCGGGCTTCCTTCACTTCAGACTCCGTCGTCAAGAGGACGCCCGATTCTTCGACATCCTGATGCCGGACCTCCCCGGCGAATGGTCCAGAGCACTGATCGACAAGGCTGACAGCAGCCGCTTCACCTTCCTCGGATCTGCGTCTGTTATCTGGCTGATGGTCGACGGCCGCTCGTTCGCGGATTCGAAGAAGAAAAGGTATGCGACCTATCGCGCTGAGATGTTGGTAGAAAGACTGTCCGCGATTCTGCCGACTCCCAGACCAAGGGTTTTTCTTGTTCCCAGCTGGCGTGACATAGGCGAGTTTCCGGAGGACTCGTATCAGAGCATCCGCAATGAGGGCCTCAGGCACGGCATGAGGATCGGCCTGGCGCCGATAGCCTCATTCTCTTTTGGGGACCTGCCGCCTGGCTCAGGCGTCGCATCGCTCATCGACATGACGGTGAATCACGACAGGCCCTCGCCTGACTTCTGGCCAGCCTCTCGAGGCCAGGGGACGAGGACGCTCAGCTGCTTCAGGGAGTCGGCATGATTCGGAGATCAATCGTTTTGTTGGGCGGGCCTGACTCTGGCAAAACTAACTACATTGGGCGGCTCTGGCCTTCTTTCAAAAAGCGCAAGGGCGTGCTGAGGGCTGATCGGTTGCCCGACGATATCGCCTATGTCGACGCAGCTGTGGAACACTTGATGCAGGGTAGCTTTGCTCCGCGTTCCGACAGAAATCTGGAAGTAGGCCGAGCGGACTTCTCGATAAGCGTGCGCGGCTCGCACGGCGAGGGCGAATTGACCGAGCTGATGATGCCCGATATCTCTGGCGAGCTCTGGACGCGAATGGTTGCAACATTCGAGATTTCCCAAGAATGGCTCGACGTTTTGAAGGAGGCGCAGGGTGCGGTAGTTTTTGTTCGTGCATGCTCCGATCAAATTGTCCAGCCGCTTGATTGGGTGACGGCACGCAACATCCTCCGTTTGGATACTTTGCAGGACGAACCCGTGCCTGCGGGTACAGTAGAAGCCAACAACGACTTCAATGCAGTGGCCGGGGCAGGCGCGCCGACGGCCAAAGTCGAAGGACGGGCTGAATCCCTAAATGGGGCGGGAGCCGTTCTCGAGTTGCCATCGGAGCCCGATCTGCCGACCCAGGTGCTTCTCTGCGAACTACTGAGGTATCTCGAATTTTGTCTGTCTGACCGGGTAGACGGTGGAAATCCACACGTCGCTATCGTCGTCACTGCCTGGGATCTGTTGGACGCCAAAACGCGCGCTGCAGGGCCGATGGCATATCTCAAGAAGGAATTTCCACTGTTCGCCGGCCGCCTTGCAGATACTGGCCGATTGGACGTAAAGCTTTTCGGTCTTTCAGTAGTAGGCGGTGACCTCGAAGATGACGACGGTTTTCGTGACCGCTTCCTTCAAAGCGATATCTCAGAACAGGGCTGGTCCGTGTACTTCGACGGTGAACGTCTGAGGGAGGATGGGGACGTCATGCTACCCATAGCTTGGGCGATGGGGGACCAGATTGACCGGATTTGACCAGCAGCTGCATGGGTATCGCCAGGGGCATCAGCTCTTGTCGAGCACCATCCGGCTTCCAAAGGCCGATCAAGACTTGGTCGATAGACTTTCTGACGTAGCCGGTCCCCTTTCTCCGGGCGAGCGCTTCTCTCCTTACCTCACGCTGTATCCCCTCCCAAGCGAAACGCACTATGTTGTCGCCCGAACCTGGCAAGACTTAGAGGCTCCGAGGGCTGGATGCGTGCGCACCAGAAGCATTTTGGTACCGATGTCCGTATGGCAGGATGTGCAGGACTTGGCCCAGATCGTAGCTGTGGCGACTGAGATCGGAGCAGACAGGCCCGCCGAACGTCGGGAGGCGACTGCTCTCTCGGCCGTGCTGCCGACCGTCGATCCGCTTCAAGGCACCGAACTGATTGAGGCTTTGTTTTTGGAGGAGCGCGCACCTATTGTGGTGTTCGACTCGGAGACGCCCGAGCCGCTCGCGCTGCGCTTGACCACGGCACTGTGGCCAGGTTTTCGCCGAACCTTCAGCATGTCGACTTTCGCTCGATCTCCGCGAACGATTGGGCGCAAGAGCTTCGATCTTGTATTTGCATCAAAGGATGCCCGATCACGGTTTGCAGATTGGAAAGGGCGAAGAATTGACGGAAGAAAGCGGGGGCCCGCGCGGCATTTATGGTCGACGCCCATCGTTGAGCAGATACTTTGCTCTCCAGTTCCATCGCTCAAGAGCCTGGATGCGCTTGGCGAGATGTCATCTGACGGCGTTGGAAGTGAGTCGGCGCTGCGGGTCTCGTTGCTGTGGGCCGACCTGCGTAGCAAACTGCCGGACTCGCCGACTGCGGCATTAGGTATTCTCGATATCGCCAACACACGCAAGGTGCGTCAGGTTGGATTGATTTGGGAGCTAGAGCCTGAGCTTTCCCGCTCGGTGGCGAGGGCGGCCACTACTATGGCCGCGAAGGACGCTTGGAAATACCTCACCGCGTTCATTCGAAAGCTTGAAGGTCTTGGTCCGTCAAAATCGTTGATAAAGTCTATTGGCACCGCCGCCATAGATCTCGCCTGGCGCTATCCAGTCGCAACCTTGGAAGAGTTTCCAGCGTTGAACGAGAAGCCCCAAAAGGAGCTACTGATAGGCGCGGTTGGAGAAGGGATATCGAAGTCACTCGACCAAGATGTCTCTGAGCTGATTTGTCGTCTTGACAGCAAGGACTTCCTGGATTTGCTTTTTGCAAGCGCGTCGTTGGCAGAGGAGACGATAGCCAAATATCCTGCGTCCTCCCTCGCTTTGGCAGGCGCGCTGAGAACTGCAGATGATAGAGTTCGAGCTCAAGCACATCAGAAGCTGCTCGGCTTGCTTGTTGATGACTTCCACGTCGAGCCTGCGCGCTTGCTTGTGGACGACCTCGATGTGGACGGTTTGGTCAAGGAAGCAGCGCATGTCCATGACGTCAACGGATTTCGTTCTGCCAAGATCCGAAGCGTCTTGGCAGAACGGGCACGCGCACTTGATGCCGACGCTGTACTACGTGACGCTGTGACTGAGATGAGCGCATGTGCGGGACGCGATGCGCTGCTAGTGGCTACTTTGCGTCAAACGGCAGTGGATGTGGACTGGCTCCTGTCTACCCCTGCGCTGGAGGACGTCCAACGGGTCGATTTGATTCGGTCCCAACTTGCGGCGGCGAGTTCATTGCAACTGCGAGGAATGCTTTCCGATCAGCGAAGACTGACCCGAATCATTGGCTTACTGAATGCGTCTAACGAATCGGACGCCGAACTTCTGACACGGATCGCAGGCAACGTGGCAATGCCTGATCGGCACTACGTCACTATTGTGGTTGCGCTGCTACCGACGCTAAGGGACGGCGGTGGTACAGATTTGGTTGTGAAGGCTGTTGAACTCGCACTGCAGCAAGAGCCGGACGAGGTCTCATCGAGTATCGTCAACGGACTGCTGCTGGCCGTAGGGGACAGGTTGAATGGTGGAAGGGCACTGCGTTTGGGCTTGCAGCGTGGGGTATCGCCAGCGGCTGCATCGCGAAATCTTCTGGCCTTTAGACGCGCACCACATGCCGTGCGTCGGTCGATGCTTGACGGCATCGAGGAGATGGCTGGGGCGTTGGCAGGACGGCATCACCTGGACATCTCGTTGAAGGCGGCCGAAGCTGCAGCGATGCTGCTTTGGGACTCTGGATCGGTGAATGTGAACGGGTTCTTGCGGGCGTCGGCCATCATCCTGCCGCTCGCTCTCGATGAACCACGTGTGGTCGCATCACCCTTGATTGCTGCTGCGTTTGCGCCGGTGTATCGAGGACTGGCCAACGAAAGCGCGTTTGACTTCCTCAGTTTGATGTTCGTTTTTCTCGACTGGGACAAATGCAAGAGCGCGCGGCGACACCTCGTCAACGCCTTTATCCGCTCTGAGTGGCGTGTGACGGATATCGCCATTGCAGCCGTGCGGTCGGGCGACCCGGTCCGCATCTTCGGTCGAATGGCTCGTGAGGGCAGCGGGGAGCAAGCACTTCGGGCATTGATTGCCGACATGGATGCGGTTCCAGAGGAGATTCGTGAGCCTATCCTTGCGGCCCTGAAAGAGATTGGGGTGAGTTGAGTCAGCGCTTCTGTGTATGTGGCCGAGATTGATCGACTGCGCAAAGAAGTCGCCAAGCTCAAAATTGAGTGCGACATCCTATAAAAGCCGCTACCTACTTCGCGAAAGAGTCGATGTTCCCAAGGCTTGATGATTTAGGCAATTGAGTTAACCTAATATTTGATCCAAGCGGACGGTCACACTGAACAACCGTCGGATCTGCAGCGGTTGTTGCCTGTCGATTCGGTATCGCGACTTCACGGTCTCTGCCCTGTAGCGGTCATTCGGGACCAACATCTTCAGCCGGTGTGCACTAGCGGCAAGATTGCAGCAGAGGACGGCAGTTTGAAAATGGTACAGAGCCCGTTAATCAGAACGGGTCCAAAAAATTTACAACTCAACTCTGATCTTGATCACTCATTGCGCCCGAAACGGGATAGCAATTCACAGTCCAAGCCCAATGACGCCGATTTTCAGCCGCCGGTTCAGATCTTCGTGAAAGCGGTGAAAGCGCAAGAACACTGGAGTTTGCGCATTCGATGAATCTATTTGAGGCCCTTCCTCTCCGCGCGGCAAGCGCGGCGATCTTATTTTCTACAGACACAAGACACACTCCATGACAGCCCCCTGTTTTTCCGATAACACGACAGATGCGGGTCCCACACATCAAAGTTGGGTCAGAAATGTGTGGATCACCACTTTTGCCCGCTCGGCTCTCGGAGTGCTGCCCATGCAGCCTTTTCCGACGCTCTCGATAGCAGCCCTGGATCGCTGATCTAGGGCATTCGAATCAGGTCAATGGGAATGCGGTCTTGAAGGAGAATGAGCAAAAAAGGTTCAAAAAAAGGAGGTGAACGTGCTGGTCAGGGACCCCGTCGAAGAAATCAAAAGTACGAAAGTCTTTTCGCACCTTGCATCGCAGAGTCCAGAGTATGCCGACCGTGCCGTCCGTTTCGTCGAGGCGATAGCGCCAATTCTCGCGACAACGGTGCAACATTTCCCGCTGTACACCCGTCATGACGCGCACCATGGATTTCAAGTCGTGCGCCGGCTGCAAGATGTGCTGCTGGATGGTTGCTTTGATCCGGGATCGGACAAATCCCTGGGGGCGCCAGAGCTCTTTCTCCTCATTGCAGCCGCCTATGCCCACGATCTGGGAATGACAGTTTTTCCAGACGAGGCCACCGATCTCAAGCCGAAGCTGGACCTGCCTGTCGACGAATGGGAAACCAGCGTCGCACTGACGAGCTACCTGCGCCAGGAACATTCCAAGCGAGGAGGAGCGTACATCCATAGGAACACATCGGTCTTCGGACTTCCCGAGAATCTGGTGGCACCTCTTGATTGGATCATGAAGTCGCACAACCTGAGTGTTGCGGAACTGGAAGCGAATCTTCGAATACCGTTCGCTGCGGATGATCGCGTTCTGGATGTTCGCCAGCTTGCGGCGATTCTGTGTACGGCCGACGCCATCGAATTCAGTGACACACGTGTGTTGGAAGGCGTGGTCAAGGTAGCACGACAGACTGGGGGCGGCGCAGCAGCGATCTCCTACCGGGAAAACAGGAAGCATGATTGCATCCGTGACAGCTTGGCGGTGACTTCTGATGGACAGGTGGTTGTCAGTGGCACGTTCGATGATGGCGACGTGCTTGCACTTGCCCACCGGACGTTCGATGAAATGGAAGGCTGGATACGCGGATATTGCGATATTGACCGGCAGTCAAAAACTCCGCGTTTGAAGATTCGACCCGAACCGTTTCTACGACGACTGGATCTGCCGGGCGCGACCTTTGAACGCCTGGGTGTAAGGATGAGCAAGCGGGCAGTCATAGATTTGGTGGCGTCGAACGCTGTCTGGAGAGGCTCAACTGGTGCGCCAATCCGTGAGTTGGTTCAGAACGCGGTCGAGGCATGTCGATTCCGATCGCACCATTCCAGCCCCGCCGACGAATACCAACCGCAGGTCAGAATCGAATTTGACAGGGCGGGGCACACGATATCCGTATCCGACAACGGTTGCGGAATGTCGCTTCGTACCATCCTGAATCACTTTTTGAGCGTTGCTAGCAGCCGGGCGAAGGAACCGGCATACGCGACGAAGAAGTATGCCCCGATCGCCCGATTTGGAACCGGCTTCTGGTCAGTGTTCACGGTGGCCACGACAGCCCATATCGAGTCACGGGCCTTCGAGTCCGGAACCATCCCGCGTACCGGGCTGCAGTTCGAGGTTTCTCTTGACGAACTGAGGGATTACACCGTCTTCCGCGAGTTTCCAATGTCTCCCGGCACATCGGTGACGTTGAGACTGCGTGACGGTATTGTCATCGAAGATATATACGAGCAGTGTCGCCATCTTTTGATTGCGGCAGCTGTTCCGATCGACGTAGTCCTAGACGGGGTGGTTGAGAAAGTCCCGGCCTCGGTTCCAGACGTTACCCCCGAGATGCTCCTGGGGGCGAAGATGAACGTAATGAAGGAGGACGGGTTGCACACGTTCCAGTGGCGCGGTGAGCAGTCCGGAGTCGATGTCGCCTTGGGACTGGTGTTCCGCATCGAAGACCAGAGGCCGACGTTCCGACTGAATGCACATACGTCCGTGATTTCCAGACTCAATCGAGCATCTCTCATGTCTACGACAGCAATCTGCGGATTCCTGGCCCCATTCAGGCCCTCCGCGACCTGTTTCGACCTGTGGAGAGTTGGGACAAGCATTTCTAATGTGAAGTCTCCCCAGGGGATTGAGTACTCGCTTGATCGCGGTCAGGTTCTCGAGTCGGAGCAAAGTGTGAAGATGGGACGCGCTATAGCGCAGTGCATACACGATGGATACCGAGCATTCTTGAGAGCACACGACGCCTACGAGCCCGAGTCGATCTATCGTCTCAATGCAGAGTCCGAGCTGAGCGGTGGCAATGTCTTTGATCAGTACACGGACAATCAACTTTCCGTGGCCGCCGATGAATACCCCGACCTGCTCTGCTTCCGGCTGTATGAAGTCGACCCTTCGCGTAGTTTCAAGCAGGCGACCGTGCTGCACGTGGATTGGAATGGACTCCAGAAACTCTCGGGTTCATGCGTCGTCGCCCAGACGACGCTGGATTTGCCTGCCCCCGACGGGCTGTTCCGAGGTCTCTATGCGGAGCAGCTTACCGAGATCGCCTATGCCGCTGCAGTCGCCAACATGCGACAAGAGCAATTGACGGAGCCTTTGTTCCTGCTTGAGGCCAATCGGCGCGCATCCATGCTGTTCGACGCGGACCCGACAAGCACGATCCAGGCGGTGGAGCTGCGGGGCGATCCCGAAAATGCGCCTGCCCATCTGGTTCTCCAGCGATTGAGTTTAGGGCGCCTAACGCTTGACACAGAAAGGCATCAGATCCTTGCCAAGGTACAAGGGCGGTGGGCTGGTGCCTTGTACTCCCGAAATTTCGAGAGTCATCGCGGTACGCCCTATGCGTTCCTTGGCCGCCATCGCGTCCTCATCAGGCAGGGGTCAAAACTGCATGACCACTGCAAGGTGTTGGCCGAGCACAAGCGCTTCCTCAAGCTGGCTGATCTGGTAGATGAGCTCCAACTGCATTCCCAAGGGTTCGATCCTGAATCGATACGAGACCTGGTCTAGTCTTTCTTGCTCCAAGGAATTTTCGAAAAATGACGGAAAACAATCAACCGACAGCAAAGTTTGGCCTTTCAACGCTGCAAGAACAGCGACCACTTCGGATTGCGTCAGAACAGCGGGTATCCGCTAGGGCTGCGTCGGGCGGTTAACGTTCTGCAGCCAAGGTAGGACAAACTCCAGGACTTCCCGGTAAAGAAACAGTAGAGCGCTGCGCGCTTGGTTATGGGTAGATACAGAAACCTTGCGTTCGGTCTCCAACATTGTTAAGGATGCTTATAAATGCGAAACGCCCATGGCATGCGGGCGCTTCAGGCCATGCCAGCGGATAAAAAATCGAACCCAGTAGAGGTAAGTTTGTCTTGTCCGCAGGCTGTAATGCAAGTATCGAATCCGCTCACGCAACCGGTCCAACAGGCGAGCCGATTGCAGCGGCGGATTTGCGGGGTTTCATGGGAAGATTTATCTATGGATATAGTTACAGGATGTTTGAGGCAAAGCCATACTGCAAAAAGCTTTGCGGGGTGGATTGGTTGCCAAGTTAGACCGCAAACAGCAGTTTTAGACCGCAGGGGTTTGCGGTCTACATTCGTTAGGCGTCAATGAACCTCCTGAGCGCTCACCTGGACAGCTACGCCTCGTGCGTGTTGGTCTCACTTGAGGACGCGAACTGGCACACGCGAGCAAACATTCCGCCGGAACCTGGTTGGTACTTCCTTCGCACGGACACTCCGGTCGGAGTTCTCAAGCAGCAGGCGCTGTGGGCATCAACTTACGCAACCAAGAGGAGCGGCAAGACAGCCAACATTCGCAATTACGACATAGCCGCTCGCGCAGGTCGATTCTCCGAGGATTTGGAAGCCTACTGGAACATTGCCGAGGTCTACACCGGAATGGCTGCCAATCTCCAGGCACGAGCCCGCGAACATACGTTTGCAGACCCGGGAACCGCTGGACTGGCGCTATCAAAGTACCCAGAACTCATCGGCTACGAATGGATCTTTGGGTACATCACGCTTCGAAGGCTTGCTCCCAGAGTCTCATGCCAGGACATGATGCTCCGTCTTGGGGAGCAAGTCTGGCGAGCAAGGAATGGTTGGCCCCTGCTGTGCGCGGATTGACGCCTAACACCTCGCTGAACCAACGGACCTGCTACGGCAGCCACCGTCTGGCCGCTCCAGGCCATGGCAGAAATCGTGCCTCCGCGGCCAGCCGGCGTCCGCCTCCGCAGTCCGGTTAGCTCGAGCGATAGGCTTCAGAAGGAAACTTTCCTGTGCCCTCACTACAAGACCAATACAGAGCCCTTCTGCGTCGTCAGCGAGAGCTTGATCGCGCTTATGAAGCCCTGGTTGATCAGCAGGAAGACCTTGCGGAAGGTAACTTGCTGCTTCCGCCCCACCTCCGGCATCCTAGCCACGTGGTTTACATCAATCGGCGCTGCGCGTTGGATCGAGCCGATGATGGAGCTCTCCATCTTGTAACCCTTCCTGGACAGAGAACTGTTGGCCTGAAGGAGTTGCGAGACTTCACCGTCGAGGCTGAAGACCTCATCATTGTCGATCCCTACGTGTTCTCCGGTCCGACCGAGCGGGCTAGCGAAATCGCGAAAGACTTCAAACGAACGGCTAGGGTTGGCGGCAGGTGGCTGAAGCGAGTCCACTTCATCTACGACTCGTCAACGAAATGCACTACGAAGACAGTCAAGGCCGCGATATCCCAGGTGTTGAAGGACTCGAGCATCAAGATGTCGAGTCGCCCAAGCAACCTAGTTCACGACCGCGTTTGGATAGCGGATCGCAGACGCGCCTTGGCGGTTGGGACCTCCTTCAACGGACTTGGAAGCCGCGCAGCCTTTCTTCTTCCTTTGCCAGACCCAGACCTTCTGGCATTTCTGGAGTTCCTCGATGCGAACTCACTCTCCCGCGCTGAAGCCTAACCCCTCGCTCAAGCGTCGACCCGCTACGGCAAACCGCCGGGCCGGCACCACCGGCCGGTGGCATCATCGGCGCTGCTTACCCGGCGGTTTACCGCAGCGGTCGGCTCAGCTTGATCGCTGAGAGTCTACTTTCTATTCGTTCTATTGACCGCAGTGGTCAGAAGCTGCCAGTCACACAAACGACCGTCTAGGACCGCATTCAGCCTAAATTCGTCGTAGTGTGTGACTGACAGATCACGAAGTAAGCCGGGTGTCATTACCCTCTGACCGCTCCAAGCTAGAGCTAACTCGCGCTAGTCCCTCCTGTTGGTTTGCAATGTTTTGCTGTAGCCACTCCCACTTTCAGGAATACCGTCACAAAGAACCGAGATTGGAACGGGTAGCACTCAAAAAGCAAAGCAATTTGAGGGACTTTATTGCCGTTTTTCGTTTCGCAGCTTCTGTGCTAGCCCGACCTCTTAACCAACAAGTGAACAACGCTCCACAGGAGACTTTCGTTCCCTCGGTTGGTCAAATTCGTTTCGCGGTTTTTCTACCATCAGAGCCCTTGACACGCTCAAATCCCCCTCGCAAATCGCTGCTTGCCAAGCCCCCCAGATCCGTTGCAAGATGGCCTGACTGAGCTACACCACATGACCCCGCAAGCCCACCCCCAACCGACCTCCTTGGCCTCATCCGCCCTGGCCTTCGGTCCTGCCCCACTGGCCTCTGTCTTTGCTGACACCGCCCGTGTGATGGTGCGCGCTTCTGCCCGGTCTGGGCCCTCCAATTCAAACGCCACCACCAACTCGGTGGCCGCTTGTGCTCTATCGCCGACCAATCTGCCCCGCATTCCGGTGATCAGCAACGCATCCAGCATTTCCAACTCGATTTATTCCACCAACGGCAATATCTCTGTCAACTCCCTGATAGAGGTCGAACGCCGGGGCGCAGAACGCAAAGCCCAAGTGCAAACAGTGACCAAGTCCATCAGAGACCTCACCACCAATTGCACCGAAGCCCGGACACCGCGCACTGCCCGCCCCGCCTTCACCCGCCGTCCACTTTCCACCATGACCAGCACCACGAACACACCACTTCGTCGGGCGTCTGGGGACCTCAAGTCACTGCACTGACCTGACTCCTCTGGCTCCTGACACAGGAGCCAGAGATGAGCAACTTCGACGCACTTCGACTCGCTGCCCAGCGCGTCAGCGACCATTACGACAAACACCCCGACGTTCCCATCGAGTGGGAACTGCCCGAGGGCACCCTCTGGGCCGCCCAGGTCCAGAAGCAAGCGAAGGACAGCGCGAGTGCGACAGCCGGTAGCAGCACCGACGACGACTCCTCCGACGATGTCTCGTCAGATGCTGCCCCTGCCCCAGGGCCTGTGCCGCCACCCGCGCCAAGCCCTCCAGACCCCGAGTCCCTGACCGACGAGGAACTGGGCGCTGCCATCCAGGCGCACAACGCCGACCGCCTTGCCGATCGTCCCCCCGACGACCCGCCCGCGGGTCTCGCGTTCTACCGCCGGTCTTTCCGCGACAGCCGCGCGCCGCTGTACCTGCTGCTGCCCAAGCAGCGGGCTACTCAGCTGGCCAAGGCCGATGCCGACTGGACCCAGCGCATGCTCGACGAGGTGCGGCTGCGCGCGGCGCGACGTGAGGCCGCCGAGCGGGATGCGGCCATCGCCGCTGGTCACGAGCTCCCTGACGACGCAAACCGCCGGGGCAGCGGCTGGGCCTCAAGCACATCGGCAGCCGCATCGGCTACCACCCAACCGACCACCCCGACGCGCAGTCCCCTCAACGAGCGCATCGGTGACGTCGACCCCAAAGTTGACTTCTTGGGTCTGGAGGATCCGGTCCCCGGCGTGGACTACGACCCGGTGGCTCAGCTGCCGGTGTTCCGCTACGCCCAGCTCAAGGAACTGATCCTGAACGCCCGCGCTGGCTCACCCGACCGGGACGGCCACGTGCGCCTGTCTAACTTGTTCAAACAGCTCAAAGCCTCCGGTCCCCTGCGGCCCATCCAGCGCTTCGCCAGCCTTGAGGCCTTGGACGAGCTGCTGGAGGCCAGCCCGAACTTCGCCGAGGTGGTGCGCGCGATCCGCAACCGGGTGATCCTGTCCCAGGTCACCGGCCAATTCCACATCCCGCCGATGTTGCTGCTGGGCCCCCCGGGCGTCGGCAAGACCCGGTTTGCCCAAAGCCTGGCCCGGATGCTGGCCACCGACTTCTTTCGCTACGCAATGGACTCGGGCACGACCGGTGCAGCCCTGCTCGGCAGCGACGCCCACTGGGCCAACACCCAGATGGGCACGCTGACTCAGGTCCTCACCAGCGGCAAAGCCGCTAACCCGGTGTTTGTTCTTGACGAAGTAGACAAAGCCAACGACAGCGAGGGTCGCTACAGCGCCATCAACGCGTTGCACTCCATCCTAGAGCCGGAGACCGCAGGCAGCCTGCGCGATTTGAGCACCCGCCTGGTCATCAACGCCAGCCGGGTGATCTGGATCGGCACGGCCAACCACCCCGAGCGCATCCCGGAGTCCATTCACAGCCGCTTCAAGGTCTTCCACATCGGACTGCCCACTGGCGCACAGACACTGAAGGTCGCTAAGAGTGTGGTGAGCAGCGTGCTGAGCCACAACGGCCTGTCCGACTTTGAGATGCCGGGCGACGACATCCTGCGCACCATCGACCAGCAACCCGCCCGGGCGGTCTACCAGGCGGTAGAGGACGCGGTGTGCGAGGCGATCGCACATGGACGGCGGCACCTGGTGCCGCAGGACTTCAAGGGTCTCCAGGGATCCGACGCAGCCCAGCAAAACAAGGCCCGGGCTGAGGGGAACCCCAACGCCCGGCCCAAGAAGCGCCGCCAAACCCTGACCCTGGTCCGGGCCGAACTGTCGGAGGTGTCGGATGTGGAAGTCGACGGAGACCCTGCAGACACCGATACCGAGGACAGCAGCGATGGCACCGGCAAGCGCTGGCTGCATTGATGTGGCCAGCCGCTTCAACCCAAACGCGAACCCACTGATCCAGCAACCCACGAATGAAACACCATGACAAACCACACCCACCCATCCCATGCCCAGCTGGCCCCAGCCTACGGCGACAGCAACGACCTGAGCACCTACCAAGCCGAGGGCAGCACGATTGCCTGCCTGATGGCGGCTTACCCCCACCTGTTCCAGAACGGTGGACCCCACTGGTCGGACCTGCCCGAAGGCTGGTACGGCATCGCCACCGAGTTCATGGATCTGGTGGATCGCCACCTCGGACCGGGTCTGGCGCCTTACTTCCGCATCAGCCAGTGCAAGGAGAAGTTTGCCTCGCTCCGGGTGTACTGGACGCTGTGCGGGCGTGGGTACCTGCATGTGGACATCCAGACCGGGCAGGGTCAGGTCCAGCACCTGATCCTGCCGCCAGAGACCTTCACCCCGACCGGGGATGACAGCCCGTACGACGAGGACGGGAACGAGATCGATGAGGCTGGTGGCAGCCACCGCCGCCTCAACCCGCTGGTGGCGGTGGCGATGGAATGCGCCCGGGCCTCGATCCGGGCGGAGGAGCAGGCCATCCTGGGCCGCAGCATGCAGACCTGCCAGAACTGTGCCGCGCCGGGACGGATGCGTCTCTTTTCCTGGCGGCGCACGCTGTGCGATACGTGTGCTGCCGCCCACACCCAGGCCTACGGTGAGCAGGAAATCACGCTGGCCGAGCGCTACCAGGGAACCAAGCGGGGTGGACAAGTAGGTGGGCAAGGCCCAGACCCCAGCAGCCCACTGGACCTCAGCGACCCGAGCAGCTGGTAAAGGAGATGACCATGAACCAGCGCTCGAAACGCTCGTTATCGCACGGCGTGACGCCATCCGCCAACGCCTACCACCGGATCGGCTCGCGCTCGCCGGTGCTCTTCCTGGACTTCGACGGGGTGATGCACCCAATGCCGTACTTCCCGGACGAAATGTTTTGCCGCCTCCGGCTGGTGGAGGAGGTGATTCTGAGCTTCCCGGATTTGCGGGTGGTCATCAGCAGCGACTGGCGCAAATCCCGTTCTTTGCTCCAGCTGCACGAGTCGTTCCGCCTTGAGGTGTGGCCACAGGTGATCGACGTCAACCCCCGCTGGGATGCCTACCGGGATTTGCACGGCCTCACCACCTACTCCCGCCAATGGGAGTGTGAGAAGTGGCTGGTACAGAACGGGTTGGCACCGAGCGGCCCTGTGGCTACACCCTGGCTGGCCGTCGACGACATGCGCGAGTGGTTCGAGCCGGACTGCCCGAATCTGCTGTGGACGAACACCAAGACCGGATTCACCGAAGACAACGCGGCCGACCTGCGGGCGCGGCTGACCCAAATGACTTTGAAGAAGGACTGACCATGCTGATTCAATACGCAAGCGACCTGCACCTGGAGTTCCTGGAGCGGCGCTATTCTGATGCCCGACTGATCGAGCCCGCCCCGGGTGCCGAAGTGCTGATCTTGGCCGGGGACATCCACCACGCCGACCGGGCGGTGGAGGTCTTTGGCGACTGGCCGTGCCCAGTGATTTATGTGGCCGGTAACCACGAGTCCTACGGCACCGACATTCTGAAGGTTCACGCCCGGATCCGGGAAAGCATCCTGGCCCGCTCTGGTGGACAGGCCTTCCACTTCCTCGAGAACGATGCGGTGGTGATCGGTGGGGTGCGCTTCCTTGGGGCCACGCTCTGGACCGACTACAAGTTGATGGACGACCGGTTCACCCAGGCGGCGTCGATGCGCAACGCCAAGGTCGGCCTGAACGACCACCGGATGATCACCCTTGGAGGTGAACGCTTCGATCCCGCCGACGCGCTGTCGCTGCACTGGGGGTCGCGGACCTGGCTGGCGCAGCAGTTGGACAAGAAGGTGGACTCCACCCTGGACGGATTCGACACCACGGTGGTGGTGACCCACCACGGCTGCCACCCGCAGTCCTGTCATCCACGGTACGCGGGCGACCCGATGAACCCGGCCTTTGTGAGCAACCTGCGCGATCTGGTGGTGCGGGCGGACTTCTGGGTCCACGGCCATGTGCACGACAGCTTCGACTACGCGGTGGGCGCCTGCCGGGTGATGGCCAATCCGGCGGGGTACGTGCGCAACCTGGGGTCCGCACTTGGGCCGTGGGAGTTCCAACAGGAGAACCCGGGGTTTGATTCGTTGAAGGTGTTTGACACCCGTCAGCGTGACACCCTTGCGGGTGATGCCAGCGATGCCAAGGAGGACTCATGACAGCCGCCGGTACACGCCAGCCGGTATCTGTGGGCCACCCCTTGCGCCTGGGCAGCGCCACCCATTTGTTCGTCATTGGCCTGGCGGCCGAGGCGCGGGTCAAGCCGGTCATCCTCGACGCGATGCATCGGATGGGTTTGCACGATGTCGAGGACACCAGCTTGCGGGTGGTGGCCGCCTTGGCCGAGGGCCGACGGGTTTGGATGACCTCCGACCTGCACTTCGGCCACGCCAACATCCTCACCTATGCCGCCCGACACCACCGGGACGTGGCGCAGATGAATGCCGACCTGCTGGCCATGCTGCGCAAGCAGGTGGGGCCCGACGACCTGCTGGTGATCGCAGGAGACCTGATGTTCGGTGAGGACCCAGCCGTGCTGGACACCCTGGCCACGCTGGCGGCATCGGTGATCCTGGTGGTGGGGAACCACGACTTTGACAAATCTGGCCACTTCCGCTGGCCCTGGCGGTGTTTCTCGGCGGTCGTTCCCTTCCTGTACTGGCACTGGGCGGGTCAGAACTGTCTGGTGACCCACCTGCCGGTGCCGGTGGAAGGACTGGATGTTAAGGATGTATTGAGCACAGATCCACGGTTCAGCAACCCCAGCCAGGGCCTAGCCCAGGTGGTGAATTACCACGGCCATCTGCACCTGCAGACCGTCCCGGTGGATCGGCCGGAGCGAATCGTCCATGTGAACGTGGGCTACGACCACCTGAGGGGGATGCTGTGTCTTTGATCCTTTCTGTTCATCAAGCTGACCCCGGCCCCCGGCCGGCTCCAGCCTCTCCGGTCGATCTGGACCCATGGCTGGTGGAGCGCGTGGTCGAGGAGGCCCGGGCGTTCCATATGACGCCAGCCGAACTGGCAGGTGCCCTGGGGGTGTCCGAGCTGGGGGCGTCTCTCCTGTTGTCTGGGGATCTGGCACTGGCCCGATACGCCTGTGTCCCTAACGGGGACTGGGTTCAGGACGCCGGATCGATGACCCGGGTGGGTCTACGCCTCCTGGGCATCTCGCGCAACGTTTCGTATTTGCTGGACAGCCATGCCGAGGCGGTGGACTGGCTCAAGGCCCAGGGTCACTGGCATTTGTTTACCCAGGTAAACAGCTCGTTCCGGCCGCTGTACGACGTGGCCCGGGCGGAATACGACCGTCGGCGGGCGGTGAAGGGATGTTTGGGCGTGGACTCGGGAGAACAGTCATGAAAATTTTGATTTTGTCGGACCTGCACATCGAGCGGGAGCCGTTCTACCCGGTGGATCTGGAGGGTCGGATCGACGACGACGCGGACGTGGTGGTGTTGGCCGGGGACATCCACGAGGGCACGGCGGGCATTCGTTGGGCCCGGGAGACCTTCCCGGACAAGCCCATCGTCTATGTCGCGGGCAACCACGAGTTCTATGGCCACCACTGGGTGATGCTGCTGGACCAGCTTCGGGAGGAGGCCCTGAAGCACGATGTGCACTACCTGGAGGCCAGTGGGGTGGACATCGGGGGGGTGCGCTTCCTAGGCTGCACTTTGTGGACGGACTTCTGCCTGTTTGCAGCGGACAAGCAGGAGTTGGTGATGCGTAACATCAAATCAATGATGAGCGACTACGACTACATCCGCAGCACGCCGTCGCCAGAGACGTACAAGTGGCATGCCAAGAAGCAATTGGTGCCGGGGTTGACGCTACAGAGGCACATGGCGAGCCGGGCTTGGTTGGAAGAGAAACTGGGCGTGGAGAGGCTGGGGTCGGGGATAGACCAGAACGGTGGCGCCAAAAAAGGTCGGGCTCGGACGGTGGTCGTGTCGCACCATGCGCCGAGCATCCAGTCGATCGCCTTGTACGACAGGCCTGACTTCTCGTCAGCTGCGTATGCGTCGAATCTGGAGGACCTGGTGCCGCTGGCGGACTTGTGGGTGCATGGGCACACGCACCACAGTTTGAACTACCTTGTTCATGGGAAGGATCACCGGGTGGGGACGGTCCGGTGCAATCCCCGGGGGTATCGAACTTGGAAGGGGTGGGAGAACGCGGGGTTTGGGAAGAGGTGTTTGGTGGATGTGTGATTGGTATTCGCCAAGCAGCGGAAATTCGAGGCTGTACGGCTAAGTCCGCTGCAGGCTGGGAACGAACGCCGCCGAAGGGCCGCTTTGTGGTGCTGCCTGAAAAGACGGCTTTCTACCGTCGCCTAAGCAGATCGTCGCCGAATTCCCTTCGCACGCAGCTTCTCAGTCTTCGTCCGTTGCGGCCGAAGTAGTGCCGGACGTGCCGGGCGATGTAGCGGATGAGAAGACGCTCCAGGTGCGGTCGATCATGTTTTAGCACGTCAAGAATCAAGCGCGCGTAGCGGGCCACGGTCATTGACGGTAGCCGCAGAGCTACCAAGCGGATGAACTCACTGCTGACTCTGATGCCGGATTCAATAAATAAGCTTGGGCTCCGGAAGCTCTCGAATGCTGCCCTGGCCGCAGGCGAAATCTCATCAGGCGTCTTGAGCGCCATAGTAAATAAATCAACTGCAGCCACGCTGACGAAATCATGCTTAGCGAGCAGCTTGACTGAAAGGATGTCTGCGTACTGGTTTGGCGTGATAAACCTTCGATCACGAGCTACCATCAACAGCGGCTGAATGTTAGTTGATAGTGATACACCTGCCGCGATTGCAATGGCCCTCAGGCCGCCGTCTTCGGTCAGAAGCACGGCTTTATGTTCGAGGCAAAGGTAGATGCTGTCGAGGGTACTAGGGTCAAGTATTCGTCTCAGGCTCTGATGGGCCTCGGTAATCTCCTCCGGACCCGTAGTAGGTACCACTTCGCATTCGTTGTCGATAAAGACTAGCACCTCATTCAGCAGCCTTTTTCGGCGCGCGAAATAGTACGACGGCACGTCCGTGATTCGCAATCGTCCATTCTCCTCGCCGAGGTTCACGCTCTCTTGACCGCTGTCCAAAGAGGCAAGCATGACTAAAAGTTGCTCACGCTGGGTCTGAGCAACCAGGGGGCGACCAATCAGCTTTCTAACTGCTCCGGTGGCGTTGTGACGGACAAGTTCAGCGATCGTCAATATATCGACGACGAAACGCTTGCCGAGGTCAATGAAGCTGAACGCAAGCTGCCGCTCTTCTTCCCTACCGACGCCAACGAATAGCGGAACCAATTTGGCAGGCCATTCCAAAAGGAGCTTGATCGGATCTGCACCGATCAGTTTCGCGAGCATGCACAGGGGAAGGCGATGCTTGCCATACATCCGGAAGACATTCTCAACTGCAGCTCGGCGTTCCTGAGCTGATCTAAGCAGGAGATCAATGTCAACATCACCGTCATCTTTGATGATGCGCACGCTCAACAGAGGTCCGTCGGAACTCGTAGCGTTTGCGATCAGCGCTTGTGCCTTCTCTGCGGCGAAGCCAACCAGCGGCCCTATGCCGACGATCTGTACCGTCTCGTCGAACATTCCGCGCCGCAAGACCACCTGCTCACCTGGCAGGCGTCCAACAAGGACTTTAGCAACGTAGGATGTAGCGCTGACCAATTCCGGCCACGACTCAACCGGCGCCGCGCCCTCGAGGTCAATTGCGATGACCCATGTGTCGTCACCTCGGCGTAGGTGTACGGCTGTCGCCGGTCCTACGATCTCAGGTACCGCCAGCACGTTAAGGCGCTGTGCCAGCATCAGCTGGCCGAGGAAGTGGCCGGCGATCTTTTCGCTGTGGGGGTGAGATCTAAATTGCCGGTAGAGACGGAGGGCACCCGCGTCACAGAACCCGCAGTGTATCTGCAGCTTCGCAAATGCTAGCTCTTGATCCAGCGTTGCAGCTTCAAACACAGGGTCTTTTGCCACGAATGCATCAAGTGCGTCTCGATCTCCCAAACGAAAGAGTGCGTCCGCGTAGCCAACGACACATTCAGGTGATTTTGGGTTTAGAGCAAGTTCGGCCTCAAGCAGCGAGCGCAGCCGAGCCCAGTCCCCCATTCGACCCGACAGGTTGATCTCGATGCGCCTGAAGTTCGATAGCTGTCGTACCTCGGCTGGCAGTGCATCAAAGAGACGCTGTGCCTCGTACCGCCGGTCAGATCTTTCTAGGCACGCAGCCAACTTCCATGTCAGCTCGTCGTTTCTAGGTACAGCAACCAGCCGTCGTAGCAGGGGCAAAGCTTCGCCATATGCCTTCAGCTGGAACAAGAGATCAGCGACGTGCACAGCATCCAGGCCGATGTCGCCAGGCGCCAGCTTATCCCTGCAAACCTTGGCAACGGCGAGAGCCTCGGCACCTTTACCCAGCCCATTTAAGAACTCCGCCTCCAACACCCGAGCGAGTACATCATCGCCTTCGTCGCCGATGTACTTTCGGATTCCATGCAAAGCCTCTTCCTTATCCCCGCTGCGCCACCGAGCCAAGAACCGAAACGGTTCGACGGATCGCAGCTTGGCATCTCTACCATATCTCCGCGCAGCCTCGGCCATGACCGCGTCGTTCCACCTAATATCACCCTTATGTGCAGTGAACTCCGACAGCGTGGCAATGATGGAAGAGGGAAGTTGATCGAGCCTCCATTCGGTGAATGCCCGGAGATCGTCGATCTTGTCGTTTTCGGCAAGGTCGACGACATGAATCCTGAGCAGCTGCTCAAGGTTTGGGTGCCTAGACAGTAGCTGATGTGCAAGTCGACGGGCTCTGTCCTTATCTTGCAAGATGGTGAGCGAAGATGTAATGTTAGTGGCCAGCTCTTCTGAAATCCTATCCGCCTGTATGGCCGGCAGAACCTGCTCTAGCGGCTCGAATCGCGTTACAGCCGCCTGCAATGCAAGACGTTTCTCCACAGGAAGCTGTCCCATGAACGCCGCAACTGGATCGACGGCCGCCCAAGTCAGCGCATCTGCGAGAAGAGCGCGTCTTGCATCCAAAGAACCACCATCTATTGCGATGCACCTTTCAAGGAGGGCGATCGCACCGCTGAAATCACCCCGCTTACCCAACAATCGTGACTTAGAGAATAGGAAATCAGCCGACTCTTCGATCTCAGGTGGTGGCGCTGAAGTGATAGCTTCACGTCCCATAGCAGCCCGCGTGTGTAAGCTCAAACCCCAAAGAGCTGCGTTGCTGGGAAACTTAGCCAAGGCCTCGTCGCAGGCAACGTCTGCAGCCTCGAACTTTTTCCGGATGAAATATGCATGCACTCGATTGATGTGCGCTTTTGGATCGTCGGGGGCAAACTGGAATGCCCTCAAGAATTCTTCAGCTGCTCGCTCCTCGTCTTCCTCCGCCGCCGAGATTGCCGCAGCATTGGTATGCCAACGAAACTTTGAGTACTGATCCTTGAAATTGTCTGGGCTACCCAGTGCTCCGAGCAGCTTGCGGGCGTCAGAGGTCTTTCCTTCACTCAGACGGTCTCGAACGAAGTCCAAGCTGGCGACTACCCTTGGGTCAGACTCATCACCTCTTGCGTCTGGCACAGCGACCGCCTTGCTGACCGCTGTATCCGCGACAGCCTCTAGAATTCGGTGGCCTAAAGCATCCTGCCGGGCAGCTGAGGTCTCCGCGATGGCAAGGATCTGTTCAACTTGTTCCGAGACGGCTAGGAGCGTGCCGCCAGGGAATTCAGGGATGAACGCGCGGCCCACCTCTGGGTGAAGCCGGATGTGCCCACAGATCGAGCTCCAAAAGTCGACCGATATGGTAAATAAGCCACTTACCCGCCGCCGCTCGCTGAGTTCGTGAACAGCCTTAACGGTCTCCGCCTTCGCAGGCGCAGTAGTAGCGAATAGAAGGTGTCGGATCTGAAGACCCGCTTTATCTGCCTCATCGACGTCAGCAGTAACCGTACTTAGTGTGAACTTGGTCGAGGTGTACAGCTTGCACTGGATACCCACGCTCTGGCGACCATCGTGCCCGAGGATGTCTACGCCAAACTGAGCCTGTCCGGAACGTCCAACGCGCATAAGACCCGTGACGCCCCACACCTTCGCATAGAGAACGCAGCACATTGCCTCAAAGTCTTCATCGCTGACAGGACGCTGATATTCGTTGCTTACAGTCAATGGGCCTCCTACTGACGGGGCATTCTGGAAGTTGCCATCTTGCCGCTAAAACGGACCAACATTGTCTACGGATACGCGGCGGGTGTTGCGAGATGGGTATGACGCATCTGGATAGAGGAGCCGTACAGCCCGTCTGGCCGGGCTGCGCGAAAGCGGCCAAGACTAGCGCTTTGAGTGGCTCGAAGAACCAATGCAGATCACCGCAGCCAAGAGCCTCTCCATCAAGCGAGGGGTCTTCTGCCAGTCTCCACGTCGACCCATGAATGGCTCCTATTGGACAGCGAATTAATTGACGTGAGATACCGCACTCGCTGCTAGGCGAAAGCTGATCATGTAGTGTCAGCTAGCGGCTATCCGGCGGTCTTGACCTAACCGGCCAAGGCTATTGGTCGATGTCGATCGCAGCGCTGAACGGAAGCCCCTTCATGAAAGACTCCATGTAAACCCAGGCCGGGTTTCCATCCATATCCACGGGAAGGCGGACCGTCGTTGCATTCATCCGCGCGAGGGTCTACTTGTAACCGTACGTGAACCGAGTTCGACCATGCTTAATGATGGCGGCAATGAATAACTGAACCCACCGAGACATTGGGTATCTCGGCACGAGAACATTCACATCGTCGCAGGCAAAGTAGTCTTGGTGTCAGCGCCGATTGAATTCTGTCTTCGTATGAATACATGAACTACCTCCAGGTAGTCCAAGTTTTCGTCCGCACCCCCCTATGCCGTTTGCATGGTCAGTTTTGCGTCGGTGACCTGCCCCCCATAAACCGTACCGTTTATGGGGGGCAGGTCAGGCACTAACAGGGCGTGAAATGGCGAGGGCTTCGTCGCCTTTGGGTCTAATGCATGTCATTCGTTTAAGGACTAAAAATGTCCAACTTCTGGGGGTCAGTCAAATCCAGGGCGGTTCAGGAAGACGCCTGCGATGCGTCTCGGATGGCGACTCAAAAATTTGAAACTAGGGACCTCGTCGAAACCGACGGCCAGTTTTCGTCTACGCGCAGCCATAGGTGATAGATATCGATATCGCCCGGAGACGTCATCAGATCTGGGTAAGTCCAGCTACGACTGTGCTTTGTCATGTGCATGCGGTCTGTGAATCTCGACAATGCAAACGGCTTCGGATCGCCTTTCACCCCGTATTCAACTTTTTTACGATTCCGCGAGAAATGGTCCCTTAGGGTGCCCGGCAGCGCCTGGTCAGTGTCCCTGACATAACCAAGCATCAGAGCATGGGAAACGGCCCACGCGTATTTACCACTGACAAATCTTTCGAGGCCTTGTCCGCAATACAGACCCATCGACTTCTGTGGCGTGATTAGCTTGGCTTCTACGAAAAAGCGCTCATGCAAGGCGCTAACGCCTGGCTCAGTGTATTGCCGTGTGAACGCGAAGTCAGGGCGCTTATTAAAGGCTGCGCTTCGGTAGTCTACGCCGGCTGTCTTTCCATCGTAGGTTGGTATTGGATAAAAGGAGCGGGACAGCGCCTCCAGCTCGATCCGTTTGTGTGTCCAGAGATAATCGAAAGTTGTGACGATTGCACTTGAAATATCCTCTTCGCTTGCAGTGCTGAAGTCGATCCTGTGGGCATCAAAGGTCAACTTCGTTGCCTTCCAGACCATTCTGAACGCCGCTTCTACAGCAAGAATCTCCACTGCAGCAAACGGTTTGTAGGGCATTCCTTCATACGTGGAATGGATCCGAGTGAGCGCGCCCTTTTGCATCATGCGATTAAGTGAATCAAGTCGTCGCTATGCTCCCTGATGACTGTAAGCGCGCACAATCGGGCTCGCGAAGGCGTCCAATAGCGATACTGGTTCAGCAAAGCGATTCCAATGTGGTTTGGGGGATTAACAACAAACACGCGGCTGGCACCCTGGTCGTCAGCCAATTTACGGATCCAGTCCGATTCCCAGTTTGGCGCATTGCTATGGCCGACTTTGATATCCACGCTTCGCCAGGTACCCTGACGAGATGGGCGTGCCTCCACCGATATGTCTATCCCTGCCAGTTGCAACAGAGGTTCCAGATAGCTCTCCATGGTGCTTGCAAATGCCCTGGCTTGAGTCTCACTTGGTGGTGAGTTTGCCGCGTCAATTGAAGGCCCATATGGCATTGAAACAGCAAGTGTGTCGTTGATGACGGACTGATGCTCGCTCGAGATGGTGTAGATCTGATACACGAGATCGTCGACCTTCGACCAGGGGCATTTACCGGATGCAATACGGTCAGCAACTTTGTGGATTCGCGCAATTGATTGCGCACTCAAGGACTCGAATGGGACGAGCGGAAACTCGTCAACATCTTCTTTTTGCAGGGTGTCACGCTCCACTCCAAACTGGGAACTGGTCATTAAGACGTGATATCGAAAGAGCGCGCTGTATGTCAAAACATACAAATATTTTGCAAGCCCAAGTGGATCACTGTCTTCAAGGCCATTCGCCGAGTAGCCAAAGAAGGATTCGCTGTAAAAAACGTCCTTATCCGCAAGAAGTCCATAGCCTTCCGATAGATCAAAAGGCATCGCTGCAGGCACTAGAAGTAATGGAGCCTTGTAGATCCTCATCTTTCTAGTGCGGTCTAGTGTAGTGCGCTCAAAGCGAGGAATTTCGTCAGCTTGAACGAAAAATCTTGGAGCCCAATCTCGACGCAAGTCCGGCATGCCGATGAAAGCCGACGCGTCCATCGCGCCACCTTCCGTCTGCCGGTATCCTTCGCCACAATTAAGACCGTGGACTTTCATGTAGTCCCTGATGCTCATCTTGGCGACGGATGAGAGATGGTCCATCACGGCACAGTCCATTGATGTCCCGCGAAAAAGCGTCTTCAGTAGATATGGCTTGTGCCGCAATACATCATTCTGGATGGGCTGTGCTGCTTGATAGTCGACACGCATCCTGCCGCGAGCGTTGAGGTCCTTTTCCAGCTCGATGTTTACGAATTGGAATGCGTCGCCTGCTTGCGATACCTCATTGCGCGCGAAAAACAAACACCACTGGGCATCGACATTGGGCCAAACGTTTTCCTGCCTGACAGCAGAACCGTTGAGAATTCCTGTGACTCGTAACGCCGAAAACAGAGCATCTCTGGCCTTCAGATTCTTGTCAGATGTCTTGAACAGCAGCCGGGCATGGAGGGCGTAGGCAATCACGCCACCAGGCCTTGCCCATTCGATGGAACGCCAAACAAACGGCAAATCCGGCACAGCGTCCGGGTTTTCGTAGTAATTTGAGATTTCGCGGAACTCTGGTCTGTCCGGATGACGTTCTGCGATTTTTCCGGCGACATCCCGGACCATTAACTCCATTTCCTTAGCCACCAGGGCGCCGTCTCGACCCAGACCGGTCCATGGAGGGTTTCCGATCACTATGTCGTAGCGCCCTTCGTGGCCAATCGGAACTGCATGCCCCAGGCTGCCTGATACATACGGATTTGGATGCGGTTGGTCAGAAAAGCGGGTGTGCGTCAGTACGGTTTGAATCGACGCGTCTGGCTGTGGCGCGAAAAGTGGGTCAAACTGCAATCCCTCGACATCTGTTGGGCTCGGGTCCAGTTCAAGTGCTGTGAGATACAGCCCAAGCGCCGCAAGCTTCAGAGCTGAGGAGTTGATGTCAAACCCCCGGATCTGACGATACAGGATCTGCTTGATCACCTTGCGCGTCGGCCTACGCCTTGTGGACCGCCACTTCTCAGCAACCAGGCGGCGCATGCAAAGAACCAGGAAAACCCCACCTCCCGCCGCCGGGTCAAGACATGCTGCCGTGTGCCGAGCCTTTTCGTCCAATCCTTCAAACGCCTGGTCAACCATGAACTCCGCGATATGTCGCGGGGTGTAGTGCATGCTTTCTTTCTTGGCGTTCTTCCCCACATGAAGGTGTGCGTAGCGCTCGTAGACCTCGCTCATCAGCCCCACGGGAACATGGGCGAAATCGAGGTCACCCCATTCATTATCAAAAGTTGTCTGCCCGCCCGGCGAGCGCCGCACTAGGTTGGACAACGCACGAAAAATCGTCGCACTATCCCGACCATACGACGCGAACGTAGTATGGTAGTCGGCGCTGGGCAGGGACAAAAGTTCCCCATTGAATTTCTCGTCCAGCCATTCACACGTCAGGGCCGCACGGCCCGCATCCGCAAAGCAATCGTCAAGGCGCCCTTTCAGCTTGAGGAACGTCTTCGCAGTCATGATCTGCCGGTCAATCACAAATCGCGCAAACAGCGCCCGACCGACCAGGGCGAGCACGTCGTCGTGGTTGTCTTTCAGGGCTCGCGTTGCCAGTAATTCATCTGCTGCATCGCTCAACAGGTCAAACAGCAGTTTGTGAACGCCGAGTCGGCGTGACTCAACATCAGCGAGCCCCGGGATGGTCTCGGCAATCAATTCTTGGATGAGAGACCTGCCGCCAACTTCAGGCGCTGGCCATTCAACGCCTGAATCTTCTCGCCCCTGGAAGCCCACAGGGTATAGGGTGACCTGGCCTGGACGCAGAAGGACTAGGTACGCCGGGTCACCACGCAAGGAAAGGACTTGAAGAGTGCAGCGAACTTCAGCGCACCAATCAACCGCAGCCTTTGCCAGCGGTGTCCCGTCGATCACATATAAGAGCGGCTGACTGGCGTATTCGACAACGGCCGCGAGTCGAACATCAGACGACAGACCAGCAAGCGGATTCAGCAGGTCCAAATAGTCGATATTGTCAGCCGAAGGCTCACTAAGCCAGCACACGTCTGCCTCGGACACCCCTAGAGACCCCAGCGTCTCAAGTAATTCTTGCCGCCTAGTCACAATGACCACCCTGTGTTACGGGGCTACCCCCCCAACGGTTCAATTGGTTGTAGTACGGAGGGCACATTCGTCGAATCTTAGCGGACGATAACGCAGGTCGTGCGGGCTCGACGCTTTGCTTGACTTTATGCACCATATGAATATTATATGCATAATATGAATTTAAGCAAGCAGAAATCTACCGCTGTTTCAGGCGCGGGAAATGAGGGCTTCTCCGTTTCGCGAACGATCAAAGCTGCTCGCGGGCTCTTGAGTCAGACTGCGTTCGCGCTGGAGCTTGGCATCAGTCAGTCAAACTTGTCCAAGTACGAGAGCGGGAAGGTTGATCCACCGGCGGACATCATCGAGAAATGCGTCAACAGATTGATGCAACAGCAGCCAACAAGACCCCCAGATGCGTCTGCGCTTGCCAAGCGGATTACTTCAGAATTTGCGCATGCAGACGCCACAAAGGTTCGTCTCGCAGTGGCGACGCTCCTGGACGCGGTTCGACTTACCGTCCCAATACCCAGATCCAATGAACTCGGATAGCACCCAGGCCTCGGTCACGCATAGCGCTTGTTTTGATCTGATCAGAAGTGCTTCGACTATCCGTCAGCAGCCCGCGCGCCACACAGGCCTGGCAGGACTACGTCCACTGGCTGGAATCGCTTTTGGCCTTTTCCCGAGCGCAACTTCAGGCCAAGGAAGATTGAACGCCGTGAACGGGAGCTGGAGGAAAGCATCCAGCGTTACCTCGACGCCCTTGAAACGGCAGATCGGACTCAGCCTGCAGAGATGCAAGCTAAGACCGAACGAATACATGAAAAGATCCAGAAGGTGCGCCTGCGGCTGTAAGGCCTGCAGGTGATCAAGGCGCAGTGGAAGCTGTGCCAGAGGCAGATCTCCCAGACAGACCCATATGCACGCGCCATGACCACCTACAGCGTCAAAGGAACGGCCATGATGGGCTACAACGTGCAGGCAACTGTGGATACCAAGAACCATATGATCGTCGCTCGCAAGGTTACAAACAACGGCTGATTGATAAGTTTGGTGGGGACGTGACCAATAAGAAATCTAAAGCGCCGAGCAAGGCTAAATCGGGCTCTGGCAGTCATTCGATCGCCGGCTACGAATACCAGATTGATGTCTCGGTCTGGCTGGCGCTCGACCTAGTGTTGTCGAGTGAACTCACCAAGGAGGTGGTCCTGGAGCCTGCCTCCGAGGAAGATATTGAAGCAGACCTTGCGGAAACTGAGCCTGGGCGTGTCGTGACGACCGCAACGGTCAATGATTACCGATTGATTGTTCAGGCCAAGCTCCGAAATGGCGACGCCTGGTCCGTTACGGGCGTGAAACGGCTGCTCAACCACGGAACGAACCGCCCGTCGGCCGCTAGCCGGCTGGTGAAGCTGCAGAATCGTTACCTACTGGTAACCTCCGCCGCGGTGAATGGCGGCGCCCGTGGGCTGCAGGTCCGCAGTGCTGGGCTTTGGCCTAAGGGTGACGACATGCCTTTCTCCATTAAAGAGGAACTGCCCGCCGGTTCAGCTGGACGGGTGGCGATCGTCGGAAACCAAGACTTTGAGAGGCTTGAGGGGGATATCAAGGCCCTGCTTTCGGAGAAGCTCCGCGTGCCAAACGCGAGGCTGGCTGAGTGCCGCCGTAGGCTGCGGGACGAAGCCCGGGCGCGCATCGGCGGAGCCGGCGGAGGCCGCTGGACGCGCGCGCAGCTCGAGGAAGTCATCCGCGTGCATGACGGCTACATCGCTAGCTCCCCTGAGTTAGAACACTACGTGCCACCAACGAACTGGCCGGAGATCAAGGCTGCAATGCTCGAGCGCAATGCCGCGCTGATCACGGGTCAGTCTGGCACCGGAAAAACGATGGCCACACTGAAACTCTTCGATGAGCTGCGCAAGGAGATCCCAGGGCTGACTCGGGTCCCTATCAAGTTAGGCCCCGACCAGATAAGGGACGACAGAACGCCTCCACCGGTTCTCTATGACATCGAAGACCCGTGGGGGCGCTACGACTTTGACCCTAGAAGTCGTCCGTGGAATGATCAGCTCGCTCAGCACTTGACCCATGCCAGACCTGACCGACTAGTCGTCGCAACCTCGCGTTTGGACGTTGCCAAAAGCTCTGGCGCGCTCCATACGGTCAAGCGATGGGTAGTGAACCTGGAAGCCGAGCATTACGGAGTTAGCGAGCGTCAGCGCCTTTATCAGGTCCGCATTCGCGATTTGCCTCGCAACGTTCAGTCACTTGCCAAGGAGAATCAGTCGATCGTGCTGGCTGAGCTTGCAACGCCGCTCGAGATCCAGAAGTTCTTCGACGCCTTGGCCACTCCGGCAGACCATAAGAAGCGCTCGGACTCCCAGCTCATCAGTGATGCAATTAAGCGAGCCCATCAGGACTCCATCGAGCGCACGGTGGTTGACCAGATTGAAGAGCGTAAGGATGTGCGCGCCGCCGCTGTTCTGTGGGGGCTGTTAAAGGCCAACGACAAGCTGTCGCTTCAACTGCTGAAGAAGATTGACAGTGCGCTTGCCGATGAAAACGAAGCTTTCGAGAAGGGAGCAATACCGTTAGCCAACTTTTTCGTGGCCGCGCGGAACTTGCGCCAGTCCGAGGGCATGGTGTCCTACTACCACCCGCGAGTCGAGGCAGGTATTGAACAGGCGCTGAAGGGGGCCGAAAACGTGACTGTCAGGTCGCTTCGACTTCTCATAGAAACACTTTCCTCCCCAAACGGGCCAGACGAGGTGTGGGGCATTACTGCCTCGGCCAAGTTGCTTTATGCCCTAGATAGGACGTCAGACCTGCGGCCTAAGCCGTCGGCCGAGGTGCAAGTAAAACTTGACGCTTGGTTGACTCACGCGGTCTGCAGCGGCGGCAAGGAATTCGAGCGCAACCTTAGGCTCGCAGAATCGGTGGGATCCAGCTCCAGCAACGTCGCGGAAGTGGCACGCTTCCTGTTGCACAGACCTGACCGCAGTTTCGGCGGTTTCAATGTTTGGGGCCCTCAGTTACAAGGCGATGCATGGTTCGAAAGGATGCGTTCTGACAAGTCCGTCAGTGTGGTGGTAGAGACGTTCATTCGGGATGTATTGCCTTATGGGCATGATGACTTTCGCGCAAATTTCGTGATGGCTGTTGATCGCTTGGCCCCCAACCTGACGCCTGCATTCCTTGACGCAGCCTCCATTGCGGTTCACTTTGGGTGCATCAATTCGGAGGAGGCCATTTCGACCGGCGCGCTCAGGGACCTTCAGGGGTTCGAGGCAATCGTCGACATGGCCGTTTCGGAGGTCACCCCAAGCGAAGAAGAGAAACGGCTAGCGGATGAGTTCACGCTGAGACTAAAGAATAAAGAGTTCAGCGATGACTATGCTCAGCATTACTTCGATGACGACAGCGGCTGGACCGCAGGCGAGTTTTTGTCCCGCTACATAGATAAGGTTCGCGTGACGTCGGGTTGGCGGCATCTGCTTGAGCATCGCCATCTCGAGTATCTGCTTCCGCGCTGGCTAAATCGGCTCGCTGGAAACATCTCGCCGTCGGTAGACGAGTTGAAAGACGTCTACGAAGTAGCGCGCCATAGCGCCAGCGAAGACAGACTTTGGGCCGTATTGACCAGGCACTGGGTGCCAGACTTTGAGCAAGACCTGATGGATCTGGTTTTTGCCGGACATGCCGCCCCCGACGTGCGTATCGGTGCACTTATATGCCTTGTTGAGAACGCTGTTCATCGCTTGCATGCGGTGCTCGACCAGCTTACCCAAACGGGCGACGAAGCCCGTCTAGTAGAGATTGCCGTGGAGCTTGGCAACTTGCGCGATAGGCGTGACGGCTTCGAGAAGAATGCTGATGAGGATCAGGATCCATGGACCGCTATATCGCTCGTGAGTCCGCTCGACGAGGTCAGCGAGGCTGCGTACGCGCTTGAGAAAAAATTGACACCCGTTCTTTCCTGCGAAGCACAGTCGTTGATTGGCCGCATCAGGGCGTCTAGCGAGGACGTGCGGCTATTTCGGACGAAACTCGACGCGCACATGCCAGTTGGCTCAGTTGACGACGCGCGCTGGCTTCTGGCCCATTCCGATGAAGAGACGGCCGCAGAACTCGCGATCAGCTTCGCCATCCGTCACGGCCTAGTTGAGGACATTCAGGCTGGGTTGACGCATCGCTTCGCAGATGTTGTTGCTCCTTCGCTCATTTATCTTGCGACACCGTTGCCGGCTCCGCTGCCGCCCTCATACCTTACGTTTGCCAGCCACAAGGGCAGCCGTGTCTGTAGGGCCCTTGTCGACCTGCTTGACTCGAAGCCTCATTCAGAGCATCGCGCCGCACTGCTTCGACTGTCCAAAAATGAGTGGTCGACCCAAGCTAGCTACAACGGCGAGGAGGAAGATTTCCCAATAGCTCAGGCAGCAGTCAAGGCGATTGGCAAACTTGGCACGCTGGACGCCGACACAGCTGAGGAGCTGTACAGATTGGCAATTGACACTCGCGACTCGAACCTTCGGTACGCTATCTTTGTCTTGCTGGTCAACCAAGCTGAGGCGCGCTTTCAGGACGCCCTGATGGACATCGCTATCAATCCTGGTGACACAATGATCCGACAGCTGGCAGCGCATTCGTTGATGGTTGGATGTGATGGCGTAGTGCCCTCGGTCAGGCAGCGAATCACGCCGAAAGTTCTGACAGGAAAGATCCCGCGCGTGGCATCGAGACTTCTGCTGTTACTAGCCTCTAGTGGGGAAGTCGATGCGGTTTTCACGGCCGCTGAGTCGCTGTCTATCAATTCCAACCGGCGGGTCTTGTTGCTTCTCGCCATTTGGGTGCTCCGCGAGCGCGATTTGCAGCTTGCGGAGCGCATTGGGCGGATGCTTCCCCCAGGAAGTGAGGGTGTTTCCTGGGCACTGGCAGGTGGAGAGGACGAGTTGCGCGATATCGCGCTGGACGACCTTGGCGACTCGGCCTGTGTGGACCAGGTGCTTCAGTTCATGCAGCCAAATAACAAAGGGAAGTGACCGCTTCGCTTAGCACTATCGTTAATCTCAGCCTCTTCAGGTGTGCCCCCATATATCGGCGTGGCCATCGTTCAGAATGGTCTGTGTGCGGTCGATAACCCATCATGCCTGCGTATTGCCAGAACTGACAATTGGGCATTGCGAGCGCGGCAGTGCAACTCGGATCACCCAGCAACAAACCAATCCCCAGCTGGCTGTTTTAGTATCAGAGGTGACAATATTGGTATCAACCAGAAAGACTGCATGCCCAACATCGCCACCGTTTTGAAGTCGGAGATCGCCCGGATCAGCCGCAAAGAGATGAAGGCCGAGACAGAACGGCTTCAGGCAGCGGTCGCCCAAGGCCGCAAGGACATCGTTGCGCTCAAGCGGCAGGTGGCCGCCCTCGAGAAGCTGGTGAAGCAGGTCACCAAGAAGGTGGTCAAGGCAGCGCCAGCGCCTGTTGAAACACCAGAACCATCCACTCCCAAGATCCGGTTCAGCCCAGCCCGGTTGGCCGCTCACCGCCAAAAGCTGGGGTTGACGGCCAACGAGTTCGGCGCCTTGGTCGGGGTGTCTGGTCAGTCCATCTACAAGTGGGAGATGGAGAAAGCCTACCCCCGCGCCAAGCAGCTGGGCATGCTGGCGGTGGCGATGAAGCTTTCCAAGTCCGAGGTGATGGCGAAGTTTTCGGGCAGCTGATTTTGGGCAGAGGCGCCGAAGAGAGTGCTCTACAACAATTGGTAGCTCCGCTATCCCAGCTCCGAAGCCGCATTTTCTACACGTCCCAGCAACTGCTCCAGCCCGGCCGAACCGGGCTACACATAGGACAGTGCCAAAAGCGTCAGCCTGAGACCGATTTGTTGATTTCCACGTAAATCTGACCCCCTGGGGTCAAGATGGCGCGGAAATCAAAATCTAGTACCACTGTCTGGTGGTCCGAATTCAATCGGCGCTAATCGTGGAGAACGGCGATGTGCCGATCAGTAACAGTCTGGTAGAAACAGATCTGTCCGATTGCCCATGGACGGCTAACTAGCGTTTCGCCAGTAGCCTGCGCGCGGGCAAGAAGGGCGCGAAAGTCATGAGCTTGTTGCACTTGGCGGATACCAACGGAATGACCCCTAGGCATACTTCAAGGACATCTTGGAGAGACTGTCAATTTGGCTTGACCAGACGCGTATAGCATGGTGATCGTATTATTCGACTTTTTAATCAGTCCAAAATTCTATACCTTGCGAATTTGATCGTTGTCAAATACAAAACAGTTGCGTCCTTGAGCATCCAATAAGCGACAATTATCGCTGCCTATGATGAGTCGGAATGCTTCACCGTTTTGATAACGCTTCCAACTGCTACCCCTCTTCGTGTCGTATTGTGCGGCTGACCATGTGTGCTTACCGTCTTTGCTTTTTTGTTCCAAAGTTCCTTCGGACGACAATGCCAGTGGACCACCGTTAGTTCCATTTGAGTCCCATGAATTCGAAGCCCACTTAACTGACTCTTTATCTATTCCATTTTCGTAGTAAATGACCAAGTTACGGTCAATTTGGGGAACAATAGTAAGGTAGTTGCTCTCAGACATAAGATAGCCGCCAGCAGGAAGTGACTGCCCTCGGATCAGATAATTCTTTGGAATAAATGCTCTGAGGTTATCAAAAAGAACGCTAACTGTTCGATCACCATTTTTAAAAGAAACTGGAATATCGTACGCTGATTCCGACTGTACGTTATTTACAGCCTGCGCTGGGTTTAGGCTGAAGACTTCCAACATTCGCGTCCAAGCTAATGGATGATTTTTGTCAGCGGGCTCCATCACGCCCACCCCTACAAACACTGCACCATATTGGTCTTGGTTTGTATTTTCTCTACCAATAACCCAGCGTAACTTATTTGATTTATATGCCTCAGTAAATCGGGAATCATCAAGAGAAACATTAATTAGCGGAATAGTTCGTAACGGTGGCGTTTTTCCATTCATGGCGACATCGATTTGAACTGAAACAGCTAGGCGTCGGGTAACCTTATCTAGAGCAAGTGCAAGGTGGGATCCAGATGCAGCGAGTGCGAAAGTCACCGTTGGGTGCGTACCGATCGTATTGCTTTCATTTCCAATCGGTTCATTATATTTATGGTTTACCGCCCAGTTGATAGTTCTTGAATCACTGAGGTTATCACCAATGAAGTTACAGCGTACTCGTGCAACTTGCTTGCCAATATGAAGGGATAAAGTGTCGTCTAAACCCAAGGCTAGGCGAGCAGTGGCGGCCTGACGACCTGAAAGGGCTGTTACAAATGTGTATGGCTTATCTATTGAGTCACCATCGGGAACAATGAACAGCTGATCATTGAGTCCAACACTTCCCTTTTTAATCCATTGCACCTTGTGCGAAACATCTTCATCACCACCCGGCTGAACTTCAAACAGCCAGTTTTCTGATTTATCCTGATCAAACAGGATGAAACCTCGAAATGGGTCGAGGTTCTTCCAGCTTTTTCGGCAAGGTGCTAATCGCTCATACAGTTCGAGATTTCTTTTGCCTGGTGCACGTCGAAGTTCTGCACCTACCCAAAGCAAAACCTGTAGATCTTCACTCACGAGTTGATCGAGATCGCGGGCCTGCACCAATGCTGCCACGGGAGAACCTGAGCCCGGCAACACCAGAGAAGCACCAAGTGTCGCAAGTACATGCTCAATCGCCCTACTGTAGGCCGAGCCAAGTTCAGCGACGAGCTGCGCTAAAGAGTGAATCGCATCGATGGTGTGCTCGAATCGTTGGGCATGGCCCTCATGGTTTGCACCTTTGATCAAAGTGACGATCACTGAGCTCGCCGTTGGGCCAAGCAATACCCTGTTCGGTAGATCTTCACCAATCCGTCGTGGAACGCTTGCTATGCTGCCGTCTTGCTCCCCTCGAATCTGCACCTGTTCGGCTATGAGGCGTGGATTAAGGGCAAATCCATCGCACCATAAAGAGCGGACAAGACTTTGGAGGTTGTCCCGCATACCCTGCACTTCGGCATGCAAATCAACTCCATAAAGGTGATGGCGTCGCCCAGTCAGGAGCTCTTCATATCGACGCTGGATGTTGCTAAATTGATCACTTAATGCTGAAACTGAAGCACGAAATCTTTCCTCAACAACAACGTTTCTAACTTGACCAGGAATGGCATTCAACCGGGCCATCACAGCATCCTCTAACGCACTGATACGGTCTAACACCCGATCGAGTTTCTTGTCTAGAGCTTTGTATCGTTGTTCATGCGGATCGGGGGCTTTTCCGCGGAAGATTAGTCCAATGAGGCTAGCGGCTCCAGCACCAGCACCTGGGCCAAACAGTAACGTTACTGCTGCCATGCCTCCAATTTGGGCGAGGTCTATAAGCGCCTCATTGCCGACCTCTGTCCAATCTACTCTGTGTCCGTAGCCTGTAAGCCCCTTTTTTATTCCATCCAACGCTGCAAGCGCCGAGCTCTGTCCAATCAAAAGCATTGCCTGAAGAGCTGCATCCCCGACTTTGAAATCGGTGATGTTTTTGCCAATGCTGGAAAGAAGAGGCATTTGCTTCGCAGAGACTTCAGCAATTTGCTGATTAACCAGTCGCTCGGCATGCAGCTCGTTGAACTTATCAAGTTGGTCGGTGGTCATCCGCTCGAACTTGCCCACCTTCTTAAGAAGCGCCTCCAGGTCCTCATCGACCGACTTCATGTTCTTGACCGCCTCGCGGTAGCGGCTTAGTGTTGATTCAGTGGCATCTGGCGCTTGAAGTAAGGGAGGAGCAGATTCATGGGCTCGAGCCAACGTCTTACGCATCCAGTCAAGGTCGTAGTCCATATGCTCTGTCACAAAGCTACGGATTCGTGAAAACCAAGTAGGAGGCACCTGAAGTACAGACTCGCCAAGACCGCCGATGCCTCCCGTCATCGGGTTAAGCACCCAGAAACGTTGCGTATTGGCGTGGCTCTTTTCCGATTGGAATCCAGCCATCCATGCAACGAGCAGGTCATCTAAAAATAAACGTTTACGAGTCAGGATTAGACGTCGAAACCTTCGTACCTGCGCTGTTACGTTGGTGTCAAAAGTTGCGTTGATGCGATCACCGTGAGTACTATGACCAGCCAATGCCTGGGCTCTGTGAACGGCCATTTGTTCAAAACCAGCAATTGCATCAAAAAAATGGTGGTAGGAATGCAAGTCAGAAACCAACTTTTCGTCAGAATCATTTCCAGCAAGCAGACGCGGCACCAAGTCCCGATTAATGTGCTGAAAACGTTCAAGGGAGTCGACAGACTGTGACCTAAGCTTGTTTACCAGTTCACGCTCAACGGAAATATACAGAATATCTTGAGCTAGTACGGCATTCGCGTTAATTGCTATCCCGTTTTCTTGGGACTGCTGCGCCATGATAATCCTGACACCATCCTGAGAAAGGCGACGCCAGATTGCAACTTCACGGGCCAGTTCTGCTGCCGCAACTTGGGCGGCGGTATTAATAACTTTGGAGTCAAGCAAAACATTAACCTTTCAATTCGAACCAACCGTATAAACGAAGTAATAGTTAACAAAAAAACAATCAAACGTCATAAAGAATCATCACATCACAAAAACTTAATTTCGAATGTAGATATGCATCAATTGATTTAGCAAAAATCTTTGTGACAAGTTCCGAAAGCTCTTTTACAGCTTTTGCAAAAAAGAGAGCGCCTGTTTTAACGGTTCATGCATAGCCATCCATCGATGAGATGGATGATTTCTAACCGTTCAGTCTCACGCTTTGTTTTAATGGTGCATTAGCCCAACGGAAAAGTTTTCCGAGCTCATGCCCCTGCCGTTATCCCCGCTTCGATCTTTTCCGTAAAGAAAGTCGAATCCTATTAAAATCATTACTACCATGCTTAGCACCTACCACCGTAATCCTGTTCGAACAAATCTTTTAAATTGACCAAATGTTTGATCAAGATTTTCGGCGCAATGCCTTGTATAAATTGAACCACTTTTTTTCAATTATGCATTCGCCAGAACTAAATTACCTTTGATTGTTTTATCGCCGCCCACTAAGTGCAAGATAGTTTAAATCACAGAAACCGCTTGATTTTTCCAGTCGAAGCCGCACAGCAAGCAGAAATCCACCAAAAAGGGGAGAAATAATATGAACTACTCTATTTGGATAAAACTAAAGATGCGCCAACCATAAGAGCCAACGCTGCAAATTTTATAGGTAAAACTCTCAACTTTGCCATCACCAATGTCACTCAAATTGGGGGTAGTAGCCTTGTACACAGATGATGTAGTTCATTGCAATTGACGGTGGAATTACCTCAACATTGCCTTTAAAGTCCATGCCAAATTCAACTGGCTTTCCGTTTCCTGTAGTCTCGTTAGATACAGTTCCAGTGATTACAGGCAAACTAACACGAAACGGTTTTAAGGAATTTGTTGCTTGTCTTGTGCTGTAGTTACGAATTGCACCACCTACCAAAGTAGATCCTCTGCCGAGAATTAGTTGAGAAGCAGCCTGTGAGTCTGCGACTGCGGAGTCGTCTACTGGAATCGAGATTTCAATTGAGTCATTAACAGATGTAACATTTTGACTAAATGTTGCATTGTGCGAATGAGTCGGCAAATTATCTGTTGTAAGTGTGAATTTACCTTGAGCTCGCCCAGCAAGCGTTGTAGATGCTGGATTTGTTTTTACACCGATAGGCGCTGCTGCACTAACCCCTCTCACGAAAACTCCGCGTAGATCTGGTAATGCAAAGCTTTTCTGGGCTTCACTACCGCCGTACTGGTAACCAATGACATTTAATAATGAACTGTAAGCTTGTATGCTTAGCAAGCTACCATTACAAATCATCCAATTTATGGGTGCCTTTTGACCGGGCCAAAGGATAATTTGCCCAATTACTCCATCCATTTGCATCTCCTTGCTTTTGATTTAGTGAAAAATATAAAATCGATAGTGAATAAACTAGAGCGTGCTCGATCCAACAATATTAATGCTCGTTACTCCTCTTAGGTCTGTCATGTCGCCTTCGCCAACAACGTAAACTAAACCATCACCTTGATCAAATAGATGGTTGCTGTTGCGATCGTATGCAAAGTAGGCTTGAATCGGATCTGCGTAAAAGACATAGGTGGCCGCCATGTTTGCAACAAATGCATTATTGATGGCGGTGTAAACACCTCCGGTTGGCAGTTCGTTCGGACTTGATATGAAGAAGATGTTCTTTCCCAAACCAGAATTCACACCCGCCACACCACCGAAGTCGATGCTGTCTTCCAAGGAATTGAAATCATAAATTCCATCGAAAGCGGTTCCCTGGATGTTCAAATCGGTGACGGAGCGTTCACTGTCCCCTACCCCGAAAACGAACCTGTCTGATCCCATGCCGCCCCTCAACTCGTCTGATCCGTCGGCCGGGTTTGCGCCACCAATCAGCACGTCATTGCCAGCACCGCCATTGAGAAAGTCAAATCCATCTCCACCCACCAAGGTGTCGGATAAGCTTCCTCCCGTGATCTCGTCATCTCCGCCTAAACCGAACAACAGCCCCGCTGTGTTGCCGACCGTGTTCGCGCCGGTCAATAACCCGGCGAGTGTGATGGCGGGGCTTGGACCGCCAAACGAGTTTTGCGAAGTGTTGTCGCCAACATAGAGGTAAATGGGGTTACCAGCGGCGTTGGTGACTTGTGTGCCGTTCACCGTAAGGAGTGCTGAGGCGGGTGCCCCAACCGTGACTGTGTTTGAGACTCCGTTGTTGGTTACGGTGTAGCCGGTCGAAGTCACGGCCGAGACAACTGGCGCGGCAGCTGCAGGAGGCGCTGCCAGCGCAAAGCCGTTGCCCGCTGCGGCACCGTTCAGGTCCACCGCCATGCCCGCAGCGGCCACACTCACAAACACCACGCCCAGCTCGCCCGCATCGACCAGGTTGTTGTTGTTGGCGTCGTTGAAGAGCAGCACGTCGTTGCCGGTGGGGCTGCTGGTGAAGGTGGTACCGCTGCGGGTGCCGGTGATTTGCAGGCCCGCGCCGCTGAAGGTGATGAGGTCTTGCCCCTTGCTGAACTGCTCCACCACATCAAAGCCGGTGATGGCCGTGCCGTTCACGGTCAGGGCACTGCCGTCTTCCACCACGGTGTCGATGTCGAAGTCGGTGTCCATGGCGGTCGCGGGGTTGGGGCCGAGGAGGTAGCTGTCCACCCCAGTGCCGCCAACGAGCGTGTCGGCACCCGTGCCTGCGTTGAGCTGGTCGTTGCCGGCCCCGCCGATGAGGCTGTCGCTGCCGCGCGAGCCAGTCAGACTGTCGTTGTTGCTGCCGCCGGTGATCGTGTCATTACCGTCACCGCCAGTGAACTGGAACGCCCCCGTGGTGTTGCTGGCCAGAGCGCTGATGTTGAGGTTTTCGGTTTGTTGACCAAGGTTGATGCGGACGTTGCCCTGCCCTCCCACCCCGCTGGCAACAAAGTTCTCGATGTTGAGGAGACGTGCGTCAACGATTTGGTCGACGACACCGAAGTTTTGAATGCCCACCACCAGCGTGTCGCTGCCATCGCCGCCGTTCAGCGCGACGTTGGGCTCAGCGCTGGCTTGGTAAATGAAGGTATCGTCACCAGCGTCGCCGTTCAATTCGTCGTTGCGGCTCACTGTCGTGAGCGTGTCATTTCCATTGCCACCGTTCAGTACGTTGGTGCCCGCGCCGCCAAAGAGCTGGTCGTTGCCGTCGCCACCGTTGAGGGTGTCGTCGCCGGTGCCGCCGCTGAGCAGGTCGTTCAGGCTGCTGCCGGTGAGGTTGTCGTTGGCATTGAAACCGTAAATGGCAAACGGCAGGTTGGTGTTGAACGCAGTGTTTGGCGTGGCGGCACTGAAAATGTCGTTGACGAGGCCGGTGCCGAGAAACACATTCACCACCGGGGTGGCGGCGGTGCCATCAAACACTTCCAGCACGCCGGAACGCGCGCTGGCGGCTTCGGCGGCGGTGTAGGTGAAATTGGGCGCGGTGCCGGTGGTGGTGAGCGTGGGGGTGGCGCTGCCGGTGTTCAGGCGCAACGTGAGCGGGTTCATCTCGGCATCCACCGCCGTGTAGGTGATGGTGGTTTCACCCAGCACCAGGTTGCTGACCACCGGCGGCGCATTGGACGGCGTGCCAAAGATGTTGGCAAAGCCGAAGTTGGCGGCGGTGGCACCCTGGATGACCACCACGTCGTCGCCGCTGGCCAGCGTGGTGCCGCCGTTGCGGTTGTAGAACAAATAGCCGGTGTTGGCGTCGGCCGCAAAGTGGTACAGCACGCCGGGGCTGGCAAAGGCGGTGTTGGCCGCTGCTGCTGCCGCCGCAAAGTTGGCCACGGTGGCGGCGGTTTCGCTGTAGTTGGTGGCGGTGCCTTCCAGGCCGCCAAAGTCGATGGTGTCGGTGGTCTCGTAGTTGCTGATGGTGTCTTCACCGCCGGTGAGCACGGTGCCGCCGGCGTAGGTGCTGTCGCCGCTGGCGATGACAAAGCGGTCGGTGCCGCTGCCGCCTTCCAGGCTGTCGCCGCCGGCGCCGCCGGTAAGGGTATCGTTGCCGCCGCTGCCAAAAAGACTGTCGTTGCCAGCGCCGCCCAGCAGGGTGTCGTTGCCGCCGCCGCCGCGCAGGGTGTCGTTGCCGGCGCCGCCGTCTTGGTTGCTGGCTTCAGCGGGGTTGCCGCCGGTGTCTTCCAGCACGTCGTCGCCGTCGCCACCACTCAGGGTGTCGTTGCCGTTGCCACCGTCCAGGGTGTCGTTGCCCAGGCCACCGGTGAGGGTGTCCAGGCCGTCGCCACCCTGCAGGCTGTCGTTGCCTTCGCCGCCGTCCAGCGTGTCGTTGCCTACGCCGCCCAGCAGGCTGTCGTTGCCCAGGCCACCGGTGATGGTGTCGGCGCTGGTGTTGCTGCCCTGCAGGAAGTTGTTGCCGTCGTTGCCTTGCAGGGTGAAGCCTTCGGCTTGGTTGGACAGACTGATGTCGATGTTGTCGCTGCCGGTGGCGGCGCGCACGGTTTCCACGCCGGTCAACTGGTTGTCGCTGCTGAAGCTGAAGTTACCGGTGGTCACCACGGTGAAGGTGTCGTTGCCGTCGCCGCCCTGCACGGTGGCGCCGCCGTTGACGTTGCTGAAGGTGTCGTCGCCGTCGCCGCCGATCAACATGTCGGAGTTGCCGGTGCCAACGAGGGTGTCGTTGCCGCTGCCGCCGTCAATCAGGCCGGAGCTGCCGGTGGTGCTGGTGAGGGTGAGGTTGTCGTTGCCCAGGCCGCCTAGCAGGTAGCTGGTGCCGCTGCCGCCCACGCTCAGGGTGTCGTCGCCCGAGGTGCCCAGCGCAATGCGCATGAGGCCCTGGCCATTCAGGAAGCTGTTGTTCACCGTGGGGGTGGCGGCTTCGCTCACCACAAAGCGGCTGCCGGTGATGGTGAACAGCACGCCTTCGTCGTCCACATAGCCGGTGCTGCCGCTGCCGCCGGTGGTTTGCAGGGTGACGGTGTTGCGGCTGGCGGCGGCGGCGGCGCCGTCTGCGCTGGTGCCCAGACCGGTGCCGTTGCCCACGTTGGCGGTGTTGAAAATGGCGCGCACTTCGCCACTGTCGACGATGTTGACCACGTCCAGCGCAGCGGCGCTGGCCAGGCCAAACTCGGTGCCGAGGTTGATCTGGTCTGACCCATCGGTGATGAGGTTGTAGGCCACGACCACATCAACGCCGGTGTCGTTGGTGGGCAGGCTGGTGCCCACGATGGTGTCGTTGCCGGCGCCGCCGAGGTAGCTGTCGTTGCCGGCGCCGCCATTGAGCTGGTCGTCACCACTGCCGCCCACCAGGAAGTCGTTGCCGTTGGTGCCGGTGACGGTGTCGTTGCCACCGCCGGCGTTGATGTAGTAGTTGGTGCCGATGATGACGGGTGGGGGTGCGGTCAAGGGGGCAAAGTCAAAGCTGTCGCCGCCGCTGGTGCCCAGAATGACCTGGGTGAACTGGTCGCCGCGCTCGGTGCCGCTGATGTCGCGCACATCAAAGGTGGTGCCGCTGGCGGCGATGAAGGTGATGCCTTCGTCGTCGGCGTAGCCGATGGTACCGGCGGGCTCGCCGGTGGTTTCGGCCTGCAGGGTGACGGTGTTGGCGGTGTCGGCGCTGGTGCCCACGCCGGTGCCGTTGCCCACGTTGGCGCTGGTGAAGGTGACGCGGATTTGGCTGGCGCCGGTGCTGCTGACGTTGACCACGTCGTTCAGCGTGCCGCTGGTCACAGTTTCGGTACCGAGGTTGATTTGGTCAGCGCCGCCGGTGGATAGGTTGAGGTTGGCGGTGTCGGTGCCGGTGCCGCCAAACAGGCTGTCGTTGCCGCTGCCGCCATTCAGGGTGTCGTTGCCATCAAAGCCGTAGATGGCCTGCCGCAGCGTGGCGGTGCTGCTGCCGAGCGTGTTGCCGAAAGAATAGTCTTCGATCAGCACACCAAAATCGGCGCTGTTGACGGTGCCGTCGTTGACCCGGATGGTGGTGGTGGCGGTCGCGTTGAAGCCGTTTTGAGGGGTGGGGGTGATGCTGAAGCTGCGCTCGGGCAGGGTCGTCACCACGCCGGTGACGGGTGTGCTGGCGGGCCGGCCCAGCGCCAGGGTGAGCGTGTTGCCCGCATCGGCGTCGGTGGCCAGCACGGTGACGCTGGTCTCGGTGGCGGTAAAGGCGGTCACCACCGGGGCGGAGTTGGCATACGGGTAGCCAATGCCTGCGGCCGCGCCGTTCAAGTCCACCGCCTGCCCGGCGGCGGCCACGTCTTGCACCACAATGGCGCGCTCGCCCATGTCCAGCTGGTTGTTGTTGTTGGTGTCGTCAAACACCACCACGCTGTTGTTGCTGGCGGCGCTGCCCACGGTAAAGCTGCGGTTGGCGCTGTTGAAGCTGCCGGCCAGTTGTTTGCCCACGCCGTTGTTGAAGTTCAGCACGTCCTGGCCTACGGTGAACTGGGTCACCAGGTCAAAGCCGGTGATGGCCCCCGCGGTGATGCCGACGGCGCTGCCGGCGTCCACCACGGTGTCGATGGCGTTGTCGGCGTTGCCCAGGTTGTAGGTGTCGGCACCGCCGCCGCCGATCAGGCTGTCGGCACCTGCATTGCCGGTCAGCGTGTCGTTGCCGCTGCCGCCGGTGAGGGTGTCGTTGCCCGCGGCGCCGAGGAGGTTGAGCGCAATCGTGGCGTCGGTCTGGCGCGAGGTGTCAATGGTGTTTTGACCGCCGATGCTGGTCAAACTGACGGTGCGCAGGCCGGCCGCGAAGGCGCTTTGGCCCAGGACCACGGAGACATTCACCACCCCGGAAACGTTGCCATCTACATTCAGGGTTTCCACCCCGCTGGCGCGCGCCCAGCCGTTGTCGGCGGTGACCATCTCGTTGCCACCAGTTGAGATCGTGATGGTGTCCACACCGTCGCCACCGGCGATGGAATCGGTCAGGCCGCTGGTGGTGGTGGCGAAACCCTCAAAATTAAAGATGTCGTCCCCTGCGCCGCCGTCCAGCGTGTCGGCGCCCGCACCACCTGTGATGGCGTCGTTTCCAGCCGAGCCGATCAGGCGCAGATTGACGGCAGGGTCGGCGATTTGGCTGGCATTGATCCGGTTTGCCCCGGCGGCATCGGTGTCCGCAGCCAGGGTGACGGTGCGCACCCCGGCGGCAATGGTGCTGTTGTCCAGCAACAGTGAGATAGCGGCGCTGGTCGCCTGCCCGGCCGCCACCACCTCGATGCCGCTGGCGCGGCCCAGGGTCAACGTGGCGGAATTTCTGCCTGCCCCGGCGCCGCCGGAAAACACCAGGGTGTCGGTGCCGTCGCCGCCCACGATGCTGTCCACCAGCGCATTGCTGGCGATCATCTCGGCGATGGACGCAAACACAAAGCGGTCGTCCCCCTCGCCACCCACCAGCGTGTCCACGCCCGCGCCACCGGTGAGGGTGTCGTTGCCGGTGCCGCCGTCCAGAATGTCGTTGCCACTGCCGCCGGTGAGGGCGTCGTCGCCACCAAAACCAAACGCCGCCACCGGGGTGGTGTCGGTGTGGGTGAAAGCGGCGTCGGCGTTGTTGGTGCCCTGGTACAGGCTGGCCACCGGGCCGGTGCTCAAAAGCCCGTCGGTGACGTTGAGCACCGTGGTGCTGGCGGTGGCTTGCGCCGCCAGGGCAATGCTGAAGACCGTGTCGGAGTTGGTTTGCCCCACCGTGGCGGGCGCCACCGTGGGCGCGGGGCTGAAGGCGGGCGTGAGCGCGAGCGTCTGGCCGACGTTGGCGTCGTTCACCCGGAAGCTGAGGGTGTTGGCCACGGCGGTGCTGAGGCTGCCGGCCAGGTACACCGGGGCCACATTGGCCTCGACCGTGAGCGGGTAGCTGGCCGTAACGGCAGCGGCCACGCCGTCGCTCACGCTGATGCCAATACTGCCCGCCCCGGCGCCGGTGCCGGTGAAGGTGGCGCCCGCCAGCGCGGTGTTGATGGTGGCAGCGGTGCCGGTGAGCTGAACGCCCGCGGTGTTGGCGTCGGCATCGGTCACACCCCCAACGCTGCCGTTGGTGGGCGTGAGGGTGACGGTGAGGCTGGTGCTGTCCACGTCGGCCACGGTGAAGTCGGCCAGCGCGGCGGCGGTGCCGGCGGTGACGGTTTGGGACGTGGTGGGCACGCCGGCAATGGTGGGCGCGTCGTTGACAGCTGCCACCGTGACGGTGGCCGCCAGGCTCAGCGTGGCGGTGTTGTCGTTGGGCTGCGGGGTGCTGGCGCCGCTGTCGGTGATTTCCGTCAGTGTGACCACCCGGTTGCCCGCTGTGGGGTTGTCGATGTTGGTGTTTTGGTACTGCAGCCCGTTGACCAGGGTGTTGGCTTGCGCTTCTGTGATGCCAGCAGCCTTGCTCAGCACCACGGTGGCAGTGCTGCCGCTGATGGTGACGGTGTAGCCCAGGCCGTTGGTGACGGTGGTGCCGTTGCCGGCGGTCAGGCTCAGGGTGCTGCCGTCAACGAGGAGTTTTTCATCGGCACCGTTGGCCAGGCCGCTGACGGTGAGCGTCAGGCTGGTGATGGTCTGCCCGGTCTCGACCGTGCTGGTGGCGGCGTTGCTGAACAAACTGACCGCTGTGCCTTGGGTGCTGCCCGCGCCTTCAGTGAAGGTGGGGTTGGCGGCGGTGGCGCTTAGCGTGGGTTTGTCGTTGACGGCGGCGACGTTCACGGTGACGGTGGTGGCCGCACTGTCCGCGATGCCGTCGGTGACGATGTAGGTGAAGTTGGCTGCGCCATTGAAGTCGGCTGTGGGCGTGAAGACCACGTTGCCGCCGTTCAAAGCCACCGTGCCACCGGTGCCACTGGCCACGCTCTTGATGCGCAAGCCGGTGTTGAGGGGATTGGGGGCAAGGTTGTCGGCATCGGTGTCGTTGGCCAGCAGGGTGCTGGCCTGGAGGGACAACACCGTGTCTTCGGTGGCAGATGCGACGTCGGCCACACCCACTGGCGCGGCGTTGGGCGCTGGGGCGGGTGGGGGTGGCGGTGGTGCAGGTGGTGGCGGAGGTGCGGGTGGCTCTGGCTCCGGTGCCGGTGCCGGTGCCGGTGCCGGTGCTGGAGGTGGCGCTGGCGGCGCGGCCAATATCGGCGCCTGCTGGACGATGTTCTGCTGAACCTGCGACACCCCCGCCACACTGGCGGCGTTGTCGATCTGCTGGTTGGCCGCAGCCAGCCCCGCAACCAGTTGTGGCGTGGCCGCCGTGCCGCTGCCCAGCGCCTGGGTCAAGAAGGTTGTGATGCGCACACTGCTGCCCAGGTCCACTTGCGCGGCCGGCTGCCCTTCCGTTTGGCCCTGAGAGACGCGCAGCAGTTCCCGTGCGATGGCATCGAGCAAGGGGTTCTGGATGCTGCCCGGCACGGTGGCCGGGTTGTTGTCCACCGCCGCTGCCGCTTGGGCACCGGTCACGAGGTTGGCCAGGGCCACACCACGCTGGTAAATCTCCAGCGCTGCAGGGCCAGTGTCAGTGACTGGGTTGATGGCTTGAAGGCTCTCGCCCCCGGTCAGTCCCAGATGGGCTTTGAGGATGCGGTCGGCCTGGTCGATCTGGGCTTGGGTCACCGGCTGGCCATTGGCCAGAATGCCTGCCAGAGTGTCGGCCAGGGTGGTCAGTGGGGTGAGGTTGAGTTCATTGGCGGAGTTGGGGCCCGCCACGGTGCGGCCTACCAGGGCCAGGGTGTTGGGCAGGCCAGTGTCGATGTTGGTGCCGCCAACGGCCACCAGCCGGGCATTGGTGATCGGGGAGACGATGGAATAGTTGCCTTGGGCGTCGGTGGTGGTGGTGGGCTCACCGGCATCGGCCACGCCATTGCCGTTCAAGTCCACAAACACCTGGGCACCACTGACCAAACCGTCGATGGCCGCGCCTTGAATGCGGATGACGCCGGGGGCCAGGGGGGTGTTGGAGAACTCGGTGCTGGCGGGGTTGTTGGAGTGGCTGGCCCTGAAACCGATCAAGCGGTTGAACTCGATGGCAGCGAGGCCGTAAGTGCCGTCGGCTTCCAGACCGCCGCCTAGGCGCCCGTCGCGGCCAGAGAGGATGTCGGTGAGGTTGAGGGTGACGAGGCCTCGGTCATTCGGAAATGCAGCGTAGGCTTCGCTCAGGGCACCGAGCAAGGAGGTGAAGGCCACCGGGTTGGTGGTGGTGGCGGAGATGCCGATGTTGGTCAGGACCTTGGCCGCCAGGGCGGCGTTGGATTCGGTGAACAGGAGGCCGACGGCGCGGGCGTAGCTCTCAGAGCCGAGGGCTGTGGCAGTGGTGACGTTGTTTTGGTACTGGCCGTTGGCCGGTGCCCCGCCCAGAAACGCTTGAAACAGGTGGCTGACGACGCCTGGGATACCGGGGACTTGGAACGGCATGGGGGACCTGTAGAAATAAACCTGCGCGATTTATATCCTTGTCCCTCGATCGAATATTGCAGATTATTGCAAGGCACCCTGCAAAGGGTCGTTTAGTTAGATTTTCTTCCGACCAAGTCGAACCGTTTATGACAATTTCGGTGTGAAAAACGCCAGATTTTCTAAGTGAATTTACTAGCCCTGCATGTGGCGCTAACCCATTGACGCGATCGCCGACGAGTGTAGAAATTAATGGCCCATGTACCGATTGATTGCCCATAAGCCACACAAATTTGTCGCTTAGCTTTTTAGAACTGCAATGATGGCGCCGGGTTAGAGCAGGCAGCACGGCACGCACAAGGGCGTGGTTTTAGTGAGAATGTTGATCTGATTTTTACTGTCAAAGATGCTGGAACGCGCTACAGCAGCCTACTCCCAAGCTGGGATAGGTACCGTAGGACGCGTTTGTAAAACCTGAGTATTGCAACAAACTGCAATGTTCCAGCCCAATGGCCTGATAGCTTCTAGTGATTGAAACATGCCTTTAACGTGGTGGGCTCACACCCAGCCAGAAGCGACCCCGCCATGCCGCGACAAAAACCTCTAGCTTCTGCAAAATTTGCCCCGAGCGCTGATCTGCAGCTGGAATCATCGTCCATAGGGTACCGACTTCTGGGGCTCCTCGGGCATTTGCGTCTTTGGGCAGCAACGGTCGCACTCCTCCTCGGTGCTGGCTCCGCATTGGCGTTGGACGACCTGGTCACCCAGCGCGGTGTGCTGGTGGACCCCACCGGCACTCTGACCGTGGAACAGGTTGCCCAGAGGAAAGACTTCAGGCCCGTCACTGGGCCCGTGTCTCGGGGCTACACCACGGCGGCCACCTGGCTGCGCATTGAGGTCGCGCCCACGCTGCAGGGCCAGGTGGTCGTGGTGGTTCAGCCAGCCTATTTGGACGATCTGAGGCTCTACAGTCCCCGCGAACGGGTCGCCCAACCCACCGGTTTCTTGCTTACCGGCACCGTCGCGAGACCGTCTGCCGGTATAGGGGTCGAGGCTTTCGGCACCGCCGGGGCTGCGACCGATTCGAATGTGACCGACGCCGATTCGGCCGAATGGCTGGAACAGCGGTCCGGCGACCAGATGGCACTGTCCGCCAAACGACTCAAAAGCGTCTACCCCACCTTCATCGTGCCCTCTCGGGCGGATCGGCCCACGGTCCACTACCTGCGCCTGCAGACCACCAGCGTCAGCCTGCTGCACGTGAAGGCATTGAGCCTGTCCGACCAGATGACCTTCGACACGGCCATCCACTCCGCCGTCAGCGCCTATGTGGGCTTGATCCTGGTCTTGGCAGGCTTTGCCTTCGTCTGCTGGCGCATCACCCGCGACCGAATCTGGGCGCTGGACTCGGCCTTCCAGGTCGTCACTGTGGTGTTCACCCTGTCGATCATGGGCATCGGCGGCCGCTACTGGTTTGCCGAATGGCCAGAGGCGGCCGATTTGTCGACCAGCGTCATGTCGGTCAGCCAGGTCGCCATCGCCGGCTGGTTCTTCTGGCGGCTGTTTGCTGCCTACGGTGCACCAGGCTGGACCACCTGGTTGTACCGGGGCAGTCTGCTGCTCTTTCCTGTGATGATCGGGCTGATCTGGCTGGGCGATCCCCGTACCGCCGTGTCCATCAACTCCAATCTGATCCTGCTGCAAACGCTGGTCGGGATGGTGATCATCTGGTTTGTGCCCATCCAAGACCGAATACAGCGCGTGCTGTTGCGGTTCGTCTACATCAGCCTGACCGTGTACTTGCTGTACTTCATCTTGCCCTTGCTGGGCTTGGCCAAACCCACCGAGTTCAACCTCTACCCCGCGCTGGGCTCCAACCTCTTCAGCGGCTTGATGGTCCAGGCGGTGCTGTGGCGACGCACCCATTTGCAGATCAGAGAGCGAAACACCCTGCGGTTGCAATTGGAGGCTTCCAAACAATCGACCCAGTACGAGGCGGCCCGCCGGGCCGAGTCGGCCAACCTCTTGGGCATGCTGGTGCATGAAATCAAGAACCCGTTGGCCTCGATCGCGATTGCCAGCAAAACCCTGTCCAAGGCCTTACCGGCCAACGGATCCACACCGGGTGCGGCCGCACCGGACGCTGTCAGCATGTCAGAACAACAACTGCGTTTCATCCAGAACGCTGTTCAGGGCATCGACGCGGTGCTCGAACGCTGCGTTGACGCCGACCGGCTGGAACAAGGCGCGCTGCGGGTGCACACCCAGCCCCACGATGTGGCCCAACTGCTGGCCGACTGGGTGAGTACCGAGCCAGAGGTCCACCGTATCCGCCTGGCGCTGGCTGCGCCCCTGCCCGCCCAGGTGGACGCGCCCCTCTTGTGCCTGATGGTGCGCAACCTGCTGAACAACGCGCTGAAGTACTCGCCAGAAGGCTCAGAAGTATGGCTCACTTTGGCACCTACCGGCAACACTGGGGCTGGCAAGACCGGCGATGCGCCGTCTGGCCGGCCTGGGTTTTTGTTGAAGGTGGCCAACGCGGTGGGCAAGGCAGGCGTGCCAGACCCTGAGCGACTGTTCCAGAAGTACTACCGCGCGCCCCACGCCCAGCGGCAAACCGGCACCGGCCTGGGCCTGTACTGGGTGCACGGGGTGGCGCAGTTGCTGGGTGGCTGGGTGGCGCACCGGTTTGTGGCGGGTGATCCGCTGCCGGTGGTGTTCGAGCTATGGCTGCCGGCAGGGCCTGCTGACAACACAGGCACGCTGGAGACCAGAACATGAACGCCGAGGCAGATGGCAACGGCCTGACAGACGACTCCGGCAAGCCGGGGGGGTCTCACCTGTCCACCGAAACCAACCCCGACCTGGCAACAGGCGCGCCAGTGCAGCAGTGCCTCGACATCGTGGTGGTGGAAGACAACGACGCCTTGCGCGAGCAACTCATGGCGTTTCTGGTCCGGCCTGGCTGGCGGCTGCGTGGCGCCGACTGTGGCGAAGCGCTGGACGCGCTGCTGCGGGATCAACCTGCAGATGTGGTGGTGCTGGACCTGAACCTGCCGTTTGAAGACGGCACAAGCATCGCCCGGCGGCTGAGGGTGGCGTTCCCGGCTATGGGCATTGTGATGCTGACCGCCCGGGTCCGGCCGGTCGACCGCACCACCGGGTACGCCAGCGGGGCCGATGTGTACCTGACCAAACCAACGAATGTGGAGGAACTGGAGTCGGTAATTCAAAACCTGGCGCGGAGGCTGGTACCTCAGCCGGGTGCAGATTCAGCCTTGGTACTGGACCAGACCGCCCACTGTCTGCGTCTGCCCGGAGGCGCCGGCATTCAGCTCAGCTCGAAAGAAACGCAATTGCTCAGGTTGCTGGCGATGGCGCCAGAGCGCCAGTTGGACACCGACTACTTGCTGCACCAGCTTTACCGGGATGACGTTTACCCCTCCAAGCGGGAGCACATGACGGTGCTCATCAGCCGGCTGCGGCTCAAGCTCAATGCCACAGCACACAAGGACTTGGTGCGCGCAGTGCGGGGGGTGGGGTATCGATTGGGGGCGAAGGTGGTGGTGCTGTGAGATCAGACTGCTAACACGTTGATCTGTAAGCCTGCAAGCACCACGACTTTTGAATGATTGATTTTAAACCCGCATGAAATAGCCTTGATCCATGAGCGATGTTTTATTCAGTTATGTTCTCCGCCCGTTCTCTTTGGGTATGAGGGGTATGGCCGTCGTGGTCGGATTACTGCCCGACGGAAGCCGCGAGGCCCACGCGCTTGTGACCTCTCTGAACGGACAAAGCGATGTCACTCGGCTCGAATTCCCTTCAACGGTTGCTTTTGAAAGCGCCATTGAAGAGGCCCAAGTCGAAGCTCAAAGTTTGATGTCTGATCCATCTACCCCGCTTGTTTGGATTCGCTCTATCGACACCCAGGCTATGAACACAGAGCTTGGAGCTGTTTACGGAGCCGTTGAACTGAGTCAGCGAACCGTCAAATCTCCCGAACTCTTGGAGCGCTTTGCAACGGTTTGTCCTGTGTCCTGATGGTTGTTTCAACCCCAGTCGCTTTTGCTGGCCTTGGTCAGGCAGACCATTTGTTGATCATTTTCAGTAACCTCCAAAAGTGCAGGAATTCTTCAGCGCAACCGGGGGAGTCATGTTGAACCGCCCCGGAATTCATGGAGGCTGTTTGGTTTAAGTCAGGCCTCCACCGTG
>JAZKIR010000062.1:0-112398 GCA_040384785.1 Pseudomonadota bacterium
TGGCCATGCTGGTCGTAGGCCGCGCGTTTCTGCGGGTCCGACAGCATTTCGTAGGCTTCTTTGGCTTCCTTGAACTTGTCCTCGGCCACCTTGCCGGGGTCGCCCTGGTTGCGGTCCGGGTGGTGCTTCATCGCCAGCTTGCGATAAGCCTTCTTGATGTCCTCGTCCGAGGCGTTTTTGGGGACACCCAGAATTTCGTAAAAGTCTCTTTTAGTAGCCATGGTTGCCAGACAGTGTTGGTCTCTAAATCGTTGCGCAAACTTGATGCAAAACGCCGCGCCGACGATTCTTGGAGAATCCTTCGGGCGCGGCGCGCCAAATCCGCACGCAATGCGTGCGGTTTAGCCCTTCTTGACTTCCTTGACTTCGGCGTCCACCACGTTGTCATCCGCGGCATGTGCCGATGATGCACCGCCGCCGGCATGGGCCTGCTCGCCGCCCGCAGGCTGCTGCTCACCTTCGGCGCCTTGCTTGGCCTGCATGTCGGCGTACATTTTCTCGCCCAGCTTCTGGCTGGCCGACATCAAAGCCGTGTTCTTTTCGTCAATCGCGGCCTTGTCGTCGCCCTTGATGGCTTCTTCCAGGTCCTTGATGGCCGCTTCGATCTTTTCCTTTTCACCAGCGTCGAGCTTGTCGCCGTATTCGGTCAGGCTCTTGCGCACGCTGTGCACGCTGGAGTCGGCCTGGTTCTTGGATTGAACCAGTTCCACCTTCTTCTTGTCGTCCGCGGCGTTCAGCTCGGCGTCCTTCACCATCTGCTGGATTTCAGCCTCAGACAAGCCGGAGTTGGCCTTGATGGTAATCTTGTTTTCCTTGCCGGTGCCCTTGTCCTTGGCGCCGACGTGCAGGATGCCGTTGGCGTCGATGTCGAACGACACTTCAATCTGCGGTGTGCCGCGGGCTGCCGGTGGAATGCCTTCGAGGTTGAACTCGCCCAGCATCTTGTTGCCGACGGCGATATCGCGTTCACCCTGGAACACCTTGATGGTCACGGCGGGCTGGTTGTCTTCGGCCGTCGAGAAAGTCTGTGCAAACTTGGTCGGGATGGTCGTGTTCTTGGTGATCATTTTGGTCATCACGCCGCCCATGGTCTCGATGCCCAATGACAGGGGTGTCACGTCCAGCAACAGCACGTCCTTGCGGTCGCCGGCCAAGACCTGGCCCTGGATGGCGGCGCCCACAGCCACGGCTTCGTCGGGGTTCACGTCCTTGCGCGGCTCTTTGCCGAACAGTTCTTTGACCTTTTCCTGCACCTTGGGCATACGTGTCATGCCGCCAACCAGAATCACGTCATGGATGTCGGAAACCTTGACACCGGCATCCTTGATGGCGGTGCGGCAAGGGGCGATGGTGCGTTCGATCAGTTCTTCGACCAGGCTTTCCAGCTTGGCGCGGGTCAGCTTGATGTTCAGGTGTTTGGGCCCCGAAGCATCGGCCGTCACGTAGGGCAGGTTGATGTCGGTCTGCGCGCTGCTGGAGAGCTCGATCTTGGCCTTTTCAGCGGCTTCCTTCAGGCGTTGCAGGGCCAGCACGTCCTTGGCCAAGTCCACGCCTTGTTCCTTTTTGAACTCGGTAATGATGAAGTCGATGATTTTTTGGTCAAAGTCTTCACCACCCAGGAAGGTGTCGCCATTGGTGGACAAGACTTCGAATTGTTTCTCGCCATCCACATCGGCGATTTCGATGATGGAGATGTCGAAGGTACCGCCGCCCAAGTCATACACGGCGATCTTGCGGTCGCCCTTTTCATTCTTGTCCAGGCCAAAGGCCAGGGCCGCAGCGGTGGGTTCGTTGATGATGCGCTTGACATCCAGACCTGCGATGCGGCCTGCGTCCTTGGTGGCCTGGCGCTGTGCATCGTTGAAGTAGGCGGGCACCGTGATCACGGCGTCGGTCACTTCTTCGCCGAGGTAGTCTTCGGCGGTCTTCTTCATCTTGCGAAGAATGTCAGCACTAACTTGTTGGGGAGCCATGCGGTTGCCGCGCACTTCGACCCAGGCGTCGCCGTTGTCGGCAGCGGCAATCTTGTAAGGCATTAGGTCGATGTCCTTTTGCACTTCCTTCTCGGCAAACTTGCGACCGATCAGGCGCTTGACAGCGTACAGCGTGTTCTTGGGATTGGTCACCGACTGGCGCTTGGCGGACGCACCGACCAGCACTTCGCCGTCTTCCTGGTAGGCGATGATGGACGGCGTGGTGCGCGCGCCCTCGGCGTTTTCGATCACCTTGGGGGTGTTGCCCTCCATGATGGCGACGCACGAATTGGTCGTACCCAAGTCAATACCGATGATTCTTCCCATGTTTTTCTCCTAGTCAGTTGGAGACAGAGCTGAAGGCCTGCCCCACAAATTAATGCGATTAAAAATTCAGATGCTGGTAACTTGACGCCGGTTTTACGGATTTCAAGTGACGGTTTGCTGTTTGGTCGAGCCGGTTCAGCTACTTGGGAGCCGAAACGGTGACCAGGGCGGGGCGCAAAACGCGGTCCGCAATCGAATAACCCTTTTGCAGCAGGCTGACGACGGTATTGGCTTCCTGTTCCGACGGCACCACGCTGATGGCCTGGTGTTGATGCGGATCAAATTTTGTGCCGGCCGTCGGTGCGATGGCCATAACCTTGTTGCGCTCCAGTGCGGCGATCAGCTGGCGCAGCGTGGCCTGCGCGCCCTCGCGGATCTGCTCGATCGTGGCGTCCTTGATGATCAGGCCGGCTTCCAGGCTGTCGGCTACCGGCAGCAAGCTTTCGGCAAAACTCTCGACGGCGAACTTGCGGGCCTTGGAGATTTCGTCTTCTGCGCGGCGACGCGAATTCTCTGCATCGGCCTTGGCGCGCAGGTACTGATCGGCCAGATCACCAGTCTTGGCCTGCAGGGTTGCCAATTCCGCCTGCACCTGCGCCAAGATATCGGGCTCGGGTGTGGCCTGGGACGCAAACATGCCTTCGGTGCTTTGGAAGCTGGCTTCGGATGGGTCGGGTTGGGGAGTGTTTGGCGTGTCAGACATGCAAGTAGGGTGTAGGTTTGACGGGTTGTTGAATGGTTGGATGAGCCTAGTTATGGGGCTCCGGCAGCGCAATTCAAGAGGGCGCTTAGCCCTCTTTGTGCTGCGAACAACCTGGACTCAGGCCGAGGTACCCAGCAATTCAACGTCGAATTTCAGTGTGGCATTGGGGGGGATCACGCCGCCAGCGCCGCGTGCGCCGTAGCCCAGGTCGGCTGGAATGATCAGCGTGCGTGCTCCGCCCACCTTCATGCCTGCCACGCCTTCGTCCCAGCCGCGAATGACCATGCCGGCGCCCAGACTGAAGACGAAGGGGTCGTTGCGGTCCTTGCTGGAGTCGAACTTGGCGCCCTGGACACCATTGGTGTACAGCCAGCCGGTGTAGTGCACGGTCACGCTATTGCCCTTGGTGGCAACGGCGCCGTCGCCTTCGGTGGTGTCTTCGTATTGCAGGCCGGTAGCGGTGGTGATCATGAAAAATCCTTTGGTGAGTGGGGTGCGCCATGGCACGCCATGGGGCGTGGACCGGGGCGTTATGCTCCCGATTCCATTTGGCAAAGCCCTGAATTATGCCGCAGACAAAAAAAAGACAGGCTAAACCTGTCGTCTTTTGTGCGGACCTGCCGGCCCGGACCCGGCAAAACTCAGGTCACTTTTTTGGCCTGGCTGGCTGACCACTTGCCGGCAAAGGCCTGCAAATCGCCCAGGCGTTTGAGCAGATCGGCGCCCAGATTGGTCACGGAATACCCGTCACTGCCATGCGTCATCAGCCCGGCTTCACGCAATTCTTTGATGCGGGTGTTCAGCGTATTGGGGGTGATGCCACCCACACTGTCTTGCAGCAGCCTGAAAGTCTGTGCATGTCCGTCGCGCAGGGCCCACAACACGCGCATCGCATAACGTGATTCCAGCAGACTCAGCAGTTGGCCGATGGCGACCGATTCTTTTGCACTCATTAACTTACCTCTCCTCGATTCGGTTTCTTTGCCAGGCCATTGCTCGGCCACACTGGCCGCCATTGCAATTTTGTACCCGGCCTATTTAATCAGGTGAAACTATATCGCAGTTTTCTCCATGCTACAAGTTTCATAGCTGGCAGTGTACGCGGTAAATACGTGGTCTGTCGCTTGTCAGTGGCGTGAGGAGGTGCTAAGGTTGCGCCCGGCGAGGCTTTCTGCGTGAAGCAATTTGGAGGTTTTCATGGTGTTTAATTTTGAGCAGGTCCACAATTATTACGAACGCCTCGTCTTCGAGGAGGTGGCCCGCCGCGCTGACGCGCATCCGGATTTCTCCAATGATATGTTGGGTGATGTGGCCTGCGTGGCGCTCAACAGACTACCCGCGCGTTACGTGCGCCATGACGTGGACCTGATGTTTTACCTGACCGAGCAGGAACGCCACGCCATCGAGCTGTCCATGGAAGAAGTGCTGGAGTTCGCATTCGGCTTCGTGCTGGAGCGCTCCTCGAAGTCTCCAGGTTAGATCACGTTGGGGGCGATGGTTTCACCGCCGGGCCGCCCCAAGGTAAACATAGCCCCCACGGTCGCCCACTTCGTGTGGCTCTCTCCCCCCAAGGGGGTGCGTTTCACCTTGGGGCGGCCCGGCGGTGAAACAGCCCCCTCTTAAAAAGTTGCGTGCACCTTCTGCAGCAAGGCAGGAGATATCTCCGGCATCACACCAAACCAGGCCTCGAATGCAGGGCGTGCCTGGTTGAGCAACATGCCAAGCCCATTCACCGTCACATGGCCCCGTAACCGTGCAGCGGCCAGCAAGGGCGTCTCCATGGGCACATAGATGATGTCTGACACCAGGGCTTGAACCGGTAATTGGTCCAGGCGCAAGTCCAGTGCCGCCTCACCATGCATGCCTTGGTTGGTGGTGTTGACCAGCAAGGCAGCGCCCGCAAGCGCGTCATGCCGGTCCTCCCAAGGGATGGCTTGCACGGCGTTTCCGAATTCCTGCGCCATGTCGTGCGCCTTGGCGCAGCTTCTATTGGTCAGGCGAACCTCGGTCGCGCCACTGTCGATCAAGCCGACGATGACGGCTCGGGCTGCGCCACCGGCACCCACCACAAGGGCGGGTCCCGTGTCGGCTCGCCAAGCGGCTTGAGCGTCCAGCAGGCTTTGGATATAACCAAAGCCGTCGGTGTTGCGGCCCGTCAAAGAGCCATCCTTTTCGACCACGATGGTGTTGACGGCGCCTATGCGCCGGGCCAGCGGATCGACCCGGTCCACCATCGAGAGGGCGGCCACCTTATGCGGGATCGTCAGGTTGCAGCCGGCAAAACCCAGTATGGGTAGGCTGCGTAGCGCGGTTTCGAGCTGCTCCGGCCGTACCGGCAGTAGCACATAGGCACCGTGCAGCCCATGCTCCGCAATCCAGTGGTTGTGGATGACCGGTGAGCGCGAATGCGCCACCGGCCAGCCCATGACCCCGGCCAACTTGTAGGTGGCTTCTATTGCCATGGCGTGGGGGCCACAAATCCGCGCCGGGCCGCCCCAAGCGGATTTAGCCCCCCTGGGGGGCAGCGACCCGCGTAGCGGCGGAGCGTGGGGGTCACAGGTTGTCGGTAAAGCTGCGCAGCTTGTCAGAGCGGCTGGGGTGCTTGAGTTTTCGCAAGGCCTTGGCTTCAATCTGGCGTATACGCTCACGTGTCACGTCAAACTGTTTGCCGACTTCTTCCAAGGTGTGGTCGCTGGTCATTTCGATACCAAAACGCATGCGCAGCACCTTGGCCTCGCGCGGCGTCAGGCTGTCCAGGATGTCCTTGACGACATCGCGCAGGCCGGCCTGCATCGCGGCTTCCATGGGCGCGGTGTTGGCCGCGTCTTCGATGAAGTCGCCCAGGTGACTGTCGTCATCGTCACCAATCGGTGTTTCCATCGAGATCGGCTCTTTGGCGATCTTCATGATCTTGCGGATCTTGTCTTCCGGAATCTCCATGCGCTCGGCCAATACCGAAGCATCGGGCTCAAAACCGAACTCCTGCAGATGCTGGCGGCTGATGCGGTTCATCTTGTTGATGGTTTCGATCATATGCACCGGGATACGGATGGTGCGCGCCTGGTCCGCAATGGAGCGGGTGATGGCCTGGCGAATCCACCAGGTGGCGTAGGTCGAGAACTTGTAGCCGCGGCGGTATTCGAACTTGTCCACGGCCTTCATCAAACCGATGTTGCCTTCCTGGATCAGATCCAGGAACTGCAGGCCGCGGTTGGTGTACTTCTTGGCGATGGAGATCACCAGGCGCAAGTTGGCCTCGATCATTTCCTTCTTGGCGGCACGTGACGCGTATTCGCCGGCGTTCATGCGCTTGTTGATGTCCTTCAACTGGTCCAGCGGCACCACGACCTTGGCTTGCAGGTCGGTCAGTTTTTGTTGCAGGTCCTGCACGGGCGGGACGTTGCGGCCCATGACGGCGCTCCACGACTTGCCGGCGGCGGCCTGCTTCTCGATCCACTTCAGGTTCAGCAATTGCGAAGGCACCTTGGCGCCGTTCTTGTCGCGGCCGCTGAAATCGGCAATGAAGTTTTCCTGCGGGTAGCCGCATTTGTCCACAATGATGCGGCGCAGTTCGCGCTCTTTCTTGCGGATGTCATCGACCTGACCACGCACCATGTCGCACAACTTCTCGATCGCCTTGGCGGTGAAACGGATGGACATCAGCTCTTCGCTCAGGCCTTTTTGCGCCGTGACGTAATGCGGTGTGCCGTAGCCTTCCTTGTCGTAGACCTTGTGCACTTTTTCGAACAGTTCGCGCAGGCGGTCGAAGCGGGACAGGGCTTCTTTCTTCAGCTCTTCGAGCTTCTTGGTCAACGCCTTGGAGCCGCCCTTGCCATCGTCGTCATCATCGGCGTCGAACTCGTCAAAATCTTCTTCGGCCACGTAATCGTCGGCCTCGTTGGGGTTGGAGAAGCCGTCGACGATAGTGGTGATGACAACCTTGCCTTCGCGGATGTCTTCACCCAGGCGCAGGATTTCGGCAATGGTGGCGGGTGATGCACTGATCGCCTCCATCATGGCCATCAGGCCGCCTTCGATGCGCTTGGCGATTTCAATTTCGCCTTCGCGGGTCAGCAACTCAACCGTGCCCATTTCGCGCATGTACATGCGCACGGGGTCGGTGGTGCGGCCGAATTCGCTGTCCACGGTGGACAGTGCGGCTTCGGCTTCTTCTTCGGCTTCTTCCGGCGTTGCTGCCGTGGACACATTGTTGTTCAGCAACAGGGTCTCGGCATCCGGGGTTTGTTCGTATACCGCCACGCCCATGTCGTTCAACATGGAGATCACCACTTCCAGCGTTTCCGCGTCGACCAGCTTGTCGGGCAGGTGATCCGAGATTTCGCCGTGTGTCAGGTAACCGCGGGTCTTGCCCAGCGTGATCAGGGCCTTGAGGCGCTGGCGGCGCTTGGCGATGTCTTCTTCGGACAGCACGGTCTCGTCCAGGCCGAATTCCTTCATCAAGGCGCGTTCCTTCGCCTTGCTGATCTTCATGCGCAGAGGCTTGACCTTTTCGCCGGTGGCGGCAACCGCTTCGGGTTCGCCAACCAGATCAGCCTCAATGTCCGACATGTCCATGTCGTCGCCCGAGGATTCCGCCGCTGCCTTGGGCTTGCGGCCGCGCTTGGCGCCGGTCTTGGGAGGGGCATCGGACTCTGCTGTCGCGGCCTTGGGCGGGCGGCCAGGTTTCTTCTTGGCTGCCGCGCCGGCATTGAGCAGGGCGTCTGCGGCATCTTTCAAGAGCTGGGCCTTCGACTTGGGAACGGGGGGCTTGGATGCGGGCACGGGAATGGCTTTCTTATCGGACTTGGTCGGAGACTGAACAGCTTTGACAGATTTTTGAGCAGGCATGCGAAAACCTCAGATCATCAAAAAAACAGGCGAACAGAGCGGGTGCCGTCTACACCGCTACAGGGGCGGGCGCAGCTGGCATGGCAGGAAAAGAATTCCTATAGGCAAGATGTCAGGGCGAACATTTGGAGTGCAGTCCTTGCGGTAAGGTGGCCGGTTGTGATCTTGTCAACGCTTGGCCTGGCCCGGAGGTGCTGCTGTCGCTCTTGCCGAAACAACCTAGTAGTATAGCGTGGAAATGCGTTATGTCCAGAGATGTTGGCGAGCCGCTGAAAATCAAAGGGGCGCCGACCGCCCTTTTGGGGTTCAGACGTTCAAGCCGCTGGGCGCGTCGCCAATTCCAGTTGCAGGCGGCGGGCATGCAGTTCGCGGTAGCGTGCCAATGCGGCAGGGTCGGCACCGGCAGCGGCGATGGCCAGCGTCTCCTGTTCCTTGATGCGTTCGACCAGCATGCGGTTGAGCAGGTCGCGCAGCTCCACTCCGGAGTCGCCAACTGCTTCACCCGCCGCACCAGTGGCCACGGTCGGGTCGGACATCAGCCGCAGCGCCAGCTCTTGTGCGACCTGGTCTTTCAACTCATCGCGCAGCGCACCCCAGGCCAGTGGGCCATGCTCATGCAACTGGGCCTCCAGCCAGGCGATAAGGTTTCCATGGGGGGCGGGTAGTTCGCACAACAGGGCGTGGTCTTCGTTGGATAACGTGTCCCAGAGTTCGCTATGGCCCAGAAGGATACGTGTGGCGTGGTCGGCGCGGCTGGCCAGGGGGCCACGCAGCGGCGGACGAACGGGGCGGTCGCGGTCCCACTTGCCTTTGCCTTTCCAATCCCCCTTGCTTTTCCAATCGCTCTTGCCCTCCCACTTGCCCTTGTTCTTGCCGATGGTGGGACTGTCGCCGTCCAGTGGGTGACCCCAGGTAGCGCTGGGGCTCTGCTCATCGTGGTCATCCGGTTGCCAATCGCTGGCACTGGTCTGGCGCGCGGCGGACGGGGCTTTGGTGTGGTGCGTGCTGCTGTTACTGGCTGTTGCCCACAAGGCGCCCAGTTCCTGGCTGGGCAGTTGCACCTGCACTGCCAGTTCGCTGAGCAACTGCAGCTTGAGGGCGCCGTCGGGCAGCAGGCCCCACAGGGGCTTGGCATTGCTGGACATGTGGGCGCGGCCCTCCGCCGTATTCAGGTCGCAGCCCTCGCGCGCCGCCTCCACCAGGAAGCGGCTCAGCGGCGTGGCCTCTGACACATAACGGGCAAACTCGTCCTGGCCATTGGCGCGGATAAAGCTGTCGGGGTCGTGTTCATCCGGCAAGAACAAGAACTTGATGGAACGCACATCGGTGGCATAGGGCAGGGCGGCGTCCAGCGCCTTGCGTGCGGCACGCTTGCCGGCTGAGTCGCCGTCAAAGCTGAACACCACGGCGTCGGTAAAGCGGAACAACTTGTGCACATGGTCGGCCGTGCAGGCCGTGCCCAGCGTGGCCACGGCGTTGGGAAAGCCCAGTTGCGCCAGTGCCACCACGTCCATATAACCTTCGGTGACCAGTACGTAGCCATATTCGCGCAAGGCGTTGCGGGCCTCGAACAGGCCATATAACTCGCGGCCCTTGCTGAAGACCGGGGTTTCGGGAGAGTTCAGGTACTTGGGCTTGTCATCGCCCAGCACGCGCCCGCCAAAGCCGATGCATTCGCCCTTGATATTGCGGATCGGGAACATGACCCGGTCGCGGAAACGGTCATAACGCTTCTCTTCGTTGCCACCTTCCTCGGTGTTGCTGATGACTAAGCCGCTTTCCACCAGCAGCGGATCGTCATAGTGCGGGAAGACACTGGCCAGGCCGCGCCAGCCTTCGGGCGCATAACCCAGGCCGAACTGCTTGGCGACCTCGCCGGACAGTCCGCGGCCCTTGAAGTAGGCAACGGCCCGGGGTGAATCTTTCAGCGCGCGGCGGTAGGCTTCGCCGGCCTTTTCCAGCACATCGGTCAGCGTGTTTTGCTTTTGTTTCTGTTCCTGGGCGCGGGCGCGGTCCTCGGGTGAGGCCTCATCCTCCGGGATTTGCATGCCGTATTGCTGGGCCAGATCCTTCACTGCCTCGATGAAGGTCATGCCGGCGTGGTCCATCAGGAAGCTGATTGCATTGCCGTTCTTGCCGCAGCCAAAGCAGTGGTAGAACTGTTTGGCCGGGCTGACCGAGAAAGATGGCGACTTCTCGCCATGGAAGGGGCACAGGCCCATGAAGTTGGCGCCCCCCTTCTTGAGCTGCACGTAGCGGCCTACGATCTCCACCACATCGGCACGGGCGATGAGTTCCTGGATGAAGGTTTGCGGGATGGCCATGCCGGGATTGTAGAAACATGTGGCTACGGTGACTGCCGCCGCGAGGATATAGTTCAGCCGCTATAACAGTGACCATATCGGGAAGAAATCTATGAAATCAGTTGCCATGTTGGCGGTGTCCGTGTTGTTGATCACCGCTTCTTCGGGGGCCAGTGCCCAGAAAATGTACCGGTGCGGCAGCGTCTACCAAGACCGGCCCTGCGATGCAGGGGTAACCGAAAAGGTGCTGCGTTCCAGCGCGGGCGAGGCGCCGTCGGCCAGCACGTCCAAGCCGGCGGCTGACCCGTATTGCATCAAGCGCGGGGCGGATGCGCGCGACACCAACCAGGCCAACTGCCAGCGGGACAGGGACTCCATTGCCCCATTCAGTGCCCAAGGCGGCGGCAGCTACACCCCCGAGGCAGCGCGGGATAACACTCCGTCCAAGGCCGCCACAAGCTCAAGCTACAACAAATGCGACTATTTCAAGCAGCAGCGGGAATCCATTACCAGCCTGGAGCGGCATGGCGGTAGCATGCAGGTCATGGAGTCCCTGAGGCAGCGGCGCAGCAGCCTGGAGAAATCGGCAAGCGCTCAGGGCTGCTAAGGAAGAGTGCCTTTTTTCGCCACTGGTTGCTACACCAATAGGCGCTTACGTGATGTAATTTGCTATTATTTTTGTAGCATAAAACCGAGGTTCCACGAGGGCTATCGGCACATTCCGAAAAAATGCTCGGCTGTGGTGGTACAGGCTGCCCTTGGGCAGGCTGGCGCTCTTCAGGATGTCGTTGATACCCACGCCGTGGTAACCATGGCCGCGGAACAACAGTAACGCGGCTTCCAATAGACGTTCTCGGTTGTCGGATGCTGACCCGCTACTTTTGCTTGGGCACGCGGCCCAGCAGATAAAACTCGGGGTTGGGCATCATGCTGGTCACATTGGCCATGCGGTTGGACAGGCCGAAGAAAGCGGTGATGCCGGCGATGTCCCAGATGTCTTCGTCATCAAAACCGTGGGCGTGCAGTGCAACAAAGTCAGCGTCTTGCACGGTATCCGAGTGCAGGCAGACCTTCATCGCAAAGTCCAGCATGGCGCGTTGGCGCGGCGTGATGTCGGCCTTGCGGTAGTTGGTGGCCACCTGGTCCGCCACCAGCGGTTTCTTCTCATAGATGCGCAGGATCGCCCCGTGCGCCACGACGCAATACAGGCAGTGGTTGGCGGCGCTGGTGGTTGTGATGATCATCTCGCGATCACCCTTGGTCAGGCTGCTCTCGGCGCGCAGCATCAGCGCATCGTGGTAGGCAAAAAAGGCGCGCCACTCGGCCGGGCGGCGGGCAAAGGCAAAAAAAACATTCGGCACAAAGCCGGATTTCTCTTGCACCTCCAGAATCTTGGCGCGTATGTCCTCGGGCAGGGTGTTGAGGTCGGGCAGGGGGTAGCGCGGGGTACTCGTCATGGTGTGTGTATCTCCTGGCCACAGCACGTGGCTTTGTTATGTGTGCAGGAATCATAGGCCACGCCATCGTCATAGATGCCGCCTCCATGCCCGTGTACCACCATTGGCAGCGACCCTGCAGGGGGTGTCATTGGGAATGGCTATAGATTCAATTAATAAATCAAGCTTGTTCGATAGATTTTTAGAACCTAAACTGGCCAGCACACGCCCACACAACCACCAAGGAGATAAGCCCATGTCAACCGAAGCCAAATGCCCGTTCCACCACGCCAGCGGTGCTGGCACCACCAACAAGGACTGGTGGCCGAACCAGTTGCCGGTGGATTTGTTGAACCAGCATTCCAGCAAGTCCAACCCGCTGGGCGAAACCTTCAACTATGCGGAGGCCTTCAAGACACTGGACTACGCAGCGCTGAAGGCCGATCTGGTCCAACTGATGACCGATTCACAGGACTGGTGGCCGGCCGACTTCGGCCACTACGGCCCGCAGTTTGTCCGTATGGCCTGGCACAGCGCCGGCACCTACCGCACCACCGATGGCCGTGGCGGTGGCGGGCGGGGTCAGCAACGTTTTGCGCCGCTGAACTCCTGGCCCGACAACGTCAACATCGACAAGTCGCGCCGCCTGCTGTGGCCCATCAAGCAGAAGTACGGACAGAAAATTTCCTGGGCCGATCTGTTCATCCTGGCCGGCAACGTGGCGCTGGAGTCCATGGGGTTTCGCACCTTTGGATTTGCCGGTGGCCGCGAAGACGTGTGGGAACCCGATATGGATGTGAGCTGGGGCGCCGAGACCAAATGGCTGGCCGATGACAAACGCTTCGAAGGCGACCGCGAACTCGTCAACAGCCTGGGCGCCACACACATGGGCCTGATCTACGTCAACCCCGAAGGCCCCAACGCCAGCGGCGACTACATGGCCGCCGCCAAGGACATTCGCGCCACCTTCTACCGCATGGCCATGGATGATGAAGAAATCGTCGCGCTGATCGCCGGTGGCCACACCTTCGGCAAGGCGCATGGCGCTGCACCCGAATCACACAAGGGCGTGGAACCCGAGGGCGGGGCCATCGAGTCGCAAGGCCTGGGCTGGCACAGCAGTTATGGCGGCGGCCACGGCAAAGACACCGTGTCCAGTGGCCTGGAGGTAACCTGGACCACGACGCCGGCGCAGTGGAGCAACAACTTTTTTGAAAATTTGTTCCAGTTCGAATGGGAGCTGACCCATTCGCCCGCCGGTGCCAAGCAATGGGTCGCCAAGAACGGGCCGGACATCATTCCCGATGCGCATGTGAAGGGTCTGCTGCACAAGCCCACGATGCTGACCACCGATTTGACGCTGCGTTTCGACCCCGCGTTCGGCGAGATTTCCAAACGCTTCCACGACGACCCGCAATCCTTCGCCGAAGCCTTTGCCCGCGCCTGGTTCAAGCTGACGCACCGCGACATGGGTCCCAAGGCGCGTTACCTGGGGCCTGAAGTACCGAAGGAAGATCTGATCTGGCAAGACCCCTTGCCTGCAGCCACGCTTCATCCGACGGCCGCGGATATTGCAGACCTCAAGACGAAGATCGCCGCGTCGGGCCTGTCCGTGGGCGAGTTGGTCTCGGTAGCCTGGGCCTCGGCCTCCACCTTCCGCGGTGGCGACAAACGCGGTGGCGCCAACGGCGCACGCCTGGCGCTGGCTCCGCAGAAGGATTGGGCCTACAACAAGGCGGCAGTGAAGGCACTGGCCAAGCTGCAAGACATCCAGAAGGCATCCGGCAAGGCATCTCTGGCCGACGTCATTGTGCTGGCTGGTGTGGTGGGTGTGGAGCAAGCGGCCAAGGCCGCGGGTGTGAGCATGGATGTGCCGTTTGCACCGGGCCGCGTCGATGCGACGCAGGCGCAGACCGATGTGGAATCCTTTGCCGCGCTCGAACCGCTGGCCGATGGCTTCCGCAACTACAAGAAACAAGGCAAGGTCAGCGCCTCTACCGAAGCCCTGCTGCTCGACAAGGCCCAGTTGTTAACCCTGACCGCACCCGAGCTGACCGCGCTGGTCGGCGGCTTGCGCGTGCTGGGTGCCAATGCCGACGGCGGCCAACACGGTGTGTTCACCGACAAGGTGGGTGCGCTCAGCAACGACTTCTTTGTCAAGCTGCTGGACATGGGCACGGTGTGGAAGGCCGTGGACGGTGAGGGTGAAGTGTTCGAAGGCAGGGACCGCAAGACCGGTGCGGTGAAGTACACCGGCACCCGTAACGATCTGGTCTTCGGCTCCAACTCGGTGCTGCGCGCCTATGCCGAGGTTTATGCCAGTGCGGATGGCAAGGAGAAATTGGTCAAGGATTTTATCGCCGCCTGGACCAAGGTGATGAACCTGGATCGGTTTGATATCTGAGCTTAAGAGGAGCGCCTGACCTGGGTATACGGTTTGGGCGTTCGAGCACTGTCGATGCTATTGATCAATTTTCTGCACCGAAGGAGATCCAAATACACCCAGGTAGACGCAATTTTATGTTTCGATCCTTTGCCCTCCGGGCGGAAGCCCCAGCGCCTCGCTGACTTTAATGTCGATTGATCCGAGACCGCTCAAGCCATAGAAGCCTACCGGTTCAAATGCAGTGGGCAACCGCCTTCCATACGCGTCAACGAATCCATGCACCGGATCCAGAAAGCAATGTTGCTGCAAGAGATCATCGGGTCCATTCGTGACCGATGCAACCACCTCGAAATAGCCTCTTGTCCACGCCAGGTTGTTTGTGCCAATGGGCGGGACAAGCAGGTCCGAAGGACTAAGGACGGGGATCGTGGCTTTATTGGTAGAGGTTGCTCGATAAATATATATAAGAACTACGGCGTCGCAATTTCCCAAAGTTGTATCCGTAGCAACCACCCTTCCAAAATGGTAATTGTCAGGAAGTGGTTCAAGTTGAAAAGCAAAAATATCACCAGCCTCAGGCCTACGCCTTGTTCTTTTCAATACGCGGAAGTTTGTTTTTTGAGTCGCCATAACAGTTTAGTTTATGCCAGCCAACTTTGCGTCTACCTTGACTCCACACGCACCTAGCAATCCCGCACCGTCACCCGCAGAGTTTGGGGCCGGGGTCCGCACCGATTTGTGGGCCTTTGACACCATGAGGTGCGGGCCCCGGCCCCAAATTCTGCAGCCATAGAACACCCTCAAAAAAAGCGATCTGATATCACCTGCGATATCAAGTGCTGCGGGGCTGGCAGTTAAAGGTGAAATGTGCCTCTAGCCCTCGCCGCCTATGCGTGAATTGCTCCTAATATTGCAGCATTTACTCTCGCACATCCTGGATGCCAGCAGGCAGGGTGTGGAGGTCGGGCAGGGGGAGTGGTCATGGCTGGTCTGCTGCTGCCTCCAATACGTCGGCAAACAACTGCTGCGCACTGATCTCCAGCGCCACGCTGGCCAGCGTGACCGGCTCATCCCGGGCAAAGGGGTGCAAAACCCACAGTCCGTCGGCGCCCTTGCGATAGCAGTCCGTGCTGCGTGCGTCCAGGTCAATCAACACGTATTCCTCCAGGCTGGGCAGGCTGCGGTAGTGGCTGAACTTCAGCCCTCGGTCATAGGCGGCTGTACCTGGCGACAGTACCTCAGTGATCAACTTGGGCTCGGTCTTGACCATGGAACTGGCCAGGTCCTGCGCACTGCAGGTGACCATCACGTCGGGGTAGAAGTAGGCGTTGGCGGCCGCAATATGCAGGCGCATATCGCTCATATAGGTGCGGCATGGGCTACCACTAAGATGCTGGCGAAGGGCCATGTAGATGTTGCCTGCCACGGTCACGTGCCGGTCCTCGGCACCGGCCATGGCGAACACCTCGCCGTCCAGAAACTCATGGCGTTCTGGTTGCGTTGCCTCCCAAGCCAGATAGTCGGTGGCGGTGAAAACGGGGTGGTGTGCTGCATGTCCCATGGCCTCATCCTTGTGCGTGCGGTTTAGTTGTCCATTATGGACAGGAAACCGTGGGCACCGTATGCCACCAAACTCTGCAGCCACAAATCCTTTGATGAAATCCGCTTCCAGCCCTCGTAGGATTTACGTATGCCGCTCCTGATTTTGTAGCAAGCTAGTCCAGGGCCTCCACCGGTCCAGGCCGTCCAAAGTAATACCCCTGGAACGCATCACAGCCCGCCTCCGCCAGAAACGCGTGTTGGCCTTCCGTCTCCACACCCTCCGCAATCACCGTCAGGCCCAGGCTGTGGCCCAGGGCCAGGATGGTGCGGGCGATGATGGCGTCGCTGGGGTCGGTCAACACGTCGCGCACAAAGGACTGGTCGATCTTCAACTGGTCCAGCGGCAGGCGTTTCAGGTAGGACAGCGATGAATAACCGGTGCCGAAATCATCTAGCGAGAAGCCGACGCCCATGGCCTTGAGCGCGCCCATCTTGACGATGACGTCCTCGATGTCGTGCACCAAAATGCTCTCGGTCAACTCCAGTTTCAGCAAATGCGGGTTGGCCCCGGACTGTGCCAGCGCCTGGGCCACCTGGGCAACGAAACTGCTTTGCGCAAACTGGTGGGCGCTGACATTCACCGCCATCGTCCAGTGCGCACGTGCCGGCTGGTTGGCCCATGCCACCAACTGCGCACACGCGGTCTCCAGCACCTGCTGACCCAGTGTCAGTATCAGCCCCGTCTGCTCCGCCAGAGCGATGAAATGTACCGGCGTGACCAGACCCTTGCGTACATGGTTCCAGCGCACCAGCGCCTCGGCGCCTATGGTCTGGCCTTCACCGTTCACCTGTATCTGGTAATGCACGACAAACTCGCGCATCAATATGCCGCGGCGCAGGTCTTTCTCGCGGGCGTCATGCTCGGCCACCGCGGCCTGCATGGCGGGGTCAAAAAAGCGCGCGGTGTTGCGCCCGGCGGACTTGCCCTGGTACATGGCGAGGTCGGCCTTTTTGAGCAGATCGTCCATGCTCTCATCGTCGCCCATGAACACCACGATGCCTATGCTGGTTGTGCCCTCGTGGCCATAGCCGTTCAGGCTGTACGGCGTTTTGAATGCGTCCAGCAACTTGGTGGCGACGGTCTCGGCCTGAGTGGCGGCCTCATGGCTTTGTGTGCTCAGCGCTTCGAGCAAGACTACGAATTCGTCGCCACCCAGCCGGGCCACGCTGTCCTCATGGCGCACGCAGCTTGTCAGCCGCGTGGCGGTCTGTTGCAGCAGCAGGTCACCGACATCGTGGCCCTGGGTGTCGTTGAGTTGCTTGAAGTGGTCCAGGTCCAGAAACATCAGCGCGCCGTGTTTACCGGTGCGGGTCGATGTGGCCATGGCCTGCTTCAGGCGGTCCATCAGCAAGCGGCGGTTGGGCAGGCTGGTCAGTGGATCGAAGAAGGCCAGGCGCCGAATCTCCTCTTCGTCTTGGCGCTGCTGTGTGATATCCCGCGCGATGCCAATCAGAAGGGCTTGTCCATTCCTGAAAATACGTGACACCGAAAGATGCATCGGAAACAATTCACCATCCTTGCGCCGGCCCTGGATCTCGCGGGACAGGCTGGCGATGCCCAGCCGGTTCGAACTGAAGCGGTGCCGCAGGTACTCTTCTTCAAAATGAGAATCAGAATCGTGGATCAGCGTGGCCGCGCTGTGTCCGATGATGTCTTGCGCGGCATAGCCAAACATCGCGCAGGCCGCGTGGTTGAAAGACTCGACCACGCCTTGGGCGTCAAAGGTCACCACGCCGTCAACGATATTGTCCAGAATCGTTTGTGTGTGCAGCGCGGATTCGCGCAAGGCATCCTCCGTGCGCTTGCGCTCGGTCACGTCACGGATCATGCCCATCAACGTACCGTCGGGCATGGTGGTGGCGATGACCTCTGCCGAGAAAATCGAGCCGTCCTTGCGCCGGAATTTCCATTCGCGGTAATAGTCCGCGTGCGCATGGATTTCACTCAGCGCGATTGCGATGTGCGGGAATTCCTCGGGCACCACAATGTCGGAGGCATTCAGGCCCACCAGTTCCTCAAGGGTGTAACCCAGCATGCGGCACATGCTGGTGTTGGCATTGAGGTAGTTGCTCTGCGCATCGGCGATCACAATGCCGTCGGGCGCGTACTGGTACAGCGTATGGTAACGCGCCTCGCTCTGCTGCACCGCGATCCTGGCGGACGCCTGCGACTGCAGCGTGTTGGACAGGGTTTCTTCGCAGCGGCGCAGTCTCTCTTCGAGCGTGACCGGCGTCGGGGCACCAGACTCCGGCACTTTCGCAGGCATACAGCAGGCTCCCTATGGGTGTTTATTGCAGTCTAAACGACTTGCTGTCACAGCGCTTTGGCTACCATGGCGCTTTTTCCTCTGGAGCATGCATGACACAACAACAACAACAACCCACAACACACACCGCTGCACCGCAATCCGCCTATGACCAGGGTCTGGCCACCCGCAAGGCCGTCATGGGCGAAGATTTCGTCGCCGCAGCCTTTGCCAACGCCACGCCCTTTACCCAGCCCATCCAGGAGCACATCACCCGCGCGGCTTGGGGTGATGTGTGGCAGCGCCCGGGGCTGGACCTGAAGACACGCAGCCTGGTCACGGTGGCCATGCTGACTGCGCTGGGCAAGCAGAATGAACTCAAGGGCCATGTGCGCGGCGCGTTGAACAACGGCGCCAGTGTGGAAGAAATCCAGGAGGTGCTGCTGCACGCCACGATCTACTGTGGTGTGCCTGCGGCGGTCGAGGCCTTTCGCACCGCCAATGACGTGGTTGGCGCTATGTCTCCGAAGTAAATAGATCGCCAGCCCCCGTGGAATATGCGCAAGTAGCTATCAAATAGATAGCTTTAGTTTCAGCCCCCTGGGCCGGAACACACACCGGTATCACCTCACCGGTGATCCAAGTGCCGTGACCGGCCGAGGGCGTCTGCACTTGCAGCGCTAGGGTACTTCAGGCGCGGGGGTGGCGGGCAACACCGCGGCTTCCTGTTGCCGCATCAGCTTGCGTTTGGCGCGGCCAATGAAGTGCTCGATGTCGTCGACGATGGAGAAGAAGCTCGGCGTCACCAGCAGGCTCAGGATGGTGGACGTGATCAGTCCGCCAATCACCGCCGCCGCCATCGGCGCGCGGAAACTGTTGTCGGCATTGCCAAGGCCTATCACCAGCGGCAACATGCCGGCCACCATGGCGATGGTTGTCATGATGATGGGGCGGGCACGTTTGTGGCAGGCGTCCATCAGGGCCTCGAAGCGGGACAAACCGTGTTCGCGGCGCGCCATGATGGCGTACTCCACCAGCAGAATCGAGTTCTTCGTCGACACGCCAATCAGCATGACCAGGCCAATCATGGATGGCATGGACAGCATCTTCTGGGTGATCAGCAGGCCCATGAAGGCGCCACCAAACGACAGGATCACCGCCGGTATCACGGAAAAGGGGTGCAGGAAGTCCTTGAACAGCAGCACCAGCACGATGTAGATGCACAGTAAGCCGGTCAGCATGGCCACGAGAAAGCCCTCGGCCATTTCGCCCTGTACTTCGGCATCGCCAATCTCCAGCTGCTGCACACCGGCGGGCAGGTTGACGATGCTGGGCAGCTTGGCTACGGCGGCGGTGACGTCGCCCAGCGGCACACCCGACAACTCCACCTCGAAGTTGACATTGCGCACCCGGTTCAGGCGGCTGACCATGGCCGGGCCGCCCGACATCTCAAACGTCGCAACCTGGCTCAGCATGACCGGGCCCTTGACGCCGGGCACCATCAGGCGACCCAGCAGGTCCAGGTCTTGCCGCGCATCGGTGGCCAGCTTGACAACGATGGGCACCTGGCGCTGGCTCAAATTCAGCTTGGGCAATGCCGATTCGTAGTCACCCATTGTGGCGACACGCAGCGTCTCCGAGATGGCCGCGCTGGTTACACCCAACTCGGCGGCCTTGGCGAAGTCCGGGCGAATGGCCACCTCGGCGCGCGTCAGGCTGGCGCTCGATGAAATATTGCCCAGGCCGGGGATCTTGCGCAGGTCTTTCTCCACGGCCGCTGCGGCTAGTGTCAGGGCCACAGGGTCTTCGCCCTTCAGGGCCAGCATGTATTTTTCACCCGAACCGCCCAGGCCGACCTTGAACCGGGCGCCGGGCAGGTCCGCCAGCGCGGTGCGCATTTCGCTCTCGATCACCTGTTTGCGGGGGCGTTTGCCCCGTTCGTCCAGCAGCACGGTCAGGGTGGCCTTGCGCACCTCGGTGCTGGCGCCGCCGGCAAACGGGTCCGAGCCCACGGTGCCGCCGCCGGCTGTCGTGTAGACGCTTTGCACATGGGGCACCTTGCCAATCATGGTGCGCGCCAGTTCGGCTGCCACACGGGTCTGCGCCAGTGTGGTTCCGGGGGGCAGCTCCAGGTAGACCTGGGTCTGGGAGTTGTCGTCCGGTGGAATAAAACCGCTGGGTATCAGCGGCACCAGAAACAGAGACCCGATGAAGAAGCCAAGGGCCGAAAACATCGTGATCCAGCGGTGGTGCAGCGTCCAGCGTGTGATCTTCAGGTACAGCGGCATCCACATCGGTTCTTCGTGCACATGGGTGGACGGCTTCATGATGTAGGCCGCCATCATCGGTGTCAGCACACGGGCTACCACCAGGGAGGCGAACACGGCGAACACGGCGGTCCAGCCAAACTGTTTGAAGAATTTACCGACCACGCCGCTCATGAAGGCGGTGGGCAGGAACACGGCAATCAGCGCAAAGGTCGTGGCGATCACGGCCAGGCCGATTTCGTCGGCCGCTTCCATCGCGGCCTGGTAGGGCGACTTGCCCATGCGCAGGTGGCGCTCGATGTTTTCCACTTCCACAATCGCGTCATCCACCAGAATACCGATGACCAGCGACAGCGCCAGCAGGGTCACCACATTGGTCGTGAAACCCATGTAGTGCATGCCGATAAAGGCGGGAATGGCCGACAGCGGCAGCGCCACGGCAGACACCAGCGTGGCGCGCCAACTGCGCAGGAAGAACCAGACCACGATGACCGCCAGAATGGCGCCTTCGTAGAGCATGACCATGGAGGCGTCGAACTCCTCCTGCACCGGCGTCACGAAGTCAAAGGCCTGGGTCAGTTCCAGATCCGGATGTGCGGCCTTCAGATCGGCCAGCGCCTTCTGCACGGCGGCGCCCACTTCCACTTCGCTGGCGCCCTTGCTCCGGGTGATTTCAAAACCAACAACCGACTTGCCGTTCAGGGTTGCAAAACTGCGTTGTTCTGCCACGGTGTCCTTGACGCTGGCAATCTCGTCCAGGCGCACACGTTTGCCGCTGCTGAGTGTCAACTCCAGGCGGGACAGTTCTTCGACGGTGGCCACGGTGGCCAGCGTGCGCATGGGCTGCTCGGAGCCGCCCAGGTCGGCACGGCCGCCAGCGCTTTCGGTCTGCACCTGCTTGAGCTGGCGTGAGATATCGGCCGCGGTGGCGCCCAGGCTTTGCAGCTTGAGCGGGTCCAGCGCAACCTGCACCTCACGCGTCACACCGCCGACGCGGGCAACGGAGCCGACGCCGCGCACACCCAAAAGTGCGCGTGAGATGGTGTTGTCGACAAACCAGCTCAGGGCTTCGTCGTCCATGCGGGCGGAGCGAATCGTGAAGGCCAGAATCGGCGCGCCCGACAGGTTCATCTTGCTGACAATCGGGTCGCGCAAATCACTGGGCAAATCGCTGCGCACCTGCTGCACGGCGCTGCGCACATCGTCCACCGCTTCTTGCGTGGGTTTTTCCAGGCGGAACTCGGCGGTCACCGTGACGCTGCCGTCTTGCACATTGGTGTAGATGTTTTTCAGGCCCGACAACGGCGCAATGGCGTTTTCGATCTTGCGTGCGACTTCGGTTTCCAACTGTGCGGGTGCTGCGCCCGGCAGGCTGGCGGACACGGTGACGGTGGGCAGTTCCAGGTCGGGGAACTGCTGCACCTTCATGGCGTTGAAGGACATGATGCCGGCCAGCGTCAGCAGCACAAACAGCATGACCGCCGGTATCGGGTTTTTAATGGACCAGGCAGATACATTCATATGTTTTGCTCCTTATTTGCTAGCGGTAGAAGCAGGTTTTGCGGGGGCTAAAGCAGGATTTTGTGTAGACGCACTGGGCTGGGCGGCATCCACCACCTTGACCAGGTCACCGTCGCTGAGGAAGCCACCACCGCTGGCCACCAGCTTGTCTTCGGTCTTGACGCCATTCTTGATTTCAATCTGGTCGCCGACCACGCGGCCGGTCTGCACCTTGATCTGGCTGACGCGGTTGTCGGTGCCCACGCGCGACACATAGCTGAAGCCATCGCGCACCACCACCGCGGTTTGTGGCACGGTTAGCGCGCCGGAGCTGCCCAACTCGAATTCACCCCGCGCATACATGCCGGGCTTGAAGCTGGCCATGGCGGTTTTGCCCAGAGTCTTCCCGCTCGAGGAGTCGGCCACTGCGGCTTTTGTATCGCCCAGCAGATCCACATAGACCAGACCATTGCGGGTGTTGGCGTCGACCGTGGGTGCCAAGGTACGGACCTTGCCCTTCACCTGCGCGCCGCCGGGGGCGGTCACCAGCACGGATGTGCCGGGCATGATGCTGCCCAGCTCGGCGGAGGTGACCTCGCCGCGCCACTCCAGGCGGTTCTGGCGAATCAGTTTGAACATTTCGGTACCAGCCCCCACCACCGAACCGACGGTGGCCATGCGGGCCGAAATGACGCCGTTATCGGGTGCCAGCAGTCGGGTATTTTTCAGGCGCAGCAGTTGTGAATCGAGCTGTGCCTTGGCCGATGCGACGCGGGCCTTGCCGGTTTGCTCTTGCGTCAGGTACTGGTTGACCTGCTGGGCGCTGATGGCACCGCTGCCTTGTACGGCGCGGGCACGGTCGGCATTGGCGGCGGATTCTGCAGCGTTGGCTTGTGCCTCGGCCACGGCGGCGCGCGCCAGGGCCACATCCGCCTGTACGCTGTCAGCCGCGAAGCTGGCCAATAACTGGCCGCGCTTGACGCTGTCGCCCACATTGGCGTGTAACTCGGCCACGCGCAAGCCATTGGCTTCGGCACCCACACTGGCTTCTTGCCAGGCGGCGACACCGCCATTGGCCGCCAGCTTGATGCCCAGCATGCTGTTCTTGGGTTGGGTCAGGGACACGGTGAGTGCGGGTTTGGCGGTAGCGGGTTTGGCCGTGTCCGCCGCGTGGCTGCGGCCGACAAACAGGCCGAGGGCGGCGAGCGTGATGACGCTGGCGGCGATGAGTCCCAGGGTCAGGGGTTTAACGGGGAGTGTGCGCATAAATGGTTTGGACTGAAGGTTCATGGTCGTGGTCTCGCGTCGCATCAATAAATGAATGGGAAGTAATCGGAGGTCAGTTGGGCGAAGATGGAAGGGTGGGGCCATCCATCAGTTCGTGACCGTAGCGGGCTCAAAGCCGCCGCCCAGTGCGCGGTACAGCGCCACCCAGGCACGGTTGCGCTCCAGGCTGAGGGTGAGCTGGGCGGACTCGGAGGCCAGCGCATTGCGCCGTGCATCCTCCAACTCCACCAGACTGGCCAGACCTTGGCTGAAGCGGGACTGCGTGGCCGCCAAGGATTCGGCATAACCTTGGGCGGAAACCCTGGCGTCGTCGGTGCGGGCTGCGGTGCTGTGCAGGTTGACCAAGGCCTCTTCCACCTCGCGCACCGCCTGGCGTACCTTGCCTTGGTAGGTCACCACCACGGCTTGGTAATTGGCCTCGGACGACTTGACGGCCGCGACCCGCTGGCCGCCGTCAAAGATCGGCAGGCTGACCGCCAGTGGGCCAAAGGACCAGGTTGGGCCCTCCTGGTCCACACCGTTGGTGGTCAGGCGCATGCCCGCAATCGAACCGGCCAGAGTCAGGCGTGGCAGGCGCTGGGCTTTGGCCGCGCCCACCTGGGCACTGGCGACCACCACATCGCGCTCGGCGGTAAACACGTCGGGGCGCTGGGAAATCGTTTGGGCGGGCACGCTTGCTACAGAAATAGGAGCGGCTTGCGCAGGTTGTACGAGGGCTACGGCCAGTTTTGCCTTAAGGTCTGGTTCGGAAACGGCGGTCAGCGCCACCAGCGCCTTGGTGTCCAGCTCACACAGCGCGCTTTGCTGCGTCAGGCGGCTGTTGCCGTCCGCCGCGCTGGCCCGGGCCATGGCTGCGAAGGACGGTGCGAGAAAGCCGGCGTTGGCGTTGATTTCGGTCAGCCGTGCCGTCTCTTGACGCGAGGCCGCATCGCGCCGTGCCAGCGCGAGCTGCCGCGTGCAGTTGGAGAGGCTGTAATACAGATTGGCCACCTCGGCCGCCACCGATACACGGGCGTCATGCCATTGGGCCTGGCTGCCTTCTACATTGGCCAGGGCGGCGCGGCTGACCGCGCGGTTGGCGCCCACCACATCAATTTCCCATGCCGCTTGCAGGCCGACCTGCTGGGCTGTGGCTACCGGAAAGGTTGGCTGGCTCACGCCCCTGCTGCCCGACGCCTGGGCACTGACGTTGGGTACCAGCGCAGAGCGCGCGGCGGCCTGCTGTGCACGGGCGGCCTCTACACGCGCCAGCGCTTGCGACACCGACGGGCTCACCGCTTGCGCGGCGGCAACCAGTTCCGCCAACAACGGGTCCCCCTGCTGTTGCCACCACTGGGTCAATGACACCACGGTGCCCTGGTGCGGCAGCGGTGCATGCCATTGGCTGGGCGCCACCATGTCCACGTGGGTGGGCGGCATGAAACTGGCGCAGGCAGACAGCGCCAGTGCGGCGGCCAGGGTGCCGAGTTTGCGTAAGGATTGCGGAATCATCATCATGTTGGTGTTTTTGTTGGGTTGGAACGTCGTGACAGCGATGGTGGATGAACAGGTCGTTTTGCAGATGCGGCGGTCTTGGGTGTCTTGGCTGCAGGCCTGGGCGGCGGCAGGGCGCGGCGCACTCCTTCGGCAGCGGTCAGCGCCATGGCGTAGTCCACCAGCCGCTCGCAATAAACATCGAGTGCGGCGTGGGACGCGATCAGGGAGGGGCGCACGGCATTGGTGACGTCGGTGCAGATATGCAGCATCACGCCCAGGCCGCTGATGGCCATGGCCAGCCGGTGGATCTCGTCGTCCGGCTGGGCTACGCCCAGTTGGCGGCATAGGGCACGGGCCAGCGCGTCGTGGGCGGGCTTGATGTGGCCATCCACTTCTTCCTGCCAGATGCCGGTGGGCTCCAGCATTTCGCGCAAATGCAGCTTCATGCACTGCTGTATCAGATGGCCTTGTTTGAGCGGCTCCACAAAACTGCGCATCAGGTTGCCCAGTGCCCACTCGAATGGATGATCAGGGTTGTCGATGTGCTCGGGGGGGACCGGGGGATTAACGCGAGGGTCGGTGAACACGGCCTTGTACAGGCCAGCCTTGTCGCCAAAGTAGTAGCTGATGGAGGCGATGTTGATCTGCGCGGCCAGCGCGATTTCGCGGGTCGAGGTCTTGGCAAAGCCCTTTTCCGCGAACAGCGCCAGTGCCGCATCCAGCAGGCGGTTGCGCGCCTCAAGGCCATCGCTGCGCAGTATTTTGGCTGTGGGGGATGGGGGTGGAGGGGCGGCCTTGGACATAGGGGCGCGATTCTAGCCTAGTTAAATCAAACGTTTGATTTAACTAGACCCTGCGCGCGGTGGGGTTTTGGTACAAACGGGTTACGGTTGGGTTGCCCTAAGGTGAACTATGTGCCTTCAGGAGAAATGCCCGGACAACCAACAACCCACTCCCCCAACCCCTCGCCCCGCCGGGCGAGGGGAGCTTTTTTTAACAGCCGATTTTGTTTTTGTGCTCCGAATACGGAATCACGCGCGCTGCGTCGCGGTACGTGGTGGACTTACCCAGATCGCTGGCGAGGCGGTCGTAGTCAACGGCAAACGGCGCTGGTGTACCAACACTGGCCGCTGCGCGTGCCAGCGGCTCCGCGCCAGCGCAGCACGAGGTACCTACGACCGCAGGTTAGAAACCGTGGAGCGCAAACCTGCAACGCGACCTCACTGACCGTATTCCGTATTCGGCGCGCAAACCCAAAATCGGCTGTTAAAGGCTCCCCTCTCGCCCGGCGGGGCGAGAGGGGTTGGGGGAGAGTGGGTTGTTAAAAAACTTGCGAGAAACAAATACCTGAACGGCGGTGGGACAGCAACCCGCGTAGCGGCTAGTACCTCTTCAGCCTGCCATCAGCTTATGCACCAGATCCGCGGTGGTGGAAGACTTGTATTTGCGCATCAACCGGGCACGGTAAATTTCAACGGTGCGGTGGCTGATGTCCAGCGTCTTGCCAATCTGTTTGGAGGTCAACCCCTGCATCAGATGTGCGGCAACTTCGCGCTCGCGGGCGGTCAGTTCGGCCTTGACCGGGCGTATCGCACTCAGGTCTTCAAAACACCAGATACCGGCCTCGTGCGGATCGTCGCGGTTCAGCGCACGTCCGGTGACGTGGCACCAAAAGACCTCGTCCTTGAACCGGCCATCGACACGGCGCATGATGCGATCGTCGGCGTACGTGCCATCGCGGTTCAAAATCGGCGTGATGCGCACACCGGTGCGCTCAAACTCGTCGACGCTGGGGTACAGTACCTGGAATGACTGGCCAACCAGCCGTTCGTGCGTGGTGCCAAACATATCGCACAGGCGCTGGTTGCAGTCCATGATGGTGCGGTTGCGCGAGAGTGCCAGGCCCACGGGGGCCAAATCAAATGCCAGCCGGTAGTCAATGTCCATAGGGTTGTACTTTACGAAGAACTACGTAGATCGTTAAGTAGTATCGTACGGCAATTGATTCTTCACAGGAGACGGGTGCGATGAACAAGATATTTCCCAGCGCTGCGGCAGCGCTTGATGGTGTCGTCAAAGATGGCCAATTGCTGGCCGTTGGCGGTTTTGGTCTGTGCGGCATTCCGGAGGCGCTGATCGAGGCGCTGAAGGACAGCGGCGTGAAAGACCTCACGGTCATCTCCAACAACGCAGGCGTCGACGGCTTTGGCCTGGGCAAGCTGCTGGAGACGCGCCAGATCAAGAAAATGATTTCCAGCTATGTGGGTGAGAACAAGGAGTTCGAACGCCAATACCTGGCCGGCGAATTGCAGCTGGAGTTCACGCCCCAGGGCACGCTGGCAGAGAAGCTGCGCGCCGGTGGCGCCGGCATCCCCGCCTTCTTCACCAAGACCGGTGTGGGCACCATCGTGGCCGATGGCAAGGAGCTGCGCGAGTTTGATGGCGAAACCTATGTCATGGAACGCGCCCTGGTGCCCGACGTGGCAGTGGTCAAGGCGCACCGCGCCGACAAGTCGGGCAACCTGCAGTTTCGCCTGACCGCACGCAACTTCAACCCGGCCGCGGCCATGGCCGGCAAGGTCTGCATCGTGGAAGTGGAAGAGATTGTGGAAACCGGCGACATGGTGCCGGATCAGGTGCATCTGCCCGGCATCTACGTGCACCGCATCGTGCACAACCCCAATCCCGAGAAGCGCATCGAGAAACGTACTGTGAGGAGTGTTTGATCATGGCCTGGACTCAAGACCAAATGGCGGCGCGTGCCGCACAAGAATTGCAAGACGGCTTTTATGTGAACCTGGGTATTGGCATCCCCACGCTGGTGGCCAATTTTGTACCCGCCGACAAGGAAGTCTGGTTGCAGTCCGAGAACGGCATGCTGGGCATTGGCCCATTCCCCACGGAAGACGAAGTGGATGCTGACCTGATCAACGCCGGCAAACAAACCGTGACCACCCAAAAAGGTTCGTCCATTTTTGGCAGCCACGACAGCTTTGCGATGATCCGCGGCGGGAAGATCAACCTGTCGATCCTGGGTGCCATGCAGGTCAGCGAAAAGGGTGATCTGGCCAACTGGATGATCCCCGGCAAGATGGTCAAGGGCATGGGCGGCGCCATGGACCTGGTGGCAGGCGTCAAACGTGTCATCGTGCTGATGGAGCATGTGGCCAAGAAAAAAGACGGCACCATTGATCTGAAGATCTTGCCCAACTGCACCCTGCCACTGACCGGTGTGGGCGTGGTGGACCGCATCATCACCGACCTGGCGGTCATGGATGTGACACCCGCGGGCCTCAAGCTTGTTGAGCTGGCACCTGGCGTGAGCCGCGAAGACGTACAGGCCAAGACCGGCGTGCCGCTAATCTAATAGTTTGCGGGACAGACCGAAGCGCAGCGTAGCTCTGTCCTCAACTGATCAAGGATGTTCTTGCGGGACAGACCGAAGCGCAGCGTAGCTCTGTCCTCAACTGATCAAGGATGTTCTTGCGGGACAGACCGTAGCGCAGCGAAGCTCTGTCCCCAACTGATTGTGGGTGTCCTTGTGGGTGGGGTAGACCACTAGCCTCGGCCCCCACCTGAAACGAAAAAAGCGCCGTAACCCCGGGTAAGATAGCGCGAACTATTACACCGGGGGAACCATGTCCAGAGCGCTCAAAATCCTGATGTTCATCTACTTCGTGGTGTTCCTGACCACGGGTACGTTCATGGTCCTCATCGTGAACGCGGATGAAGCTTCTGCCCCCTGGATCAGCCTGCTGGCCCGCAACCATGGCATCGTGTTTGTGTGGCACCTGGCTTGCTGGATGACGCTGGGCATGTTCTCCAACTACTACTGGGATTTGTTCAACATGGGCAAGGGCCTGGACTCCGTGCAGGTGGAGCGCATCATCCTGCCCTTGCTGGTGTCGCCCATCGTGTTTTACCCCACTTACAACCTGTGGCTGAGCAGCAGCTCGCAGAGCTACATCCTCTTCGAGGTGATTGCCTTCCAGAGCGGCTTTTTCTGGCAGGCCTTGTTCACCAAGGCCAAGCCCCTGGACCAGGCCACGGTCATTCCCTGGTCGGTGAACAATGGCAATACGCGCAGTGCGCAGATCAAGCCTGCCAGTGGGTCTACGGGGGTCAACTGACTAAATCTGCACCGCGCACTGGACCGATACTTTTGGAGCCCCCGGTACAGATGGCGCTACCTCAAACCCGAAGGTTGCGCTGCCACTGCCGTTTGTCGCGTCGCTGCTGAAGCTGAAACCAAAATAGGCCACGCCACCATTGCTGGCGCTCACCGCGAAGTTGAAGGCTCCGGTCTTGGGGTCATAGGACCTCTCGTACACATACGCGGTGTCCCTGGTAGCGGAGCTGCGTTGGTACGGAGTTGAGCCCTGGTAGCCCGCGCTGGCGATCTGCAACAAGCTGCCTGAAAAACTCACCGAACAAGCCTTGCCAGAAGCATCCAGCCCGGTTGACACCGTTCCCGCCAGGCAACCCAGCAGTACTTCATTCAACGAGGACGGCGCCTGCAAACACCGCAACAGGACGGATCGGGTGACCGATGCAATTTGAACCACTTCGACTGGTCCGCTTCCTCCACCGCCACACGACGCCAATAACGTGCTGCACAGCGCCACAAGAGAAATCAATAGTCTGCGCATGCTGTGTTCCTGGTGTGCACTGAAAGCAGTAGCGTAGCAGACGGTGCCACGCTCATGTATGTGTTACGGCAGGCGTTGTAGACGCTGCAGAAGATCTTGGGTCGGAAAACCGTCCGCCGGCAGTCCCTGGCTGCGCTGGTAACGGCGAATGCCGCGCTGCGTGGCCGGGCCCAGCATGCCGTCGGGTGTGCCGCTGTCAAAGCCACGTGTGTTCAGCGCCGTTTGCAGCGCCAGCAACTGGGCGCGCGTCATGGCCTGCAAATCACGCGGCCAGGCTGTTTGCACGGAGGGGCCGTTGGCGAAGCGTTGCGCGAGCAGGCTCACGGCAAGTGCATAACTGGTCGAGTTGTTGTAGCGCAGGACGGTGCGAAAGTTGGGGCCAACCAGAAAGGCCGGTCCACGCGCGCCCGCAGCAAGCAATACCGAGCTGTCGGCCAACTCCGGCAGCGGAGCGCCGTCCATGGTTTGCACGCCTTCCATTGCCCACGTGGCACTGGACTGGCGCACGTCGGTGTCGGCGCGCGCGTAGTCGAATCCCGGTGGCAAGCGCACCTCAACCCCCCAGGGTTGGTCTGCCTGCCATCCGCTACGCGCCAGGAAATTGGCGGTCGATGCCATCACATCGGCCACGCTGCCCCAGATGTCGCGCCGGCCGTCACCATCGGCATCGACCGCATAGGCCAGAAAGCTCGATGGCAGGAACTGCGTATGACCCATCGCGCCAGCCCACGAACCCACCATCTGTGCGCGACCGATGTCGCGGTTCTGCAGGATCTTCAATGCCGCGATCAACTGGCTGCGCGCCCACTCCTCACGCCGGCCTTCGAAACCTAACGTCGCCAAGGCATCAATGGTCGGTATGTCGCCCATGAAACTGCCGTAACTGCTCTCCATGCCCCAGATCGCAACGAGGACTTCTGCCGGCACGCCGTAGCGCGATGCAATGGCATCCACATCGACATTTGCAGCGGAGCGCAGTTGCCGCAGTTTCTCTTGCCCACGGGCGATGCGTTGCGGCGACAGCGCGCTGTCGAGGTAGTCCCATACAGTGCGGGTGAACTCGGGTTGCGCTTGGTCCTGCTCGATGACGCGTGGGATGAAGCGGACGTTTTCGAACGCAGCCTGCAGCGTTGCATCGTCTATGCCCGCTGCGCGTGCCTTGGCAGTGAATTCGATCACCCATTGGGCAAACCTTTGGTCGTGTTCAACCCTGCTGGATTCGGCAGGTGTTGACGCAGAGCCGACTGCCAATGGGGTTTGTGTCGTGCTTGTCACCGGCGGGCCGGAGACGCAGCCTGCCAGCATGGTCAGCAATGCGGGAACAAGCCATTGGCGCGCTGACGCCGAAAAAGGGGAGGGTGGGTGCAGGCGTTTCATTCGCCCTATTTTATGGATGCAAGCTGCAGCACCAGACCTCTTGCAAGCCGCTCCAATGGCCCTACATTAGCGCTATGAAACTACACCACGTTCTCGCTCTCGCTTTGTTCGTACCGCTTGCGTCAACCGCCATTGCGCAAAAAATTGGCGAGGTGGACACGGCCTTCAAGCTCATTGGGCCGGACCACAAGATTGTGGTGGAGGCTTTTGATGACCCTAAGGTTGCAGGTATTACCTGTTACGTGTCCCGTTCCAAGGCGGGTGGCGTGACCGGAGCGCTGGGTCTGGCCACAGAAAAGTCGGAGTCGTCCATTGCTTGTCGACAGGTCGGTCCCATCTCCTCCACGGTGCCCATACCCAAGAGTGAGGAGGTGTTCAGTGAAAGCCGATCCATCTTGTTCAAGAAGCTGCGCATTGTGCGCATGGCAGACCCAGAACGGCAGGTTCTTTTGTACCTGACCTATTCCGATAAATTGATTGACGGCTCGCCCAAGAACAGCCTGACGGCCGTGCCATTAAACGGTGCAAAGTTGCAGTTCAAATAAACACACACCGGCCTGTCATGCCGGCTGGCGACTCACCAGCCTGCGTGAAGCTACGGCCTGTTTGACCCAACCCAGCCTGAACCAGCGCGCCGCCATGATGCCGCCGCGCACCCACTCATCCAGCGCATAAGCAATCCACACGCCGACCAGGCCCAGGCCGAAGTACACGCCCAGTAGCCACGATCCAAAACCCATGACCAGCACCATGGAGGCCGCCCCGGCCAGCACCGGAAAACGTGCGTCGCCGGCCGCCCGCAGCGCCGTGATGATGACGATGTTGCAGGTGCGGCCCGGCTCCAGCAGCACGGTGATCCACAGCAAGGTCGTGGCTTGGGCGATGATGGCCGGGTCATGCGTGAATAAGCGCAACGTCCACGGCGCCGTGGCGGCGGTCAGCACGGCAACCCCGAGCGCCATACCCAGGCCCCAGAACAGGCACTTGCGCACCAGCTTCCAGGCGGCACGTAATTCGCCCGCGCCTATCAGATGGCCGACCAGAATTTCGCCGGCAAAGCCCAGCGCCACGGTGGACAACACGATGACATTCATGATCTGCATCGCATAACCCTGCGTGGCCAGTTCTGCCGTACCCATGGCAGAGACCATGGTGACCGATACCAGCATGGCCACGCGGTAGGCAATCGCCTCCGCAGCGCCGGGTAGTCCAATGGCAACGGAGCTGCGCAAGGTGTCCCATCGCACCACGATTGCGTCGCGCCAACTGGGCAGCAGCCCCAGCACTTCGCGCCACAGCCACAGATGCACGCCCAGGCCAGAGCCGCGGCTGATGGTCAGGGCCAGCGCAAAACCCACCATACCCATGGGCGCCAACGAACCCATACCGCGCATCAGTGGAAAACACAGCGCAAGGTGTAAGGCATGCATGGACAGTATGTTCAGCATGGTTTCGCGTGTGTGTAGGTGTGAACGCATCACGGCTGCCATGCTGGCGTTGAAAGCGTCCAGAAATAACGCAAAGGCCAGCACATGGAGGTAGGGTGCGGCCAGAGCGCGTACATCGGCCGTGGCCTGCATCGCGGTCAGCAAGGGGCCGGTGGCGGCAAACAGCACCAGTGCGCTGCCCAGGCCCAGCCAGGTGCTGGCCCCCAGGCTGGCCAATGCCGTGCGGTCGGCATCGCGGCGGTTGCCGGCTCCCAGGTTTTGTGTGATGACCACACCCACGCCCATGCTGATGATGCGAAACAGCAGAAAGAAGGCGCCTTGTACATGGTTGGCCAGCCCAAAGGCTGCCGATGCCGTGTCCGATTCCTTGGACACCAGCCACATGCCGACAAAACCCACGCCAAAGCCCAAGACCAGCTCGGCCAGCAAAGGCCAGGCGATAGCCACTACATGGGGTTTTGGGCGCGAAGAGGGTGTGGTGGTTGCGGTCATGGACTGTGGGATGGATCAGGCTGGAGCGTGGGACTTAAAAAGTGCGGTTGTGTATCCCGTTTGAATTAATTAATAAGTAGTAATAATACATTTCATACGGGAAAACCCTTGATTTATTGAGTTATAAATCCATTGAAACGCGACAGATAAGAGTTTTATGATTGTTGTATTACTACTTTTTGCTGAGTATACTCAGTGCTGTCCTTGTGTCGCGTCGACCGGGCTTTTGAATCAATGCAAACCGCAGCCTGGGCGCTGCGGAACGGAGGTACAACGTGGCGGACGTAAAGTTATCGGGTGTGGGCAAGTCGTTTGGCGACGCCAAGATCTTGCAAGGCGTTGACCTCCACATCCGTGACGGTGAGTTTGTCGTGTTTGTCGGCCCCTCCGGCTGTGGCAAATCCACGCTCTTACGCATGATCGCGGGCCTGGAAGACATCAGCAGTGGAACCTTGCATATTGGTGATCGTCTGGTTAACGACGTGCCACCGGCCGAGCGCGGCATTGCCATGGTGTTCCAGTCGTACGCGCTGTACCCGCACATGAACTTGTATGACAACATGGCGTTTGGGCTGCAGCTGAAGAAAATGCCCAAGGATGAGGTGGACCGCTTGGTGCAGCAGGCCGCCAAGATTCTGGGCATAGAACACCTGCTGGACCGCAAACCCAAGGACCTGTCGGGCGGCCAGCGCCAGCGGGTAGCCATTGGCCGCGCCATCGTGCGCAAGCCCGAGGTGTTCCTGTTCGATGAGCCCCTGTCCAACCTCGACACGGCTCTGCGTGTGCGCATGCGTTATGAATTTGCCAAGCTGCACACCGACCTGAAGACAACGATGATTTACGTGACCCACGACCAGGTGGAGGCCATGACGCTGGCCGACCGTATCGTTGTGTTGTCCGCCGGCAAGATCGAGCAGGTGGGCTCACCGCTGGACCTGTACGAACACCCGGACAACCTGTTTGTCGCCGGTTTTATTGGTTCTCCCGGCATGAACTTCCTCGCCGCCGAGTTTGTGGCGGTTAATGCCACCGACGTGACCGTGCGGCTGAACGACGGTGCCCTGATCCACTGTGCGGTCAGCGCGCCATCCGCCCAGCCTGGCGACAAGGTGACGCTGGGCATCCGGCCCGAGCACATCACCCGCGTGCCCTATGCCAACCGGCTCACCGCCAAGGTGACCTTTGTGGAGTCGCTGGGCAGCGTCACCCATGCGTATTGCGCCTTCCCCGGCGTGCAGGACGATTTGACCTGTGAGTTGACCGGCGTGGTGCGGGTAAACGCCGGTGATACGCTGGAGCTGGGCGTGGAGCCGGACCGCTGTTATCTGTTTGATGCGGCGGGTCATGCCTTCCAGCGCACGGTGCCACCAGCGCACGGGGCGGCATGATGCGGCCTCTGGTTTTGCTGGGTTTGGCGGCGGCAATTGCGGGCGTCCTGCCGGCGCATGCTGCGGATGCCCCCAAACTCCTGATCTGGATCAATGGTGACAAGGGCTATAACGGTTTGCAAAAGGTCGGTGATGCCTTTGCCAAAGAATCCGGCGTAACCGTGGTGGTGCAACACCCCGAAGGGGCAACCGACAAGTTCCAGGCGGCGGCGGCTGCCGGCAAGGGCCCGGACATTTTTTGCTGGCCGCATGACCGCACCGGTGAATGGGCACGCTCGGGCCTGCTGGTACCTATCCACCCGTCCAAACGCGTGCGTGATGAGATCGACGCATCCGCGTGGAAGGCTTTTACCTACAAGGGCAAGGTCTGGGGCTACCCGCTGGCCATTGAAGCCGTGGGCCTGATCGTCAACCGTGATTTGGTGAAGACCGTGCCCACCACGTTTGACGAGGTCATGGCGCTGGACAAGCAACTGGTCAAGCAGGGCAAGAAGGCCATTCTGTGGGACTACAACAAATCCTTCTTCACGTGGCCCATGCTGGCCGGCGCCGGTGGCCAGGTGTTTGGCCGCGGCGCCAATGGCGAGCCGGACCCTTCTGTTGTCGGAGTCAATTCCGCAGGCGCCGTGGCAGGTGCCAACATGCTGTCGCGCCTGATCGAAGAAGGTTATATGCCGCGCGGCGCACGGTATGCAGAAATGGAAGCCGGCTTTGCACGCGGCGAAATCGCGATGATGATCACCGGTCCCTGGGCCTGGGACAACGCGCGCAAGGCCAAGATCAACTTCAGCGTGGCGCCGGTGCCGGCCGTCATTCCCGGCAAGCCGTCCAAATCTTTTGTCGGCGTGTTGGGCTGCATGATTGCCGCGCCCAGCAAGGTCAAGGACATTGCGCGCGAATTCATCGAGAACCACATGCTGCGGGTGGATGGCCTGAAGACCATTTCCGCCGACGTGCCCCTGGGCACACCGGCCAACAAGGTCTACTTTGCCGAGTTGTCGGGAGACGCCAATATCCGCGCCACGATGGAGAACGCCCGCACCGGCGAGGCCTTGCCGAATATCCCTGAGCTGGGCAGATTTTTCCCCGCGATGGACGCCGCTTTAGAGGCCATCAGCCAGGGCCGCCAATCACCCAGGGACGCGCTCGATGGCGCGGCCGCACGTATGCTGGTGAAGTGACATGCAAGCCACACGCACTTCCTCTTCATCGTCCCTGGTTTCCAACGCCATGGCCGCACTCGTCGCCTTTGGTTTGTTGTGGCTGACCTTTGGCATCTACAACAGCGGTCAGCCGGTATGGGCGGCGCTGGTTCTGAGCCTGGGCGCGTTAAGCCTGTATGTCTACGTGTCGGCCAAAACATTGGCTTGGCGCTACCTGTTTCCCGGGGTCATGGCCATGCTGGTGTTTGTGGTGTTTCCACTGATCTATACCATCCAGATCGGCTTCACCAATTATTCGGCCAACAACCTGCTGAGTGAGGAGCGCGCGCGCTACTACCTGCTGGACCAGGCCGACGTCAACGAAAACCGGGCCTATGGCTTTAGCGTTCACCCCGATGGCAATGCCGTGCGGCTGGCGTTGACGCCGCAAGGCGAGAGCACTTCCACGGCGCGATTTGTGTCGCCACTGCTTAGCTTGGACAAGGCCGGTGCCACGCCGGTGCTTATGCAGCCTTTGGTGGGCGATCTGCCCTTGGGCCAACCCTACACGCTGCGCCAAACCATTGCCCACCGCGACGCACTGATGGCCCTGCGCCTGACGCTGCCAGACCAGAGCAGCCTGGTGTATGCCGGCCTGCGCGAATTCGCTGTTTTTGAGCCCCTGTGGCAAGTACAGCAGGGTGGAGCCGTGAAGCGCCTGGCCGACGGTGTGCTGTACCAGCCCAACCGCGACACTGGTTTTTTTGAAAATGCCCAGGGGGATCGTCTGCAGCCCGGCTTCAAGGTCGGCGTGGGTTTTGCCAATTACGCCCGCCTGTTTGGCGACGCCGACATGCGCGGCCCCTTTGGCTCCATCTTTGTGTGGACCGTCGCATTTGCCGGCTTGACCGTATTGTTTGCCACAGCCATTGGCATGACGCTGGCGGTGCTGCTGAACTGGGAAGCGTTGAAGTACCGCACGCTGTATCGCACACTGCTGTTCCTGCCCTATGCGGTGCCGGGTTTCATCTCCATCCTGGTGTTCAAGGGATTGTTCAACCAGAACTTTGGTGAGATCAATGCGATTCTGAATGCCGTGTTTGGTATCAAGCCCGCGTGGTTTGCCGATCCGCTGCTGGCCAAGATCATGATCCTGATCGTCAATGTCTGGCTGGGTTATCCCTTCATCTTGGTGTTGTGCACCGGGCTGATCAAATCCGTTCCAGCCGATCTGTACGAAGCCTCGGCGATTGCCGGTGCCGGGCCATTGACCAATTTCTTCCGCATCACCGCGCCGCTGATCGTCAAGCCGCTGATGCCCTTGCTGATCTCGGCCTTTGCGTTCAACTTCAACAACTTTGTGCTGATCAGCCTGTTGACCGATGGCCGGCCCGACTACCTGAACACCAAGCTGCCGGCCGGCACCACGGACATTCTGGTGTCCTACACCTACCGCATTGCGTTCACCGACGCCGGGGCCAACTTTGGCTTGGCGGCAGCTATATCGACGGTGATCTTCTTCCTGGTGGCCATCCTGTCGCTGGTCAATCTGAAGCTGTCGCAATCCAAAGACCAACGCAAGGGAGGGCACTGAACATGGCCGTTGTCACCGGTAAGAGCCAGCGCTGGCGCATAGTCGCGGCCCATGTGGGGCTGTGGGTGTTGATCGCCATCACCTTGTTTCCACTGCTCGCCGTGGTGTCCATTTCTTTGCGGCCTGGCAACTTCGCAACCGGTTCGCTGATTCCGACCGAAATCAGCCTGGAGCACTGGAAGCTGGCACTGGGTTTCTCGCACACACAGGCCGATGGTGTGGTGGTGCAGCCGCCATTTCCGGTGTTGTTGTGGCTGTGGAACTCGATCAAGATTGCGACCATCTCGTCGCTGCTGATCGTTACCATTTCAACCACCGCAGCCTATGGCTTTGCGCGACTGCGCTTCCGTTTCAAAACCACCATCTTGAACAGCATGCTGTTGTTGCAGATGTTTCCGGTGGCCGTGGCGCTGGTCGCCATCTATGCCATCTTCGAGGCGATTGGCGGGTATATACCGTGGCTGGGCATTGAGACCCATGGCGGCCTGATCGTGGCCTATATCGGCGGAGTGGCCATGCACATCTGGACCATCAAGGGTTATTTCGAAACCATCCCGACCGAGATCGAAGAGTGCGCCAAGGTGGACGGGGCCACGTCGTGGCAAACCTTTTACCGCGTGTTGCTGCCCATGGCCGTGCCCATTCTGATGGTGGTGTTTGTGTTGGCCTTTATCGGCACCATCATCGAATACCCGATTGCATCGGTGCTGCTGCGCGAAGAACCCAATCTGACGCTGGCCGTGGGCTCCAAGTACTACCTGTACGAGCAGCGCTACCTATGGGGCGACTTTGCCGCGGCGGCTGTGCTGTCGGGCCTGCCGATTACGCTGGTGTTTCTGGCTGCGCAGCGCTGGATCGTGTCGGGGCTGACCTCGGGTGGTGTCAAAGGCTGAGTGCCGTCGCAGCACCAACGCCCAACGCAATTTCGTTCAATACAAAAAACCGCGCCGTCGCAATACTCGCTGCCAGATCAACTTTGGCGGGAGTGCGACATGCAAGCGGTGTGGATTTCTATGGCTTTTTTCGCGTTGGCCGGGGCCATTTCCCCGGGGCCGGTGAATGTGATTGCGTCGGCCCTGGGTGCGGCGCAGGGTTTTGTGCGTGCCTTGCCACATGTGCTGGGTGCCACGCTGAGCTACTGTGGCGTGGTCTGGCTGATGGGCAGCAGCCTGCAGGTGGTGCTAGTGTCCTACCCTGAGATTGCGCAGGTGACGCAGTATGTGGGGGCTGCCTATTTGCTCTACCTGGCCGTGCGCATCGCCCGGGCACAGCCCAGTGTGCCGGGAGCCGCGCCGCAGGCCAGCAGCGCTTTGCAGGTCTGGTCGCAGGGGTTGCTGCAAGGCGCGTTGACCCAATCGCTGAACCCCAAGGCCTGGCTGGTGGCACTGTCGGGTGTCAGTCTTTTCGTGCCCGAGGGTCCTGACAGCACGCAGCGCCTGCTGATGTTCTGCGCCATCTCGGGCGTGGTCTGTTTTGTATCCGTTGCCGCGTGGGCGGCGCTGGGCAAGCTGATCCGCCGCTTGCTGGCCCATGCGCCTTATCAGCGGCTGTTCAACCGCCTGCTGGCCGCACTGCTGGTGGTTACCGTCTACAGCATGCTGGCGCAGGGGGTCCAGGTTTCGGCTTAATATGGACAACATGCCAAAGCCCACTGCGCACCAATTTGTCCGTAACCCAAGCTTGCCGCATCTGGAGTTGCGCACGGCAAGTGACTCACGCGATTGCTACCAGACGCACACACACGACGAATACTCCTTTGGCGCTATCGACGCGGGGCTGGCCGTCTACTGCCACGGTGAACATAGAACCGCGCTCAAGCCCGGCATGGCGGTCATGATGGAGCCCGGTCTGGCGCACTCCTGCAACCCGGATGCACAGCAAGCCTGGTCCTACCGCATGCTGTTTGTGGACGCGCAATGGTTGCACCGCAGCTTCTTGCCATTTGTCCACGGGCAGCAGGAGCAGCGTTTGAAGCTGTCGCAGCATTCCAGTGCCGCGCCTGCGGTTTACCGGGCCCTGAGCAATATTGCGGATACGCTGGTCAGTGGCGCCGCGGACGCGCTGGAGGTGGACGAACGTCTGCTCAGCTTCATTGCGCAGTATGCACTGGTGCCACGCATGATGGCGGCCGAGCCGAATGTCGACGAGCAAGCCCTGCACGCGGTGCGCGATGTGATCTGCACCCACGTGGAAAGCAACCTGTCACTCGAACGACTGGCGCAGGCCAGCGGCTGGAGCGGCTACCAGTTGATACGTAAATTCAAGCAGGCCTTTGGGCAAACGCCCCACGCCTTCCAGATTGACCAACGGTTGAATCTTGCCAAAAAGTTGCTCAAACAAGGTGCGGGCTTGGCCGACGTGGCGCACCAATTGGGATTTGCCGACCAGGCCCATTTTCAGCGGCACTTCAAGAAGCGCCATGCAATCACACCGAAGAACTATGTGGGCTCCAGTGAGGGTCGAAAAATCTTGTAGTGGGTGCCGGGATCTGCCAACGGCTACGTCAATAGTTCAGGGCGAGTGCCATGTACACCTGCATTCGACCCAAAGCGGGCGTAGGCCAGCGCGAAATCGACGCCTCGAAGCAGACTTTGGCCTAGGCTAGGGCTGTAGGACGCGATACCTCTTTAGTAGGCTATTGAAGAAGTTCTTGAGCATTGCTTCGGACCGTTCACCTGCGGTCCACGAATCCATCGCCACGTCTGCGAACTCGGCGCCTCCGAACCTATAAACTGGAGTCCATATCAGAGCACGCCATTGCCAGTGCTCTGATGACCCGGCGCGGTCATAGACCCTGGCATGCGCGCACGCTCCATGCAAGGGAACCGGGAGATCTCCACTCTGACCGTCAGTGCAAACTCAGGCTGACGGTCCGCTTCGGGAAGGCGAGGAGTCGACGCCGATGATGTAGGGGTTGGAGAAGTCAGACTCCGCCATAGTAGGGGCGAAATCCCCACGCCAAGCAGCAAATTGCAGCCAATAGAAGGCCGTTCAAACCTGCGCCAGCACCGTCGCACGCAGCGCGCTCTGCACATCTACCAACCTGCGGTACAACTGAGTGGGCGCCACGGGCTTGTGCAAAAGGGGTATGCCCGTGGCGCGGGCGTCACGCAAGCGCTCGGGAGCGGTATCACCGGTAACCAGAAGTGCGGGCAAGTCGTCGCCCAGCTCGGCACGCAATGCGGCAATGGCTTGCGCCCCGGTGCGCTGGTCGCGCAAGCGGTAGTCGCTGATGACCATATCCGGACGGTGGACGCGTGCGCTGCACAGTGCATCGGCTATTGACTCGACCGCTTCGCACTGGCAACCCCAACTCAGCACCAGTTGCAACATTCCCGCGCGCACAGCCTCGTCGTCGTCAATCACCAGCACCCGCATGTTCAGCGCTCGCATCGGCGCCGGCGCTGCTTCCAGCTCATCGTGGATCACCGCAATTTGCGCCTTGGGCAAGCCCAGCCTGAACACACTTCCGTGACCGGGTCTGGACGACACCGCCAGCGTATGTCCCAGCGTGCGTGCCAGCCCATCCACAATCGACAGACCTAGACCCAACCCCTTGGTGCGGTCCCGTTCTGTGTTGCCCAGCTGGTGAAACTCTCGAAATATGTTCTGGTGCTGGGCCTGGTCGATGCCGATGCCGGTGTCCCACACTTCTAGCTGTATAGTGCCGCCTTGTGTGCGGCACGCCACCAGCAGACCACCGTGCTCGGTATAACGAATGGCATTCGTCACCAAGTTGCGCAGAATCAGCTCCACCAGCGCCGGGTCCGACTGCACCGCGGCATAGGTTTCGCGTGTGCGGTAGAAAAGGCCTTTGGCATTGGCTTGCGGCGCCAACTCGTGTTCAATCTTGTTCAACAAAGGCTGCAGATGAAAAGGCCGAATCTGCGCATCCACCACGCCGGCTTCGATGCGTGAAAAGTCCAGTAGGGTATTGAGCATCTCAGCGGACGCCTCGGACACCGCGCGTGCGTTGCCCAGCACGTTGCGCTGCACCTCGGTGAGTTCCCCGCGGGCCAGCACTTCCAAAAACAGTCCCAGTGCGTGGATGGGTTGGCGCAGGTCGTGGCTGGCCGCGGCCAGAAATTTGGACTTGGCCAGGTTGGCCTGAACCGACTCCTGGTGGGCTGCTTGCGCCTTGTCCGTTTCCTCGCGCAGGCGTGCCATCAGCTCAACGTTCTCAAACCGCAGGTTGATGGCGGAGCGTGCCGCAATCGCGCTGCTGCGCGCCTGCATAGACAGCGAGAAGCCATACACCGCAGTGGCGAAGCCGAGCGAGCCATAGGCGGGGTCTCCCATCAACCAGAGCTTGGATGCGACGGTGGTCAACACGCAAGCAATAAACACGATGAAGACCGGCAGCACGGGCGACTGCAGCGACATGGAATTGCCCAGAACGCCCGCAAGCACCCCAAAAATAAAAATGCTTTCAGCGACCGTTGCCGTATCCAGCGCAACCCAGGCCAACGCGCCCCAGGCCGTCGCGTCCACCGCGTTTAAACCGATCAAGGCCCAAACCAGGCCCGGTGCCTGCGCGAATGAAATACCTGCCGATAGAACGCGATGCGCATGGTATACCGCGCAGAGCCGGGACAGGATGACCGCTGCGGCCCACAGCTTCATGCTCAAGGCGTTACTGTCGTTGGGCAGGGTCCACAGCAACACTGCGGTAATCAGAAACGCAGGTATGACCGTACTGCGCACATTGTCCAAGAGCAAGCGCAGTTGCTCCACCAGAACACGGTCCTCGTCCAGGCGCAGTAGCTTGCGCATGGTGTCAGCCAATCAGGCCGCTGCGGCGAGCGGCAAAGCTGGCCTCGGTCCGGCTGGATACTTGCAACAGACCCAGCAAGGTCTGCACATGTCCGCGCACGGTGTTTTCCGTCAGACCCAGGCGCCTGCCAATGGTCTTGTTGGGCAAGCCCTGGCATGGAAGGTCCAGCACTTCGCACTGGCGTGGCGTCAGGCGTGACCGGTCCGGGATCTTGTCCGTGCTGGTCACCGGCGGATGCACACTGGGCTGCTGGCCCAGCACCTTTGTTATTACCGCCACCACGGTGTCCGCCTTGGATACAAACGCCACCGCACCACGCTGCAGCGCCAAGCGCACGGTGCTGGGGCTGCTGTCGGAGGACAACATGATGATGGGAACCTGCGGCCATTTGCGTTGCAGTACCGCAATGCATTCCAGACCGTTCAAACCCTGGAGCTGGATATCCAGCAGCACAACCGCAGGTGCCGTGATGGCGCACTGCATCGCCTCTTCCAGCGAGCCTGCCTCAAACACCGCGACGTTTGGCATACCTGAGCGCAGCACCATGCCCATGCCGCTGCGGAACATGGCGTGGTCGTCAATGAGAAGAATTTCAAGTGGAGGCATGGCGGGCATTAGACCTGCTCGGGGCCGGTGGTGCAAGCGTTTTGGACCCAGCTAGTCCATTTGGACTGGTAGTCCAAATGGACTATGGGCATAGACAAGGTCCGCGCGTAAATTTGCGACTTCTATTTCTGGAGAAGTGCCATGTATGCTCACGACGGTCTGGAGTTTGACGACACGCTGCCGACACAGGAAGGGCTGGCCCAGGCGGTGCACAGCCGTTGAGCCGGATAGCTATAAATTTAAGGGCTACAAGCGCTTATTCCACTAGGGCCACAGCGCCAATGAGGCACTCGTGTTTGCTCCTGTTGGCCGGCGAAGGCAGGCGCGCGCAGATGACAGTGAAGTCGCTTCGCGTCAAGTCAGTTTGTGGGAGGGGAGGAGAGGAATTCGACTACCCCAAAAGTGGTAGCCACATGGATAATCAGCCGATACCTATAAGACCAGGGAGTGGAATGTGGACTACGCAAATTTAATGCAAAAAATGGCGGAGCTTGAACAGCGCGCCCATAACGCGCTGGCCAATGCCGAGGCGCACTTCGGCGGCCAGCGTGCCGAGTTGGTGGCACTGTTGACCAGAGCCCACCAGCAAGCTGAGCGAGCAATGCAGAGCGGTGCCCAGCGCATGCCGGGCGAGTTGCCCTGGGAATTTGTGCACGGGCTGTCGGTGCTGGGCTTGTTGGGGGGTGCCCAGGTCTTACCCAAAACCCCGGCCGAATTTCCCACCATAACGCGCACCGACGGTACGCTGCTGGGCTGCCGCCAATGGGAACTGATGGATCCGCGTTGGGCCGAGGCTCTGGTGCAGTGGCTGGAACATTTGGAGTGGTGCACACCGTTCGCCAATACGCCCGCATTGCTGGACATGCCCAACGATGTTGTGCTGGGGGTCGTTGGCGATTGGGGCACGGGCGCGTTCGAGCCGAACGCCGCCGCCACCAAGGTCGCACAACAGGTCGGCAAAGCCCATCCGGATTACACCGTCCATTTGGGCGACGTGTACTATGCCGGCACTGGTGAAGAAGAGGAAAACTACATGACGGCCTGGCCGCAAGGCACGCGCGGCAGCTTCACGTTGAACTCCAACCACGAGATGTATAACGGCGCCCAGGGCTACTTCAAAGAGTTGGCACGCAATTTTCCATTGCAAAACGGAACCAGCTATTTCTCGCTGCAAAACGACCACTGGCTCGTGTTAGGGCTGGACACGGCCTACCATGCCCAACGCTCCAACCTGTACATGGACGGTGATTTGGGCCCCGATCAGTTGGCGTGGTTGGCCGGCCTGCCCAAGGGCAAGCGCGTGTTGGTGTTCAGCCACCATGAAGGCTATAGCGCCTTGGGTAAGAGCAAGACAGCGCTGTACCAACAGGTAGCGGGAGCCCTGGGTTGCGACCCCAACTATTGGTACTGGGGACACTTGCACAACGGCATCGTGTACCAGGCCATGGGTGGTTTCCACGGCCGCTGTGTGGGTCACGGGGCGATCCCCTATGGCGACGCGGTAGAGCTGAAAGATGACCCGGACGTGTTGTGGTACGAGACGCAGCGGGCTCTGGATGCAAACTACCCCGAGCGGGTATTGAACGGCTATGCCATGCTGGCATTGAACGGCAATGCACTGTCGGAGCAGTTGATGGACGAAAACGGCCGAGTACGTTGGGCGTCAGCCTGACGCCGCAACCGGGAACACACCATGGCAACAGAGCCCGCGAGCGATGCGGAAAACAAAACGGACCGCCAGGAACTGATCACCCTGCAGGCACTGGCTGGCACTATGGCGGGCTTGTGCATTACCGGGGTGACGGTGTATGTCACCAGCACCAAGTTCGACCATACCGTGCGGATTGTCGACGACGTGCTGGTCATGTCGGGCTTGTCCTTTCTACTATGTGTCTACATGATTTATCTCATGCTGGGTCGCGGAGCGGTTATTCGATGGCGTTGCCTGCGCCGCGCCGTCGCCGTGCTGTTCCACCTCGCCCTGTTGGGCATGGTGGGGGCCGGCTTCCTGATGGTCTACACCGATCTTTAGTGGCCATGCATTCCCGCCAAAGAATCCAGCCCTGGATCGTGCCGCGCTGGTGCGTCAAGGCGTATAGACGTTCACGGTGTATCTATCCTGGCGTCCAGCGCACGGTTCAATCAAATAAATCAGGAGGATGAAAATGAGCAGGATATCAACACCTATTGACCAAATTTCCGAGCATTACGATGTGGTCGTCATTGGCTCGGGTTACGGTGGCGGCATCGCCGCTTCGCGCATGGCGCGCGCGGGCCGCAGTGTGTGCCTGTTGGAGCGTGGCCGTGAAATCGTGGCAGGCGAGTACCCCAACACCATGGTGGAGGCGGCAGAAGAGTTTCAGATGCATGCGCCTGAGGGCCACATCGGCTCTCGCACGGGCCTGTTTGACTTTCACGCCAACGCGCAGCAAAACGTGTTGGTCGGCTGCGGCTTGGGCGGCACTTCGTTGATCAATGCCAACGTGGCTCTGGAGGCCAAACCCACTGTGTTTGACGACCCGCGTTGGCCCGCCTCCCTTCGAGATCACCACGATCCTTTGATGCAAAAAGGCTACCAACGTGCGCGCGACATGCTGCGCCCGAGCCCGTATCCAGACAGCAGTCCACCTTTGCCCAAGATGCAGGCGCACAAAAAATCCGCGGCGGCCATGCAGCAGAGCCAGGCGTTTTATAGGCCCCCGATCAACGTCAACTTTGAAACCTTGCCCGGCAATAAGAACCACGTTGGGGTGGAGCAACTGCCCTGCAACAACTGCGGCGACTGTGTTTCCGGCTGCAACAACAAGGCCAAGAACACAACCTTGATGAACTATCTGCCCGATGCTTTCAACCACGGTGCCGAAATATTTTGCCAAGCATCGGTGCGCTATCTGCAAAAAGATGGCGACGGTTGGATCGTACATTTCCAGTACGTGGGCACGGGGCGTGAGAAGTTTGATGCGCCAACCCTGTTTGTGCGTGCGGACACCGTCATTGTGTCGGCCGGCACGCTCGGAACGACAGAAATCATGCAGCGCTCGCGGCAAAAGGGCCTGTTGTTGTCAGACCAACTCGGGCAAAACTTCAGTGGCAACGGCGACATTCTCGGTTTTGGCTACAACACCGCACAAGGCATCAATGGCATTGGCTTTGGTGACACGCCGCCGGCCCAGCATGGCCCGGTAGGCCCCTGCATCACATCCATCATCGACATGCGGGACCAGGCGCAATACGAGAAGCGCATGGTGATCGAGGAGGGGTCCATCCCCGGCGCCATCGGCAAGCTGATGTTGCCCATGCTGTCGGCCACCGCTGACCTCATCGGTAGCAACAGCGAGCAGGACGCCATCGACCACGTCAAACAAAAGGCCCGTGCGCTGGACAGTCAGGTGCTTGGCCCCTACCACGGCGCCATCCACAACACCCAGACCTATCTGATCATGAGCCATGACAAGGCCAACGGCCGCATGGTGCTGGACAGCAAGGATCAATTGCGCATCGACTGGCCCGACGTTGGCACCCAACCCAATGTCGAAATCGGCAATGCCCGGTTGAACGATGCCACTCTGGCGCTAGGTGGCATTTATGCCCCCAACCCGATCTGGAGCGACTTGCTCAAGCACAGCATCGTTTCGGTTCACCCTCTGGGCGGCTGCGTCATGGGCGAAGACGCGAAGCAGGGCGTGGTGAACCACAAGGGCCAGGTGTTCGCTGGGCAAGATGGAACCCATGTGCACGCGGGTTTGTACATCACGGACGGTTCGGTGATCCCCACCTCGCTGGCTGTGAATCCCTTGCTCACTATCTCCGCGCTGTCCGAGCGCGCGATGGCATTGCTGGCACAGGACAAAGGGTGGACCATCGATTACACCTTGCCGTCGGCACCCCAGAAAGTGGTGGCGCCGGACAAGCTCGGCATCCAGTTCACCGAAACCATGACGGGATATTTTTCGACCACGTTCAATCTGCCCGCCAGCACCGACTTGCCTGGGTACGAACAGGCTTACCAACAGGGCAAGGTCGACAATTCGCCCATGGGCTTTACTGTCACCGTCAGTTCCAACGACCTGGAGCAATTGGTCAGCAATCCGCAACACGCGGCCACCATCGTCGGCACCGTGGATGCGCCTGCCTTGTCGGCGCGACCGTTGACCGTCACGCGTGGGGTGTTCAATCTGTTCGAGGTGTTTCCAGATCAGGTGGGCGTGCGCCACATGCGCTACAACATGCGGCTCAGTGCCGAAGATGGTAGCGACTACTATTTCAGCGCCTTCAAATCGGTGCCCAGTGACCACAGCGCACTGAAGATCTGGCACGACACCAGCACCCTCTACGTCACCGTGTACCGTGGACAGGACGCGACGGGGGAAGTCGTGGGTTCGGGCGTGTTGCATATCCAGCCCACTGACTTCACCAAGCAAATGACGACGATGAAGGTGTCCAACGCCCAGAACGAGGCGCAGCGCCTGGCCGCGCTGGCCCGCTTTGGCAAGTATTTTGCGGGTGTGTTGTGGGACAGCTATGGCGGTGTACTCGCGGGCGACACCTACTTCAACCCCGACGCACCACCGCGCAAGAAACGTGCGCTCAATGTTGGCGCCCCCAGCGTGCACTGGTTCAAGACCGAGGACGGCGTGGAATTGCGGCTGACGCGTTACCAGGGCGGCAACAAGGGGCCGGTCATGCTGGTGCATGGTGCCGGCGTGGGTTCCAACATCTTCTCTACCGACACCATTTCCACCAATCTGTTGGAATACCTGTACAACAATGGATATGACGTGTGGCTGCTCGACTTCCGGGTCAGCATCCTGCTTGAGGCCAGTTCGCAGCAGAGTGACGGCGACCAGATCGCGCGCTACGACTTCCCGGCGGCGATCCAGCAGATCCAGCAAGCCACCGGCGCCAACGATGTGCAGTGTGTGGTGCATTGCTATGGCGCAACGACCTTCTTCATGTCATTGCTGGCGGGCCTGCAAGGGGTGCGTTCCGTGGTGTGCTCCCAGATCGCGACCGATCTCGTCGTGCCAGAGGCAACCACGCTGAAGACCGGCCTGCACATGCCCACCGTGCTGGACAAGCTGGGCGTGCACTCGCTGACCGCAGACACGGACCAAAACAGCAACTGGATAGAGAAGCTGTACAACAAGGCGCTGGATGGCTACGCGCTGGTCGAGGCGCAGGGACACTGTGACAACCCGGTGTGCCACCGCGTTACGTTCATGTATGCATCGCTGTACCGGCACGACACGCTGGACGAATTGCTGCATGACAATTTGCATGAGCTGTTTGCAGTCTCCAATATCCGCACTTTCGAACATTTGGCCTTGCTGTGCCGCCAAGGCAAGTTGCTCGATTTCGCAGGCAACGATGTGTACATGCCGCACATGGAGCGTCTGCAAATGCCGATTTGCTTCATCAGTGGAGCGGACAACGCGTGCTATCTACCGGCCAGCACCGAACGCACGTTTGAGCGCTTGTGCCAGCAATTCGGCCCCGCCAACTACAGCCGCCATGTGGTGCCCGGATATGGACACATAGACTGCATTTTTGGCAAGAACGCGGTGCGCGACGTCTACCCCCTGATACTGGCCCACCTGGACCAAACAGCGGGGGGGTAAAGCCTGTTACTTGCGACACCCCCTTGTAGACGCATTCTTGACTATTTGCTCTAGCAGGAAGCGCATGCTACCCACGGCATCTCCGGCGCTTGGCTGAAATAGCGTCTCAGACGTTGCATATTCCCAAGTGGAGGCATCAATTTTGGAATAACGGTGGGTGCTCTCCGTAGACGCGTATTTGGCCTTCATGACTAGGCCTTCTTTGGTGCGAACCCCTGGTTGACCGATACACCCTGGCATCCCCACAGGGGGTGCCGCCACTCGTCAATCACCCCTTCAGCATTGGCAACAAGCGGCATTGCTAAGCAGCTGCCCAGAAGAATTGCAACGTAGCAGCTCGGTGTCGACTTTTCTAATTGGTTGCGTCATGTGCTCTTTGATTTGAGATTTCAAATTTGATATGCGGGTTCCACGCTGGAGCCCCTGCTTGGGACTTTTTCCTATGGGTTCAACTCTGATGCGTAGAAACCGGTGTGGTCGTCGAAGAGAAGAATCTCAAGTGAAGGCATAGCGGGCATTGGAGCTACTCGGTGTCGGTGGTGCAAGCGTTCCTTTCCTAGGCAGTCCATTTGGACTGTCAGTCCAAAAGGACTATGGGCATTGATGAGGTTTCCGCTTAAATTTGAGATTCACATTTGCAGCCCATTCGTTCTACAAACTGTGTTGACCTGCATACCTATCACTTCACCCCGTCCTTTTAGTGCAAGTCATACATCAAATTGACAGGGAGTACCCATGACCAGCCACGCTGCCAACAACACCACATCCGTGCTCAGACTGAGCTCTCGCTTGAGTCCTGCGTTGCGCACGCGCATCCAGCTTCGTTGGAGACGTTAGAGGGCTCGGAGACGTCGGCCATGCCGGGTTGTACGTCTCCACGGCCGCTGCCGAAGCCTTGACCCGGGGCCGAATTTTGCAGCTTTTTTTGCATAGCAATCGGGGGCGTTCCGTGCGCTATTGAGCACCATACCAACTGAAAACCCATCATGCATCGTCCATCATCCGACGGGAATACACACGCCGTTCCCGCAACCGCCACTCTCTCCCGCGGCCAGCGCGCCATGTGGTTCCTGTGGAATATGAACCCCTCCGGCGCCGAATACGGGCTACCGATGGCCTGGTCTGTCAACACCGCACTTGACGTCGATGCACTCCACGGAGCCCTTCAGGCATTGGTGGACCGGCACCCGGTCTTGCGCACCAGCTACGCCGCACCCCATGGCGAACCGGTCCAACGGGTGTATACCAGCGCGGCCGTCAGCTTCACCCGCATCGACGCCGTCGATTGGGATAACGACCACCTGCATGCGCGCCTGAGCGCTGAGGCGCACGAGCCGTTCAACCTTAAAAACGGCCCCGTGTTCCGCTGCCATTTATTCACCCGCGCCGGCGATGACCACGTCTTGCTGTTCAACAGCCACCACATCGCCACCGATACCTGGTCCCTGATCGTGCTGATGGAAGAACTGGGCATCCTATACAGCGCAGCCACCGCCGGCCGTGCGCCACAGCTGCCGCCAGCCAGCCTGGACTACACCGACTACGTCGCCTGGCAGCATGCGCTGCTTGCGTCCCAGCGCGCAGATGAGCACTGGACCTACTGGCGCGCGCAACTGGCCGCGCCCATCGGCGTGGATATGCCGACCGACCGCCCACGGCCTGCATTGCAAACTCACGCCGGCGCAGGTCACGCATTCGCCTTGAGCGAAGAGTTGACCGTCCAGGTCCGGGCGCTTGCGCGCCAGGAAGATGTCACCTTCTACACCGTGCTGCTGGCCACGTTTTACGTACTGCTGTACCGCTACACCGGCCAGGATGACCTGATCGTCGGCTCGCCACGCTTTGGCCGGCCGCCCGAGGGCTATCAGCGCACCGTGGGCTACTTCGCCAGTCCGTGCGCCCTGCGCGCCCAGGTGGACGGCGCAACCACGTTTTCGGAATTCCTGCACCAAGTGCGCAAGGTGCTGGTGGGCTCGCGTGAACACCAGGACTTCCCCTTCCCGCTGCTGGTCGAAAAGCTTGGCCTGCCGCGCGATCTGTCGCGCAGCCCTGTATTCCAGGTCGCGTTCACCTATCAGAAATCGCAACTGGCCCACCTGCAGGGCGTGGCTGCGGCGCGCATGGGTCTGGCCGGTGCTTCGCTCGACCTGTCCGGCCTGCGGCTCGACTCGTATCCGCTGGAGCAGCACACGGTCAAGTTCGACCTCGATTTTGTGGTCGAGGAGGTCGACGGCTCGCTGCGCGCGATCTGCTGGTACAACACCGATCTGTGGAATGCCGACAGCATCGCCTATCTGGTCGAGCATTACCAGGCCTTGCTCCTCAGCGCGACCAAGGCGCCTGGCCTGGCTCTTGACCGCCTGCCCATGCTCACCGCGCGCGAACAGCTCGCCAGCGCCGCTTGGAATGCGACAGAGAGGCCCTACGGCGATGCTTGCGCCCACAGACTGTTCGAACAGCAGGTTGAACGCACACCCAACGCCGAAGCGCTGCGCTACAACGGCCAGACCATGTCCTACGGCGAACTCAATCGCCGCACCAACCAGCTGGCGCACTACCTGCAGCGCCAGGGTGTGACACCCGGACAACTGGTGGGCCTGAGCCTGGAGCGCGGCCGGCCGGAACTGGTGATCGGCGTGATAGCCATCCTGAAGGCGGGCGGCGCCTATCTGCCGCTGGACCCGTCCTACCCGCGAGATCGCTTGGTCTTCATGCTCGAGGACGCGGGCTTGCATCTGCTGCTGACGCAGGTATCGCTGCACGGCCAACTACCGGCCAGCGCAGTGCGCCAGGTACGCCTGGACAGCGATTGGGCTAGCATCGAGAACGAGTCGCTGCACAACCCGCACACTGCGACCCGCCCCGGCGACCTAGCCTACGTGATCTACACATCCGGCTCCACCGGCCGCCCCAAGGGCGTGATGCTGGAACACCAGGGCCTGACCAATCTGGTGCAGGCCCAGATCGATGGCTTTGCCATCGTGCCCGACAGCCGGGTTCTGCAGTTCGCGTCGTTCAGCTTCGACGCCTCGGTCTCCGAAATCTTCACCACACTGTGCGCCGGCGCCAGCCTGTGCCTGGCGCCCAAGATGGACATGGTTCCTGGCTCGGCGCTGGTCAACACCATCAACACCAATGCCATCACCGTGGTCACCCTGCCGCCATCGGTATTGGCCCTGCTACGGCCGGCCGATGTGCCGACCCTGCGCACCGTGGTCACGGCCGGCGAGGCGTGCAGCATCGAACTGGTGCGCCGCTGGAGCGATGGACGCAGCATGCTCAACGCCTATGGCCCGACCGAAGCGACCGTGTGCGCCACCATGGCGCTGCTGGACCCGTTGACCGAGCGTGTCAGCATCGGCCTGCCGCTGCCGAACATGCGTGTGCATGTGCTCGACCCACACCTGCAGCCGGTACCAATCGGTGTGGCAGGAGAACTGCACATCGCCGGCGTGGGACTGGCACGCGGGTATCTTCACCGCCCCGAACTGACGCGCGAGCGCTTCATCACCTCACCGTCGGGCGAACGGATGTACAAGACCGGGGACCGGGTTCGGCGCCATGCCGACGGCAGCCTGGAGTTCCTCGGCCGCCTGGACCACCAGGTGAAGATCCGAGGCTTTCGCATCGAACTGGGCGAACTTGAAGCGGTGATCACCGAGTGGCCCGGTATTCGCGAGTCACTGGTGCTGGCACGCACGGGCACGGGTGGTGACCAGACGCTGGTGGCCTACGCCATTGCCCACGCAGGCGCCGTCGTCACCCCCGAGGCCTTGCGCGGGCACGTTCAGGCGCGCCTGCCGGACTTCATGGTGCCGTCTGCATTTGTGTTCCTCGACGCCTGGCCCATCACCCCCAACGGCAAGATTGATCGGAACGCGCTGCCGGCGCCCGCCGAGCGCCGCATGGAACCCACCGCGGCGATGCCGCGCGACGTGCTGGAACAGCAGGTCGCCGCCATCTGGTGCGAGGTGCTCGGGGTCGCCGCCGTGGGCATTGACGACAGCTTTTTCGACGTCGGCGGACATTCACTGGGTCTGGTACAGGTCGAAGTGCTGCTGGAGGAAAGGCTGGCGATCACCGTTCCCACGGTCGACCTGTTTCGTTTTCCAACCATACGGCTACTGGCCACACACCTGCGCTTTACCCGAGCCGGAGGCGCCAAAAGCGCACCAACCGAACCGGCCGCGCAGCGCGCCGTTCACCCCACGCGTAACGGTAACGACATCGCCATCGTCGGCATGGCCGGCAGGTTCCCGGGCGCCAATAGCGTCGCCGAATTCTGGGCCAATCTGGTAGCCGGGGTCGAGTCGATTGTCGAGCTGACCGACCAGCAACTCGATCACGCCGGCGTCGATAAGGCGCTGCGTAGCGACCCGCGCTACGTCCGGCGCAAGGGCACGCTGGACGGAGTCGATTGTTTCGACGCACGGTTCTTCGGTTATCCCCCGCGCGAAGCGTTGCTGATGGATCCCCAGCAGCGCCTGTTCCTGGAAGTGGCATGGCAGGCGTTGGAACACGCCGGCTACGGTGGCGGCGCCAATGCCGGGCGCGTGGGTGTCTACGGCGGCACCGGCCGTGCTGCCTACCTGCAACACTTCTTGAGTACCAACCCTGCGTCGGCGCCGGAACTATTCCAGACCACCATCCTCAACGACAAGGACTTCCTGGCCACGCGTGTGGCCTACAAGCTCGACTTGCACGGCCCGGCGCTGTCGGTGCAGACCGCATGTTCGACCTCGCTGGTGGCGCTGCATCTGGCCTGCCAGCAACTGCTGCAGGACGACTGCGACCTGGCACTGGCTGGCGGCGTCTCGATTGAGGTGCCGCACGGTGCTGGTTACCTGTACCAGGAAGGCCACATCCTCTCACCCGACGGGTGCTGCCGCGCGTTCGACGCCGACGCCGGTGGCACCGTGCGTGGCAGCGGCGGCGCGTTGGTGGTGCTCAAGCGCCTGGCCGACGCGGAGGCCGACGGCGACACCATCTGGGCCGTGATCAAGGGCTCGGCCATCAACAATGACGGTGGCGCCAAGGTCGGCTACACGGCGCCCGGCGTTGACGGCCAGGCCGCCGCCATCGAACAGGCGTTGCAACGCGCCGGGGTCGACCCGCGCAGCATTGGACTGGTGGAAGCCCACGGCACCGCCACGCCGCTGGGCGACCCGATCGAAGTCGCCGCATTGACCCAGGTTTACCGCAGGTACACCGCTGACGCCGGTTACTGTCTGCTCGGTTCGGTCAAGACCAACGTCGGCCACCTGGACGCGGCGGCCGGCATAACGGGTCTGATCAAGGCCGCCCTGGCGCTGCACCACGGCGTGGTGCCGGCCACGCTGCACTTCGAGTCGCCCAACCCCAAACTGGGCCTGGAACAGACACCCTTTAGCGTGAATAACACGCTGGCCGCCTGGCCAGCAACGTCTACACCGCACCGCGCAGCGGTCAGTTCGTTCGGCATAGGCGGCACCAATGCCCATGTGATTTTGGAGCAGGCCACACAAGCTCCCTCGTCCATCAGCGGCTTGCCGGCCCAGTTGCTGACTCTGTCGGCGCGCTCGGAATCGGCGTTGGCGGCGCAGGCTACCAACCTGGCCGCCTACCTCCGCACCCATCCCGAGGCCAATCTGGCCGATGTGGCCTACACGCTGCAACTTGGCCGCGCCCATCTGCCGCTGCGCCGTGCCATGGCGTGTACGAGCCACGCGCAGGCGTTGGAGACGCTGGACCAAGCCGCGCCCGCCGCTGGTGCAGCGCCCGGCGCCAAACCGCGCGTGACCTTCATATTTCCGGGCCAGGGCCTGCAAAAGGTCAACATGGGCCGCGAGCTCTATGCCGATGCGCCACAATTTCGCGCCTGCGTCGACGCGTGCGCCCACATGCTGTTGCCTTTGATCGACTGTGACCTGCGCACGCTGCTGTACCCGGAAGCGGACCAACTCGAAGCGGCAGCCGTGCGCCTGGCGCAGACGGCGATCACGCAGCCAGCCATGTTCGTGGTCGAATATGCGCTGGCGTGCCAGCTGATGCACTGGGGCGTGCGGCCTGACACCATGATTGGCCACAGCCTGGGCGAATACGTGGTTGCCTGCCTGGCCGGCGTCATGTCGCTGCCCGACGCGCTCAAGCTGGTCGCAGCACGCGGTGCGCTGGTGCAGCAACTGCCGTCCGGAGCGATGCTGGCGGTTGAGGCGCGGCCGGAACAACTGGCGCGGTTCCTGGACGGTGGCGTCAGCCTGGCGGTCGTTAACGGCCCGCAGGCATGCGTGCTGGCGGGCACGCCGGGCGCTATCGACGCCATCGAACCGGCCGTCGCGGCGGCGGGCCTGCGCTGCAAGCGCATTCCAACGTCGCACGCGTTCCATTCGGCGATGCTCGACCCGATACTGGCGCAGTTCCAGACGCTGGTCGAGGAAGTCGAACTGCACGCGCCGCGCATCCCTTACATCACCAACGTCACCGGCGATTGGGTCACACCGGAGCAGGCCACCGATCCAGCGCATTGGGTGCGTCACCTGCGCCAGACCGTGCAGTTCGCGCAAGGGCTCGAACGACTGCTCGAAACGCCCGACGGCATCTACCTTGAGGTTGGGCCGGGCCAGACCTTCAGCGCGATCCTGCGCCGGCACCCCGCACGCCACAACGTGCGCCATGCAGGACCGACGCTGGCGACGACGTCCGAACCGTCGGACTGCGCCGCGCTACTGCATAGCGTCGGTCAGGTGTGGGCACACCACGGCGCCGAACCGGACTGGCGCGTGCTACACCTGGGCGAGCAGCGCCGCCGCATCGGTTTGCCGGTCTATCCATTCGATCGCCACCGTTACTGGCCACAGGCGGCACGAACCGGCGGAGAAACGAGCGTTGCGCCGCAACCGGTGCCGCTACAAGTGCCACGTATGGATGCCGATGAAACCGAGCGCCAGGTCTGCGCAATCTTCGAGGAAGTCTTGGGAATCAATGCGGTGGCCCCGGTCGACAATTTCTTCGACCTGGGCGGCAGCTCACTGTCGACACTGTCCGTTGTTATCAGGTTGGAGCAGGTTTTTGAGCGCAGTTTGTCGAGCGCGCTGCTGCTGGAAAATCCTACGCCGGGCGCATTGGCGCTGGTCCTCAAGTCCGCCCATCCGGTGCGCAGTTCACGCCTGGTGGCGCTGCGCACGTCCGGGGCTTTGGCGCCGATCTTTTGCGTGCACCCCTACGGCGGCCACACGACCGGCTACGTGGAGCTGACCCGTGCGCTCGGTGCCGATCAACCGGTGTACTGCATCCAGGCACGAGGCCTGCGAGGTGAATCGGAACCGTTGCGCCGGATCGAGGGCATGGCCGCCGATTACATCGGCCTGGTCAAGAGCGAACAACCGAACGGGCCGTACCGGCTGGCCGGGCACTCCATGGGCGGTTGCATCGCCTACGAAATGGCGCAGCAGCTGCGCGCGGCGGGCGATGCCGTGTCTTTGCTGGCCTTGATCGACTCGCGCGCGCAGAACGCCAGCGCGCGGCCGCTGTACCGCAACAGCGCCTACGGCCAGATGGCGCGTAAGGACTGGCTCAGCGACGACGCGGTCATGCTCGGCATCCTGTTTCCGTCGCTGGCTATGGATTGGGAGGCGCTGCGCGGCACCCCAGCCGACGCGCACGGGACCCACACCCAGAAAGCGGCGCTGCAGCAGGGCCTGCTGCCGGCGGGTACCGGACAGGATTACGTGCGGCAGTTATTGGCCGTTACCCAGGCCAACGATGAAGCACTGCGCAGTTACCAGCCGCGGCCGTATGACGGGCAGGTGCTGCTGTTTTGCGGCACAGAAGGTTTCGGGCCGCAGTTCGGCGAACCGGAACTTGGCTGGCGCGAGCTGGTGTCGTCCGGGTTGGAGGTAGTGGCAGTGCCGGGCGACCACCATAGCGTGATGGTTGGTGGCGGCGCGCGCTTGATTGCCGCCCGTCTGAACGGTGGTGTAATCCGGCGTTAGCTTTGCGCTTGCGATCGGGATGGAGGTCTCGCAGCGGTGTTGCGATAGACGCACGGTGGAGGCTAATGCGCAATGGTTTTCCACATAGCTGTCGTTGGCCAATGTCCGTGGCCCGGTCCAGCAGTTGCCTCAAGGTGGTATCGCAATGCGACGTCCGGCGCTCATTTGCGGTGCGTTGAAGTAACTCACTTTCATCCGGAAACATGGCCTCAAGCCAAAACGTTATCCCAGTGGCAGGATCCGAGCACTCGACTTTGTATGAAGCGTCCGGCTCCGTGTACACCTCAAAAATCGTTCCTATATCGCCTACTACTGGTATACGGCTGTTTGTGACCGAAGGGTGGAAAAGCCGATTGCCGCGGAGTGAAATCACGTGCTCAACTCCGTATTGATGCATGAGTCAGTGTTCCTAAAGCTTGCCTTCGCTACGATTTCCATCTTCACTCATGGACTGCAGGATCAAGACATCAGCCAATGGCAACATGGAATCCACCGACACGGTCCACACTGTGTAGGCCGTCATCAGGTCTGACCCCGGCTTTTGCACCAATTGATAACTGGCAACCCAAACGTCTTGCTCTGTCCGGCTGTGCAGGTCATTGAGAAGTTGCTTTTGGTCTTCGTGGGATGTAGAAAGCCCTTTGAGTTGGAAATTTTTCAAATTGGGCGTGCTTTGCTCCGCAGCGGAAATCGCAGTCCATTCGCGATCGTTGAGTCGATACGCGACGGATGACAAAGCTCTCTTATGTGGCCCGCTGGTTTGCTCGCACCAGTGAGCCAGTGCTGCCAAGGCGTTTTCGGAGCGGCCGCTTGCAATGAGTAGCGTATCGGGAGTGAGAACCATGACAATGGGATCAGGAACCCCCAATTGGTGGATGACTTCAGGCGTGATCATCCGAGATGACGCATAAGCATCGTCCCAGTGTCCAGACCATATATGCGCGTCAAGCTGAGTCCACCCGTTTGGATGATTCATTGCCCTCAAGTTGTCAATTGCGTCAGACATGGCAGTCTCGAAAGAACCCCCCCAAGTTTCCAACTGTGATGCAGTAACTCGATTTATCGCATGGGGGGTATCAAAGGCTAGCCCCTGCATAAGGGTAGACGCCACGCCGCGTCAGTTCTTTCCGCTGGCCTCAATGCGGATGTCCTCGGGGCATGAAGCACCTAGGCCTCCTGCGCTGGTCGGTGTCCCCAACAGCTCCCGCATCCCGGCCCCCTCTTTGAAGTCCAGTGGCAGGCGGATGCGGATTTCTTGTAGGTACTCGCCAGAGCATAGGAGGCCGACATGGTCTTGCGGGCTGGCAAGCCCTGTCGCTTTTCCAAAACGCTTCAGGAACTCCGCACGAGAAATCCTGCCGCCGACGTTGGCGCGAATGTATTGGCCTATCGTGGAGTCGTTAACCGTCCTCACAGCGTTCACCGCCCGGCGGAAATAAGTGTCTGCGTCCATCGTGGATTGGCAGGTGCCATGCTTCTTCCACTCGTAGCTCCCGAAGGTTGTTTGGAAGAAAAAGTTCGGCATCCAAGGCGCAATGTAGGTCACCGTGTCTTTGGACAGGGAAAGCGGCGTACTGCCGCAATCCGCGTACTTCGTTCCGCACTGTTTGCGGTTGGGCCAAAGTCCGTGCAATGTCAGGTTTGAGACTACCAAGCGGCCGTCAGCCATGTTGTCGCATTCGGGCTTCTTCCCGTTGTACTTGAAGTGCTCGCAGAATCCTGGCTGCCAAGTCACGGCCAGCACGTAACTGTCGTGTTTGTCTGGCTGGCGGCAGGAACTGTCCCCTATTGTCGCCCGGGGGCCTAATGTGAGACCACTGGTCACACCACACTCTGCAGCCACCCAGCGCAGCGGCTCTTTGACGTCCGGAATCTGAATGCGCAGCCAACGGGCCTCGCGCGTGTTGACCTCGCGAATCTCATAATCCGCTCCTGGCACCACCTTTACCAAGCCAGGGTTGGTGCCTTTGTTAAAGGAAAGGTAGGCTTCGCAGGAACGCGATGGGCGGAACTGGCCATTGGCCGCTTCACTAGCCGAAGCTGGCGGCGCTGCCCATAGCGACAGCAAGACCAGGGCCGACATAAGACCAGTTCTGCCCATAGTCAGGCAGCCACGGAAAGCGACGACCCAGATCAGGGCGCTTGATCTTGATTTAAACATTTTTCCCCTAGAGAAGTGATACGAATCCCCATCATGTACTGTCTGATCGTTGGGCGTCTCGCGTTGTGAGCGACCGCTCCCGGAAGTTTTGTTCACAGTCAAACGCCCGGCCAATAGCACGTACCGGCCTCTTGCATCAGTTGCGCCAAATCAAAGTCTACCAACGTGACGCTCAGATGCGGATTTCTGTCGAAGTCCGTGGGCCCTATGCGATCTCCCACCCCGAAGTTTGCTGCAACTACTTTGATCATTGGTGTAGGGAAAATGACTACTGACAGGTTCTGACACAGGGGACACCTACATTTTCTCCAGCGCAGCATGGTGCTGCGCATTGAAGTAATTTTGGAGAAAATTATGCTGAACCCTGTTATGGAATTGGTTACTTTTAAAATCAATGCGAACTGCACACCCGAAGCGTTTGCAGCGGCGTGCGAGCCGGTCAACGTGTGGGTGCGAACCCAGCCGGGTTTTCAATCGCGCACCGTATCACGCAACCAGGAAGGTACATGGTTTGATGTCATTTTTTGGGACTCTGCTGAGAGCGCGAACACGGCAGCTGCCAAGATAATGGTCGAGCTGGGGAAATCTGAATTCATGACCATGATTGAATCTAGCAGCATACAGATGCAGCACCCACAAATCGTGAGCCGATCCTAGGATGAAGAAAGCCGACCGCCTGTTTCAGCTAGTGACTCTGTTGCAGGGGCGGCGAACGGCGACAACTGCGCAAGCTATGGCTAAATCCCTCGGGGTTTCGTTGCGCACTGTGTACCGTGACATTAAGGGTTTGGCCCAGTCAGGCGTGATGATTGAAGGTGACCCGGGTGTGGGCTATCTTCTACGCCACCAAAGCCACGTTCCGCCACTGATGTTTTCGGCTGACGAAGTATTGGCCATCCTGGTGGGTAGTCAGATGGCACAGGCCTTCACTGACCCACAATTGGCCTTGTCGGCGCAAAGGGCCGAGCAGAAGATTCGCGCTGTGCTGCCGCAAGTACTGCGTCAACGTGCAGACCAGTCCCCCTACCGAATCCCCATACTTGCGAAAGACCAAATCTTGCGCGAGCACCATGGGCTGATCCGTGTAGCGTGCGAAAAGCAGCTGAAAATGCGAGTTTTCTATGCTGACGAAGCCGGCCGCTCGACGAAACGTAAGGTTTGGCCCTTGGGCATAGTGGGGCTGCACGGGAAATGGCTGCTGCTTGCGTGGTGCGAACTACGTCAAGACTACCGAACCTTTCGTTTTGACCGCATTCAGACCCTCGCCATGAGCATTGACACGTTCAAGACAAGTGCCACGGTGTGCATGGATCACTATTTCTCGCAGCTATTGAGGAACCAGCTGGATGAAGAACTACGGCGAAGCTGACTACAAGAAATCCAGAAAACTGGACCACACACACGACTGACCGATAACGCAGGCGAAGTTGTAGTTGAAGGTTGGTCACCCGCGTGGACATTGACCAATTCCATGTCGGCCCCTGAGTATTCCAGCGAAAGGTCCTCGCGGGTACTAAAGTGAATGGGGTTGAAGTCAATTGATGGACTCCAGCTTTTCAGCCAGCGTCGCTGCTGAAAGCTCGCCGGTCCGAGTGCTTATCAGCCGCCCCTGTGCATCGAAGAACAGCGTGGTTGGAAGTCCCCGCTGGTTGAACGTTTCGAGTGCCTGGCCCCGGGAATCCAGAAGTACATTGCGTAGTGGCAGATTGCGTGCCGCCAGCCAGCCGCCGACACGCTCCGCAGATTCGCCCTGGTTAATGAAAATGAAGTTCACGGCAGGATTTCGGGCTTGAGCCTCATGCAAGACTGGCATTTCACGCACGCACGGCGGGCACCACGTTGCCCAGATGTTCACTACCGTTGGCTTTCCCTCGAACTGCGCAAGGCTCACGTTGGCCCCTTGCAGGCTACTTAGCGTCAGCGTAGGCAGTTGTTGCTCAGGGTCTGGACGTGACAACGCAAATATGCCGCCGCCCCAAATTGCAGTGGCTACAAAAATGGCCGTCAGCAGCGGTTTGCGCAGCACTGGTCTATTGAACTGCCGTACAAGAGCGAACAGCCAAGCGGTTACAAACCCGGCCATCGGCCTCCACCCGCCGTCGCGGATGTCCAGGATTGCAAGCGGCGACGCCAAGTAACCCGTGCTGAAATGCAGAACGAACCACAGCCGCGCCACTACGACGCCGACGACGAGGGTCTGGAACAAAATCGCTTCAATGTCGACATCGGCCATGCGACTAGCTCGTTTGCCAATGAACGTGGCCGCAGCCATTGCAACGAGCATGAAGATGAGGGACGTGGGCAGGACGATTGGTCCGATTTGGAGAACATTCGGCACGGGCTATTTCCGTTATGGCAATACGTTGAGAGGGGCGCAGCCGTCTTGATAGCCGTCATTTGCCGGTGGCAGCAACTGGCCCCAGAGCTGGACGCTGGCGCCCACGGGTTTGGTCTCTGCCATCGCAGGTTCCTGAGTATCAGGGGCACAGGCTGGTATGTGAGGACCCTCGGGCCGCCCTGGAGATGTCTCCGACCGTAGAGTACCCGAGAGCTGGCTCAGGCGGTGCGGACCATCACATGCGTCCCTTAGCTCTCATCGCCTTGGGTAGGATCCACCACAGAAACAATAGCGAGCCTCCGGTGAGGCTGGCAAACGCGGTCCCGACCAAGTCACCGAGCACTGTGGAGAGCACGAGCTGCGTAGCCAGGGTGAGCGCCATGCCGAGCAGAACCGCTCCTATGACAATCTGGCGGCTGGCCAGCCGTTTGAAAGCGGCTCGGTCGGTCAGTGGACGGATCAGACGATGCTGAACTGCTGGGGCGCTGAGTAGCACCAGGCTCAAGATGGAAAGCATGAAGGTCGCAAGAAATACGCCCTTCTCGGAAGTAACGATATTCGTGAATCCGCTGTTGAAAGGCACGGTAATCAGAAACGCCGACAGCAACTGGGCACAGGGCAGCAGCACGCGTAATTCTCCTAGCATGTCAGTCAAGTCACCATCTTCCCCGGCGTCGCTAACCTGTTTGTCGGTCAGCTTGTCTGGATTGGGTCCAGGTCCGTCTGATTTCATACTCCCTCCGCCGAAAGTGTGTTGTTCTTCGCATTGGCCATGCCTGTGCCTCTTGCGTTGGAGAACAGTATACGAACCGGCCTTCGATGATGTCCAAGAGAAGCGTTGATGGGGCGAGATGGCCAATGCAATGACTATGCCGGGGTCAGCTTCTAGGTTCCATGCCTGTCTCTCGATGCTTCTGATTGGCGGTAACACCTCCGGTCATCTGCAAGTGACCGCAACTGGGCCCTTATCCGTAGCAATGTGCTTCCACTATGGGTTTCATTGGATCGACTAATTTTTAGATACGGCAATGTCGGGAACGTAACCTTGTTCAACCAACGTCTTTAACGGTTTGAAGAGATTCTCTGGCAACGCTGACCAGTTGAACCATTTCCACCCTCTACACTTGTTTGGCTCGAGTACCTTTGCCTCGCCCGCCATTGCGCGCGCCTGTACAAATACAGTAACGTAGTGTTTGCCTTCATCTGGCATAACGTCGTTCGTATACGGAGCTTGGGTGATTTGGCACAAAATCAAACCCGTTTCTTCTTCAGTCTCGCGCCTGGCACAGTTTTCAACCGACTCACCAAATTCGAGATGTCCACCAGGGAGCGCCCATGTGCCGGCACCGTGCGAGCCTATCCTTTCGCCAAGAAGCACAAGCCCGTCTCTGACGATGATTACACCCACGCCAATTTGGGGGGATTTTTCTTCTTCACTGGCATGGTTGAGTTGGCGTTCAGTCATTTTTTCAAGAATATCAAGGTAGATAACGGCATTGCGAGAGGCTAGGCCTTGTTAACGTTGTCGCTGTGGTTTTTCGGGCGATAGCAATTGTCTTTCAGAGAGCAGTCACGGGCCAATGCCCGCGGCTGGGCTGGCTCGGGCCAGTATCAAATCCGATTCGCGAAGCAGCAACCGCGCTTTTGATTTTCCGCACTGGAAAAATTGCTTGAACCCACCCGTACTCCAAGGGCTTGAATGTAGCTTCAATTGCCTGAGCGGCTTCGGCGATCGAGTCAGAGTGTTGGACATCGAGTACTAACGACCGCTTCCGGCCCACTTCAGCAGCCAGTGCTCTTCCTGGCTGCGCAAGCGTACCTTCACGGCGCCATCCCAGCTTTGCCGGCCAACGCAACGGTCTTCTTGAGCGCCGAACGTCCTTGCTTGTCACTGGCGCGCCAAGCCTTGCGACACGCCTCAATGAACTTCTCCTCCATCGGGTCCGATGCCGTTTCTTCATGGACCTGGTCGAGCCAACCGACAGCCTTTCCCGCCTTGCTCTCCACTTGCTTTGCTAGCGCATCGCCGACCGTTCGGCCCCCTTTGATCTGACTCCACAGACTGGCAGATATTTCAATACTGGCAGCAAATGCGCGCTCCAGGCCGGAGGGCGCTACCCCTTGCGAAACCATGCGTGCAACAAAGGCCTGGTGCAACGCGAGTAGGTTTCTGAGGCGAAGTTGGTGGTGGGTTTGTGGTGGCATGGATACAACAGAAGTTGCAGAATTTTCGCACGTGTTGACAAGAATAGTAAATTTAATTTACATTTCACCTCATCGCAGGAAATTCAGTGCAAGCCGAACTCTGCAAACCAACACAGATTAACCAAGCAAACAAACATTCATTCATTTAAAGAGAACATCGTGAATAACCGAACAACACCTACCACCAAACACCAGGCCGTCGCCTGTGGTGGTCTGTTGTGCGCGTTCATTTCGCAGCGTTCCGATTGTGGTCATCAGAGCAGTGACTGGTCTTTGGATCATCTGCCGAGCGCCATTTCAAAGCAGCTCCCGCTGGGGAACTCCTTTGAAACATCGCTCAAACTGGGTGGAGGTGGCATGTAGCCCCTCCAGGTTGTTCACAACCTCAAAGCCCGGTTTCCGCAAGGAGCCGGGCTTTTGTTTTTGGTGCTTGCCTTGTTGGCAAACACTGCACCGGTCGCATCGTCGACCACCGTGTCAGGTTCATTAAAAATTCAATGCCATGTGATGGTGCTGGGACCAGGCGCTGCTGTTTATTCAGCGGCGCGCCAACACCATCCGAAGTGAAATGTGGGTCACCGTAAAGTTGCCCCGCCTCATTTCGTCAGTATTTGCAACTAAAGCCAATCGCGAGTCCACACCCCATGGGACTTGGCTCAATGTGCCTACTGCCACCCTGGTGGTTGTAGGTGCAGTGCATGGGTGATGCGCTGTGAGTGCTGACGAAATGAGATTACGCCGAAACGCCATGGTCCCCTGCACCACAGTGGCAAGCAGGATTCGGCGAACCTATTGTCGCGTTCGTCTAGTGGTCAGGACCTTTGCCCTTCAAGCAGAGTGCACGGGTTCGAATCCCGTACGCGATTCCAATTTCCTGGGCTGTGGCCCAACTTCCTTATCTCCCTGGTGTAACTGGCAGCACGGCGGTCTCCAAAACCGTTGGTTTAGGTTCGATTCCTAAGGGGGGTGCCACAGTCTTTTGTAATAGGGGATTAGCCAAGTGGTCTACGGCACTGGCCTTTGAAGCCGGCATTCCAAGGTTCGAATCCTTGATCCCCTGCCATTCTTTGTCTTGAATCTTGCCCCGGTGGCTAATGGAAACCGGCACACCTACCTGCCTTAGAAGCAGGGCTTTTGCGAGTTCGAATCTCGCCTGGGGCACCAAGTATTTTTGTTCTGCGTGGGTAGCCAAGCGGTCGAAGGCAACTGATTGCAAATCAGTCGAGTAATCCCCGTCGGTTCGAATCCGACCCTGCGCTCCATTCCCTCATTTTTCCCCGGTAGCTCAGTTGGTAGAGCACGCGACTGTTAATCGCGGCGTCACACGTTCGATCCGTGTTCGGGGAGCCAGTAGTTTCATCGGTGTATAGCTCAGCCTGGTCAGAGCACCTGCTTTGGGAGCAGGGGGCCCGAGGTTCGAATCCTCGTACACCGACCAATTGTTTGAAGAAGAAAAGAGTGCAAGAGAAAGCTGCGACTTTAGGTATTCGCGCACAGGAGAGCGCAGTAGTGCGCTTGCACTCGCGGGTGAAAATCCCGCACCATTATTATTCGCGTCTTCTTAGGTGTGGCCATAGCTCAATGGCAGAGCCGTGGGTTGTGGTCCCGCTGGTCTGAGTTCGATTCTCAGTGGTCACCCCTAAGAAGACTCGCACAAGCGCTGTTTCGAATCCAGAAACAACGACCAGCGATATGGAAGATTGGCCGAGTGGTTAAGGCAACGGCTTGCTAAGCCGTGACTCTGAAAATGGGTTCGTCAGTTCGATCCTGACATCTTCCGCCACACAACACGATTGAAACGGCATGGCCCTGGTGGCGTAACTGGTAAACGCGGCAGATTCAAAATCTGTTGCCGCAAGGCGTGTCGGTTCGACTCCGACCCAGGGCACCAACACCCATTCACATCATTTTTTTTTGCCTCACTAGCTCATCTGGACCAGAGCACCGGCTTACGAAGCCGGGGGTAGCAAGTTCGAATCTTGCGTGAGGCTCCATTTCTTTTTCTTGGTCTTTTAGCTCAGTGGTAGAGCGCCGGATTGTCTATCCGGATGTCAGGGGTTCAATCCCCTAAAGACCGCCAACAAAAATTCCCTATGGGTCCTGTAGCTCGAAGGTCGAAACAGATCCCCAACACAGCATGGCATTGGATTTTTACTGGACTTTTACGCCATCGCCATTCCCCATCGTTCGACAAGGAGACGACCATGCAGATTCTGCAATTGGATATCCAAGGCTACCCCCAGGACTGGATATCGCCACAGCAAGCCGCGACTTACTACGCGACCGATTCTGTCGCCTGGACTGTGGGAGCGGTGTGCCAGACGCTGCGCGGGGGAACCAATGCGCGCTCGGGTCTGCAGTCATGCCTGGACATCCATCCGATATTGGCCGTCAATGGGGCCAGCAAGACCAATCTGTTCGATGTGGTGCCGTCGTTGTCCAATGCCAAGCTGTTCAAGCGTGACCGGTACCAGTGCGCCTATTGCGGCTCCTGCCATGGGCCGTCCGGCGCCGGGCTGACACGGGAGCATATCTACCCCCGTGCGCGTGGGGGTGATGACGTGTGGATCAATGTGGTCAGTGCCTGCCGCGGCTGCAATGCCCGCAAGGCCTGCCGGTCGCCGGAGGAAGCGAGGATGCCGCTGCTGTTCGCACCGTATGTGCCCAGTGTCTTTGAAGACTTCCTGCTGGCCGGCCGCCACGTGCGCGGCGACGTGCATGCGTGGCTGGCCAGCAGGGTGTCCAAGCAGTCACGCTGGTACGCCAGCCATTGATACCGATCCAACCCGGCCTTGCGCCGGGCTTTTTCTTGGCGGATGTGCTCCGAGGCGTCGAGCGACAATTTCACATTTTGCGTCTTGCATTGGTTCCACGAAGCGATGTCAGCGCGTGGACAATAGAGCCTAGAAAGGCTGCGTACACAGCGGAACGCGCGAACGGGCGAGAAAAGTTATCCAAATGTGGCTCATAAAAGAAAGCCAAACACAGTAAGACTGGCCCCATTAGTATCGCAAGACTCGCCATGGTCTGGGCATGTTTGTACTTTCTTTCATGCACACGAACCATGTAGCACCCGAGCAGCAAATTAAGGAGGGAAGACCACAATAAATAGATATGCGCTGAACGGAAAAGCATCCGAGGACCTGGCTCCATTCCGTACAAGTGATGGTGAACAAAGTGCATAAATTGGCCGGTCAGCAGGAATATGAAAACTCCTGCAACGCCAACAAAAAAGTGAAATGAACGCAATGACTTCATTGAAACCTAATGTTTGGAGTAAACCTGCTCTAAATGTTAGACACGAGGAATTGCTGTGAATGGTTGGCAGCCGTGTTGTGCAGAATATTGAGGCAAACCCATACGGCATCACAATTGTCGACAAGCGGCGAAATTTGCCACAGATAACTGTTGGAATATGCCTGATCCAGCCCCATGCAATGTTCGGCGCCGACTCCAGTGTCCTTAACCGCCTGTTACTGCGGTGAGGCCACACACCCAGCGTCCGCGTTCAGTATGGGTCATCGCAATCGCTTTTTTCTTCCAAGCATTTTGCATGTGTGGACTGTATTGAAAAATGCCCAAATGGGCCAATACACTTTAAGAACAAAACCATGCAAATTATTAATAGCATGCGATCTGGTGGTGGCATGGTACTAATCGCATCTCCCTCGCCGGCGCGCAGTCTTGCCGGCCAGTCGGCATGCGTGAGTGCACCGCGGCCCAGCGAAACCAAGTCCGCCTCATGCCTTGCCACCATCCCGTCGGCCTGCCTCGCCTCATGCAGTGAGCCGTTCGCCAGCACCGGCACCGAAACGTGCCGCCGCGCCAACGCCGCAAGACTGGGGCCGTGCTCACCGAACGCGGGACGCCAGGCGTCGAACTCGGTCGTGTGAAGGTAGTCGATGGGCAGCGCACCGAGCGTGCCGAATATCTGTGCCGCATCGGCCTCCTGCGCTCTGCGCGCTGCTTGCGCGAAGCCTTCAACCTCTGCGCATCGCCTGCCGGACGATTGGGAGCATTGTCATGTCAGCGGCCCTCCGGTTGGTGTATGCCCGCGATGGCCTCGATCTCGATCATGGCGGCGGGGTCGTAAAGCGCCTTGATCTCGGCGATCGTGTCGGCTGGATAGGGGGCCGAAAAAAAGCGGCGCCGCAGCGCCACCACGTCTTCGAAATGCGCCATGTCGGTGACGAAGATCGTGACCTTGATCACGTGTTCCAAGCTGGAGCCACCAGCTTCCAGCGCACGGCGCAAATTGGAGAAAGCCTGCTCGCCTTGCGCAAGGAAGCCGCCCGCAACGATCTTCCCGTTGTCGTCGGCCCCCGCCTGGCCAGAGATAAAGAGCAGATTGCCGAACCGGATGCCCTGCGAGAGCAGGAAGGGCTCGTAGTTGTCGGGTTGGGTCGTGATACGTTCCAGCATGGTGCGAATCCTTTCATGTATGGTCGGCCGGAAATTTGCAGAAAGGATGGCCAATCCGTTTCGCTACTCTAGGGAAAAGCATCCTTTGCGACAAAGGTTCATTTGTCAGCTATAAGATGAGTACATCTCATCCATCTGCCGGTGCCACGCATGCAACGTCGATCTCTTCCGCTTTCCGCGCTCCGTGCGTTCGAAGCCGCTGCGCGTCTGGGCAGCTTCAAGGCTGCCGCCGAGGAGTTGGCTGTTACGCCGACTGCCGTCAGCCACCAGATCCGCGCACTGGAGGCGCAGGCGGGCCTTGTGCTGTTCGATCGCCAGGTGCGCAAGGTGTCGCTGACCGATGCGGGGACGCAGCTCTACCCGGTGCTGCGTGACGGGTTCGATGCATTCGAGGCGACGTTGGCACGGCTGACGCAAAAGCGAACGCGGGCCCAGGTGAGCATTTCCGCGACGAATGCATTTACCGTGAAGTGGTTGGTGCCGCGCATAGCCGATTTCCGGCGCCGGCATCCCGGCATCGACTTGCAACTGCAGGCGAGCGATGACGTCATCGACCTGCGATCAACGGCGGTCGACATCGCTATCCGCTATGGCCGCGGGCCGTATCCCGGCCTTGTGATCGAACCCCTGTTCACCGACCGATTCGCACCCGTAGCAAATCCACGTCTGGGCGTCGTGTCGCCGGAAGATCTGGCTCGCGTGCCCTTGATCCGTTTCGACTGGAAGCGGCCCCAGCCGGAGAACCCCACATGGGAGCGCTGGTTCATGGTCGCGCGGCGGCGTCAGCCGCCACAAGCGGGTCAGCTGCGCTTTTCCGACGAGGGGCACGCGATACAGGCGGCCGTCGCCGGCCATGGTATCGCGCTGGTCAGCTTGGCGCTGATTGCCGACGAACTCGAAGCTGGCCATCTCGTGCAGCCATTCGGGCCCGTGATCGACGGGCACACCTATCACCTGGCGACCCACGCCGACCGACCGCCCTCGGCGCCAGTCCAAGCGGTGGCGCACTGGTTACGCACACAGGTGGCACCACAGGAGGTTGGAACTGAACCCGGTGATTGAGCGCCGACCGCTCGTCAATGCTACGGAAAACGACGGACGAACGCCACGCCGGCGTATAGGCTTCGGCCAGCTGCAGCCTCAAAGTAGCGGCCATTGCCTTCATTCACAATTACCGAGCCGGCGTACACACGGTTCGCCACGTTGTCGATCCGGACAAACTCGTTCAGTTGCCAGGCGCCCGATGTCTGCTGAAATTTTGCCCCCAGATTGAGAACGGTGTAGGCCCCGGCCTCTTCGCTGTTCGTGTCGTTGGCAATGATGGATCCCATGTGCCGGACTTCCATCGTGTATACGCCTGACAGCGTTTTTGGCTTCCACGCAAGTTGCACAAACAGTTGCCGCCCTGGTATTCCGGGGATACGATTTCCGGCGGGTATGGACAGCGTAGCAGTGGTGCAGGGGGTGCTTGCGCAGGTCCGAAATCTGTCGCTGTAAGCGGCATCCATCAGCGTGAGTGCAGACGTCAAGCTGACGCTGCCCCACCGGGCTTCTGTAGACAGCTCCAGGCCTTGTCGCAGGCTGCGACCTGCATTCTGGAATGTCGACCGCCCACCCGTGTTGGACATGACGGCGATTTCACTATCCGTGCGGATCTCAAACGCGGTCGCAGTCCACACCCCATCGGCATGGCGGCCTCGAAGGCCCACTTCGCTGTTTCGGCTGCGGCTGGCCTGCAGTTGGCCGTTCAGCCCGCCTGCACCCGAAGCCTGGTAGGCCACCTCGTTCAAGGTCGGCGTCTCCAGGCCCAGCCCAGTACTGGCATAGGCCTGCAGGTTGTCGGTCAGGCGGTAGCGCAGACCGAGTACGGGCATGGTTCCGGAATACATGCTGGATCCGCTGTCATCGGGGTTGCCGGCGGCCACGTAATGGTCGCTTGAGGCCATGCGCACACGGGACTGCCGCAGCCCCGCAGTGACAGTCCACGCAGCACTTTCCCATTCGACCTGGGCATAAGGGTCCAGTGTGGTTGCGGTATTGTTTTCGTCACGCCGCAAGCGACCCGCAATACCCAAGGGGCCTGGCGCCGCGGGTGTTCCAGCGAAGTTATCGTATCCACGCCGCCATTCGTCTTGCCGCTCAGACGCCACACCGGCGGAGGCGGTCAGGCGCCCGGTACCCCAGTCGCGGTCCACACGCCAACGGGCGTTGACGCCACCATAACTGCGGTCCAGATCAATGACGCCGCCGGGGCTGGCGCCACCGGCCTGGGTCGTGGGCGGAATCGCCTGGTATTGGGTGACCGTGCGTTGCCCGGCATAGGCCATGAGCTCCAACCGCTGCCCGTCGCCCCAGCGGTGTTCCCATGCCGCGCCCACCTGGGTCTGGTCAAAGCCCTTGCGGGTATTAAACGTGCTGGCGGTCGGGGTGGTCTGGTAGGCATGGTCCGCAAATTCGGCCCGAGACAGGCCCAACGGGTCCTGCGCAGATCCGGTCTGCCGGTTGGCGATGGCCACCACGCGACCGTTGTCATAGGGATGGGACAGTTTGAGATAACCCGTGTCGCGCCGTGCGGCCGACTGCGGCCGCAGGCCATCGGTCGTGAAGCTGGATGCATCCAGCGCGTAGTTCAAGGAACCGACGCTGCCCTGTGCCTGGGCCGAGACGCGCCGCAGGCCATCGGCTCCGCCCGCCACTCCCGCCTGCAGACTGGCGGGTGAACGCCCTTCGGCGGTGTACAGCGCAAGCACGCCCCCTGCGGAGCTGCCGTAGAGTGCCGCAAAGGGGCCGCGGACCACCTCTATCCGCTGTGCCATCCCCAGTGGAAAATTGGCGGCCTGGCCCTGGCCATCGGGCGCGCTCGCTGGAATTCCGTCAACAAACAGCCGCACACCACGCACGCCAAAGGTCGAACGCGCGCCGTATCCGCGCACCGATATCTGCAGGTCCTGGGCGTAATTTTGCCGGTTCTGAATCAGCAGGCCTGGCACACGTCCCAGGCTTTCCGATACATTGACCTGTAATTGACCGCCCTGGATTTCATCCTCTTCGACGCTGTCCACCGTGGCGGGTGACAACCAGCGCCGCCATTCGTGCGCTGCGCCGGTGACGACAACCGGTTGTAATAAAACACTGTCTTCGCGCACTGCGGGTGCCGTAGCTTGCGCATACACCAGTGCAGGCGCCATGCAGCCACCCAAGAAAGCCAGGCGCTTGAAGGTGTTCACTCCTCGGATCGCATCGCGTCAGCCGCGCCGCGCGGCTTCGATGGTGGCGATGTCGATCTTTGTCATTTGCATCATGGCCTCAAACGAACGCTTGGCCACCGCAGTATCGGGGTCGCTAATCGCGGCCGTCAGGGCGCGCGGGGTGATCTGCCAGGACAGTCCCCATTTGTCCTTGCACCAACCGCATTCGCTTGCCTGGCCGCCGTTTCCGATGATCGTATTCCACAATCGGTCCGTCTCGGCCTGGTCGTCGGTTGCAACCTGGAACGAGAAAGCCTCGCTGTGCGTAAAAGCTGGCCCGCCGTTCAGACCGAGGCAAGGGATGCCCATCACCGTGAATTCAACCGTCAAAACATCGCCCTGTTTGCCTGCGGGATAGTCGCCGGGCGCGCGAAGGATAGCTCCGACCGCGCTGTCGGGGAATGTCTCGGCGTAGAACCTCGCGGCATCCAGCGCGTTGCCGTCGTACCAAAGACAAATCGTGTTCTTGCTGAGCATAGTGGTTCTCCTTAATTTGAATATATGCGCCGACCCAAAGCAATCGTAGCCGCCCAAGCCGAATCGGTACTATGGCATCACCGGTGGCGCGAGGCTAAGACCGCAAACTGTTGAATGACGGTAGTCGGCGATGGCGGGTCTGTATGTGCGACAGCGCACGGTCACCTGAGCCTGCGTCGGTGATGCCTCTGCCAGCATGGCCAGCGCCTAATGGATGGCATGCGCTGCTGCCCGCAATTCCATCTAGCTACACAATTGATAGCTACCTGCGCATATTCCACGAGGGCTAGAGGCAGTTTTTGCGAGTGATCTTCCAAAATAGACTTTTAAAACCCCATTTTGGGTTTTAAAGCTCCCTGCGCAGACGTGAAGAAGTCCCAAAAAAAGCTAGCGTGCACGGTCCTTGGGAATGGAGTAGGTACCCACCACATGGGCCACGGCATCGTCCAGGCCTTCTGAGTACAGCGACACCTCGCCCACGGCCAACGACTTGCCCACCTTCATCAGCTTGCAGACACCGATGATGGCGCGGTCGCCGGCTGGTTTGCGCAGGAAGTTGATGCTGAGATTGGTCGTGACGGCCAGCGGCACGATGCCGATTTCTCCGAGGATGGCAATGTACAGCGCGACATCCGCCACCGCCATCAGCACCGGCCCGGAAACCGTGCCGCCCGGGCGCAGTTCACCGCTGCCCACCGGGTGCCGTATCGTGGCCCCCATGCCGCCAACCGCCTCCACGGTGCATTGGGTTTGGGGGAATTCCCTGGCGAGGAAGGCGGATAGTTCGGATTGGGTTGGCATGTGTGCTTTTTTTTGACGGATGTGAAAAATGATAGAGGCGCTGTGTAAACAGTGTGGGTACGTGATCTGCCGCCGCTCGGCGGCCCCCCGTGTTCCTCTGACGAAACTATAGTTCCTCGAGCCGGCCCATGGCATTGAAGAAGAAAATGTTCTCGTGTTTGAATCCCCAGCACCCGCCGACTTCTCGAACATGCGGCTCAAAGGTGAAGAACGGAACCTTGCAAAGCGGAAGATCGTTGTGCGTTTCAATGTACTGACGGTCTTCACGCCGTGTCGCAATGCTGTGCCCGACGTTGCCCAGAAAGTCCAGATTCTCAAAACCGTTGGCAGCGATGTATTGGTTGGTCCATTCAAACAGTTCATGGAATGTCATGTCAGGACGGACGGTTTGCTGCATGTCCGCATGGAGTGCCTTCAGAAAGCGCTGCCCGATGGCCAATTCGGGTGTAACCGCGGTTGACGTCACACGGCCGTTCTCTACATAAAACGACCGCGCGCAATCACCCCAATGGCCGTCTTGAACCGGGCTCACATCCACCGTCACCAGATTGAACGCACCTATGGGCTCCTTGCCCGGGACATATTCCCGTCCGGAAATGGACTGGCAGCTGCGTGAACCCGCCAACACAAAGGCCGGGCAGGTGTAGTACCAGGTGTCTGGAAACCCCAGCGCGCACAACTCTTTATAGGCCGCTGCCGCGATGGATTCCTCGGTGTCGACCGTGGAAATCTTTGTTACGAGGTTTGCCAGTGCCGACTTTGCCGCGTTCTGAACGGTGCGGTGCGCTTGGATCAGGGAGTCAGAAGGCATGGTTCTGCTGGTGTGTGATTATTCGTCACTTCACCATCGCCCGTACGATGGCCGTTGCCGTTGCAGAGGCGATCAACTCGCCGCCCTGGTACAACTCCCCCGCCAGGAAACACACGTCCCGGCCACGCCGCACAACACGGCCCTTGCCAGTCAGTGTGCCCACGCTGGCCGGCTTGTGGAACGAGATGTTGAGGTTCAGCGTGGGCGCGAATTCGCCCGCTTTCAAGGTGGCGGCCAGTGCCGGGCCCATGGTGTCGTCCAGCATGGCGGCCAGGAAGCCGCCCTGGATATTGCCGGCCGGATTCGTGAACTCGGGCTTGCCCTGCAGTTCGGTTTCGATCGTGCCGGCCTCGGCATCGATGTGTTTGAAGACGATGCCCAGCGTTTCGGCCGCCTTGGGGGCGGGCAATTCACCGGCAACAATTTTCCAGAAGAATGCTTGTTGGTCCATGGGGCTGCTTTTTTTTATCGTTGTTGAAGGGAGCGGTACAGCGCTCAGGATTTGGGTGCGGCGTCCCAGTGCTCGGCAATCTTGCCCGCCTCGATGCGGAACATGTCGAACCATGTCGTGGTGTATTTTTTGGATGCATCCTTGGGGTCGACCGTCTCTTTGACAAAGCTCAGTACGACCAGATCCCCTTCGGCGGTGATGGCCACCAGCGGCGCCTTGACCCTGGCTTCGATGGGTTTGGGCTTGACCCATTTGGAGAAGGCGTCGACAAACCCTGCGCGGCCCGTTGCGACATTCGGGTTGTGCTGGATGTAACCCTCGGCCAGGTACTTGTCGGCCAGCTCCATGTGGCCGCCTTCAAAGACCTCGCGCCAGAAGTCATAGACCAGACGCTTGTTCGCAACCAGGCGGGCATCGGCGCCAGTCAGCAGGAGTTCATGGTTGGGCTGTGCGACCACCGCGACCTGGGCGCTGGTGGTGGCGGGCAGTGTGAAGGCCAGCACAAGGCTGGCACAGGCGATCATTGATTTCATGGGACTCCCGGTTGTGAATGCATGGATGGTGACAACCGCCATGGTACCGGCCAAAAAAAACCCCACCGCGTGAGCAGTGGGGTTAAACCTTATGAGAACCCAGCCAACAATGATTGCCCCGGGCTCTGCCGCTACGCGGTTCGCCGCCCCCCGAGGGGGCAGCGTTTGGCAAAACCCCAAGTCCACACCTAGGGGCGGCCCGGCGGTGAAACTTAAAACTTGTAGTTCAGTCCGAACAAATACGTCGTTCCGAACTTCATGTACTCCAGCGGATGGTCTGGAGCATCCGCATACGTGCTGTATGGCGAATCGGTCAAGTTGTTGACTTGCAGCACCAGGCCCAGGCCCTTCATGCTGCCTTCGTTGAAGGTGTAGCCAACCTGGAAGTCAACCACCTTTTCGCCCTTGACCCAGCGCAGGCTGCGGTCGCCGGCGAAGTTGCCGATTTCACCGATGAACTCGGAGCGGTTGCGCTGGCTGACACGGGTGGACCAGCCGCCTTTTTCGTAGTACACGGTCACGTTGGACACGTTCTTGGACAGGCCCGGCAGCGGTGTGTCGGTACCCACGGTCGAGCTGTTGAAGCCGTTGGTGGGGACGCGGATGGCGCTGTCGTTGTAGGACATGCTGGCTGACAGACCGAAGCCGTCCAGGGCCGGCGTCAACATGTTCAAGGGCAGCGACGCCGCCAACTCAACACCGCGCAGCGATCCGCCGTTGCCGTTGTACGGTGCCGTGAACTGGCCCATGTTCGTGATTGCGGGACTGCCTGCCGTGAAGGCGGAGAAGTCGAAGGTGCGGCTCTCTTCGTAGATATAGGTCTTCAGGTCCTTGTAGTAGGCTGCCGCGGAGAAGTAGGCCTTGGTGCCGAAGTATTTTTCGTACGACAGGTCATACGCATTCGCGCGCCAGGGGTCCAGCTTGGGATTGCCGCCGTTGCCGGAGGGGCGCAGCGTTGTGGTACTGATATGGAAGTCAAATGAGGTGCGCAACTGGTCGATACGTGCACGGGCGATTTGTTGTGCCGCGCCCACGCGAATCGTTTGCTGATCGGCCAGGCCAAACACCAGGTTCATGCTGGGCAACACGTCGGTGTAGGTCGTACCGCCGCTGACGGGTTTGACCACGCCACCAGCAGAATTGTCCACGTAGGCGGAAGCCGAGGACTGGTCGGTGTTTTGCACCTGCACACCAAAGTTGCCACGCAGCGAGACCGAGCCCAGCTGGGTGTCGATGTCGGCCTTGACGAAGGACGTGGTGATCTTTTCCTTGACGTCCCAGGCGCGGGAAATCGCACCGGAGTTGAGTTCGGACGGATTAAACGGCTGGAAATACTTGGCCACGACACCGGGTACGTTCCACGACGGAATGGTGCCGCTGCCCGAGAAGCCCAGGTCCACCGGTGCGTACAGCAGGTCGCTGGAGATCGCGGGAGTGCCATTGGCTTCCAATGGGCCTTCGGGTTGGCGTTTCTTCTTGTTGCGGTCCGACAGGTTCACACCAAAGTCCACGCTGCTGATGAAAAAGTCGCCGCCGATCGGCACGGTGCCGACCAGTTTGTAACCCTTCAACTCGTCTTCCACACTGGGCTTGCGGCCGTAGCCCTGGCCGTAGATGGAGTTGCCGGTGAACAGCTTAGTGGGGTCGCTGTAATTCATGTTTCCCTTGATGGTGGGGAAGCCGCCGGTGGCCCAGTTCACATACAACGTGTCCAGCGACGCGCCGTTGGGGGTGGACGCCAATTGCGTGTTGTTCTCCAGGTAGAGCTCATTGCGCTTGGCCTTGGAGTAGTTCACGTCGGCCAGCAGCGACCAGCCTTCGAACTTGAACTTGTTGTTCCAGCCCAGGGCATTGATGCTGTCTTCACGGCTGTTGTACTGGCCGCGCACCAGCGGGTAGACATTGACCGCGTTGGCGCCGCCGAGCACGCCATTGCTGATGCTGGGTGCCGCGTAGGTGAACGGAATATTGGGGTTGGTTCCGTTGTAGCCGCTCAGGTTGACTTCGTACTGGTTGTTGGTGTCGACCTGTTTGAAGGTGGAGGCGTAGGCGTCCAGCACACTGGTCCAGTTCTTGGAGGGCCTGACTTCGAGCACACCCATGAATCCATCACGCTTCATGTTGCCGCTCTTGGCCAGCGACTTGATGCCGTCGTGGATATAGGTGCCTGGCGTCACACCGGGGCGGGTGTCTTTTTTCCAGGGCTCGTACAAGCCGGTTTGGTTTTCCAGAATGGGGGAGTCCAGGTGTGCGTAACCCAGGGCCAGACCCACGGTGCGGTCGGCGAACTGGTCGATGTAGCTGACGCTGAAACGGTTGCCGGTGTCCTTGGCGTCGGCAATGGAGCCGATGGAGCGCTTCTCGCCACGCAGATTGATGGAGACCGAGCGTTCCTTGAAGTTCAGCGGGCGCACGGTTTGCAGGTCCAGCGTACCGGACAGGCCCTGGCCGATCAGGCCGGCATCAGGCGTCTTGTAAATGGTGACGCCGCTCAGCAGTTCGGACGGGTACTGGTCGAACTCCGCACTGCGGTTGTCGCCGGTGCTGACCATTTCGCGGCCGTTGAGCAGCGTGGTCGCAAAGTCGGGCGCCAGACCACGCACGCTGATGGCTTGTGCACGGCCGGCCACACGTTGCGCGGCCAGGCCGGGCAGGCGGGCGATGGATTCGGCGATGCTGACATCGGGCAGCTTGCCAATGTCTTCGGCCGAGATGGCTTCAACGATGGAGTTGGAATTTTTCTTGACCGAGATCGCGTCTTCAATACCCTTGCGGATACCAACCACGGTCACGGTGTCCAGGCCCGATGCCGGCGCGGCCGCCTGCGCAAAAGCGCCGGCGGAGGTCACGATAAGCACGGCGCAGCCGGCGGCCACGGGGGCCAGTTTGAAGAGGGAGCTGCGCGAGGAGGTCCTCGTGGAGCGCTGAACGGTGGAACTCGAATTCATTTTGGTATTTCTCCTGGGGTAGCTCGGGGCGGGCTGATTAGCCTTTTGGGCGGGGGCTCAAAAGACACGTAAATGGGACGGCGTTTTCCCTACTCACAGCCCAGTTTGTACCAAAACTAGATATTTGCAGACATAGGGGTTACTACCAGTTTTCAGATTTTTGCGGCTTTGGCGCTGGGGAAAGACGTTGTTTTTGTAAAAATCCAACAAAAATCGGCAGAACTGGCGGTCGCTGCGTTACCAAAACTACAAAAGACCAACAAAAATGTAGTCAGATTACAAATATTCTTCACAAGATGGTGTGAGAATCTGACCTTCACCATGTTTTGCGCAGGTTTTTGTAGAATTTCTACAAAAACTCTGTTGTTTAACTAAGTATTTGTAAATTTTTAACGGCTAAAGTCGGCTATTTATCTATAAAAATCTACGTTTCCCCTAGCGTAGTATTTTTGTAGTCTGATGTAGACTTGATGTCGTTTAACTACATACGCAGTGTCCTACCACCGGGCACAAGGGAGTATTGGGAATGAATCAGGGTTATCCGAGGTTGTTGGGCGATATTGGCGGGACCAATGCCCGTTGGGCATGGCAGGAATCGGTTGGCGCTGAGCTGCAAGACGTTTCTGTGCAGCCCTGCGAGGACAGCGGCTCCATCCAGGAGTCCGCCGCCAATTACCTGCTGGCCCACGGCCACAAAAACCCGCGCTGGGCCGGTATCGGCATCGCCACGGTCATCACCGGTGACGACGTGCGCCTGACCAATAGCAGCTGGCGCTTTTCCATCGCCGCGTTCCAGAAGGCCTTGGGGCTGGAGCGCTGTCTGGTGGTCAATGACTTCACGGCCCTGGCCATGAGCCTGCCGGCGCTCAAGCCCACCGATTTGCGCGCCCTGGGCAGCGGCACTGCGGTGGCTGGCGCCACGATTGGCCTGCTCGGCCCTGGCACGGGCCTGGGCGTCTCCGGCCTGGTGCCCGACGCTGCGGGCCGTTACAGCGCATTGGCGGGCGAGGGCGGTCACGTCACGCTGTCCGCCAATGACGATGTCGAGTCCACGCTCTTGGGCCTGCTGCGCAAGCAGTTTGAGCATGTCAGCGCCGAGCGTGTGTTGTCGGGCTCGGGCCTGGTCAATATCTACCAAGCTGTTTGCGCCATGCAAGGCTGTGCCGCCCGTGATCTGGAACCTGCCGATGTGACCGATGCGGCCGTGGCCGGCACGGACGCGCAGTGTGTGTTGGCCGTGCATTACTTCACCCGCTTCCTGGGCAATGTGGCCGGCAATCTGGCGCTGACCCTGGGCTCGTTGGGCGGTGTCTACATAGGTGGCGGCATCGTGCCGCGCCTGGGCGCCGCGTTTGATGGTGCCGTGTTCCGCAACAGCTTTGAGAGCAAGGGGCGTTACCGGACCTTGTTGTCCACGCTGCCGGTCTGGGTCATCACCGCGTCGACACCGGCGCTGGTGGGCGCCAGCTGCGCGCTTGATACCTTGCCTTGACTTAACGATCGCGGCTCGCATAATTTTCCGTTCGCCCTGAGCTTGTCGAAGGGCTCGCGTGGGCTTCGACAAGCTCAGCCCGAACGGAAATTTCTCAAGTTAGCGCACATGCCCCTCGGGAGGCAGCGCAGTACGCGCAGCGACAAGCGTGGGGGCCACTTCCTTTCCGTTAAGCTTTCACCCTTGATCGATGAATTAATGACTAAGGGAAGCCGACATGTCCGACCCGCGTTTTGACCACCCGCGCCTGATTGCCGACATTGGCGGCACATTCGCCCGGTTCGCGCTGGAGGTGGCACCCCATGTGTTCGAGCAAAGCGAGTCCCTGCGCTGCCAGGACTTCGCAGATTTTCATGCGGCCGTCACGGCCTATATTTCCAAGCTGAAGGGCGTCAGCGCGGGCGACATCAAACACGCTGCCGTGGCCATTGCCAATCCGGTGGCGGGTGACCAGGTCCGCATGACCAATTACCACTGGCAGTTCTCGATCGAACAGATGCGCGAGCGCCTGCATTTCGACAACCTGGTGGTGGTCAACGACTTCACGGCGCTGGCCATGGCCCTGCCCAGTCTTACACCGCAGCAGCGCCGCCAGTTTGGCGGTGGCACGGCTGTGCCGCGCAGCGTGGTGGGGCTGATAGGTGCCGGCACCGGCCTGGGTGTGTCGGGCCTGATCCCGGCCGACGACGGCTGGATCGCGCTGGGCACCGAGGGTGGCCACACCAGTTTTTCGCCACACGATGAGCGCGAAATCGCCATCCTGCAATACGCCTGGCGCACCTACGAGCACGTGTCGTTCGAGCGCCTGCTGTCGGGCACCGGCATCGAGCTGATCTTCAAGGCCTTGACCCACAGAGCCGGCCTACCCGAGCGCAGCCTGGATGCACCCGAGATCACCCGCCTCGCGCTGGAGGGCAGCGATGCCATCTGCAAGGAAACGATCGACGTGTTCTGCGCGATATTGGGCACTGCGGCGGCCAATCTGGCGGTCAGCCAGGGCGCGTTTGGCGGCATCTACATTGGCGGCGGCATCGTGCCGCGCCTGGGCCTGTACTTTGACCAGTCGCCGTTCCGCCAGCGCTTTGAGGACAAGGGCCGCTTCACCGACTACATGAAGGGCATTCCCACCTTCGTCATCACCGCCACCGATGCCACCCTGCTGGGCGCATCGGTGATTCTGGACTCGCAACTGCGCGAGCTGGACGGTGCCAACGGTTCCGCCATCCTGGGCCAGATCCGCCGCGCGCTGACCAGCCTGTCACCGGCCGAACAACGCGTGGCACAACATGTGTTGGCGCAACCACGCTCGGCGTTGAATGATCCGATTGCAACCATAGCCCGCTCGGCCGATGTCAGCCAGCCCACGGTGATCCGCTTTTGCCGTTCGTTGGGGTGTGAAGGCCTGTCGGACTTCAAGCTGCGTCTGGCTTCGGGCCTGACCGGCACCATTCCCATTACGCACACCCAGGTCACCGGCAGTGATTCGATGCTGGAGCTGGGCGCCAAGGTGCTGGGCAATACGGCCTCGGCCATTCTGCAGGCGCGCGACCATTTAAACCGCGACAGCATGGACCGCGCCATGCGCTTGATAGCCGGCTCCAGCCGCCTGGAAATTTACGCCGTGGGCCACTACGGCGCCGTGGCCAGTGACGCGCAGTTCAAGTTCCTGCGTGTCGGTGTGTCCGCCGTGGCGTATACCGACCCGCGTCTGCAGACACTGTCGGCCAGCCTGCTGCGCCCGGATGACGTGGTGCTCATCATCAGCAGCAGTGGCCGCATCGCCGAACTGCTGTCCGTGGCCGAGACGGCGGTGGAGCGCGGCGCCAAGGTGATTGCCATCACCGAGAGCCAGTCGCCGCTGGCGCGCAAGGCCGACCTGGCACTGATCGTCGACCACGTGGAAGACATCGCTACCCAGGTGCCGATGATCAGCCGCATCCTGCACCTGCTGATGGTGGACATTCTGGTGGTGGGCGTGACACTGCACCGCGGAACCAGCGTGCCGGCCCTAGGCAGCGAGGCGACTATAGCGCTGGATGAAGTCGCACCGGGTGGGCAGGCGGCTACGGGCGCGCGGCGCAAAGGCCCGGGCGTCAGCGCGGCGGGGCCGCTGGCGCATTTGACATCGCATAGCCGCTGAAAACCCCAGATTGGGGTTTTATGAAGGGTTTGCGGGAGCGTTGCAAGAAATTATTGCCCCTAGCCCTCGTAAAATATGGACATGCTGCTATATATTTAGTAGTGTTTAGATCGCAAGGCGCTCATGCTGACCATCAGACCATACGGAGCCGCCTGTGCTTAAGTTCTTGTTATCACTCGTTTCGCCCGCGAGGCACGGGCCGGGCTCTGACGCAGCGGCCCTCAAGGTGGTGATGCCGACCACAGAGATTGTGGTCACCGGGTCCCCGAGCTTTCCGCTGTCATCCCACCTGTCGCATCACAACGGATTTCCGTTTCTCGACTGGGCGATAGCCCAGGCGTGGGTGGACGGTATTGGCGAGCACAGCATGCCGGCGACCGTTTGGGCGCGATGCGAGATGGCCTGGCTGGAGCATCTGCAGGCCAGTCTTGGCCCTGCCTACCACCTGCGGGAAGAGGGTGGGGCGGTTCTGCTGTCCACGCTGGAACCCAACGTCGCCCGCGCAATGCTGGGCTATATGGTCAAGACCCTACAAAGGGTTGTTCGCTTGCTGGACGGCGTCGCGCAGATCCCGGAGTGGGGTAAGGACATACTGATCGTCTTCGACGACGAAGATACCTACTACCGCTATGTGTCCCACTACTATCCCGAGGCCGGAGAGTTTGCCGGCAGCAGCGGCATGTACATCAACGCCGGTTGTGGCCACTTCGTGACGGCCAAGGCCGACATGCGGCTCATAGAGCCCATCATTGCCCATGAGTTGACCCACAGCTGTGTGAGCCATCTGCCCATTCCTGCGTGGCTTAATGAAGGGCTTGCCGTGAACACCGAACACCGACTGAGCCCGCCCGGCCCGGCGCTGTTGACCCCGCAGCAGATGCATGACAAACATCGGGGGTTCTGGGGCGACGTTGAAATTCAGGAGTTTTGGTCCGGCAGATCCTTCCTGCGCAACGATGACGGCAATCTGCTGTCCTATGATTTGGCGCGTATTGTGGTGGCGCAGCTGAGCAGTGACTGGGAGCGGTTTCGCACCTTTGTTCTGGCCGCCCATCTTGCGGACGCCGGCGCGGCAGCTGCCGCAGAGCATTTGGGAATGGAACTCGGTGCGGTGGTCTGCGCGCTCCTCGAAAAAGAGCCCCATCCAGCGTGGGTCCCCAATCCAACGATATGGCGCGAAGCCCCGGAACATGGCGCGTTCTAAGAGTTCCTTCTGGGCGGTTGCGCATTCGAAATACCGGTAAGCTTGGACCCCATGTCACTTGTTATCACACTTCTACCCTTGTTGCTGGCGCTGGCCCTCACCGCTGGTCTGGTCAAGCTTGCGGCGCGTTTGCTCGGGCGCATGCAGGTCAGCTGGAAACATGCCTGGGTGTTCGTGGCCATGCTCGCCGCGTATGCGTTCGTGTGGGGGATGGCGGTACACGCGGGTTTCGTTGGCGGGGATGTATTTCTGGTGCTCGGGCCACTGTTTGGCTGGGTCGTCATTCTTGCGTTCGGAGCCTGGTACTTTGGCGCCAGGGTGCGGGGTTCTGATGGCCAATGGGTGCGTTGGCCCGGAGGCCTGAAGCTTACGGGCCTGGTTCTGGTCCTGATGCTGGTCTTGTCTTTTGGCGCCTTCGCGCTGCTGCCCCCGTAAGCCTGGGTTGTCATGTCGCTGAACCTTCTCCGGCCGAGGGCCAGGGCATTCTGATGATCGAATTGCCAATCTGTTTTTTTGAAGCCAACGCGGTCTGGCCGAGTGCCTGCAAGCCTTTTGTGTCGCTAGCCCCCGTGGAATATGGGGAAATAGCTGCAAATATGATAGCAATCTGATTTGGAGTCTTTTATCCATGCGCCAACTATTCGCCACGCTGCTGATCGCCGCCGTCACGCTGACGGCATCCGCCAAGCCGTCCGAGAGCGAGCGCTTCAACCAATGGCTGGAAACCAGTTGGGAAGAGACGCTGCTGCGTGAGCCTATCCTGGCCACGTCGCTGGGTGATCCGCGTTACAACGCGCGCATCATTGACGAGACCACCGACGCCTGGCGGGCCGAGCACAGGCGTTACCTCCAGCGCCAACTGCAGCAGCTCAAGGGTTTTGACCCCAAGACCCTAAGCGACAAAGACCGGCTGTCCCATGCCGTGCTGAAGCTGGACCTCGAACAATCACTGCAGGGTGAACGTTACCCCGACTGGATGCAGCCGCTCAACCAGCTGGGCGGTTTGCCCAGCCTGCTGGCGCGGTTGGGCTCGGGGCGCTCGCTGCAGCCGTTTCGTACGACCAAAGACTATGACGACTGGATGCAGCGGCTGGCGCTGGCACTGCCCATCATGGACGGCATGGCGGCGAACATGCGGGTTGGCCTGACGAAGGGTGTGACGCCGCCGCGTGCGGTCATGGAAAAGGTGCTGCCACAACTGGCGGCGCTGATCGTTGCCGACCCCGAGCAAAGTGTGTTCTGGGGCGCGATCAAGGCCTTCCCGGACGCGGTGCCACCAGCGGACCGTGCGCGCATCATGGCCCAGATGCGCTCGCTGATTGCCGACCAGGTGATGCCGGCCTACCAACGCCTGCACGACTTTGTGCGCGACGACTACATCCCCAAAGCGCGCACCGCGACCGCTTGGTCGGCCTTGCCCGATGGCAAGCGCTGGTATGCCTACCGCGTGCAGGGCAGCACGACCACAACGCTGTCGCCCGAGCAGATCCACGCCCTGGGCCTGCAGGAGGTGGAGCGCATCCTGGCGGAGATGGAAGCGGTGCGCCGCACCGTCAAGTTCGACGGTGACATAAAGGCCTTCTTCAAACACCTGCAAGACGAGCCGCGTTATTACTACCAAAAACCCGCAGATTTGATGGAGGGCTACCGTGTGCTGCAGGCGCGCATCAACGGCCTGCTGCCCAAGCTGTTCGACATCGCGCCGAAGGCAGACTACGAAGTGCGCGAGGTTGAGGCCTTCCGCGCCGAGAGTGCTGCCGGAGCCTCCTACCAATCGCCATCCGCCGACGGATCGCGATCCGGTGTTTTTTATGTCAATACTTTCAATCTGAATGCCCAGCCCATCTTCGGCATGGAGACCTTGTCGTTGCACGAGGCCTCACCTGGCCACCACTTCCAGGTGGCCATTGCGCAGGAAGACACGGCGCTGCCCAAGTTCCGCCGCTTCAATACCTACTACGTGGCCTTTGTCGAAGGCTGGGCGCTGTATGCCGAGAGCCTGGGCAAGGAACTGGGTCTCTTCACCGACCCCTACCAGTGGTATGGCCGCCTGTCGGACGAGCAGTTGCGCGCTATGCGCCTGGTGGTGGACACCGGGCTGCACCACAAGGGCTGGAGCCGCCAGCAGGCGATCGATTACATGCTGGCCAATTCATCGATGGTGGAGAGCGATGTGGTGTCCGAGGTGGAACGTTACATCGCCAACCCGGCGCAGGCGCTGGGTTACAAGATTGGCCAGTTGGAGATCAGCCGTTTGCGCCGTGAGGCGCAGGCGGCGTTGGGGTCACGCTTTGATGTCAAGAAGTTCCACCGTCTGGTACTGACCTCGGGCCAGTTGCCGATGCGTGTGTTGCGCGATACGGTCCATGCGTGGGTGCGGGCGGAGAAGCGCGGCCAGTAAGAAGCGGCGGCGTGGTGGCAGCACTCACTTGAACTCTGCAAGACGTGCTGGTGCCAAAGACTGCACCATCTCTGCGAACCCGGCCTCCGGCATCAGCCCTAACTGAGCCTTGACCGCGCCGTCTTTTGCGGCATAAACGATCAGGGGCGTTGCACCACCGAGTTGGCTCCAGACGTTCTGCGCGCGCTGCATCTGGGTTCGCATATCGAGGGCGACATTTGCCTCCGCAGCGCCGCCTTGCCGGCGCGCGAAATCAAACTTGTCAAAGTTTTGTGCGAGCGCCTGGCGTGATGGCGTAGAAAGAAGATTCACTGCCATACCCAGGCTCTGCGCATTCATGTAGGCAACCGGTACCCAACGTGTCGCCACCCCCGCATAGGGCGATTTTTCGGCGTAGAGACGCGTCCAAAGCTTTGCGCAGTGGGGGCAATTCGGATCAAAAAAGATAACGGCCTGGGGGCGATCCTCTTTGGTTGACTTGACCTCAATCGCGGGCAAAGCCAATACGCTTTGCCATGTTTCTTTGGACAGAATTTTTTGTCCCTCGGTCGCGAAAACTGGCTTGGCGCCGAATAGCCAAGCCAGGGCACCAACGGCCAGAAACCCCCGGCGCGAACGGGGCGTCACCGCAGCTCCCACGGAAGTATATTTATTCATGGAGTCAATCGAAAAAAAGGTACTCAACATGCACGCCAAAGAACAATGCACAACTATCGCCGGGCCAGGCGTTGACTGTTTGCAGCTGCTTGTATCTTTGTCTCCAGTTCAGTCACTGGCAACATGCCTGCGCTTCGTCTTCCGTCCTCAAAGACGATCGTTGGTGTTCCAGAAATACGGAGCCGTTGTCCCAGGGCGAGATTGCGCTCCACGGAAGCTGCATCGCATGCTGCATTTTCGACCTCGGGGAGGGTCCCTTTGAGCATCCACTCGTCCCACATCTTTGCCCTGTCTTTGGCACACCAGATGGTCCGGCTCTTTTGCTCCGAATCAGGACTCAAGATGGGATACGCAAAGGTGTACACCGTCACATTTTTGAGTTGTTTCAGTTCGGGTTCAAATTTCTTGCAGAAACTGCAATTGGGATCAGAAAATACGGCGATCTTGCGGCTTCCGTCTCCGTGACTCCAGACAATCGCATCCTGCAGCGGCAGTGTTGAAAACTGGATCGCTGTCAACGTTTCAATTCGCTCGCGTGTGATGTTGATCCCTGTTTTGGTGTCGAGCATTTCCCCGCGGAAAAAATAATTTGCCGAACTGTCGCTGTAATAGATTTCGGTGCCCGCTCTGACTTCGTAGATTCCTTTAACGTTTGTTTTCTTGACTTCATCGATGGTCGGAAAATTTGGGAACCTGGTCGATATATTTTTTCTGATGGCAAGCTCTTGTGCCATGGCGGGGCCGAACATTGCCATAAAAATGAGTGCTGCAAGGTTGAGTTTTTTCATACTATTTTTCACTATCGATAAAATAAACTGAGTCGAAAAAACCGTCGACCGGTCCCCCGCTCTTGCTAGCTTGCCCTCGGATATGAATGTCTCGGCCCAAAACCATCGATAAGTAGTTGCCGCTGGGCGGTACACCATAACCGCTCGATTTGTCGATGGAGGTATGTATTACGTCGCCGTTGTCATCCAATCTATAAATAGTCAATTTCCCATTATTGGCACCAACCCAGGCAATGCCATCCTGCATGTCATGAATATGTCCTCTTCGAGCTACTCCGGCAATATCATGCAGTTTTTTAGTCCACAGGGATTTCATTTTTCCGTCGAACCGTTCGATGAAGACCTCTCGATCCACTCGATAACTGATCGCAAAGCCGCGACGTCCCAATGCAATACCGGTAGCTCCTCCACCCCGCAATTGGATGGTGTTGCGAACGACTCCTGTGGGCGACAGTTCATGCAGGTATGCACTTGCGTCTGAGTGGCTGGATACTGCAAAAATTTGCCCTTGATCAAAAAAAAGGCTTGATACTTCTCCCTTCTTCTTAACCGGCAGGTCAATTTTTGTTTGTTTTGAAAGGCTCTTTTCAAGAAATATGAGTGACGCGAACTCATCCTTGTCAACGCCTCCGACTACATAACTTTCTTGTGTCTGTATTGACCCAGTAGGACGGAAGAGAGTGCCCAAGTCTGCCGTTTTTTTGACGGTCATCAGTGCATCGTCAAATTGCGATACGTGGACCTTTGCTTCATAGTCCACATAGACAAACAAAAGTCCTTTAGCCTGTAATGACCGGAACACCGGAGAAATCATCATCGGCACAGAAGGAAGAGTTACCTTGTTTTGCGCCGAAGTACCTCTGGCTGTAAACAATTGGATACTTACCGAAGCACCTTCAGCGGAGAGCGAAGATTGCATCCAATAGGCAGTGTCTCTACCCACGGTTGCCTGTGCAAACTCGGTGTTACGGACTTCTCTCTTTGCTTCAACAAGCGTGAGCTCAGCCATTGAATTGCTGCAAAGTGCAACTGACAACAGTAATAGCGTGGCAATACTTTTAGTCTTCATAATATTCTTTCATTTGCAGCACTGACAGTATTGAGTTCTTCTTGTCTTAAATGCAGGACTTCCAGCAGCTTGCAATCCCGTATGCATGTTGTTGGCCGCTTTAGTGCATTTGTCTCTTGTATTTTCATCATCTGGTTGGCCGGCAAAGTTAATGAAGGTGGTTATGTGAGCAGGTGGAATCGTTGCACAGGCAGCCAACATGCCTGCGAGCAATGCGTTGTCACAAGCACTTTGATCCGTTCCTATTGAACACGTCTGATAACACCGATCATGTGCGGCGCAGGCGTTGAAGAAACTGGATGTAGGGCCGATCCCGCCGGGACCTTTTCCCGTGGGGTTGTCCTTGTCATTGAAGATGAATATGCCTGTACTCCAAAGAAATTCCACAACACCCGGCGGGGTGCTGCATCCATCGATGCAATAGTCACGCGACGAGCCATTTTTTTCCACAATGACAACATTCCAATTGTCTTTAATTGGATTGTGTTTCTGGCCAACTACACACTGCGCCCAGAGGGCGTCTGGTGGGGCACCGCTTTGTGTCATTCCCGGACATTCAGCCTTATAGGCCGTCCACCAGTGGAGCGCATTGATACCATTCTCGGAAGTCTGAAATTTATCATGTACTTCAGGCCTTCCCGAGAATCGATTGGTCCCACAACACTGCGTCGATGCTTTGACCACCTGGCCGCCGCACATGGATCCAAATACACAGCGGTTGGCGCGCTCGAATGCAGCTTCATCTGCTGGGTTGGCAAAGCAGATGTTAGCTTGGCACAAACCGGGTTGTACGGGTGCTGTAGAAAATTGAGCCCACACCGTTGCATGCATGTGGACCAGCAGGAAAAGTAGCATGCCGCGCAGAACGGTGTGGATGGCGGACTGGCACGCATAGTTTGTTTTCATATTTCTCATGTCAATGGCACACCGGACAAAAGCTGGCCCCGTTGGGACATGTGGGTCCCGGGGTAACGGGGGGAGTCGGCACGCAGGTCGGGTTCGTCACGGGGCACGTGGGCAACTGTGGCCCCGGCGGGAGCGGCCCCGGGTCGATCGGTGTGCCGGCGTTGCCCGGGCCGGGTGATGAGGCGTTGTTGCCCTCGATGGCCGGGCTTTGCATACGCATCACGGTGTGGGCGACGACAGGAATACGCCCGGCCGCAACCAAGCCAGCACGAAATAGGTCGGAGTCCGACGCATTCAAAAACCCCAGTATCTTGTTCAAAAAGGGCCCGGCTAGAGGAATCTGCTTGGCCTTGGGAATGCCATAGGTAATGCGCAGCTTCAGCAGGTTGGCATCCTGCAAGGTCTGGCCGCTTTGGTTGCCGGCTGGGTTGGTATTGCACCCCGGCACATCCACCGGGCAGCTGATGAATGCCAGGTTGCTATTGGGGATCACGCGCGAGGCGCCCAGTTTGGAGGCCAACATGGGGCTGTTGAAGTCTTCAAAGCTCTCCTTGGTCGGCGACAGTATTTCAATGCGCGCCGCGACCGTGCTGTCTGCAACGGCCTTGGCAAAAGAGGTCGCCAGCTCGCCGGTGGTAGTGCCACCACCGTAGTAACCTGTCATGGCGCGGTCAAATGCGACTTTGATGGTGGCTGCATTGGCGTTGCCCGTGGCACCCGCTCTGGCGGCTTCAAACGTGGCGTAGTTGACCTGGCTCTTGGCGTGGTACATCAAGCCCAATTGAATCAACATCATCAGCATGAACAGCAGCGTGGGTGTCACGATCACAAACTCGACCAGGGTGGCTCCGGTTTGGTGTTCCTTATAGGATGTGCGGTTACGGCAATTCATGCAGGAATCTCCGGTGCCCCGCGGCAGATTTCTCGCAGGGGTGTGTCGCCGACAGCCAGCCCGCGCTGCTCCGCTTGGCCCGCAGCCAGCTCCAGCGTTTGGTGAGCGCCCGGGCAAGCGGCTGCGCGCCAGGGTTTCAAGCCCGGGACAATTTTTTTGACGACGCCGGCACGGTCCAGAAAAACCACGTCGATGGCGTAGCGCATGAATGCGGTGTGAACGGAAGAACACGGCACCAATAACAAGCCCTGGCCGTCGCTTAAAGGTGACAACACCAAAAGACCGCCAAGACGACTGAGAAAGCCATCCGCGCGCCGCACATCTAAGGGCATCGGCGTGGATGGAGGAGTGGGGGCGGAGTAGGTCATCATGTCAATCGGCCGCTCAGCTTCCCGCCTGTATGAACTTCATGACGATGGGAAACATCAGAATGGCGAACACACAGGGGAAGATAAAGAAAATCAGCGGGAACAGCAGCTTCACGGGGGCTTCCATCGCCAGCTTCTCGGCGCGGGCAAAACGCTCCATGCGCCGTTGCTCGGCCTGCGCGCGCAGAATAGGCCCCAGGCTCATGCCTGTTGCCTCCGCCTGGATGAGTGTTGCCACGAAGTTGCTGACCGCTGGCAGGTCCATGCGCTGGGCCAATTCACGCAGGGCCTCGGCACGGGGCTTGCCGGTGCGCACGTCGCGTAATAAACGGGAAAACTCATCCTTCAACGCGCCCGGTGGGCCTTTTTCCACGGCTTGCTGGATGGCACCGGTGAGATTCAACCCCGACTCCACACACAAGGTGATCAGGTCCAACATGAATGGCAAAGACTTCATGGTCTCGCGACGGCGCGCATCGACGCGGTCTTTGAGCCACACGCTTGGGTAGATAAAACCCAGCAGAAAACCACCCGCAAACGGCCACTGGGCCGCGAGCTTGAAGCTGTCGGCCAACCACAAACCAACGCCACCGGCAAGCACCCCCCACACCAGGCGCCCAGCCAGGAACTGGACCGGGCTCAAAGCGAAGTCCACGCCACCGACGCGAAGCCGCGTCAGCAGACCCGCTTGCCACTGTGGCGGAATGAGGGGACCGAGGAAGTGCGCCAACCACTGCACCGGCCACCAGATCAGGCGGAATCCTATGGGTGGAGGGTCAAGCCACATACGATCTTCGGTTGGCACTTCTGCAGCCAGCCGCGAAACAACCCACGCCATCAGGGCGAAGGAAAGGCCTACGGCTATCGCAAAACCGAAAATCAGCGTTTGGGAGTTCATGGTGGCACTCATAACGGTCAGAAGTACAGCGCCTCCACCACCTTGCCGCCGACCAACACGTCGCATTTGTCGCCAGACTTCCCGTGCCCGGCCTGTACCGCACCGGACACAATACCCAGCACCCCGGGCTTGCTGCCCAGCACAGAGCCGAAGTAACAGTTGGCGGATACGTCCATGCCCTGGTATTGGGAACTCAGGCGAAGCGTGGGCGTATAGGGCGGGAACCGGCCCGACATCACCGGGTCGGCGTTGATCGACAACGTGAGTGCGGTGTGCCGCGCGTCGTACGCGCCGCCGAATTCAAGCTTCTGGCCAGCTACTTCGATGGTTTTTTTCTGCGCGATACGGGGCGGCGTTGCACAGGCGCTGAGCAGGCTCGCGCAGATGACCGCAAGAACGGTTAACGCGGAGAGGGACGAGGGGATCGGAGCGTCACGCATGGTGTTTTCCTCTTAAGGTGAAGGGTTGGATCGGCGGTCAACGGGGCTCATGCTTTTGGCTTCAACTGGCATGAGAAATTGGGACCTGCCTGGCCGTTGGTGGTCACAACGCTCTCAGGGTTTCCGTATTTGTCGGTGGACAGCGTCAGCGTCTTGCCGCTAAGACTTTGACTCATATAGACCATGCCGCCGTCCGCTGGCACCATAACCATCTCGGACCGCAGGCCGGTGGTCAAAGAATAGACCTCGTCGTCCAAGCGCACCTGACCGTCCAGCACCTGGTAGACCACATTCAGCGCAGCAAACGCAGACCCACTGGTTTTTGCGCACACTGCGGTTCGCTTGGGCGAATCGATGACTTTTGCAAGCGCGGCGTAAATACTCTTGGTCTTCAGGACCGCCACCTCAGGACCCTGGCACGCCACGCCGAGCGAATTATTGGTGACAAGCGCGCCGTTGGACGACGGATCGGTGGAGTTGGCTGTCTCGGTCAACAGAACGACCAATCCATTGGGGTCCTTTTCCTCCGCAATAAGATACTTCGAACCGATTGGCCCATTGGCTCCCAGCTCGCGTGACAGATTCATGCTCACCGTTGGCTGGAGCAGGCTCTTGCTGACACCATTTGTTTCCACCATTCCGTCGGCACCCACCTTCGCGGTTGCAGGCCCGCGCTCAAAAGCACCCGCCACTCCCGTCATCTTGACGCAGTCGGGACCTGAGTAGGAACCGACAAACAAGGGCAGTGCAGCAGCTTTGTAGTCGACCAGCACTTGAGAGGCCGGCGGGTCGATCGGTGCCGTTCCGGGGGGCGTGACAACTGTGACGCCCGGTAGTCCCGAACCCGAAGACGAACCACCACCACCGCAAGCACCCAGGGTGGCGCTCAGTACTGACGCCACCAATATTTTTGTCTTCATTGACTTACTCCCTTTTAATAACTCTTCCAATAGCCGTTCGGCCATCCGTTGGCCCGCAAGGTTTTCACACATCAATGGCCACGATGCGCCGGATGATCCAGACGCCAAAAAATTCCATGATCACAACCACGCCCAGAACACCCCAGCCCATGCGGGTGGTCCACAACAACGACATCGCCTCGGGCTCCATGTGGGTCAACACCCACAGCAGGAATACGGGCAGCAAGCCCACGACCCAGGCTTGCATCTTTCCCTGGGCCGTCAGCGCGCGAATCTTCAGTTCCATGGCATGCTGGGCGCGCAAGGTGGCGGAGGTTTGTTCCAGCGTTTCAGCCAAGCCGCCGCCGCTCTCGGAGGCAATACGCATGGCCGAGACCATCAGGCTGACCGACTGCACAGGCACGCGGCGCGCCAGGTTTTCCAGCGCGTCGTCCAGGCTGACGCCCAGGCGCTGCTGGTACTGCATCAACCGAAATTCCTGGGACAACGGTGGCGCCAGTTCAGCACTGACCTGGCGCACGGCGGACACCAAAGACAAGCCGGCTTTCGTGGCGCCTGCAACCATCAGCAAAGCGTCGGGTAACTGCTGTTCGACTGCGTCCATCCGGCGTCGCCGCAGCCAGCCGAATACGAGGCGTGGGGCGAATGCGAGCAATACCGCCACCAGGGATGCCAACACCAAGCTGTGGCTCATGATCCAGACCGCCATGGCCGCTAACAGCATCAGCGCGAGGTTGATCGCATACAGGCGTGCCGGGTCCGTAAACAGAAACAGTTCGCGCAGATCCAGCGTGGTGTCGCGGGTGAAGCGCTCGCGGTAAAGGACTAACACCTTGCCGCCGATGTCTGTCAGTGCCCACACCAGCAGCGCCACTGAGACAGCGACAACAAGGCTGAAGCCGAAAATGATGGTGCTGGCATTCATGCGCTTACTTCCGTGCTGCGTCCATCACAGCGTGCGCTGCCGGTTGAATATCGACAGATCCAGTGCGACGCCCGCTTCTGTGAGTTCGTCGTAAAACACCGGCACCGCATCGCAGCCCACGAAGTGGCCCAGCACGCGCCCCTTTGCGTCGCGGCCCTGCTGTTCAAACCGAAACAGTTCTTGAAGCTGGATCTTGCTGGTTTCCATGCCGGTGACTTCGACAATACCTGTCACCACCCGCCGGCCATCGACCATGCGTGCTTGCTGGATGATGATGTCCACCGCCGACACGACCTGGTCGCGGATCGCGGACAGCGGCAAGTCCATACCCGCCATCAGCACCAGTGTCTCCAGGCGTGCCAGGGCGTCGCGCGGGCTGTTGGCGTGCAAGGTGGTGAGTGAGCCCTCATGCCCGGTGTTCATGGCCTGCAACATGTCCAGCGCTTCGCCGCCGCGGCACTCACCGACCACGATGCGGTCCGGGCGCATGCGCAGCGCATTCTTCACCAGATCGCGGATAGCAATATGGCCGCGCCCTTCGGCGTTCGCGGGGCGCGCTTCAAGACTGATCAGGTGCGAGTGTGCGAGCCGCAGTTCGGCCGCATCCTCGATCGTGATGATGCGTTCACCGTCGGGAATGAAGTTGGACAGCACGTTGAGCAGTGTCGTTTTTCCCGATCCGGTGCCGCCGGAGATGACGATGTTTTTGCGGTGCAAAACCGCTAAACGCATGAATTCCGCCATGTCCGCGTTGATGGCGTCAAAGCCGATCAGGTCTTGCACCGTGAGCGCTCGCCGGGCGAATTTTCGGATGGTCAGCGTCGGGCCTTTGAGCGCGATCGGGGGAATGATGGCGTTGACACGTGAGCCGTCTTTAAGGCGTGCATCCACCATGGGCGAAGACTCGTCGATGCGCCGCCCAATGGGTGCCACGATGCGTTCTATCACACCCAGGACTGCGCGGTCGCTGGTGAAAGAAGAGTGATGGCGTGTCAACAGCCCTGCGCGTTCGAGGTAGATCTCGTCAAAGCGATTGACCATGATTTCGGTGATGCTGTCGTCCGCTAGAAGCTCTTCCAGAGGCCCCAAGCCCACCGCCTCATTGAGCACATCGCGCACCAGCAGTTCGCGCTCAATGGTGTCTGGCAGAGCCGCTTCCTGGCCAATGATTTCGCGGATCAGCGACTCGGTCTCCACCCGCAGCTCGTCGTCTTCGAGGCGCATCATGTCGCGCCTGCGCAAATCGATGACATCCAGCAGTTGTTCGTGGATGCTGCGGCGCCAAAAATGGTACAGAGTGGCGGCGCTCGTGGCAGCCAATGCCACTTCGATCTTGGTGCCGTCAAGCTGCGGCGTCTGTGGCCCAACACCCAACTGCGCTAACCCGGACATGGGCGTGTCGGTGGCGAGCTTGTCTTCCACTTTCAAGGTGTAGGAGCCAATGACCACTTCGTCCGAGAGAGCAATAGGGCCGTGTTGCTCGACCCTCGCCCCATTGACCCAAGTGCCGGAGAATTGCCCGAGGTCCTGGATGAACAAACCACTCTTGGTGCGAAAGATGCGTGCATGTTCACGCCCTATGCGCCATCCCGCCAGGCGAACCGGGCACTCTCGGCCCTTGCCAATCATGACGGCCGTGTTCTTGATGAGCTCCAAACGGTGTTTGTTGGCGGAGTCGGTGATGCTGACTTGGAACATGGTGTGGCCGCTCTTCAGTTGAGGTAGATAAACGACTCGGACGGTTTGGTTCCGGGAGCAGGTGCCTCCCAGCCCACAGGTGCGTTGCCGCCGCCCTGGGTTTGGCCGGGCACGGGCACGCTGAGCAAGTCTGGCCGTCCAACACGCGGGGTCTGCTGCAGGCGGTCTTTGCCACGTACCATGCTCTCTTCTTGCGCCGGAGAGTTCTGGTCGGTCACGCGCGGCGTGACAAACACCACCAGTTCGGTTTCGTTGTTCTGGAATCGCTTGGAACGGAACAGGGCGCCTAACACCGGGATGTCGCCCAACAGAGGGACTTTGTCGACCGCTGAACTGACATCACGCTTGAGCAGGCCGCTCAAGACAATAGTTCCGCCTTCTCTTACATTGAATTCGGTCTCGGTCTTGCGGGTGCGCAGGGCCGGGCCGCCGGTGCTGCTGACGGATGTGTCAATGTCGCTGACTTCGCTCATGATCTTGGCCCGCACCACACCGGTGTGGTCAACACGGGGTTCGATTTCCAGTCGAATGCCGTAGGGTTTGAAGACGACGGTGGTCCCGTTGAGGTTGCTCACCGTATACGGGAATTCGCCACCGACCAGGAAGGTTGCCTTGGAGCCGCTGCGGGTCGACAGCGTCGGCTGGGCCAGCAGGGTGGCCGTGCCGTTTTGTTCCATCAAATTGAGCTGGGCGTTTAATCCCATGTTGATCATGGACAAAACGTTCAGGTTTGACGAGAGCGGAATTGGACCGCCGCCAGACGACACGATGGGTGGGGCATTATTGCTGCCGGTCTGTAGGTTGATCTGGTACGGCCCATCCGAACCGAGCCGATACGGCTGCACCACGGCACCCACCGCCATACCACCGGTGGCGCCCCACTTGAGGCCCATTTCCTTGAGAAAAGTCGTGGGAAACTCGACCACCTTGACGTCCATGACCACCATCTTTTCCCAGCCGATGCGGTTGGTGAAATTCACCACTTGCGGGTAACGCTTGGCGAGCTCATCGATCTTGGAGAGATCGCGTTCGCTCAGGTTGTCGCCATCGACCACCACCTTGTCGCCAATGACCGTGGCCTTGACTTGTGGAATGGTCGTGACAAAGGCTGCGATCTCGCGCGACACGCGCGAGGACTCGGGCACGATGGTGACCTTGATACGGCGGTTGCGTCCGTCGCGCGTCCATACTTGCAGGGATGAGACCCCCGGTTCGGTGGCCATCAACAGCATTTCCTTGTTGTCCAAAACGGCCGCGGACAGGATTTTTCCGTTGCCCACGGCCAGGCGTGCGACTTTGGGTTCTGTGATGACGCGTGTTTCACCGGCAAACAACTCGATTTCACCTGCAAAGCCTGACTTCAATTCCAGCGGAGCTGGCGGTTCCGCGGCGATTACTTCAAGTGGCTTTGGTGCCGCGCGTTTTGCCGTACTGATGGCTTTTGCGGGTGCCGCTACTGCGGGCGATGGCGCAGAGACATCCGTGGCGTGAGCCGATAGACAGAACACCGCCAGCGCAACACTCTGGCCCGATAATTTTTTTGCAGAACACTTCAAAATAGAAACTCCGTAATGTCATTCAGGGGCGACAAACCATCGAAGCGGTCGACCGCCTCCGAAAATCCTTTGGGCACTCCACGCTATCGGACCGCAGGAGCCTCGACGCTTGCGGCTGCTGCCCGCGCATTGAGATACAGACCTTCGGTGATGGGCTTGCCGCCATAAATTACGGGAACCGAGCTGACAGTCGCAGCCGTGGGCCTATCACTGCCCAGACCCAACAGGGCCTGCGCGTCGGTACGCCGGTTGGATACCGCTGCGGTGTCCTTGGGGGCCCGCAACAAGGCTGTGACCCGACCCACTTCACGCGCGGCGATGACCCGTTTGGCGTCTTCCGGGCTGGTGTCGAGCGTGATGGTGGTGAAGGTTCGCCCTCGCGTTTCACCGTTTTTGTCCTGCTGCGAGGATTTGGTGCCGGTTGCCAGGACCGCGATGCTTTGCAGCAAGGTAAAGGTGAAGTGTTGTTTGTCTTTATTGACCGAGACCACGATGTCAATCAGATCGCCTGGCTCCACCATGCCGGACAAGGAGCTGATCTCGTCGACCGGAACAGTGACGGCGCGGCGCCCGGCGGTCAGCCGCGCCGAGAACGTCGGTGTGCGTTCTCCTTCAAGCTGCGCCCAAATCAGGGGCTGGCCCGCAGCAGCAGGATAGGCCAGCAACGAGCCGTTGGCGCGATCAAACTGATCGGGCGTGATGGCGCCGGAGTGCGCCCACTCCTTGGGCATGGAGCGCGTGGCCAGGTTTTCGTCCGACAGACGTGCGCCCTTGGCAAGGTCTGCCTTGGCCACCACGATTTGCACCATGGCTTTGCTCTTCTCGCGTTCTTCGAGTTCGGCCACCTGGCCACTGATGTAGTTCTTGGCGCCGAGGGCGGCCAAGCCGCCCACACCCAGTGCGGTAATAAGAATAATCCAGTTTTTATTGAGTTTGAATGCCATGGAAGGGTCATCTACAGAGGGAGTGACAGGAAACTGCTGAGCTTGCTGAAGGCAGTTTTCACGGCGGCCAGGAACAGATCGATGACAGAGGACTGGCCAGAAAAGCTGACACCAACCATCATCATCACGACCAGCATGGCCACCAGGTACTCAGACATGGCCTGGCCTGACTGCTTGAAAAAAATGCGGCGTTTGTTCATGGGTTGAGGATGGTGGTTAATACGATGTGGGATGTGTCGGCCCGGCGCACGACTGTCAGTCGAGCTTCTTGCTGCGCACCTTTGAACATCTGCACATGCTCGCTGTTGGTGTGCCTTCCCGGCGCCCCATCGGGTTGCAAACCGCGTGCGGCCAGTTCTTGCGTCAGTGCAGCCACATTGCTGTCGACCGTGTGGCTGTTGTTGATGACCAGCTGACGAGAGCGTTTGCCGGCGTCCACTGACTCCATATCGGACAGTACCGCTGAGTCCGCGGGCAGACCGAAACCCAATGGACGGTTGGCGGCCCGTTTTGCTTCAACCATGTCACTTGCAGATACCAACACTTCAGTCACCGTTGCTGACAAGGCGCGGACCTTGACCGTGATGAAATAATCGCCGCGCTCCTGCGACAGGATGAGACTGTCAGAAATTCGGCGTTCGGCGCGCCGGTCTCCCAATACACTGCGGTAGAAGTCAATGACGTCATGGGAATTTTGCTTTGACACGACGCGGTGCATACGCATCGGGATGCCATTGAGTCGTACCTGATCGCCAATCGCTTCAACCTGGGCACCCTGCGGGAACCCGATCTCGGGCCATGCGGCATGGGCTGCGACTGGGCCCAGCAGTAGCAGCAACGCAAGGACGCGGATGTTCTGCACCATCATCTGGACGGCCCCAGCCGGTCAGCAGGCACCTTATCCGGGTCGACCACACCGACGTCGGGTGGGCTGCTGTTGGGCTCCAGTAGGCTGATAAAAGGCGCAAGTGGTGCGGCTGCGACCTTGAGATACTGGTACGGGAAGGCAGCAGTCGCTCCCCTGACTTTGTCGTGTACGGAAGAGGGTCCGCTGGCGCCCCAAGGGTCGGCCAACAGCGTGGTGCTTCGAGTTACTGACAGCCCCAAGGTATCAAAAGGCTTCAAGCCGGCTATGTCAGCAATGCTGACTTTTACCTGTCCGGTGTACAGGTTGTCATACGGCAACTTGAATGATCCCGCGTAGAACGCGCCGAAGGGCTGTGTCAGAGACTCACGCGTGGCTGTGGCGCTGACATTGCTGGCGAATGCGGGTAGCAGTGGTCTTCCTTTGTGGTCGAACCACAGTGTGTTGCGGTGCGCATTGAAGTCTCCTGCCGCATCGTTGGTCTTGATGGGTGCATCGCTGTTGCTGAAGAAGCGTCGCCGCACCTCTTGCGCCAGTTCTGCATCGGATTTCCAGCTGTCGTTGCTGGACGAATGGCGGACATGGCCTTCGAATGCCACATAGCGGCTTGCAATGGCCGTGGTTTGGGCAACGTCCATGTATTTGCCAATCAGTGGCACGATCAGCAGCATGGGGACCAGCAGGAACACGGCCAGCACCGCAAACTCAACCGTGGATTGGCCCCGCTGGCCTTTGTGAGAGGGAGTTTTTCTGGTGATGATCACGGTAGTGCCAGGCCTTGCTTGAGTTGCGCGATGGCGCGCTGCGTGGCGGACACCGGTGCCAGGCGGGCTTGCCAATAGGGATTGAACAAGCTGCCGTATTCCTCGTGTCCGTTGTTGTTGCGGTCCGGGCGTTCGAAGAAAACTTCGACGCGGGCAATCGCTGCACTTTCCGACCTGGCATGCGCGCCGTCATATAAAGCGAGCCGGCCAGTGGGCTTGACCTGGCTGGAGCCACCGGAAAAGCGTTGTTTTACGCTGGGCTTGGAGACACGAATCGCCAGCGTGGTGCGCGGGTCCGCCCCGGCGTTCGCCAATACACTTTCGGACAGATCGTAGAACTCGGGTATCGCACCGCCGGCCAGCGTGTAGGGCTCGAACCCTTCAGCGATGGTGGAGTCGGCCGAACTGCTGGCCGAGGGGTTGGTACTGCGTGAGCCGGCGAAGTCAACTCCGGAGTCATCAAGCCCATCATCGGAATAGGCCTTGCCGTAGCCTATGGGGATTTCGGAGTGTCGGCATCTGGGGCGTCCCCATCTGAAAGTTAACCGGTAGGTATGCGCCGACAGTGTGTCCATCGAAGACCACCCTTCCGTTAAATCAATCAGCTCGGTGCTGCCACGCTTCCGGAGTTCGGCGCCGGTGCACAAGATAACCAATCCCAAGTTCCAGTTGCGGCTTCGCATGAAGGTGTCGCGCGAGTCATTGACCACGCGTCCCATCCGCTTGCGTTCGTCTTTGCTTGCGTAGCGCTGGGTAAATCCCATGAAGTCATCGCTGAGCGGCAGCATGTCTACCTCGACATCCGGGTCGTTCTTCCTGGCGACTTCTCTCATGACCGACCAGCGGCTGGCCAGCGCTATCGTGTTGGCAGGCCCGTGCACCGCATACTGCGAAAGCTTGAGCGCGTAGTTGGCTCCGTCATGCATGGTGACGGCGGCGGCATACAAATAGGTGATGACATCCATGATGTCGGCGATGTAATCCATGATCTGCGCCAGGACCGCGCCGACATACGGGATCAAGTAGAGCCAGGGCGAGATATTGCTGGCCGATGTTCCCGCGTACTTGGCCCAGGACGCGAGGCCAACCGCCTGGCCGATGGCGATCTCGTTGGCAATGATGGCGCGGTTGGTGTAGGCGTCGTAGTTCAACACACGTGCTTCCATGACACCCGCGCTGTAGGCCACCGCGTCCGCGGTGTTGGTGAGACGAATCTTCTCTTGCACCAATTGCCCACTGTTGAACATGAAGAACACGGTTGCCGCCACTGCAGCCAGCAGCACCAACGCCAGGGGCAAAGCTTGGCCGCTTTGATGGCGAACACGTGTGGATTTCATTGCGAGTCAAGCATGATACGCACTCACCATGAGCGCCGATCTATCCGTTGTTGTTATTTGGTTTTCTGGTCCTTGTAGGTTTCCAGTGTCATCTTGGTGGAGGCTGTTGTTGCGGCCTGACCGGCATAACCCGCCGCAGCCGCCTGGCCCGTGTTGCTGGGCGCACCAGCCAGTTCCTGCGCCATCCCGGCGGTTTGACTGCGCACGGTTTGACCGAAGTACTGGTAGACCGCAATCGCCGCGACGGCGATCATGGCGACGATGATGATGTATTCGGTCATGCCTTGACCGCGTTCTTTTTTTCCGAGTTTGTACATGGATGGAGTCCTCGCATTAGTGAGTTGGTTTGCCGCCCCAAAGTGCAACGGCATGTGCAATGTTAGGGATGGCTTCTCCAAGACGCTATAGCCCGTTTGGGCTATGGAGGTCAACAAATTTGATAGGTCCGTTGGCCTACCAACCCCAACGGAAAAGGCGGGCGAAAGCCGCGACCCCCAAGCCCCTGTCAGTAGCGTGGGACCAGACGGTGGCGCATGGCTTCGGCCGCAGCCTGTGCGCGACTATTGACGCGCATCTTCACCAAAATGGTCCGGGTCTGATTCTTTACGGTGTGCGGTGAGCTATTCAGGATGGACGCAATCTCGCTGTTGGTCTTGCCTAGACAAATCCACTTCAACACTTCGGTTTCGCGGTTGGTCAAGGCAGGTCGCGTCGCATCGCCAGTGGGCGGCACGGTATGGGAGCGAACACAGCGCAGCAATGCGGCGTGCAGAGCCGGAATGATCAATTTGAGAACCCTGGCCTGCTCCTCGCGCGGCGGGTAGGGCAATTGAAGGAAACTAAAAAAAGAGGCATGGTCACGGGTGACGTCCAGCAGTCCATGCGCCGCGATGTTTTGCAGACCATTCGCCTTGAACGCCTTGAGGTAACCCGGGTGGAGCGCGTCAGCGTCCCGGCTCAAATCGAAGAGTTGAGGTTCGCCGCTTTGCAGCCAATGCTCCATCAAAAACGTGTCGTAACGACCGTTCGCGCGGTGCGCAACGTCCAGACTTGTTGTCGAAAAATTGGTGGGCAAGACGGCAATGGGTTTGACTCCCGTATCCAGTACTTTTCCCAAACAAGCAACAAAAGCCCCATGGGGAAAGGCGCTTTGGAAATCAGTTTGTGTCCAGGCAATGAGGTCTGCGCTTGCAGATACCTGATCCAGGGATTCCATTGCCGTGACGAGCGCAGTGCCGTTGATCTTGCGCCTGGATTTGTGAAGCCATTGCATATCAATATCAGATAGCGCGAACGGCGAAGAATGAATGGCTTCATCTAGCATCGAGTACCTCAGCGGAATGAAATGACCGCTCCTCCCAGCAGGAACGGGACAATTGACTTTTCGCTGAATGTACCGGGCGATTCTTCCGTCTTACCCGTTCATTAACATGCTGAAACAGGTAGTCGCCGAAAGATACAAATTAGTGATTTTCGATTGACCAAGTGGACAGGAATCACCGGCTGCGCGAAGTACGCATTTTGATATTAATCAATTCCGGCGCTTGGCGCCGACCGCCGGTGAGTTGCCTAGGCGTGTGTTGCGCGACGCAGTGAATGAACAGATCCGGGCGGTGACGCGCGGCTCATAAAGGGAAGGCGCCGGCCGCCAGGTTATGAGAGCAAGTCTTCGTCCACAATAAACGAGGAGGCCGCTGCGTCCAGTGTGCCGGTGATCTTTTGCCAGTCCTGGCCGGTATGCGACTCCATGTATTCGAAGAATGACGAGGTGGGGTCGTTCAACAACACGGCCACGGCAGTTCCGTCGACATTGTCGGCCAGCTTGAGCATGGCGTCGTACTTGGTGCCGGTAGCCAGCGCATCGTTGGCGACCACGGGTGCCGGGTCAAAATAAATGCCTGGCAACTCGGCGCGCAGGCCGCTGGTGAAATCGTCGGCAAACGCGGTCTTGGCATTCAACAGCGTGCGCTGATCGGAATAAAAACCGTACAGGCGGATTTCAAAATACTCCTGGACGGGGGGCGTAACGTCGCGCGCCAGCGCCAGATCGAATGCCGCCTCTACCGCCAGCCTGTCCCCCTTTTTGAGCCGCATGCGGACCAGCAAGGCCTCGGTGATGCCGGGGAATCCCGCCGCCTGGAAATGGCGCACGATGCGCTCGGCCGTGGAGTCAGCGGGAAGGCTGGTCGAAATGTTCATGGAACTGGGGTCTTTCAAAGAAGGGTTCAGTGTACATAATTAATGCCCCACGCTTGCCACTTCGTGTGCTGCGCTGCCCCCAAGGGGCGCGTTTTCCCTTGGGGCGGCCCGGCGGGAAAACCTCGGCAAATGGAGACGGCCGGCGAGCCATAAAACAGCGGGTAAATGCGCCCGGTTGGAGGCTATAAACCGCGTATCCTAGTGGGCCGCTTTGCCTACCCTCCAACACCCTTTTGCATCCCGTGTTCGCGTCCGTTTCCAGCCACCTCCCCCAAGCGTCCGTCTACCTGGCCCATCCGCTGGCACAAATCGGCGTGTTTATGGCCGCCTCGGCGCTGATGATCTGGCGGCTGCAGGCGATTGAAGGCAAGGGTTTTGGGGGCACGGTGCTGGGCACACTGATCATGCCGTATTGCTCGGGTTTTGCGAACCTGGTCTTTGCCTATGTGATGAGCCGCGCCGGCGGCAAGGGCAGCACCGTGATGGAGAACTGCCTCGTCAACAACGTCACCAACCTGACGCTGATTCTGGGGCTGACCACGCTGTGTTTTGGGGTGACCGCGGTCAATGGCAAGTCCAAAAAAGTGCCCGAGCAAGCCCAACGGCTGAAACGGCTGGACCTGCTGTTTACGCTGGTGGCGCTGTTTCTGTTCACCGGCACGTTGTGGGCGCTGGCCAAGGACGGCGTGCTGGATTTTTATGACGGCCTGGTGCTGGTGGGTTTGTTTGTGTTCTGGCAGATCCTGCATGTGTTTGAAATCCTCAAAAACAATGTGCGCAAGAACCAGGGTTTCCAGTGGTCCATCGTGCTGGACCTGCTGCTGATAGCCGTCAGCGCCTATGGTGTTTTCAAGAGTGTGGACTATCTGGTGGACTGGGTGTCGCATGTCAAGAGTCCGTATATCGGCGTCAAGGATCTGGGCTGGCTCAGCGGCGCGCTGATGGTGCTGCCCAATGCCTTCATCGCGCTTTACTACGGTTACGCCGGCCGGCAGGATATCGTGGTCAGCTCCCAGGTCGGCGACGGCCATATCTGCATCCCCATGTGTATTGGCCTCTTCGCCTTGTTTGACAGGATCACGATTCCGGGCTTTTTCCAGATCGGTATCTACGTCATCGCCGGCGCCGCGGCTTTGCACTTTTTATTCATCCTGCTGATGGGAAGGTTGCCCAGGGCGCTTGGGCTGGTGCTGTTGGCAGGTTATGGCGTGTTTGTTTATACCGGGTTGGTGCAGCAGTAGGGTGGGCTGCGTGTTCGGCTTCCGCGCTGCGGTATGCTTCACGGCCTTCAGGGGCTAGCCGATCAAACGCCGTCAGCCACTATTTCTTACAAACACGGAACTACTACATGAGCGCACTGGTAATCAAAGCCTGGAAAGCCGAAGGCAAGCCGATTGACGAAAAGAACAATTACGTCAGCATCACGGGTCGTGAAAGCGGTTTGATTGCGTGGATTCTGTCCTTGATGGGAGTGGACCCCACGACGACCATCCGGGTAGGTATGGACCGTGTGGAGTTTTCCAGTTCCTCTCTGGCCGGTACACAGTCGCGGCTAATCCCCTTGCAAAGTGTCTGTTCCACCTACTACGGCTACCACAAGCCCTGGAAGGCCGCCGTCGGGATCGTCGCGTTCTTCCTGTTTTTCGGCACGTCGATTGCTTCCACGCTCCTGCAAGAAGGCTCCCGCAGCGGCAGTGCCTCGGTATTCCTGGGCGTCGCTGCCGCAGGTTTTGTGATTGCGCTGATCTACTATTTTCTCAACCGGACCCTGACTCTGGGCTTCGTCGAGGGAAGCGGGCATGTCAGTGGCATCAAGTTCAAGCGCTCGGTCATCGAAAACCTGGACATCAACGAGGCCCAAGCCAAGACAGTTTGCACCATCGTGCAGCGCCTGATTGAAGCCAAGGAAAAGCGCGCGCTGCAACCCGCCAAGCTGTAGCCCGAGGTGACGCCGCCGTGCGTTTCGTGGATTCCTTCAAAGCAGTCTTGTTCGACATGAACGGAACGTTCATGTTTGGGCAAGACCGCTTCGGTGCAGAGCAAGACTTTTTCTCCACTTACGTGTCCGTTGGGAGCAGTCGTTTGATGCCGGATGTGGTTCGTGCATCTGTGCTCGCCTGCTGTGCGGGTTTCAACCGCGACTACAACGATGGCAGGCTGGTGGATGCCTTTCCCAGCCTGACCGAGTCGGTGCGTCGCTATGGTGAGGTACTGGACCCACAGGACGCACGCGATATCGAGGCGGTGATTGCCCACCACGAGGTCGGCCATGTACCGCCGTGGGCTTCCGACACGCTGGTCAATCTATCGCGTACACACAGCATTGGCGTGGTCAGCAATGTGTGGGCACCGTCTTCACACTGGAGCGCTGAGCTGGTGCGCTCAGGCGTGGAGGGCGCCTGTACCTGCATGGTGTTCTCGTCCGATCTGGGCAGTGTCAAACCCTCACCAAGGCTATTCCTGGAAGCGTTGCGTTTGCTCGCGTTGCAGCCATCGGACGTGCTGTTCGTTGGAGACAGCCTGGAGCGTGACATACGGCCGGCCAAGGCCTTGGGCATGGGCACGGCATGGATAGTCGGCGCTGGAGCGGACCCGTCTGCCGATGTTCGGCTGGCATCGATTGCCGAGTTGGAAACGTTGATGCACAGGCCCGTCAACTAGCCTGAACGCGCCGTCGATTCCGACTGCGCTACCCAAACCGTGCGTTTGCGCAACTGGTAAAAGCAGCAAGGGCGGATCTCTTGGCCGCCGCCATACCGACCGGGTAGACTCAAGCCATGCCCGCCGCCAAAGACACCATTTCTCCCAGCGACAAGCGCCGTTCACCGGGCCGTAGGCGCAGCGATGGAGGCGGACGCGGTGGCCCCGAAAGCAGTGCGCCGGCGGCGGGGGCCGTGACGTTTCGTGTGCGGCGGCTGGAGCCCCTGGTCGCCTGGGTGCTGGCGGGCTTTACGCTGTGGTTGAACATCGTGTTCAACGCCACCGGCCTGGAAGTTTGGTTGATCGCTTTTTTTGCCGCCTGCATTGGTGGCTGGAGCCGCATGTTCCCGGCGCGCCAGCAGTCCATGCTGTTTTTGCGCGCAGCGCTGCTGCTGGCCGGCACGCTGCTGTTGCAGATTACAGCGGGCGCCGGTGCGGCCATTGGCCCGTATATCTTGCTCCCGGCTGTGATCACCGTTTTTTACGCCATTTTGCTGTCCACCGCATGGACCGTTTTGCTGCTGCTGCTGACCCTGATCACCTTTGGTGCTGCATGCTGGCTCACGCTGTCCTCCGTGCCCTGGCAGGCCATGCTGGTGTATGCCGGTTTTCTGGTCCTGGTACCGCCTTTGGCCATGGAGTTTGGCCGGGCATTGCGGCAAGGCGATGACAGCACCGAATCCACTCTCAAAGATGACCGCTCGCAGTTGTACAACGAGGCCGGGTTCTTCGTACACGGTGCCGTGCTGTTGGCAGAGTGCCACCAACGCGGCCGTCCGTTTTGCATGGTCTTGCTGAATGGTGCGGATCTGCTGGACGTGCCCGGGTTGTTGGGGCGCAAGGTGGCCAACGAGTTGTTTGCACAGGTGGTTCGCGGCATTGCCGGAGTCTCGGGTGAAGGCATTGCGGCGCGCACCGATTCGGTGGAATTCGGTTTGCTGTTGCCAGGCGTGACGGCGGATCGTGCCGCGGCGCTGGTCAAACAGAGGCTGGGCGATCCGCCCCAGGTGGAACTCCAGGTCGCGTCCAAAGACCGACCCGGCGCCAAGCCCATCGTCATCGTGCTGGACATGGCCATCGCCCAGGCCACGGACAAGTTCAAGAGCATAGAAGAGCTGTATGACGATGTGCATGCGCACTGGGTGGTCAGCAAGGAAACCGGCAAAGCCGTGGCCAAAGTGCCGCTGCTCGGGCCGGATGACGACCGAACAGGGCCACGGCGCGTGGTCACCAGTCCGACGGTCCTCATGGCTTTGCAGGCCAATGGCCGGCCCTAGGACGAGTAACGCAACCCCCGCGGTCGTGGCTCCATGAATCCCGCGTTATTCGAGGTCAACGGATGCGCCAGCGTGCTGGGTGTGCTGACTCCCGAGGAGTGCACGGCCCTGGCCTTGCGCGTACAGCCCGGCACGGACTCGGTGGGCAACCGCTGCCTGTTGTCTGAGGACTGGTGTGCCGTATTGGCGGCTCGCTTGCGGCAACATGCCGAACTGGCGACGCTGCTGCCGACAGACCACGTGGCCGTGCAATGCACCTACTTTGAAAAATCATTGGCGCGCAACTGGCTGGTGCCTGTGCACCAGGACCTCAGCATTCCGGTCGCCCAGCGTGTGAATGATCCAGTCCTGCAGGGCTGGTCCCAAAAGGATGGGGCGTGGTTTGTGCAGGCTCCACTACCTGTTCTGGAGCAACTGCTTGCCGTGCGTATTCACCTGGATGCCTGCACCGCGGACGATGGGCCGCTCAGGGTGGTGCCGGGTTCGCACACCTTGGGGTGTCTGATGCCAGACGCCGCAATGGCTGTGCGCAACACCCGCGCGCAAGTCAGTTGCCCAGCCGGGCAGGGCGGCGCACTGGTCATGCGCCCGCTGTTGTTGCATGCATCTTCCAAATCCACTGGGACGAGCCGCCGCCGCGTGCTGCACTTCGTCTTTGGTCCACGCGCACTTCCGCATGGACTTCAATGGCACACTGCGGTCTGATATGGCGAAAAAATTCTGGCTCATGAAATCCGAACCCGGCGAGGTGTCGGTGGACGACGCGCTGGCCGCACCCAACGCCACGGTGCCGTGGACCGGCGTGCGCAACTACCAGGCGCGCAATTTCATGCGCGACGCCATGCAGGTGGACGACGGTGTGCTGTTCTACCACTCCAGTTGCGCCGAGCCCGGCATTGTTGGTATTGCGCGCGTGGCCTCGGGCGCGCATACCGATCCCACGCAATTCGATCCTGAGTCTCCGTATTACGACCCAGCCTCCAAGTCCGCGGCGCCACGCTGGCTATTGGTGGATGTGCAGGTGCTGCGCAAAACGCGCAACCTGACATTGCCGGAGCTGCGCGCCGACGCCGAATTGCAAGACCTGATCGTGCTGAAGAAGGGCAATCGCCTGTCCATCACGCCGGTGGAGCCACGCCACTGGGACGCCATCCTGCGGCGGCTGGCACAGGGCCAGCGCGTTATTTGATTGCTATTAAAAAATAGCGCGTTGCGCATATTTCACGAGGGCTAGCTGCAATTTTTGCTAAATGCGTTGTGGGCCTACAGGGCCCAACTGCCCAGTTGCAGGAGGTCAAAGCCGCTGCTGCGTCCGCCCAGGCATTGGGCTAAAAAGTCTTCGGTCTTGCGGAAATAGTCCAGCTTGTCGGGCCAGCGGTGCGGGCCGTGGCCGGCGTTTTTATAGACCTGCAATTCCACTGGCTTGCCCTGAGCGCGTAGCGCGTCCACCATGCGTGTGGCCTGGTCCAATGGGACACGAGGATCGCGCGCACCGTGCAGTATCAGCAGCGGCCCCTGGACGTCCGCGGCGCGAAACAGCGGCGACTTGGCATCCATCACCGCGCGCTCGTTGGGCTTGCTGGGGTCACCCACGTATTGCAGCCAGCGGCCCTGGTTCAGCTCCCAATAAGCCGGCGCGTTGGCAGTCAGGCTGGCCAGGTCCGACATGCCGACCATGCTGATACCACAGCGAAAGCGCCCGGGCGTAAACGCCATGCCCACCAGGCTGGCGTAGCCGCCATAACTGGTGCCCATGATGGCCACGGCGTTGGGATCGGTGATGCCCTGGCCGACCAGGTGGTCCACGCCGTCGAGCAAATCGGTGTGCATTTTGCCGGCGAATTCGCCCTTGGATGCTTCCAGGAAGGCACGGCCATAACCCCGGGAACCCCGGTAGTTGACCTGCAGCACGGCATAACCGCGGTTGGCCAGGAACAGCGGCATGGGGTCGCCCTGCAGCGCCACATCGCGCTCCCAGGGCCCGCCATGCACATACACCACGGTGGGGAGTTGTTTGCCGCTGCCCCTGATCGGCAGGGTCAGGTAGCCGTGTATGGCCAGGCCATCGCGGCTGGTGAATGCCACCGGTTGTTGCTGGGGCAAGGGGCCGTGGGCGTGGATGTGGCTGCGCGTTGCCTCGCCCAGCACGGTCACCTGTTGTTGTGCCAGGTCCAGCAGCACATACTGGCCACTGTCCTGGCGCGTCACCGTGGCCACCAATACGTTTTCATCGCGGCTGATGTTGCCTATCTCCAGCCGGGCGGGGTCTGGGCCGATCAGCTTTTCTGCGGCGGCTCGCAGACGGGGGTCGAAGAAGGTCCACTCCTGGTAACCGGGGTCCAGTGCAACGGCCCGGGGCTCCAGGGTTTTGGTGCTGATGTGGGCCTGTGACACGTCCACACGCGGATCTGCGTGCACCACCTGCTCACTGCCATCGCCCAGGTTCACCTTGACCAGTGCCAGTTTGTCGCGGCCCCGGTTGGACAGTGCCCATAGGGATTGGTGGTCGGCGGTCACTTCCAGCACTTGCAGCGTATCGTGCAAGCTAACCTGGAATGCTGCGCGCCACTGCGTATTGCTGGCATCCAGCGGGGTCTCGTACACCCGCTGCTCGCCCTCCTTGCGCGCGCGGCCCACCACCTGTCCCACCCGGTCCGTGATCCAGTGCGCCACATTGCCGGGGTTTTGCGCCACCAGGGTCAGCGCGCCGCTGGTGTGGGAATAACGGTACAGGTCAAACACCTTGGCATCGCGTTTATTGCTGGCGATCAGCAGGTCATTGCTGCCCTGGATCTGGGTCTGTATGGTGGACCTGGACCCGGCGAAAGGTGTCAGCAACGTGAGCCGCATGTCTTCGGCAAAGCTGTCGAGCTGGGCGACCTGGAAGTTCTCGTTGCCGTTTTCCAGGTGCAGCAGCACGTGGCGGCTGTCCTGTGCCCATTGACCCGGTGGCAGGCGGTAGCTGTGCACCACGCCGGTCTGCAGGTTTTTGATAAACAGCCCCTGGCCCAGACCTTTGCGCGCCGCCCACATCAGTTGCTGGCCGTCTGGGGATATCTGGTAGGCCCCGTTGCCGTCCCAATTGGCAACATATTGCCGTGCGGGGACCAGCGGGGTCATGGTGTTGGAGTCCGTGCTGCGCAGGCTAGGGTGGGTCGGAGCGGTACTGCAGGCGCCCAGCAGGGCGGTGCAAAAAAGTAGGCTGGCAAGGTTCAGCGGCGTACGTGGAATCGGCATGCAATCTATTCAATGGAAAAACACTACGAGGCCGCGCGAACGCGCGGCCGCAAGGCCGCGTAGGTTAGCAGACCCAGCACAATGCCCCAGCAGGCCGAGCCCAGGCCCAGCAGGCTGATATTGGACGCGGTCACGATAAAGGTCACCAGGGCCGCCTCGCGCTCGCTGGGCTCCGCCAAGGCGTTGACCAGGCCGCCCTGGATGGCGCCCAGCAGCGCCAGTCCGGCCACCATGGTCACCAGCGCCGGTGGCAGCTGCGAAAAGCTGTAGGTGAGGGCGCCGGCAAAGCTGCCGATCAGGATATAGAACACACCGCAGGCCACACCCGCAACCCAGCGTTTGCTCGGTTGTTGGTGGGCCTCGGGGCCGGTGCAAATGGCCGCGGTGATGGCCGCCAGGTTGACGCCGTGCGCGCCAAACGGCGCCAGCAGCAGGCTGGCCCAACCGGTGCCCGACACCAGCTTGCTGGTCGGTGCTTCAAAATTGGCGCCGCGCAGCACCGCAATGCCGGGCACCTGCTGGCCGGTCAGGCACAACACCGCCAAGGGCAGGCCGAGGCTGACGATGGCGTTGACCGAGAACTCCGGCGTGGTCCAAACCGGTTGCGTCAGGCCGAGTAGCGCGGCACTTTGCGGGGTGGCGTCGGCCACGCTCTGGACCGAGCCCCAGCCCATCGTGAGCCACAATGCCACGCCCAGCAACAGCGTCAGTGGAATGGCATAACGCGCCGAGCGCTGCTTGAAGACCAAGTAACCCACAAACATGCAGCCTACCAGCCAGGGCGCACCGCTGACGGTGCTGCGCGCGGCGGCAAACGCGTCCACACCAAAACGCATCAGAATGCCGGCCAGCATTGCCGCGCACAGGCTCTTGGGGATCAGCGCCATCAGCCGCTCGAACACACCGGTCACACCGATCAGCAGCAGGGCTGCGGCCGCCACCACGAAAGCGCCAATCGCCTGGTTGTAGGGCACGGTGACCAGGCCACTGACCAGGAGCGCGGCGCCCGGCGTGTTCCACGCACAGATGACTGGAATCTTGTGCTTGAAGCTCATGACCACGCTGCACAGGCCCGCGCCAATGGAGATCGACCAGACCCAGGACGCCAGCTGTGCCTGTGTCAGATGCGCGACCTGTGCGGCCTGCAACACCAGCAGCAGCGGCCCGGCGTAGGAGATCAGCACCGCGATCAGGCCGGCCACGACGGCCGGGAACAGGTCTGCCAGCATGGGGCCATAACCTGCGCCACCCAGAGCGCTGGGTGCAAGGCCTGGTGCGTGGGCAGTCACTGGGGCAATCAGGGGTTTGGTGTGTGGTGTGTTCATGCCCCCATGGTGCCGCGCCGCATCTGCTTTTGGCGGACAGAGTCGGCTTGGCTTATGCTGTACAGATTTGTAAAACACGCATCTGTTATGCAGCACAGTTACATGTTGTTGGCCCAGGGCCTGATGGACGATATCCGGGCCAGCCGTTATGCCATTGGTGAACGGCTGCCTTCGGTGCGCGAATATGCCGTCGTGCAAGGCGTCAGCGTTTCCACCACCATGCGCTGCTACCGCTACCTGGAAAGTGTGGGCCTGGTGCAGGCACGTTCCAAATCGGGCATGTTTGTCGCCGACTGGAAGGCGTTGCAGCCGCAGCGGCGCGCCGGTGACAAGCTGGTCTACAGCGCCAGCCAGCCGCCGGTGGAGTATGACAAGTTGGTGTCCTTGCAGCACCGCATGACCGAGCTGTATTCACTGACCGCACAGCCGCTGCAACTGGGTCTGCACCTGGCCAATGCGTCGCCCGAGTGGTACGCCTGTGACGCGCTGGCCCGCATAGCCCAACGCCAGTTGCGCGGCAATCCGCTGGCCATTGGCGCCTATCCCACCGGCACCGGCTTGCCGGCCTTCAAGACCCAATTGGTGCAGCACCTGGCGCTGTGTGGCGTGGACCTGCAACCCGAGGAACTGTTGATCACCAATGGCAGCACCGAGGCCCTGAGCGTGGCCCTGCGCGCCGTGGCGCAGCCGGGGGACGCGGTTATTGTCGAATCACCGGTGTACTTTGGCCTGCTGCAAATGGTCGAGAACCTAGGGCTCAAGGCGGTGGAAGTGCCCTGCGTGCCGGGCAGTGGCATCAGCCTGGAGGCGCTGGAGTATGCGCTGGAGCACCACCCCGGCGTGCGGGCCGTGGTGGCCATGCCGAACTTCCAGAATCCGCTGGGCTGCACCATGGGCGAGAAGGGCAAAAAGCGTTTGCTCAAACTGGTTGAGCAGCACGACATCGCGTTGATTGAAGACGATGTGTTTGGGGATTTGTCACACGCACAAGCCCTGGACCATGAGCGCCCGCAACCGGTCAAGGCCTGGGACCGCCATGGCCGGGTGATTTACTGCGGCTCGTGCAGCAAGAGCGTAGCCCCGGCCTTCCGCGTGGGCTGGATCGCCGGGGGGCGCTACCAGGCGCGGATTGAATCCTTAAAGCTCAGCAACTCACTGGTCACACCCTTGTTTGACCAGGCGGTGCTGGCCGAGTTCATGTTGGCCGGTGGATTGCCCCTGCACCTGCGCAAGTTGCGCGCGCATCTGGCGTCCAACGTTCCCTTGGCCGTTGCAGCGGTGCGCAAGTATTTTCCGGCTGGCACACAAGTCGTCAGCCCGGCCGGGGGCTGGTGGTTGTGGATCGAGTTGCCAAAACACGTGGACACACTGGTCTTGCTGCGCCTGGCGGTCGCACAAGGCATTGCGTTTACGCCGGGGGCGCTGTTTTCGGCATCCAGCAAATTCGGGCACTTCATGCGGCTGAATGTGGCACGCCCCTGGGATCGCGACATGGAGCAGGGCATCAAGACGCTGGGCAAGCTGGCCGCAGGGTAGCTGGTCCCCCGCGTTTGCCTGTTCCCGTGAGTGCCGTTCTGCGCGCTGGCGCACAGTCATGGCCCGTCATTCGGAGCATTCTTGGTAACTGGTGCTCAAGCGTTCGTGCTGGGCTCCTTTAACCCAGGAGATGGTATGAAGACTCTTGCAATACTGGCACTTGCCCTTACCGCGTTATTGTCCGGCTGTGTCGTGGCCCCGTATGACGATGGCCGCGGCTACCACGCACAACGACAAGCCTACCCCGACCGCGACCGCGACGGCATACCCAACCGTATGGACCGCGATCGCGATGGCGACGGCGTTCCCAACCGCGCAGATCGCCGTCCGGACAATCCCCGTCGCTACTAACTCCGGTTGAGCGATGAGCGACCCAGTTCCCCACGCAAGCCCAGCACGCATCTCGACGGAAGATGCGGGCCATCTGCGTCTGCTGCGGGAACACCGCAAGGCGCACCGCCAGGCCCATCTCAAGCGCCTGCCGGCACCGCCGGTCGAGCACGTGGACATTGCGGCTCCCACACGCGGGCAACGGCTGGCCGATGGCGTGGCTGCAACCATAGGCTCGTGGCGCTTCATCATTTTCCAAAGCTCGGCGATTGTGCTGTGGATCAGCGGCAATGTATGGGCGGGAACGGGCGCCTGGGACCCCTATCCCTTCATCCTGCTGAATTTGCTGCTGTCGTTCCAGGCGGCTTATACGGCGCCGGCCATCATGATGAGCCAGAACCGCCAATCCGAAATGGACCGACGGCATGCCGAGACCGACTATGAGATCAATGTCAAGGCCGAGCTGGAAATCGAGTTGTTGCATGAAAAGATCGACCTGATGAAGGAGCGCGAATGGTTGGCCTTGACCCAGGCGGTGCAGGATTTGTCGCACCAGGTGGCGGCGCTGTCTAAGCGTTAACCCGTGGGTTGAACCGGGATTGTTCAGCGGTGGACGGTTCGGTTTGCGGCTGAGCAAACGCTTGGCTTTAATGCAACTACTGGCACTCGTACGTGTGTACTTGTATACCCAACTTCCTTTTCCCGTGAAAGCCATCGCCATGCGCCTTTGGACCCAAAATTTGCAACACTGGTGGCGTGCGCGCCAAAACAAGGACGAGGTCAACGGCCAGCCGCGTATCAGCGAACTGCTGGAGAAAAAAACTTTGATGTGTGCACTCCAACCCATGGTGGATCTGCGCACGGGCGCAGTGGTGGGCCATGAAGCCTTGCTGCGCACTCCCCGCAGCCTGGGTGACGTGACATTCGACAGCCTGATGGGCGCCGCCAAAGAACAACACTGCCAGAAGCAGCTGGAATTGGCCTGTGTGGAATATGCCATCGAGCATTGGTTGGTCGAGAGGCCCAAGGGCCAGTTGTTTGTCAACATCAGCGCCCAAACCCTGGTGCAACTGCAGGAGTCCGACGCAATCGATTCGCTGCTGGTCCTGTTGCGCAAACACAAGGTACAAGGCAAACGCATGGGGCTGGACATCACCGGCTACACCCGTATTCCCAGTGTGACCGTGTTGCAGGAGGCCTTGAAGCCACTGCGCGCCGCCGGTATGGGTATTGCACTGGACGACTTCAAGGCATCGGATTCCAGCATGCGGGTCTGGACCAAGATCCTGCCCAATATTGTCAAAATGGCGCCGCGCTGGACCCAGCATATCGATAGCGACCGGGAAAACAGCGGTGTGGTCAGTAGCCTGGTGCGCATCGCCCAAAACCACGACTGCCTGTTGCTGGCCAAGTCGGTGGAGACGGAAGACGAACTGCGCACCCTGCGCAGCCTGGGCGTGGATCTGGCCCAAGGTTACTTTCTCGGCAGCCCCGCCACCGACCCCGTGTCGGTACTCAACCTGCGCGCACGCTCCGTGCTGACCGAGGTGAGCTTTTAAGCGTACGGCAGAGGCCGAGGACAACAACTCACCGCCGGGCCGCCCCCAAGGTGAGTTAGCCCCCTCGGGGGGCAGCGACCCGCAAAGCGGCGGAGCGTGGGGGCAATGGAATTTCCCGCCGGGCCAATGGAATGGACGCCCCCAGCGCGAGCGGCATCAAAGTG
>JAZKIR010000063.1:0-25521 GCA_040384785.1 Pseudomonadota bacterium
GCCGTGCGCGCAGCTACATGGCCGAGGTCAAGGCCGAGGTCAACCGCTCCATGGAATTGGATGAGTTGCGCAAGATGAAGGACACCGTGGTCGGCGCGGCGCGCGACGTCGAGCAGACGATACAGACCAACGCCAGTGATTTTGAGAAGAGCTGGGCCGAGGCGACGGACACCGCGTCCATACCGTCTTCGGATGCCTCCTATGTAACGGTGCCGGAGTATCGCCATCCCCAAAAACACTGGCGCCTGAAAAAAGGTACCACGCCCAGTTGGTACAAGGCCCGCACCGGTGTGCGGACCAAGGCCTTGTCTGGCGCCGCGCGGGTAGCCCGTTTCCGCCCTCCCAAGATTTCCTGATGGCAGACGACAACAACAAAAATCCGGACGAATTGGCCGGGACTGAGCAGCCCTTCGTGCAGCATCTGATGGAGTTGCGCGACCGACTGTTGTACAGCGTGTACGGCATTGGTGCGATATTCCTGGTGCTGGCGTTTTTCCCCGGCCCGTCCGCACTGTATGACCTGCTGGCCATGCCCCTGGTCAAAACCTTGCCCGAAGGCGCGCGCATGATAGCCACGGGGGTGGTGTCTCCATTCCTGGTTCCGATCAAGGTGACGGTTTTGGCAGCCTTTGGCTTGGCGCTGCCCTGGGTGCTGTACCAGGTATGGGCTTTTGTCGCTCCCGGTTTGTACAAACATGAGAAGCGCCTGGTGATGCCGCTGGTGATGGCCAGCACCTTGTTGTTTTACACGGGTGCCGCGTTTTGTTACTTTTTCGTCTTTGGTCAAGCCTTCCCGGCGATTCAGAAAATGGCACCCGCATCGGTGGCGGTGAGCCCGGATATTGAAGCCTATCTGGACTTTGTCATCACCATGTTCATCGCATTTGGGGTTGCCTTCGAGGTGCCTATTGCGGTGGTTATTCTGGCCCGCTTGAACGTGGTCACCGTGGCCCAGCTCAAGTCGTTCCGCTCCTATTTTGTGGTGGGCGCTGCGGCTGTGGCGGGTGTGGTCACGCCACCGGATCCGGTATCCATGCTGGCCTTGCTGATACCGATGTGTTTGTTGTACGAGGTTGGCATCTGGGCCGCCAGAATCTTCATCAAACACACACAGGCACCCGCCGACGATACGGCCGCGACGCCGTCCTGAGCCAGTCACTTACAGAGAAATCGGCGGTAGCCCTCGTGGGTTCTACTTCATGCGCTATTGAAATAATAGCGAATTGTTGTTGACTACTTGTCGGTTGCGCGCGGCCGGGGTCGTATACCTGGCGTCACGTCCAGCTCCAGTGGCTGGTTCTTGCGTTCAACGGAAAATCGCGCGGCCGTTCCCGGTTTGAGTGCGGCCACGGCGGCCAGCAAATGCGCAACATCGGCAACCGGGGCGTCGGCAATCTTCACAATCACGTCGCCTGGGCGTATGCCGGCCTTCGCAGCAGGGCCGTTTTGCAACACACCGGTGATGATGACGCCCTGGCGCGTCTTGACGTCAAAGGTCTCGGCCAACTCGGCCGACAGGTCGTTGGGTTCAACACCAATCCAGCCCCGGGTGATCTGACCGTCCTTGACGATACCCTCCAGCACCTGTTTGGCGGTCGACACCGGGATAGCAAAACCGATGCCCATATTGCCCCCGGAACGGGAGTAAATGGCGGTGTTGATGCCCAGCAGATTGCCATTGGTGTCGACCAGTGCGCCGCCGGAGTTGCCGGGGTTGATGGCCGCGTCCGTCTGGATGAAATTCTCAAAGGTGTTGATGCCCAACTGGTTGCGTCCCAGTGCGCTGATGATGCCGCTGGTCACGGTCTGGCCCACCCCAAAGGGATTGCCTATCGCCAGCACCTGGTCGCCGACCTGTACGGCGTCGGAATTGCCCAGCACGATGATGGGGAGTTTGTCGAGTTCGATCTTCAGAATGGCCAGGTCGGTGTCCGGGTCGGTGCCTATGACTTTGGCGCGGGCGCTGCGGTTGTCGTTCAGCACCACTTCGATTTCGTCGGCACCTTCCACCACATGGTTGTTGGTCAGGATGTAACCGCTGGCGCTGACGATGACACCGCTGCCCAGCCCGACCTGGGGCTCGTTGCTCTGGTCGCCATAGAAGAACCGGAACCACGGGTCGTTGGCATTGGGGTTTTTGCGCGCTGCCTTGCTGGTGTTGATGCTGACCACCGCAGAGGACGCTTTTTGGGCCGCTGCGCGAAAACTTCCGGCAGGTGTTGCCGCCGAAAGCACTGGCGAGGCTTCGATCAAGGCCACCGTACCGGCGCCCACCATGGCTTGGCCGTGGCCTATCCATTGTGGTTTGAGGGTGGCCACGACAAAGTAGGCCGCCAGCAAAATGGTGGTGGTTTGGGTAAACAGAAGCCAGAGTCGTTTCATTGGTTTTCCAGTGGCCTGGCATAGGTGCCGGCAGCGCAAGGGCAAATTGTAGAGCGCATGGGCATACCGATTACAGTGCAGGGATTGGACATGGCGCATACCCAACAAACCATTCACATCCATCCTCTGGTGCCCGCCAAAGTTCGGATGGGTGCGCCGTGCAACGGCTGTGGCGTGTGCTGCTTGTTCGAACCCTGTCCGCTGGGCATGTTGCTGTCGCGTCGCCGTGCCGGCGCCTGTGATGCCCTGCGCTGGGATGCCGAGCAGGTCCAATACCGTTGCGGCGCCATTGTTGCGCCATACGCGGTGATGGCGCAGTCGCTGCCTCGCGGCATGCGTTGGCTGGCTCCGGCGCTGGCGCCTGTACTGCGTCGCGCCGGTCTGCGCTGGATCGCGGCCGGTATCGGTTGCGACAGCAGCCTGGAGGTGGCACCGTCCGAAGTGCCACAGCCCTGCGCTGCGCAAAACGACGGGCCTTCAACGACAATGCCTTCAACCGAACTGTCCAGCGCCAACCGCTCCGTGGTGCGCCGCTCCCAACCATGACGCATCGCCAGGAAATCCAGACCGCGTTGGACGCCTTGCTCCAGCCCGAACGCTTCAAGGACTATTGCCCTAATGGCCTTCAAGTGGAGGGGCGCAGCGAGGTGCGCAAGATCGTCTCCGGCGTCACCGCCAGCCTGGCCCTGATTGACGCGGCCATTGCACACGGCGCGGACAGCATTTTTGTGCACCACGGCCTGTTCTGGCGCGGACATGACGGGCGCGTGACAGGATGGATGCGCCAGCGCCTGGGGCGTTTGCTGGAACACAACATCAACCTTTTTGCCTACCACCTGCCACTGGATGCACACCCTGAACTGGGCAATAACGCGCAGTTGGGGCTGCGCTTGGGTTTGCAGGCGACAGGGCGCTTCGGTGAGCAGCAGCTGGGGTGTATTGGCGGGGCCGTAGCCGATAGCCTGACTGACACAACAGCGGTAGACATTACGGTGGCGGGTGCTGGTTTCGACAGCGCGCAGGTACTGGCGCAGCGGGTGGAAACGGTACTGGGTCGTTCCGTGGTTTTGGTGCCTGGCAGGGCAGGTCCGGTGCGGCGTATCGCCTGGTGCACAGGCGGCGCCCAGAGTTATTTTGAGGCTGCCATTGCGGCGGGTGCTGACGCCTTTATCACCGGTGAAATCTCTGAGCCTCAGGCGCACTTGGCGCGCGAAACCGGCGTCGCCTATCTGGCTTGTGGCCACCATGCGACCGAACGTTATGGTGCGCCGGCTGTGGCTGCACATGTGTCCGCCCAGTTTGGGTTGGAGCACCTGTTTATTGATATCGACAACCCGGCCTGAGATAGCAGTTGGACGCAAGCGTATGACCCAGGAAATCGCCACCTTGAAACCCATTGCCATCACGATGGGTGATGCCGCAGGTATTGGCCCCGAGATTATTGCCAAGGCCTTTAGAGACCAGCCTGCGCTGATGTACGACTGCTTTGTGGTTGGCGATGTGGACACGATGCGCCGTGCCGCGCGGGTGGTGGCGTTTGAAGGACGCCCCGCTTTGCCGGTTGCTGTCATCACCGAGGCGCACCAAGTACAGGAAGTGCCACCGCACTGTATACCGGTGCTGCAGATCGGTGCTGTCCTCGAGCCCATCCAGTGGGGTGTCGTTAGCAATGTGGCTGGTGCCTTGGCGGGGCACAGCGTGGAATGGGCTGCGGACGCCGCTTTACAGGGCCAGGTGTGTGCCATAGTGACGGCACCCTTGCACAAGGAAGCCCTGGCGGCCGCGGGCGCTCCATACGACCAGTTTCCAGGCCATACCGAACTGCTGCAGGACCGTGCGGCGCGTTTCCTGGGCAAACCGGTGTCTGAAGTGCCAGTGCGCATGATGCTGGCCAACGATGAACTGCGTACTGTACTGGTCAGCATCCATGTCTCGTTGCGCGACGCCATTGTGGCCGTCACTTTTGACAACGTGTTGCAAACCCTGCGCATCACCCATGCGGCGCTATTGCCTGTGTTGCAGCGGGCGCCGCGCATTGCGGTGGCCGGGCTCAATCCACATGCCGGTGAGGCTGGTTTGTTCGGCCGCGAAGAACTGGAAATCATACGACCCGCCGTTGAAGCTGCACTGGCAGAGGGCATGAACGTCAGCGGCCCGTGGGCGCCTGACACCGTTTTCATGCGGGCCCGCCATAGTCCTCCCGAACATGTTGGAGAGTTTGACGTGGTGATTGCCATGTACCACGACCAGGGCTTGATCCCGGTGAAATACTTGGGCGTGGAACAAGGTGTCAATGTGACGCTGGGTTTGCCGCTGGTGCGCACCAGCCCGGACCATGGCACGGCATTTGACATTGCCGGCACGGGGCGTGCCGATGCGTCCAGTCTGCTGGAGGCGGTTCGCATGGCAAAGCTGCTGGCGGCAGAGGCGGACCAATTACCGCCGGGCCGCCCCAAGGCATGAGGGCCCTCATGGGGGGCGGCGACGCGCGAAGCGGTGGAGCGTGGGGTCCTATTTCTTCTTTAGGCTATCCCGGATCTCGCGCAGCAACAGCACGTCTTCTGGCGGGGTGGCGGGCTCCGGTGCCACAGCGGGTGCTGGGGCTTCGCGTTTCAAGCGGTTGATCTGCTTGACCATCAAAAAAATGATGAAGGCCAGAATGGCGAAATTCACCGCGACCGTAATGAAACTGCCATAGGCGAAGACCGGCACGCCGGCCTTTTTCAGCGCGTCCAGGGTGGTTGCCGTGCCAGGTGGCGCCGTTCCCAAGACCACGAACAGGCTGGAGAAATCTAACTTTCCGAAAGCTACGCCGACAACCGGCATGATGAGGTCGGATACGACGGAATCCACGATTTTGCCGAATGCGCCGCCTATGATCACGCCCACGGCTAGGTCGATGACATTGCCTTTGACCGCGAAATCCTTGAATTCCTGGACCATTCCCATCTCTGCACGCTCCGAAATCAAAAAACAGAGTATTGCTGACAAATTGACCCTGTCAAGACCCCTTGAGGGTGCGCAGCGCGTGGCGTAAAGGCCACGTTGCCCTGTCAGCTACAATCGAAAATTACCCCTAGTAGTCATGTTCATTGAGGATTCTCATGAGTGAAACCCTTGTCGACAGCCAACAGATCGACTCCAGTAAGCGAACCTGGCTGATCACTTCCAGCTGCGTTGGCGCCGTAGGCGTTGGTGCTGTCGCTGTTCCGTTTGTCAGCACATTTCAGCCATCCGAGCGGGCCAAAGCGGCCGGCGCCGCCGTTGAGGTGGATATCGGCGCCATGAAACCCGGTGAAAAAATGACCGTGGAATGGCGTGGCAAACCGGTCTGGATTGTGCGTCGCACTCCTGAGCAACTGGCTGCATTGCCAACACTGGATGGGCAGCTGGCGGATCCAGAATCCAAACGCAAGCCCACGGAGCTGACGCCAGCCTATGTTGATAAAGGCACGCGCTCGATCAAGCCCGAATACTTCGTGGCGGTTGGCATTTGCACCCACTTGGGCTGCTCGCCGTCTGACAAGTTTCAACCCGGTCCCCAGGCGTCGCTGCCGGACGACTGGAAGGGTGGATTTTTGTGCCCTTGCCATGGATCGACCTTCGATTTTGCGGGTCGTGTTTTTAAGAACAAGCCTGCTCCGGACAATCTTGAAATCCCTCCCCATATGTACCTTTCCGACAGCCGCTTGCTGATCGGTGAAGACAAGAAAGCCTGAGGAATAGAGACATGGCTGATTTCAAGGAAATTTCTCCCAACGCTTCCGCGGGCGCAAAACTCACCAATTGGTTTGAGAATCGCCTGCCGACCGCGTTTGATGCTTACCGCGTTCACATGTCGGAGTATTACGCTCCGAAGAATTTCAACTTCTGGTACATCTTTGGCTCGCTGGCCATGTTGGTGCTGGTGATCCAGATCGTGACCGGGATTTTCCTGGTGATGCACTACAAGCCCGATGCCGCTCTGGCTTTTGGGTCCGTGGAATACATCATGCGCGACGTGCCGTGGGGCTGGCTGATTCGCTACATGCACTCGACCGGCGCCTCCGCGTTTTTTGTCGTGGTGTATTTGCACATGTTCCGTGGCCTGATCTATGGCAGCTACCGCAAACCCCGTGAACTGGTCTGGGTGTTTGGCTGCGCCATCTTCTTGTGCCTGATGGCCGAAGCCTTCATGGGCTATTTGCTGCCCTGGGGACAGATGAGCTACTGGGGCGCACAGGTGATCGTGAATCTGTTTGCAGCCGTGCCTTTTGTCGGTCCTGATCTTGCTTTGTTGATCCGCGGCGACTATGTTGTTGGTGATGCAACCTTGAATCGCTTCTTCAGCTTCCACGTCATCGCAGTTCCACTGGTGTTGCTGGGTTTGGTGGTCGCCCACTTGATGGCACTGCACGATGTGGGTTCCAATAACCCTGATGGCGTCGAAATCAAGGCGACCAAGGATGCCAAAGGAATTCCTTTGGATGGCATCCCGTTCCACCCGTACTACACCGTGCATGATATTTTTGCGGTGTGCATGTTCCTGATGGTGTTCTCTGCCGTGATCTTCTTTGCGCCAGAGTTCGGGGGCTATTTCCTGGAATACAACAACTTCATTCCTGCAGATCCGCTGCAGACGCCATTGCACATTGCGCCGGTCTGGTATTTCACGCCGTTCTATTCGATGCTGCGCGCTATCACCGACGAGATGATGATTGTGTTGGAGATTTGCACTGTTGCCGCTGCCTTGTTCAGTGTCGCCAAGTTCAAGATGCCGGCGATTTTCAAGGGCGTTATTTTGGGCGCTGCCGTGGTGGTAGTTGCCATGATGCTGTCCATCGATGCCAAGTTCTGGGGCGTGGTTGCTATGGGTGGCGCAGTGGTTATCCTGTTCTTTCTGCCGTGGTTGGATCATTGCGCGGTCAAGTCCATTCGCTACCGCCCGGATTGGCACAAGTACCTCTACGGTATTTTTGTGTTCAATTTTGTGATCCTGGCGTATTTGGGCACGCAGCCCCCGTCGGCAATCGGTGAGCGCGTGTCGCAAGTGGGAACCCTGTTTTATTTCGGCTTTTTCCTGCTGATGCCGTGGTGGAGTCGTCTGGGTGAGGCCAAGCCTGTGCCCAACCGTGTCACTTACGCTGCCCATTGAGTCGGAGATTACGCAAATGAAAAAAGTACTATTGGCTGTGCTCGCAGCGCTAGGGTTCATGGTTGGGGCCCATGCCAGTTCGGGTGGTATCGCCTGGGACAGGGCACCTGATCGATCAAATGACCTGGCTGCGTTGCAGAACGGTGCCAAGCTGTTCGTCAATTACTGCCTGAATTGCCATTCGGCAGCTTTCATGCGCTTCAATCGACTGAAAGACATTGGCCTGACGGACCAGCAAATCAAGGACAACCTTTTGTTTACTACCGAGAAGGTCGGCGACACCATGAAGGCGTCTATCGATCCTCGCCAAGCCAAGGACTGGTTCGGTGGCAACCCACCGGATCTGACGGTAATTGCACGTTCTCGCTCGGCACAGGGCAAAGGCACGGGTGCGGACTATTTGTACACCTATCTGCGCAACTATTACGTTGACGATAGCAAGGCAACGGGTTGGAATAATCTGGCCTTCCCTAACGTGGGCATGCCCCATGCTTTGTGGGAGTTGCAGGGTAAGCGCGCTGCCGTGTTTGAAACGGTTTCCAGCCACGGCCACGAAGTGCATGCTTTTAAAGGCTGGAATCAATTGACTCCTGGCACCATGGGGCCTGAGCAATATGATCAGGCGGTGGGTGATTTGGTGAGCTACTTGCAATGGATGGCCGAACCGGCAAAAAATACGCGCATTCGGGTCGGTTTTGGCGTGATGCTGTTTTTGCTTCTGATGACTTTCATTGCGTGGCGATTGAACGCTGCATACTGGAAAGACGTCAAGTAATTGGGTCTTTTACCAATCGCGTTGCATTCACTAGATGCGGCGTGATGGTTCCAGAGTGGGTGCGCAAAGGCAGCCCACTCTTTTTAATTTTTAGGAGTCTATTGCCATGATGGTGCTGTATTCAGGAACAACCTGCCCCTTTTCTCACCGTTGCCGATTTGTCCTTTTCGAGAAGGGCATGGACTTCGAAATTCGTGATGTGGACTTGTACAACAAGCCCGAAGATATTAGCGTCATGAACCCGTATGGACAAGTGCCAATTCTGGTCGAGCGCGATCTGATTCTGTATGAGTCCAATATCATCAACGAATACATTGACGAGCGCTTCCCGCATCCCCAATTGATGCCTGGTGATCCTGTAGACCGCGCCCGTGTTCGCTTGTTCTTGCTGAATTTCGAAAAAGAATTGTTTGTTCACGTGTCGACTTTGGAAGCGCGCAGCTCCAAGGGCAACGACAAAGCGCTTGAAAAGGCCCGAGCCCACATCCGTGATCGATTGACCCAGTTGGCACCTGTGTTCCTTAAAAATAAGTACATGTTGGGCGACAACTTCTCCATGCTGGACGTGGCCATTGCACCGCTGCTATGGCGCCTGGACTTCTATGGTATTGACTTGAGCAAGAACGCTGCGCCGTTGCTGAAGTATGCGGAACGCATTTTTTCGCGTCCTGCCTACATCGAGGCGTTGACGCCGTCTGAAAAAGTGATGCGTAAATAACTCTTTCCGAACCACCATGCTAGACGCAGCAGACTCCAGTTCAACACGCCCTTACCTGATTCGTGCCTTGTACGAGTGGTGCACGGACAATGGTCTGACACCATTCATTGCTGTTTTGGTGGATGAGACGGTGCGTGTGCCCAATGAGTATGTCAAGGACGGTGAAATTGTTTTGAACATCAGTTTTGATGCGACCAGCTCATTGACGATGGGCAACGAATTCATCGAATTCAAGGGGCGGTTTGGTGGCGTAGCGCGGGACATTTTTGTGCCGGTGGACCGTGTCGTTGCTATTTACGCGCGAGAAAACGGACAAGGCATGGCATTCCCGATGCTGGCCAGGTCTGCCGCTGCGCAGGAACAGTCTTCGGTGGACGGCAAGCCTACCGTTCTGACGCGTGTGACAACGTCAGCTGTAGATGAAGGACAGGAGCCTCCGCGGCCGTCCGGCGGCGGCAAACCATCACTGACACGTATCAAATAAAAACACACTGATACATCCGTCGCGGTTTTGAGTCCTGCAAGGTGATGTAGAATATAAGACGTGCCGATTTAGCTCAGTTGGTAGAGCAACCGCCTTGTAAGCGGTAGGTCATCAGTTCGAATCCGATAATCGGCACCATTTATTTTTGCTAGGTCTTCTCAGGTATCAAGGCGTGGCGCCTGTACCTTCAGGCGAATAGAGTTGACTTCCCAACCCTTCGTGCGCAGATGCGATTCCAGGGCAGGCAGCAGTTGACGGATTTTCGCGGCAATGGCGTTATTGTCGAGAATCAAGCACCAGACGCTGCCTTCGATCGGACCAGCTCTTACAGCGGTTCGCAATGAAGCTGGAATAAGCGTTTCGATAGCCTTGAGTCGAGCGGAAGATTCCAACGCTAGCCCGGTTAAACGCGCCAATGTAGGTGAATCCTGGGTCGCTTGTAGCAGCGTATAAGAGTGATTGCGACGGTTCATGACCTTAGATGCGAAGGGATTTTGGATGCAATTGATTATCACGGATGCTTGGCTGATTAGAAGTCGCGCATTTCACCTGAGCGGCTCAAAACTCCTGATGACCGTGATCGCATCGTCCTTTGCTCTGATGCTCTTCTCCGCCGGTTTGTACCATTGGGTTTTCCTCAAGGGCGCAAGAGAGGGCTGGCCCATCATCGGGACTCTGGTTCGCCTGGTTGTTAAAGACGAAGTCGCGCAACAGGACCGGTTCATGCGCGAAAACATCGAAGTCATGGCCAAGAAACTCGGTGAAATGCAGGCCAAAATGCTGCAGCTGGAGTCGCTGGGAGAACGTGTGTCCGGTCTTGCCGGCGTCAATCCTGCGGAAATCAAAATCAAACCAGGGCAGGGTGGCCGATTGGTCGCAGGGCGTGATCTTTCCATGCTTGAGCTCCAGGCTACCCTTCAGGAACTTGATCAGGTAGCCAGCGAGCGAGCAGATTTGATGACGGTGCTGGAATCTCGTCTGTTCGAGCAAAAAATAAAAAAAATGATGATCCCCACGCAGACGCCGGTACCTAATGCCAACTTGGGGTCGATGTTTGGGTGGCGCATTGATCCCATTACCGGGCGATCTGCGTTGCATACCGGGCTTGATTTTCCCGCTACTCCAGGAACGGCTATCTTTGCAGCGGCAGGCGGTGTTGTGGTCACGCAGGAGTTTCAATCCGAATACGGCAATATGCTGGAGGTTGACCATGGCAACGATCTGATTTCCCGCTATGCCCACACCTCCAAGGTGTATGTGAAGAAGGGCGATTTGATCAAGCGGGGTCAAAAGATTGCGGAGGTCGGCAACACTGGGCGATCCACAGGGCCACATCTGCATTTTGAAGTCCTGGTGCAAGGTATTCCGCAAGACCCGCAAAAGTTTCTCAATGCCGGACGCGACCTTTCCTCCACCCAGTTCGCACGCAGCAATCCAAAACTAGCGGGGATCCCACCTGCCTCCAAACCCGAATTGAGTGGGTCACCTCCCAGTCAACGGTAAAATCAACGGTTTTGGTTTTCACGGTGTGAGTTTGACCGCGTGAGCGGTTGCATTTCACCAGAACATCCCCACTTCACCAAGATTAGAAAAAGGACTGCGCTGCGCTGCGAACCCATAGTGGGTCCAGGCCAGTCTTGCATTCATGGCCACCAATATTCTTACCAAAATCTTCGGCAGTCGTAATGACCGCCTGCTCAAGCAATACCGTTCCGGTGTGGCGCGCATCAACGCCTTGGAGGCGCAGTATGAGCAGTTGAGCGATGACGCGCTCAAAGCCAAGACGCAGGAGTTCAAGGACCGCATCCAAAAAGGTGAGTCACTGGACGACATTCTTCCGGAAGCTTTTGCCGTTGTGCGTGAGGGCTCCAAGCGCATCATGAAGATGCGGCACTTTGATGTGCAGTTGCTGGGTGGTATGTCCTTGCATTACGGAAAAATTTCCGAAATGGGCACGGGTGAGGGCAAGACGCTTACCGCAACACTGCCGGTCTATCTCAATGCGTTGACGGGCAAAGGTGTCCATGTGGTTACCGTGAACGACTATCTGGCCAGTCGCGATGCGAAGTGGATGGGGCGTCTGTACAACTTCCTGGGCTTGACCGTGGGCATCAACCTGCCGCAAATGCCGCGGGAAGAAAAACAGGCTGCCTACCAGGCTGACATCACATACGGCACGAACAACGAGTATGGTTTTGACTACCTGCGCGACAACATGGTCTACGAAGTGGCGGACCGCGTGCAACGCGGTTTGAACTACGCCATCGTCGACGAGGTGGACTCCATTCTGATCGACGAGGCGCGCACGCCATTGATCATCAGTGGACAGGCCGAAGACCACACTGACATGTATCTGGCTATCAACAAGGCCGCGCCCCAGCTGGTTCGCCAGGAAGGTGAAGCGGACCCGCGTACCGGCGAGGGCGTCACCAAGCCCGGCGATTTCACACTGGACGAGAAGAGTCACCAGGTGTTTCTGACGGAGCAGGGCCACGAGAGTGCCGAACGCATCTTTGCAGAAATGGGGTTGATCCCCGCTGGCGCGTCCCTGTATGACCCGGCCAACATCACGCTCATGCACCATCTGTATGCGGCGCTGCGGGCTAATAATCTATACCACCGTGACCAGCATTACGTGGTGCAGCAGGGTGAGATCATCATTGTCGATGAGTTCACGGGCCGTTTGATGACCGGTCGGCGCTGGAGTGACGGCTTGCACCAGGCGGTTGAGGCCAAAGAAGGTGTTGCCATCCAGGCCGAGAACCAGACTCTGGCTTCCATTACGTTTCAAAACTATTTCCGCCTTTACGGCAAGCTGGCCGGCATGACCGGTACGGCCGATACGGAAGCCTATGAGTTCCAGGAAATTTATGGCCTGGAAACCATTGTCATCCCTCCTAATCGCGTGAGCCGCCGGGAAGACCAACTCGACCGGATTTACAAGACCACGCGAGAAAAATACGCTGCTGCGATAGCGGACATTCGCGAGTGTTATGAGCGCGGTCAACCGGTGCTGGTGGGCACTACTTCGATTGAAAATTCGGAGATCATTGCCCAACTTTTGGAAAAGGAAAAGCTGCCGCACCAGGTGCTCAATGCCAAGCAGCACGCCCGCGAAGCTGACATCGTGGCCCAAGCCGGGCGCGCCAAAATGATCACCATTGCCACCAACATGGCGGGCCGAGGCACAGACATTGTTTTGGGTGGCAGTATTGGGAAGACCATAGAGGCTATCGAGGCGGACGAGGCGCTGGATGACTCCACACGGCAGCAAAAGCTTGACGCCGTGCGCGCGCAATGGACGACAGACCATGAGCAAGTCAAGGCCCTTGGCGGTTTGCGCATCATTGCGACAGAGCGCCACGAATCACGTCGTATTGACAACCAATTACGTGGCCGTTCTGGCCGCCAGGGCGACCCTGGCTCTTCGCGGTTTTATCTGAGCCTTGATGACTCACTGATGCGCATTTTCGCGGGCGATCGCGTAAAGGCCATCATGGACAGGTTGAAAATGCCTGACGGTGAAGCCATTGAGGCGGGCATCGTGACGCGCAGTATCGAAAGTGCGCAGCGCAAGGTGGAAGCACGCAATTTCGACATGCGCAAGCAATTGTTGGAATATGACGATGTCTCGAATGACCAGCGCAAGGTCATTTACCAGCAGCGCAACGCGATTCTGGATGCCAAGGATTTGACGGCACAAATCGCATCTTTGCGCGAGGGGTGTTTCCAGGACTTGGTGCGCCAGTACATTCCGGCTGAATCCGTGGAAGAGCAATGGGATATCGCTGCTCTGGAGAAGGTGCTGGCGGACGAATGGCAGATGAGCCTGGGCCTGCAAAAACAAGTGCAGGATGCGAATGCCATCACAGATGAAGATTTACTCGGTTCCGTGACCCGTGCAGCAGACACACTGTTCAACGCAAAAATTGACCAGGTTGGGGCAGAGAACTTCACGCAGTTCGAACGCATGGTTTTGCTGCAAAGCATTGATACCCACTGGCGTGATCATCTGAGTGCTCTCGACTATTTGCGCCAAGGCATCCACTTGCGCGGATATGCACAAAAACAGCCCAAGCAGGAATACAAACGCGAAGCCTTTGAGCTCTTTGGGCAGTTGCTGGACTCCGTCAAGAACGAAGTGACCAAGGTGCTGATGACTGTCAAGGTGCAGTCCAGCGAGCAACTGGAGCAGGCGGCAGATGCCATGGAGTCGCGTGGTGAGAGCATCGCCAACGTGACCTATAGCGCTCCGACCGAAACCGGTGAAGTAGCCACCACGGTCGACCCTGGCACGCTGCGCGCCACCGCTGCTGGTGGCGATCAAATGCTGCGCGTTGGCCGCAACGATCCATGTCCCTGCGGCAGTGGTAAAAAGTTCAAACAGTGCCACGGCAAACTTGTTTGAGTTAGCTGAAAAATAGAGATTAGAGATGCCCGTCAATTTATCTGCACCGAATCCAGACACGCTCTTTCCCATCGCAGGTGTTCGCATCGGCGTGACCGAAGCGGGTGTGCGCAAAGTGGGCCGCAAGGATCTGACGGTTGTGTTGCTGGACCAAGGTGCTTCGGTTGCCGGCGTTTTTACGGCCAACCGCTTTTGTGCCGCGCCGGTGCAAATTTGCCGCCAGCATCTGGAGGGCGGTCACGGTATTCGGGCCATGCTGATCAATACCGGCAATGCCAATGCCGGAACCGGCGCAGATGGTCTTGCGAGAGCGCACAGCACATGCCAAGCCCTGGCGCAACAGCTTGGTGTCGCCGCCGAACAGATACTGCCGTTTTCCACGGGTGTGATCATGGAGCCGCTGCCTATTGATCGCATTGAGGCTGGCCTGGCAGCTGCCATTGCCGATGCAAAACCTGGCAACTGGATACGAGCGGCTGAGGGCATCATGACCACCGATACGGTGCCTAAGGCATTTGGGGCCAAGCTCATGATTGGCGGCAAGCCGGTTCACATTGCCGGCGTCAGCAAGGGCGCCGGCATGATTCGCCCCAATATGGCTACCATGCTGGGTTTCATCGCGACCGATGCCTGCGTAGATCAAAGTGTCATGCAACAACTCGCGCTGGAGTTGGCCGAGGGCTCGTTCAACCGCGTGACCGTTGATGGAGATACATCGACCAATGACTCCCTGGTTGTAATAGCGTCGAATCGGGCAGATCATGTGGTGATCGACTCACTGGACAGCGCGAACGGACGGATCCTCAAGGCCGCCATGCTGGAGGTCGCACGCAAGCTGGCTCAGGCGATAGTCAGAGATGGCGAAGGGGCTACCAAGTTCATCACCGTTGAGGTGCAAGGCGGTCGTGACGACGCAGAATGCCGACTCGTAGCCTATGCCATTGCACACTCTCCCTTGGTCAAGACGGCTTTTTTTGCCAGCGACCCGAATTTGGGGCGCATCCTTGCCGCTGTCGGTTACGCAGGAATCGATGACCTGGATCAGAGCGGCATTGAACTGTTCCTGGACGATGTGCATGTTGTGACACACGGTGGGCGTAACCCGGCTTACCGTGAAGAAGATGGTCAGCGTGTCATGCAACAAAGCGAGATCACAGTACGAGTTGATCTTGGACGTGGTGACGCAGCACAAACGGTGTGGACCTGCGATTTGAGCCACGACTATGTGACCATCAACGCTGACTACCGTTCCTGACACATGAATGTACAGTTGACCGCGTTTCTGGCGCGCGCAGAGCAGTTGATGGAGCGGATTGAGGCTGCCTTGCCCCATGGCCTGGAGCAACCCGATTGGAGCGCTTCCATTGCGTTCCGATACCGCAGACGCAGCTCTGGGCGCGGCCTCATCGCCCCGGTGGCCCATATTGGCGCCATCAGTCTGGCCGATCTGAAAGAGATTGACGCTCAGAAGGAAAAAATACAACGCAATACCGAGCAATTCGTGAAGGGTTTACCAGCCAATAATGTTCTGCTGACCGGTTCACGGGGTACCGGAAAATCTTCGCTGATTCGGGCCTGCCTGCATGCTTATGCGGATCAGGGTCTGCGCCTGATTGAAGTCGACAAAGCCGAGCTGGTGGACCTGCCTGACATCGTTGAGTTGGTTGCCCAGCGGCCCGAAAAATTCATTGTGTTTTGCGATGACCTGAGTTTCGACGAAGGTGAACCCGGTTACAAGGCGCTGAAGTCGGTACTGGATGGCTCCGTGGCGGCGGCAACCCCCAATGTACTGATCTACGCTACCAGTAACCGACGCCATTTGCTGCCCGAGTACATGGCAGACAACCTGACTTACACCCATACCGCGGATGGCGAGGTGCACCCTGGCGAAGTGGTGGAAGAAAAAATTTCGCTTTCCGAGCGCTTTGGTTTGTGGGTGAGTTTTTACCCGTTCAACCAGGACGAATATTTGCTGATTGTTGCTCAGTGGCTTGCTGCTTTGGGCGTAAAGGCTTCGCGCATTGCCCAGGCGCGTCCTGAGGCGCTAGTCTGGGCCCTGGAGCGTGGCTCGCGCAGTGGCCGTGTGGCCTGGCAATTTGCCCGCGATTTTGCCGGCAGGCATGCCAATACACCATGACCGGAGCAACTCTGGTCGCTGACCCTGCTTCAACCCGCCAGGGCGGCGCGGACAGAAAAGTCGTCGATGTGGCGGTTGGCGTTCTTTTTCGTCCGGATGGCGCTTTCTTGCTGACATCGCGCCCTGAAGGCAAGCCCTACGCAGGCTATTGGGAGTTTCCAGGTGGCAAACTGGAGGCAACTGAGACCGTGGCGCAGGCGCTGGAACGTGAACTGCGCGAGGAGCTTGGCATCCGGATTGGTCCTGTTCAACCCTGGAAAGTTGAGATGGTGGACTATCCGCATGCCTTGGTCAGGCTGCACTTTTGCAAAGTGTTTGAATGGTCTGGTGCGTTGGAGATGCGCGAGGCGCAATCCTTTTCCTGGGAGAGTCTGCCGGTGCAGATGGCACCAGTTTTACCCGGGACCATACCGGTACTGCAATGGTTGGCGCAAGAGTCAAAATTCCAGGGTGCTACACATTTTGTAGCGATAGATTCAGAAAACTAGAGGGCTACCGGCCATTTTTTTGTAAGTGGACTTGGCCCAACTGTATTATTGAAGTGTGGTGTTCCCGATATCCAGATCGTCTGGCTCGATGGGCGCTGGTACTCGAAAACTTTCACTGGCCCAGGCTCCGAAATCCATATTTTTGCAGCGCTCGCTGCAAAACGGTCGGGCCGGGTTTGATGGGGCATATAGGCTCTCGCCGCCACAGCCTGGGCAGCGGACCACCCGGGTGCATGCTGGCTTGTCGGCTATATTGCTGTCGTCACGATGGGCCTTGTTCACTGTCAATCTCCGTCGAACTTACGAGCAGAGTGTCAACTCGAAAGCGCCATCTTCGCTGCAGGTGTGCAGGCGATCGTCCTCCTCATGGCGCATCAGGCGGATCGATACCATCAAACGATTCCCACTGATTTCCGGTATCAGACGCAGCGCACCATCCAGTGACAGGCGCAGAAGTTGAAATGTGCGGCCCTGCGGCAGGTTTTGCTGAAACTGGCCGTTTACCGCTATCACTTTTTGCGGTGAACCGGAATCCCGCAGTAGTTTCAGAAGCAGGTGTATGGACTCGGCCAAGGGCGCGAGCGTAGACGCCCAACGCTGCAAATCCAGCTGCCGGGCTGCGGTATCGCGGTGCTGCCAGGCGAAGTAGGCCGGCAAATCAAACTCACAGGTTCCACCAGGGATGCCCACCCGGCTGCGAATGCTCATCAGCCAATCGTTTTCCGTCAGTGCCTGGCCGGCCTTTCCTGGTTGGGCATTGAGTGCGGTAAAGCAACGTTCCAGTTGGTGAATGATGCCGTCTAGCACGCCTTCTGCAATGGCTGGATTGCCTCGATAGGCGTTCAGAATCTGCTTCTGCTTGTCCAGGTCTTTGAGTACGTCCGATTTCAGGTCAGCCCGTGCACCAACATCCATGACTTCAAACATGGTCGCAATGGCGAAATGGTGATCCAAAGCCGCTTCGCGCGACATCAGTTCCGAGAGGCGGAGGAACAGGTGTTCCAGACGCAGATACGTGCGAATTCGCTCGTTGAAGGGGTATTCGTATAGGATCACGCTGATTTTTCCGGTGGCCGCATCATAGCCCGAACTGTGGGCCCATTTCAGTCACGACTTGACTAAGATCATTCAGTGAGATGCCATCGTTATACAACACCAGGTCGGCCGCCGCTAAGCGTTGCGATCTGGGCGCTTGCGCCGCCAGAATCCGCCGTACTTCGTCTGGAGCCAGGCCGTTGCGGGCCGTGACCCGGGCGATTTGGGTTTCCTCACTGCAATCTATCACCAGAATCCGGTCCAGAGACGTTCTCCAGTGACTGGATTCGACTAGGAGGGGGATATCGAACACGATGCAGCTTGCGCCGGCCATGGTGGCCTGCAGGGTTTGCCGTGCGATGGCCTGCCCCACCAAAGGGTGGATGATGGCTTCCAGCCGGACTTTGGCACCGGGGTCTGAATACACCAGGCTGCGCATTTGCTCCCGATCCAGGGCCCCATCGGTGGTCAGCATGGCGGTTCCAAACGCTGTCCGCAGTGCGGCTATTGCAGCGCCACCGGGAGCTGTCGTCGCCTTGGAAATGGCATCGGCGTCGATGACAGTGGCCCCCATTTTTGCGAGCATGCTTGACACCGTGCTCTTGCCGCTTCCAATGCCACCGGTCAGGCCCAGGCGGTGCTGTCCAACTGGCACGGTTAGAGTCCAACGGCTTGGCGCAGTGCACCGGGCCCTAAAAACAATGCGGTAAAGCCTGCGCCTGCCAGGAAGGGACCAAATGGCACATAGCCACCCTCGCGAAGGCCGGTGGTGAACTTCATGGCAATGCCCACGATGGCGCCTATAACGGATGCTAGTAAAATGATGGGTATCAGCGCCTGCCAGCCAAACCATGCGCCCAGGGCAGCGTACAACTTGAAGTCCCCATATCCCATGCCCTCTTTGCCGGTTATCAGCTTGAAGGCCCAGTAAACCGACCACAGCGACAGATAGCCAGCTACGGCACCCCAGAGAGCAGCATTCAGACTAATCGGTGTCCATTGCATGGCGGCCGCTATAAGACCCAGCCACAGCAGAGGCAGGGTCAGATCATCCGGTAGCAGCGTGGTATCCCAATCAATGAGTGCCAAGGCGAGCAGGGTTGCGGAAAAGGTGCACCACAGCAGGCCGGGCACAGACGCACCCCAGCGCCAGGCGCAAAAGAAAAACAGAGCGCTGGTTGCAATCTCGACGATGGGATAGCGTATGCCAATCGGAGCCTTGCAAGCGGAACAGCCACCGCGTAAAAAAAGGTAGCTTACGACGGGAACATTTTCATACCATCGAATGGTATGTCCACAATGCGGACAACGAGAGCCGGGTAGAACGAGGTTGAATGTCTCGCCAGGCGCAGGCGTCTGGCCCGACATTTCAGCACATTCATCCGCCCATTGCCGCTCCAGCATCTTTGGTATGCGGTGAATGACAACGTTTAAAAAACTACCAATCAAAAGTCCTAATACCGCTGCGATGGAGGCCTCAAACCACTGGAGACTCATTGGCATTAAACGACCTGGCCCAGCTTGAAAATTGGCAGGTACATGGCAACCACGATACCGCCAATGACGGTGCCCAAGATCACGATGATGATAGGCTCCATCAGGCTGGAAATACCCGCAACCATATCGTCCACTTCGGCTTCATAAAAGTCCGCAGCTTTACCCAGCATGTGGTCAATGGAGCCAGACTCTTCGCCAATGGCACACATCTGCAAAACCATGGAGGGGAAGAGGTTGGCATTGGTCATGGCGGCGGTCAAGGCCGTTCCGGTCGAGACTTCCTGTTGAATCTTCAGGGTGGCATCGGTAAAGACGCTGTTGCCGGCGGCGCCGCCGACCGAGTCCAAGGCTTCGACCAAGGGAACACCGGCTGCAAACATCGTGGACAGCGTCCGGGTCCAGCGGGCAATGCAGGACTTTTCAACCAGGATGCCAAAAATCGGCAACTTCAACATGACGCGGTCCATAACTGCCTGCATTTTCTTGTTGCGCTGCCACGCTTGCATGAAGAAATAGACACCGCCGCCGAGACCACCAAAGATCAGATACCAGTACTTGACGAAAATTTCGCTCATGGCAATGACCACCAGCGTGGGCATGGGCAATTCACCCCCGAAAGACGTGAACACCTGTTTAAAAGATGGAATCACAAAGATCATAATCACGGCTACGACTACAAATGCCACGATCAGTACCGTGATGGGGTACATCAAAGCCGATTTGATTTTTGATTTGATGGCTTCGGTCTTCTCCATGTATACGGCCAACCGGTCCAGCAACTGGTCCAGAATACCGGCCGACTCGCCAGCTTCCACCAGATTGCAATAGAGGTCGTCAAAATACAGCGGGAATTTGCGAAACGCCACGTTCAGTGATGTGCCGGTCTCCACATCTGATCGGATGTCGTTGAGCAATTTGGTCACGCGTGGGTTGGGGTTGCCACGGCCGACGATATCAAAGGCCTGCAACAAGGGCACGCCCGCCTTCATCATGGTTGCGAGCTGTCGGGTGAAAATTGCCAGATCCTTGGGCTTGATGGATTTACCCGCGCTCATGCGGCGTTTTTTGATCTTGGTTGGCGTCACGCCCTGTCTTCTGAGAGACGCCTTGACCTGATTTTCGCCGGCGGCGCGAATTTCCCCGCGCACCTGCTTGCCGTTGCGGTCCTTGCCTTCCCACTCGAAAACGGCGTCTTTGTTGGGGTTTGCGGTCTTTGCAGCAGTTGCCATAGGGTGGTTCCTCTGTGTTTTCTTGTTATTCGTTGGTAACGCCGAGAACTTCTTCCAGCGAAGTCATTCCCAGTTTGACTTTGTGCAGGCCCGATTGTCGCAGCGAGCGGACACCTTCCTTTTCGGCCTGTTCTGCTATGTCGAGTGAACTGCCATCTCGCAAAATGATGCGCTGAATCTCATCGGTAATAGGCATGACCTGGTAAATGCCAACGCGTCCCTTGTAGCCGTTGTTGCACATGGAGCAGCCTACCGCCTTGAACGGTTTCCAGGTTCCGTCCAATTGGGTTTCGGTGAACCCGGCATTCAACAGTGATTCGCGCGGCACTTCCACTGGAGTTTTGCAGTTCGGGCAGAGCCGTCTGGCCAGGCGTTGGGCCGTAATTAAAATCACGCTGGATGCAATATTGAACGCGGCAATGCCCATATTGCGCATGCGGGTCAGGGTTGCCGGGGCATCGTTGGTGTGCAGGGTGGACAGTACCAAGTGCCCGGTTTGCGCGGCCTTGATGGAAATGTCGGCCGTTTCAAGGTCGCGAATTTCGCCCACCATGATGATGTCCGGATCCTGGCGCAGGAATGACTTTAGCGCCGCAGCAAAGGTCAGGCCAGCCTTTTCGTTGACATTGACCTGGTTGACACCTGGCAAGTTGATTTCCGACGGGTCTTCCGCCGTTGCAATGTTGACGCCAGGTTGGTTTAATAGATTCAGGCAGGTGTACAGCGACACGGTCTTGCCGGAGCCCGTCGGACCCGTGACCAAAATCATGCCGTAAGGGCGTCCAATGGCTTTCAGCAGGCGCTCTTTCTCCTCCGCGTCATAGCCCAGCGCGTCAATACCCAGTTTTGCGCTGCTCGGGTCCAAAATCCGGATCACGATTTTTTCGCCAAACAGCGTGGGCAGGGTGCTGACCCGGAAGTCGATCACACGGTCTGGCCCGACCTTGAGCTTCATGCGGCCATCTTGTGGAACGCGTTTTTCCGAAATGTCCATGCGCGAGATCACCTTGATCCGCGAGGCGAGCTTGTCTTTGATGGCGATCGGCGGAGACGCGATTTCGCGCAGTTCACCGTCGACGCGAAAGCGTACCCGGTAGGTATGCTCATAGGGTTCGAAGTGCAAGTCTGAAGCGCGCATGCTGAACGCATCCATCAGCATCTTGTGCAAAAACCGCACGACTGGCGCGTCTTCAACCTCCGATGCATTGTTTGCGCCGTTGTCAATGACAGCTTCCGCGGCCGCTTCATCGAATTCGAAATCGCCACCGATGATGTCTTCCATCGCCTCGGTTGCAGAGGTGGCGCTGGCGTCCACCAATTTTGAGAGTTTGTCGTACTCCGCAATGACCCAATCAACACCCATTTGGGTCGAAAACTTGATTTTCTCGGCTGCTGCCTGATCGGACGGATCTGCGGTTGCCACGATCAGGCGGTTGCTGCGTTTGCTCAACACAACGACCCGGTAGGCGGTGCAAATCTTGGTATCCAACAAGCCCTTGGGTAGGCGGTTGGTGTCTATCGCGTCCAGATCCAGCAAGGGCGCAGCGAAGGCGGCAGACAGGGTGTGTGCCAGGTCTGCCGCAGACACGGCGCCGGAGCCGACCAATTCGGCAATAAAACTGTTCTTGGTCGATAGCGCCTTGCGATAGAGGTCTTCTGCGGACTTTTGTCCCAGTTTTCCCGCGGAGATCAAAGCTCTTCCGAGTCCGGGAAGGGCTATGGCTTGGTTTTCACGTTGTATGGGATCGACAGTGGCCATGAACCGATATGAATAGACGTTGCGAAGGGGACCAGCGCATCATCGCTGATTGCATGGCGAAAGTAAATCAAATGGGAACAATGTTACCTTGCCGCGCGCCGGGCCGTTGCTACCCTGTGATACCCTTTATGGGGTCCATCAAAAAGTAAGTAACCGCAGCATGAATTCAACAGAGCGCGCAGCGCCAGACAGCATTATTTCCGTCATCCTATGCGGTGGCAGTGGTACCCGATTGTGGCCACTTTCGCGCAAGGCACTGCCCAAGCAGTTCGTGCCACTGGTAGGCGGCAAGAGTCTGTTGCAACTGACTCTGGAGCGTGCCGCGCTGTTGGGATCGGAGCAGATCATTGTGGCCAGCGAAGACCACAGGTTTTTGGTGCAGGATTGCGCCGATGCAGCGAGTGTGCGCAGTACCATCCTGCTGGAACCGGTGGCCCGCAACACGGCTGCGGCAATGGCGGCCGCCGCACTCAACGCCCCTTCAGACGCGTTATTGTTGTTTTTGCCCGCCGACCACCATATTCCGGACGCTGGTGCCTTTGGCGCGACGGTGCGAGCCGGCGTGTCTGCGGCCAACGCCGGCGCGATCGTCACATTTGGGGTACACCCAACGTTTCCCAGCACTGCCTACGGTTACATTCAGCAGGGCGCAGCGCTGGCTGGCCAGGGGGGGGCGCACGTGGTGCAACGGTTTGTTGAAAAGCCCAATGCCACGCGTGCTCAGGAGCTATTGCTAGCCGGTGGATATTTCTGGAATGCAGGAATTTTCCTGGTGCGAGCCGAGACCCTGCTGGCCGCGTTGCAGGTCCATGCGTCCGACATCCTGGCTGCTTGTCAACTGGCCGTGAAGGCGCAAGCTGTTGACGGCGCATTTCGGCGCCTGGGCGCCAAGGATTTTGCCGCTTGCCGCTCGGATAGCATTGATTACGCGGTGATGGAGAAAGCCGAAAATGTGGCGGTTTTACCCTTTGCCGCGGCCTGGAGTGATGTCGGCAGCTGGAATGCGGTGGCCGAACTGAGCGAGCCGGATGCACAGGGCAATCGCATCCATGGTAAGGGCCATACCGTGGATGCAGTCAACACGTTCATCCACGCTCCGCACCGCCCAGTGGTCGCCCTGGGCACGCAAAACCTATTGATTATTGATACAGCGGATGCGGTCTTAGTGGCCAATGTGGAACATGCTGAGCAGGTGAAGACAGTGGTTGCCCAACTTGAAGCCCAGGGCGTGCCCCAGGCTCTGCACCACCGCCACGTTGCGCGTCCATGGGGGATGTACGACAGTGTGGACGCTGGTGAACGCTTTCAGGTCAAACGTATTGTGGTCAAGCCGGGATCTTCGCTCAGCTTGCAAATGCACCACCACCGCGCGGAGCATTGGATTGTGGTTAGCGGCACGGCCGAAGTGACCAACGGTGACAAGGTCATTCTGTTGACCGAGAACCAAAGCACGTACATCCCTCTGGGGCAGGTTCACCGACTGGCCAATCCCGGAAAGATACCGCTGGAAATCATTGAAGTCCAGTCTGGCAGTTATTTGGGTGAGGACGACATCGTTCGATTGGAAGACAGCTACGGTCGCATGCCGTAGCGCAGCTCTGGGCCGGCGTTGACAACAACGTCGAGCCGTTCAATCTCTGCAGGGAATTTTCACGCGCTTGCAGCGCCCTCCTTGCCATAAGGCTGTTTTAAACCCGACTTGGGTCTGTTTCAGATTGTTACTGCTTGAATGGGCCTGTAGCCCTCGCAATATATGGCTATGCTGCTATAAAAATAGCAGCAATTTTGAACGTTGACCGGATGATTTTTGTGCGTTGAGCGGGCTAAGGCACATGGTCGCAACTGGTCGGGGTGAGAGGATTCGAACCTCCGGCCTCTACGTCCCGAACGTAGCGCTCCACCAGGCTGAGCTACACCCCGCGGCACCACGGATGTTCATTGAAATCAGTGGTTTCTGTCCAACAATTGCGACGCTAATTGTACCAAACAGTCTCTGTGCGGACCGTCGGGAAGGCGAAGTGCAGCCGCTATGGCGCGCTTGGCTTCCTGCTCCGCAGCGTCACGTGCAACCGTGAGGGCGCCGGTATTCCGGACAATGGCAATCACGGCGTCCAGCATGGTGACATCACCCGTCTCGATGGCCTGCTGGATGGCCAGGCGCTCCGTGTCCGTGCCACGCTGCATGGCCGCGATAAGAGGCAGGGTGGCTTTGCCTTCGCGCAGGTCATCACCCAGATTTTTTCCCATGATGGACGCATCGCCGGTGTAATCCAGCACGTCGTCAATCACTTGGAAGGCGGTGCCCAGCGCCTGCCCATATTCGGCGCAGGCTTCTTCCATGGCGTCGTTGGCGCCCGACAGGATGGCGCCCACGCGGGCACTGGCCTCGAAGAGTTTGGCTGTTTTGGAGCGTATCACCTGCAGGTAGCCGGCTTCGTCAAGCCCGGCGTTGTACATGTTCATCAACTGCATGACCTCGCCTTCGGCGATGATGTTGGTGGCGTTTGCCAACACCTCCATAATGCGCATGCTCTGCGTATCCACCATCATCTGGAAGGCGCGGGAATACAAAAAGTCGCCCACTAGCACGCTGGCCGGGTTGCCGAACTTGGCATTGGCAGTGGGGCTGCCCCGACGCAGGGCCGAGTCGTCCACGACATCGTCGTGCAGCAGGGTGGCAGTGTGGATGAATTCCACCACCGCGGCCATATTGAAACGTTGCTCTCCCTTGAAGCCCAGGGCGCCACAACACAAAAGAAGCAGTACCGGGCGCAGGCGCTTGCCGCCAGCGGAGATGATGTAGTGCGAGACGCTGCCTACCAGGGGTACACCAGAGTCAAGTCTGCGTGCGATCACCTGATCGACTTGGAGCATGTCCTGTTCGACGATGGAGACGCCGTTGGATGTGCCGGTTGTAGTGGCTTGCAAGGCAGTAGGGCAGTTTGTTAGTTGGCGAATTGTATAGAAAGCCTGCGTGGTGCTTTGTAGCGCCGGCGCCCAATTTGACGGTTTAGGTCAACAATGGTATACTCATGGGCTCTGCGAAAATTCGTTTGCAGAATCTCACATTGAAGAGGTCAATATGTACGCGGTCATAAAAACCGGCGGCAAGCAATATCGTGTTGCGGCCGGCGAAAAAATTAAAGTAGAACAGATTGCTGCGGATGTAGGCCAAGAGATTGTGTTTGACCAGGTTCTGGCTGTCGGAAACGGCGCTGAACTGAAGGTTGGCACTCCCTTGGTGTCCGGCGCAACTGTCACAGTCACAGTACTGTCTCAGGGCAAGCACGACAAAGTGCGCATTTTCAAAATGCGCCGTCGCAAGCACTATCAAAAACGTCAAGGTCACCGCCAGCTGTTCACAGAACTGCAAATCGGCGCCATCGTAGGATAAGGTCATGGCACAGAAAAAAGGCGGCGGCTCTACGCGAAACGGGCGCGATTCCAAGCCCAAAATGCTCGGCGTGAAGAAATT
>JAZKIR010000064.1:0-18168 GCA_040384785.1 Pseudomonadota bacterium
CCACCAACGGCGGCAATGTGCTGGGTGAACGGCATGTCCGCATCATCTGGGCCACTTGGCACATCGTGACGGTTTTCGGCTGGTGTTTGGGCGCGGTGCTGTTGCGCCTGGCGCTGCCCGCCGCGCCTGAAGCCGCGACCGGCATTGGCGTGCAAGCCATTGCCATTGCCGCGTTGGTCGGAGCAGCCTTGGTGTTTATCGGCACGCGGGCCAAACACCCGGGCTGGATCGGCCTGCTGGCCATCGCCGTCTGTGCCTGGCTCGGAAACCTGCAGGTTCAGGCCACCTTCTTAACCCTGCTCTCCAACTGAGGAAAATATGTCCAAATCCGCATTCAGCGCCAAAGTGTTCGCCGTCTATTTGTTCATCGCCGGTGCACTGCTGGCCACCGTTCCCAATCTCTTGTTGTCCATGCTCTTCATCCCGCAGACCTCGGAGGTCTGGATCCGTGTGATTGGTGTCATCGCCTTCATGATTGGCATCTACGCCTGGGTTGCGGCCAGCCACGAGTTCAAGCCTTTTCTGGTGGCATCCGTGTACACCCGGGTCGTGGTCTTTGTGGCCTTCGCCGCATTCGCGGTGCTGGGTCTTGCCAGCCCCATGGTCGTGTTGTTTGGCTTGGCAGACCTTGCGGGCGGCATCTGGACCTACTTCGCACTGCGGGCGGATGCCTCGGCGCCAACCCGCAGTTGGGCATAAAGTCCCCCACGCACGGCCAAGCTTAGATTTCAGGATTGATACCCATGCCCAGAGAATTTGAGTTCGTAACATCCGTTCCAATCCCCCCGAGGTCCGGCATCACCCAGCTATACAAGGCTATGGACTTGGCGGACGCTTTTGCGATTGCGCTGCCAGCAGGCACGTCCAGCAATCCAGAATTGCTCGGTCGATTCATGTTCTCCCACCAGCCTGCGTGGATCGGATGGCTCATGACGGTCCGAGACCTTATCGTTGCCCGGTTGGGTCTCAAGACAGCCAAACAACTGGCATCACTTGCCAATCGCGTTGGAATTTTCAAGGTCTACAGCACAACCCAGACGGAAATGGTATTGGGAGAGGACGACAAGCACCTCGACTTCCGGATATCCGTTCTATGTTTTACGGATGCAAAGGCAAAAGACCGTCACCAACTCGTGGTTTCAACGGTTGTCCAGTGCCACAACCGCTTAGGTCGGGCCTATATATTTGTCATTGCTCCATTTCACCGCTTGGTTGTCAAGGCCACCCTCCGTCGCGCAGCGCGCGTCGGTTGGCCTCTGGCGACGTGTCAGTCGCCACTGTAAAAACCCATCCCGCACCCTAAACACCGGTCCCAGCCCCCTATGCGCACCACCAAAGCCCAACAAGCCAAAAACCACCGGCTCATCATCCAGACCGCGGTCGACCTGATGACTCAACACGGGTTTGAAGGCACAACCATGAAGCAGATCGCACGCTCCGCCGACATCGGCGATGCGACGATCTACAAGTACTTTCCGACCAAGGAAAAACTGGTCACCGCCTACTTTGAACAAGCCATAAGCGACGCGCTGGTGCGGGCGGAAAAAGCACCTTGGAACAAGGACTTTACGCTGCACGAACGTATGCAGTTGCTGATCGACAGCCTGCTGGAGATACTGCTGGCCGACCGCGAATTCGTCGCCCTGGCGCGTGGTCTGGTCGAGCGCGCGCCCATGCTGCTGCTGGGTGAGCAATTGCCGGGCAAGCCCCTGTTGAAGCAAGCCTTCATAGACATGCTGGAACAGGCCGAAGCATCCAAGGAAATTGTGCCCTGCGGATTCAAGCCCAGCCTGGCCGGTCTGCTGGCCGACTATGTGTACGGCGTCATGGCCTACTGGCTGCGAGATGAATCGGAGCAGTTCGCCAACACCACACAAATGGTGGACCTGAGCCTGGGCGTGCTGGTGCTGGCCCTGCAGAGCGGCCTGGTGGACAAGCTGCTGGAACTGGGTGGCTTCATGGTGCGCAGCCAGATAGCGCGCATCATGCACGACGGCACTGGCTTACTGGATTTGTTGCAACTGGCCCGCCGCGGCCTGGTTTCATCGCCGGGCCGCCCCAAGGAGAAACGCGCTCCCTCGGGGGGCAGAGAGCCACATGCAACGGGCGAACGTGCGGGCAAAGGAGGACCCCGCGCATGAAACCTACTCTTTCTGATCTGCCCAGCGGCAGCCGTATCGCCCAGACCTTGCCCGGTTCCGACTTTGCCGATTGTTACCAGTTCGACGACCTGTGGCCGGACAAGAACGCCTTTGAAACCTACCTGACCCTCACCGCACGCACGCCGGGCTGGATGAATACACTGATGGCGATGCGCAACCAGGCCGTGCGCCTGGTCGGGCTCAAACACCTGGGCAATCTGTCAACCGGGATCCAGCGCAAGCCGGCCAGCGACTACCACCTGGGCGATCGTGTGGGCATCTTTGGTCTGCAGTACCTGCAACCGGATGAAGTGATCCTGTTTGACAACGACAAACACCTGCACGTGCAACTGTCCCTGGTCAAACACGTGGTGAACAACAAGCCCATGGTGTCGCTGAGCACCGTGGTGCACATCCACAACCGCCTGGGGCGCTTCTACATGGCCATCGTCGGGCCGGTGCACAGCGTCATCGTGCCGCGCATGCTGGCGCAAGTGGCGCATGGCTAAGAAAGACGCCAAGGTCTCCGAGCTGCCCCGCACCGGGCGGCTGTCGCGCGGCGCCATTGCCGGCATGGCGGTGGCGCGTGCCGGTCTGGCGCACCTGAGCCACAAGGCGCAGTCGCTGACCCGCGACGCCGCGCAAGAGGCACAGGCGCGCACGGCGCACGAGGCCGATCTCGGCCGCATTCTGTTTGCCGCGCTGAACCAGCTCAAGGGCACTGCCCTCAAAGCCTCGCAACTGATGAGTATGGAGCTGGGCTTTCTGCCCGAAGGCATGCGCCAGGAGCTGGCCCGCGCCCACTACCAGGTCACACCGCTGAACCGTGCCGTGGTCGTCAAAGTGATGCGCCAGGAGTTTGGCGATGACCCCCATGCGCTATTCCAGCACTTCGAACCCCAGGCCTTTGCCGCTGCCAGCCTGGGTCAGGTGCATGCTGCAACGCTGGCGAATGGCGACGCGGTGGCCGTCAAGCTGCAATACCCTGGCATGGCGGCCTCTATCGGCAGCGATATGCGCATGCTGCGCAGCCTGTTGCAAACGCTGGGTGGGCATTCTGACGCGCTGCCCAAGGCCAGCATCATCGACCGCGTGATGGCCGACATTGAGCACAAGCTGGCCGAAGAACTGGACTATCTGCACGAGGCACAGGCGCTGCAATGGTTTGCCCAGCACCTGGCGCTGCCCGGCCTGGTCATCCCGCAGCCGGTGATGGACCGCACGACAAAACGGGTGCTGACCATGCAACGCCTGCAGGGCCAACACGTCAACGAGTGGTTGTTGACCCAGCCTAGCCAGGAACTGCGCGATCAGTATGGCCAGTTGCTGTTCGACACCTTTCTGCACTGCGCCTTTGTGCTGCACCGTCTGCAGGCCGACCCCCACCCCGGCAACTACCTGTTCATGCCCGACGGGCAATTGGGCTTGCTGGACTTCGGTTGCACCCGCGCGCTGGATGCCGGGTTTTGCGCGGCCGTATCGACGGTGTGGTCCGCGCTGTTGCACAGCCCCGTGGACACCACCAGCCTGCAGCAGGCCTACCAAGCCTTGGGACTGATCAGCCCCACGCTGAGCGAACACGACTTCCGCACCCAGTTGTTGCCCGCGCTGGCCGATATGCAGGCCTGGCAGCGCCTGCCGTTCACGGTGCCGGTCTATGACTTTGCCCAGCACCCGGCCTACCCCGGTGCCAAGCCCGAACACCAGCGCAAGGCCGTGCAGTTTCTGCAAGCGGTGCCACCTGATCTGCCCTACTTCGACCGGGCGTATCTGGGACTGACCCAGTTGCTCAAAACCCTGGGCGCTCGCGTGCGCACCACCAACCCCTGGATCCACTGAGAGGTATTGACCATGTCGTCTACACACACACCCGTTCCCCGCCACTGGATTGGCCATTGGCTGATGCTGGTGGCCGCCATCCACACGGTATTTGGCCTGGTCGTGTTCCAGGCCGATCTGCTGGCCATGGCACGCCAAGGCTTTTTTGACACGGTGGGAGAAGACTCCCGGGGCGCGGCCGTGGCGTTCTTTATGCTGTTTGGCTTTTTGCTGGCCGTACTGGCGCAGGCAACCACGGCATTGGAACGCCAAGGTCAGCATGGCCCGCTGCGCCGCGTGGGCTGGTCCCTGCTGCTGCTGTGTGCCGTGGCCGTGCTCTTGATGCCCGCCTCCGGCTTCTGGTTGGCGGGGCCAGCGTTGTGGGCACTGCTGCGCAAGCCCTCGCCTTGACCAGCTTGCGGCTACGCGCAACAGCAACCTGCGAAAGCACGCCATGAGCAACACACTTCTGATACTCGGCTGTTCAGTGTTTGCCATCCTCGGCGCCGGGCACGCCGCATTGATGCTGTTCAGCACAAAGTTTGAGCCACGCGACCCGGGTCTGCTGGCGCAACTCAAGAACAGCAAGGCTGGCCTGTCCAAAACCGGAAATCTGTGGAACGGCATCAAGGGCTTTCACCTGAGCCACAGCCTGGGCCTGGTCCTCTTTGGCGCGTTCTACACCACGCTGGCACTCGAAAACCCCGGCTATTTGCAGACCTCCGCCGCGCTGAATCTGGGTTTGCTGCTGGTGCCGGTGGTCTACATCTACCTGGCCCACCGCTTCTGGTTCAGCGTGCCCAGGAATTGTTTTGTAGTGGCCCTTGGGCTGTTGTTGCTGTCCATGGCATACAGATGAAGCAGCCGTGGATAGCTACATTTTTGATAGCGTAGTGTGTATATTTCACGAGGGCTAGAGGCAATTTTGGCTTGCAACTCCGCTGCAAACACGGATAACAACCTTCTTTTGGGTATATTTTGCTACTTAGCCCGTGGTGCTGAGCGACCTACTACTGCAGCACCAGCTCCACACGCCGGTTCTTCGCCCTGCCCGCCTCATCACCATTGCTGGCAACCGGCGCCAGGCTGGCCACACCGTTGGCAGTGAGGCGGTCGCGGGTAATGGCATAGGTGCTGGCCAATGCGGCCACCACGGCTTCGGCGCGGCGCTTGCTCAGGTCGATGTTGGCGGGTAGCGTGCCCACGTTGTCGGTGTGGCCCACCACATGCAGCTTCAGGCGGGCTTGCTGTTTGAGCAGCGCACCAATCTGCTCCAGCGAAGCGCGGCTCTCGGGCTTGATGTCAGCCTTGTTGGTGTCAAACAAAATGCCGTAGACGGCGACCTTGCCGCTGGCATCCAGGCTCTTGCCCATCTCGTTGGCAGACAGCGCTTCCATGGCCTGCTCACGGGCTTTGGTGTCGATCTTGACGACCACGACGCTGGTACGCTTTTGGTACTCAGGCTCATCGCAATACGCCGACAGAATGCCAGGCCTCCAGGCCGCCACAGCAACGGTGGAACCAATCGCGGGGTTGTCCAGCAACGCGTAGCGGAAGTCGCCAACATTGGCACCACCACCGCAGGCTGCCGGGGTGTTGTCGCCGATATTGCTCCAGTACGCACCTGACACCAGCGTGGATACAAAATAACCCTGGCGAATCCAGTCCGCGCTGCCACAGGCATCGCCCGCACATTCGAAGGTGGGCTTGTAGCCGGCGGCCTTCAGATCCTGCTGGTAGTTGCGCACTACCTCCAGCGCTGACTTTCCCGCCGGCGTCAGGTATTGCAGCATGGTGCGCTGGCCGGAGCGATCCAGGCTGCGAGCGGCAACGGCCTGGTCATCTTTGGACGTGACCTTGCCCAGAGGAAATTTCAGTTCGTCATACGCCGCATCATCGCGGTAGGTCAACACCGAACCGGCGTAGCGCTTGAGCCCATCCGGGTCGGTCAGGCCTTTCAGGTCTTTGGTCGGCATCGGATTGGCGGCCTGGGCGAGTGTGCATGCGGCCAGCAGCAGCGCGCCAACAAGACTGCGAGCACGTGCGAACGATTGCAAATGGGGATACGGCATGGTGTTCACCTTTCAAGGAAAAAAAAGCGGGTAGGAGGGGTCAGTGATTCTTGGCAGTTGAGACGGCGGCGCACCCGGTACGGGCCCACCCGCAGCGGGTTCACCGGTCAGGCTGGGCGCCGGCGTGGGTTGTAGCGGTGGCATCAAGCGCATGCTGGCAAACGGGTAGTCCAGCAAAAATTCGGACGCCAGCCGCGGGTCATACCCGCACGACGCGGCGGACGGAGGGCGCGCATAAACATTGCCCACCCCGCAGCGCCATGGGTCCAGCAACTGGCTGGGCGGCGCTTTGAAGCGCAGCGGTTTGCCCTCACGTGGCGGTAGACGCTGCAAGTCCTCGCGGTACGCGGGCGGCGCCTGCTCTTCATGCTCAGCAGCCAGCACGGGCGCGGAACCCACGGCGGCCGCCAATGCGATGAACGGTATGCAGCGACGCATCATGGCATTGCGCTGCAGCTTACTCATCTACCCATTCGCGAGAGCGTTGGGCCAGTTCAAAAATGGCCTGCTCCATCAGCGCCCGCATGGCGCGGTCCATGCTTTCCTTGCGGGCCGATTGGAAGCTTGCATCCGGGTTCAAGCCCCGCAGGTCTTGTCCGCTGTTGGCGGCAAGGGTGCCCAACAGGCTGCCAACGCCGCTGACACTGTTCTGGCTACCCGCAACTTCCTTGCGCACATTGATCGCATCCAGCACCTCGCCCGTGCCCACGGACAGCACGCGTACGTCCATGCCCACTTCATCCTTGGTGCTGCCACCACCCAGCTGCATGCCACCGATCGAAAAGCCGCCCGAGCTGCTGGCCTTTGCGGCGGTGGCCTCGGAGATGGTGGCCTCAAAGATCACATTGGCGCCCTTGATCTGCTTGGTGGCGCTGGTGCCGGATGTCACCCCGGTCTGGTTCATCTCGCGCTCACGGGCCACACCATTAGCAATCTTGCTGCGCTCCAGCACGCGGAACTGCTTGCTCTTGATCAGGGCGGTCGTGAACATGGCGGTGGCCGCGCGGGCCTCAATCTCCGTCACGCTGGATGTGACCTCATAGACAGTGACCATGGGCCGGGTCGCCAGCGCCACCTGGGGCAGCCCTTCGAGCTTCTGGGTAGTGGATGAGCGGTCCGACACCGGGTCCTGGCCTTCGGCGTAGACGGTGGTACCGCCAAGGCAGCACAGCGTTAACAGGGCGAAGGCGATAGCGGGCGAAGTTCTGACAAGCATAGAAGCTCCTGGTCGGTGGGTTGTTGGTGGCCCTTGAATAGGCCTGCTCATTGGTTAAGACGCAGTGGAAGCAAAGACTGCGACAACGTCCCCCAAAAAAATTTGCGCATGCGGATGTCGCAAAAGCTGAAGGCTTTGCGTCCTATGGGTTGTCACCCAATCGACCGGAGAGATGTAATGACGAAAAAGACGAAGGACTTGTGCGCACGCGCACTGCTGCTGGCTTTGCTGGCACCGCTGTTGCTCGCCACGGCGCCTGCGCACGCCAATGTTGTGAAGAACGCGGCTGGCTGCCTGGCGGCACCGTTCAAGGCAGCGGCGGTGGCCGTATCGTCTGGCGAAAAAGTATTACAGCTGGCCGTAGATGACCCGCAGTGCATCGCCCGTGTCATGGCGGTCGACCCGACCACCATCGTCAGCGCGATCATGGTGGTGGGCTTGCAGCAAAAGAACATCATTCCCAAAGACCTGGGGCAGTGCCGCGGGTTTATCACCGGCCAGGCCAGCGGCTTGATTGCCGATGCCCTGCTGGAGGTGCCAGGCCTGCCATCGCTGTTGGGCAGTAAAGGCACCGATATGCTGGAAGACATTGTTGCGGGCGCAACCAGCAGTGCGCTCAGTAGCGTGCCAGGCATGGGCACCATCACGGGTTCACTCTCGTGTGGTTGTGCAGTGGCCGACGTTGGTGGCCCGGATGTCATCAAGAAAGTCATGAACGCGGTGGGCAGCGGGGCGCAACAGTGCGGCGGCCTGGTGACAGATTTAATCAAAGGTGGGCTGGCGGGCATAGAGACTGGCGCAATCGCGGTAGAGAATGCCCTGGAGTCGATTTACCAGGGGCAACACATGCCGCAAGAAACCTACTACCGGCTTTACTTTGCCAATCGCAAAGAAGCGGAGTACAAGTATTCGGTGGCCTTGATGTCGCCCCCTGCGCAGCTACACAATTCGCTCACGCGCCAGAGTGGTTATATCGACGGGGTGACGACGGCGTGCCACGGCTACTTCAACTCGCATCGGATGAGTCCGGAGAATGCGGAAAAAACCTGCAACAGCTTCCGCAATTCCTACAACCAGGAATTTGCCAAGTGGGCCGTCATGCAAGACCAGGTACGACTGGTCAAAGGTCTGGCGGCTGACCCGACCCCAGCGGCCACCAAGCTGCTGAAGTCGCAACTCGGTTGGTTGCTGCCACGCAATGGTGACACGCTGGATTTGCCGAGCTGGAAACGCGGTGACCCGTTGGTGCGCGCCTGTGCCAAGGCTGTGACACAAGCTGGCAAATCCGTGCCACCAGAGAAGTACATGGGCGGGACGACCGATGCGACTGCCAAGCGCTACAAAACATTGGCCCTGCTGGGCGCTGCGCATTATTCTTGCGTGTCTACGGTGCTGCGAGACGTATATGGCTTTGGCCAAACCATCACGGAGCCTAAAAGCTTGGGGCAGTTTGACGACTTCTATTCCTACACCCCGGCTGCATTGGCAGAGCCACAGAAATACATTCAAAAAATCCAGGCCATGGCGGCCAATGCCAAACCGACGGACTCGGTCGGCAGCATCTTCTATACGACCAATCGCCCGCTGGCAAAGCAGGCGCATGCGCTGATTGCCCAGAAGACTGCATCGTTCATGGACTATGGCGTTACCAAAGTGTCTCTGGGGAATATTGCTGCAGAGAATCAACACAAGAAAGAGGAGGACGGCGCCAAGAAAGCGGGCGCTGAGGCGCAGGCGAAGCTGTCCGCCCAGATGCTGGCCAAGATGACCCAACTGAAAGCAGCATGCTCAGACATTCGCTGCGGCACCGACATCACGCGCATGGTCCAAGCGTGCGGAATAACCAGTGGGCCGCCCGACGAATCCGGCGATGCCTCCGGACCCATGAGCATTGAGAAGGGCTGCGCGCAGGCCTATAACGTGCTGCACCGAATATCTGCGGCCAAGGTCAAACTGGACGAGCATCTGGACGCCGAGACCAAGCGCGTGTCAGCGCTACCCAGCAGAGACCCCGCAGCATCCGCCAAAGATGCACAGAAGCAGCAAGGCGAGGCGACCCAGCAGTTCCAGCAACTCCGTGATGAGGCTATTGAAAAATTGATCACGATCGGCAGTTCCTACAAGTCAGTGGTCGCCTACGAGAAGGTGCTGGAGCCACAGTTCGCAGCGCTGATGACCGTGCGCTTCAAACAGTCTGCCGTTGCCACCGGTGGGCTAGAGACGCTGCGCCCCGTTGCGGGTGCGATGGGGGGTGTCGCTGCGGTAGCCCCGGCGGTCATCCAACCCCCATCCATTCCAGCGATACGTCCCCCACCTATTCTGGTTCCGCCGCCCACAGGGCAACTGGGTTTACGTCCGGGCGGCGCGGGTTCCAGCCAGTTGGGCGGATCGGCGGGCTCCGGCAATCTCGGTGGCAGCTCGGGTGGCAACACGGGCCTGACACCGCCCGCGCCAGCAGGCTGCACCGCCCGGCCCAATAGCCCCGGCAGCTTTGCGTGCCGCGACGCAATCGCGCAGCAACGCTGCGAGCAAGCATCGCACGGTCAGGCCACTTGCACGCTGCAGCCACGGCGTTAATCCGTTGGCCGTCAAACGGCGCGTGCAGGTCAGCGATGGTCTTTTGAAACTTGTCGCATTTTTCGCGCGCACTGCGTCTTAACGGATGAATGTCAACTTTGGCATTCACCCGATCAACGGACGATCTATCAATCAATTTTTTGAGAGAAGAGCATGGCAACTAATCACAAATGCAAATTAGGTGCGGCGCTGTCCGCTTGGGCGATGGCGGCAATGTTGGTGGCTGCCGGAGTTGGCAGCACGGCGGTGTTGGCACAAACCGGCAGCTTGCAAGCACCCTCCTCCGGTCTGCGGACTGCCCCCAGAACAGGCATGGGCGCTGACAACACACCTTCAGCACCGCTTGCGTCTCCTATTGCCGCTCCGCTGACGCTGCCGTTGGAGCAAAGGGGCATTGTCCCTGCCAGTGGCGCGGCCGCCGTGCGGGTCGCTACTCCCCAAGCAGGGGGCAAGACCTACACACTGAAAGCGCATGTGGTGCCGGGCGCAGCGCTGAACGCGACACAGAAAGTTGCTGCGGCGTCGGCTGCGCTGGCAGAGATTCTGAAACAGGCGAGGGAGCAGCAAGACAATGCCACGGAGCAAATGTTGTCGCTGATGCAAAAGAATGTGACCGTTGCCAATGGTGCAACGCTGTCTTTGGCAAGCCCCAAGTCGTCTTGGGGGAGTGCTGTGTTATCCGTGATAGGCGTGGGTGGAGTCGATTTGGAGAACGGCTCCATATTGATGGTTCCGACGCCAGGCACCTTGGAGGCTAAAGGCTTCCCCGGTGCTAGCTGCAAATTCGTCACCCCTGAAGACGGGTATTACATGGTTACCGCTTCCATTGAGGCATTCAATAGTTCTTCCAAGCAGTTAACTTTAAGAGTCAGCCTGGATCCGACCCTAATTGGATATGGCTCGGGGCCAGTCACCGCTGTGCATTTGAACGGTGGTGCGAACACGGTTGTCGCTGTAGAAAAGTTTACTAAAGGCCATCAGGCACGTGCGGTAGTTTCTGGCGACAGTGCGTTCAACTTCCGCTCCTGCGAAATCAGCCGTCTCAAATAACTACCAACCCAGCAAGGAAAGAAAATGAAGTTCACTACACGCGCCACCTCCACCGCCGCCCTGCTAGCAGCCGTCTGCCTTGCCGCACCCATAGCCCAGGCGCAAAACCTAAAGCCCGGCCAATACGAATACACCACCAAAACCGAAATGTTCGGGATGACCATCCCGGTCAGCTTCAAACAATGCGTGACCGCGCAAGACGTCGCCTCGCAAAAGGCCTATGTGAACCAGCAGGGCATGGAAGACTGCACACCACCCGAAGTCAAACGCGCGGGTGGCGAGATCAGCATCAAATATGCCTGCACCAAACCCAAGATGACGGGTGAAGGTAAAGGCACCGTCACCGATGACACCTTCACCATGGACATGCGGGTGACCCAGCACGAGATGGGTGGCAGTGTGGTCAAAACTGCATTGACAGCCAAACGGCTGGGTGATTGCACCAAGTAAACACCAAGCTAGGCCGTGCTCTCGATCAGGCTCTCCAGCCAGGCTTTGGCCTTCACCCAGTCACGGTCCACCGTGCGGGTGGAGACGCCCAACAACTTGGCAATGTCTGCCACGGTCAGGCCGGCAAAGTAACGCAGCTCCACCAACTCATACAAGCCCATGTCCAGCGTGCGCAATTGCTCCAGTGCGGAGTCCAGCAGAAACCAGTTGTCGCGCCCATCCACCGCAATGGATTCGGCCTGCGACAGTGTCACCTGCACCAGGTCACCGCCACGCTTCTCGGCCTTGTTGGCACGCAGGTGGTCCAACACCACCGAGCGCAGCACCTTGCCCACATAGGCAAAAAACTGGGCCCGGGATTCACCTGCCATACCCACACGCTCCACCATGCGCAGAAATCCTTCATGAACCAAACCGGTGGTGTTAAGGCTGGTGACACCGCCCACCGCGTACAGGCGCGAATGTGCCAGGCGCTTGATCTCGGGGTAGAGCAATACGTACAGCCGTGCTGCAGCGTTTTGATCGCCGGCACGCAGGGCGTGCAGCAGAGGGGTGATCTCGTCGACAGATTTCGTAGGCATCGAAACTGGTGTCCTCGTTGGGCGCGCACAGGCGCTCTTGCACTGCGCGGCAGTTTAAGCCACAACGAAACGGAGCCCCCGTCCGGGGCTTGTAACCAGTAGTTACAACTGGCGATCTTCTGCCTTGAAGGTTCCGCCGGTGATGGTCATCTTGGCCTTGGTCTTCACCTCTACCAGTTCAAAGCTGAACGTACCTTCAATGACCTTGCCTTTGACGGACGTGATCTCCAGCTGGTTTTTGCCATCCACCATGCGGTACTCCGCTTGCGGGTCACCAAACGGCTTTTGGCTAACGCCCTTGGTGAAGCTGATGTCACAGCTGCGGCTGCCGGAGTTGGCAAAGGTGAACTTGACCGACTTGCCGTCATAGTTGCGGCAGTTGATGGACAACTTGTCCACCGGCGTTTTGGGTGGCGGGTAGGCGGATGCGCCCTTGGTGCTGGCGATCAGGTTGAGCACACCCTTGACCGGTACCAGGTACAGGACGCCGTCGTCATCGCTTTCGAACAGCCTGCCATCCACCGTGGCGCTCAGGCGCTGTGGCGTTTTGTCTGCAAGCGCAGCCAGTGGCAGGGTCAGGCCGATGCTGGCCAGCAGGGCCGTGGCAGCGCAGCGGGTAAAGGGTGGTGTATGCATGGTGCTCCTTGTGGGTGGATGGTGTTAAACACTAAGACGCACTGCACGTGCCGGGTACGCCATTGCGGGTCAAAAATTCCGTCAGCAACTTGTACTGTCGCACTTGTCGACCGGTTTGCGTCTGTTGCATGGAAGGTCCCGCACAGATTGCGTTAGCCTAGAGGATCCCTGCACACCCACCCACTATGACCGCTCACCCCACCGATTTGAAGCGACGTTTCGCGCTGTTTGACGAGGTTGCCGATCTGCCTCTCGCACAGCGGGCAGCATGGTTTCTGGAATTGCAAGTCCGCGAGCCCGAGCATGCAAGCGCCGTGCTGGCCCTGCTGGATGAGCTGGAGCAATCGGTTGCGCACCCGCAGCAGCCCCCCAGTCTGGGCGGCGTCAGCGTCCGTGCATTTGAAGCACAGGTGGATGCGGCGGCGGCACCCGATGCAGGTCCATCGGTGGGCGCTGGCGATGCGGTAGGCCCTTGGCGGCTGGAACGCAAGATTGGCGAGGGCGGCATGGGCGCCGTATGGCTGGCAGCCCGCCACGACGGCCATTTTGAAGGCCATGCCGCCATCAAGTTTTTGCGCACCGGCCTGGGCAAGACCGAACTGGTCGACCGCTTCCTGCGTGAGCGCCGCCTGCTGGCCCGTCTGGCACACCCCGGTATTGCGCGCCTGCTGGACGCCGGTACCCACCTGGCCGAGCCCTACCTGGTCATGGAGTACATCGACGGCCTGCCGATCACCGACTGGGCGGGCCGCAACGCGCCGCAGCTGGCGCAGCGCATCGCCCTGCTGCTCAAGGTGTACCGTGCCACCGAATACGCGCACGGCCAGCTCATCGTGCACCGCGACATCAAACCGTCCAATGTGATGGTCAGCCTATCTGGCGAGCCCGCGCTGCTGGACTTTGGCATAGCCAAACTGATGGACGATGTGGACCCGGGCGCCGCCACCGCGCTGACCCACATGACCGGACGTGGCTTCACGCTGGGTTATTGCGCGCCCGAGCAGGTGACCGGTGATGCCACGGGTGTGGCGGCCGACGTGTTCTCGCTGGGGGTGTTGGCGTTTGAACTGGTCACCGGTGTGATGCCCTTCGCCGGTGACAACCGCGCAGCGCTGGAGCATGCCATCGTGCATACCGAAGCCAAGTCCATTGCCCGGGCACTGCAAGGCCCACCCACCTCTCCGGCTGGCAGACCCGCGGATGCAGCACGCGCCCAGGGTGATCTGGACGCCATCGTCGCCAAGGCGCTGCGCAAAAACCCTGCGGACCGCTACACCACGGTGGGCGCCTTTGCCGCCGACCTGGAGCGCTGGATGCACAGCCTGCCGGTGGATGCGCGGCGCGGCAACTGGCATTACAAAACCCGCCTGTGGCTGCGACGCAACCGCCTGGTGGCGGTGCTGGCATCGGTGGCATTTCTGGCAGTCAGCACCGGTATGGTGGTTGCACTGTGGCAGGCCGAACGGGCCAGTGCGGAGGCCAAGCGCGCCACCAAGGTTGCCGACTACCTGGGTGAACTGATCCAGAGCGCCAGCCCCGACAACCACAGTGGCAAGTGGCCTTCCGTCCTGACACTGCTGGAGCAGTCCGAAAAAGACTTGGGCAAGCAGTTTGCCGACGACCCCAAAACCCATGCCCTGCTGCTGGAGCGGCTGGCCGATACGAATGACGCGCTGAACCGCGACCAAGTGGCTCTGGCACAATTGCAGCAATTGCATGCGTTGCTGGTGCAAACCGGACCCGCCAACTCCGATGCCGCGCTGAGCGCGCAGAAGCACACGGCCCAACTGCTGCGCCGCCTCAGGCGTTACCCGGAAGCCCTGGCCATCGACGAACAGCTGCTGCCCCAGTTTGCCCGCCGCTACGGCACCCAGAGCGAGGCCTATGGCCGCCTGGTGCAAGGCCACAGCAGCAACCTGATCGGCGTGGGCCGCATGCAGGAGGCCAAGGAGCGGATGAAGGAAGGAGCGGCCATCATGAGCCGGCTGTTCCCCAACAACCTGCCTCTGCGTCTGGACGATGTCAACGATCTCGCCATCTTGCTGACCAAGCAGGGACTGTGGAAGGAAGCGCTGGATACGCTGCGCACCGTCGAGGCGGATTTGCCGGCACTGGCCAACATGGGCGGACAGCATGTGCGCACCGCGCTGATCATGCGGGCCAACCTGGAATCCATGCGCATCCGCCTGGGCCACTATGAGGGCACACAAGGCCGCATGGAAAAGGTCATTGCCGAGCTGGATACGCTGATGGGCAAGGACAACCCGCTGGCAGTCAAATTCACAGACCGTCTGCAGAGCCTGGTCTGCGAGACCGGCCGCTTTGCCGACTGCCGGGCGATCAACGCGGCGCTGCTGGGCAGGTTCAAAGTCAAAGCGGCGCCGGTGCCCGCAGTGCTGGGTGCAGAACTCAATCTCTTGGACATTGACATTCGCCGGGGCATCACGTCCACCCCAACCGCCAAAGCACAACTGGAACGCATGTTGGACACAGCCCCTCGCGCACTGCCAGTCGGTGCAGAGCGGGCCGACTTTTACCGCCGCGTGTCCGACGCCGCAGCGAGCATGGGCTTGCTGGACATGGCGGATACTGCCCAGCGCCTGGCGCTTGCTGACCTGGCACAGATCAACAATGCCAATCCGGAGCAAGTGGTCCAGGTCCGGCGCAGCGCAGCGCTGACCGCCTACCTGCGCGGCGACCCCCAAAAGGCGGTGCAACTGCTGCAAGACCGTTTTGCGTTGTACGAAAAGTCGCAGGAGGGCGATAGCCCCCGCCGCGCCACGCTGTGGCTGCAGCGTGCGCTGTACGAGGTAGAGTTTGATGCCGTGGCCGCGGCCCAGTCCGTGCTGCAAAGCAAGTCCATCTTCGGACGCCTGGGCGGCCCCCCACCCCAGTGGAAAGCAGTGCTGACCTATCTGGATCTGCGCTTGAACACCGGCAACACCAGCCCGGCTGCGCTGCGTGCCGCCGAAGACGCTGTGGACCTGGCATTCATGCGGCCACGGTCCGCGACCTGGCGCGCACCCACCATGGCAAGCCTGTAAAACAGCTATAAAAACGATAGCTGATTACGCTTATCTTACGAGGGCTACAGGCCAATATTGCATACATGACTGCCGCTGGGGAACTTATTTGCCACTGAGTATTTTCTGGAACTTGTCACGCCGGAAATCCTCGGGCTTTTCGTCCAGGGTGTTCAGGCGCAGGCTTAGCTTGTACTCGCCCACGATAGGCTTGTCGTTGACCCACTGGGGCTCGAAGGTCCAGCCCTCCAAAGAGGCTTTGGCGAAACGGCGCACGCTCTCGGGTATGCCGGGCAGCGCGGTGACGTCGATCGCGGTGCAACGCCCTTCACTGCTGACCGTGCACAGTGCCTGCACCTCGCCCTCCCAGCCGCCGCTCTGGGCAACATCCCTGGGATAGCTGGCGTAGTGCTTTTGAATGGGCAGTGGTCCCATGGAGAGGCAGATGATCTTGACGGAATCACCTTCTGCCGCCGGCGTCACCAGAAAATCCAGTCGCACACCGGTGCGGTGCGCAGCGTGACAGCCTTGCCGTCCTCTTGCGGTGGATCAATCTTGGCGCAGGCCACGCGCTCCTTGACGTTCTCGGCAAACTTGGCGGGGTATTGGGCTTCATCGACCAGCGCATATTCGGTCGCCTTGCCCTGGGTGTCGAACAGCACTCGGGCCCATACCTCCACTGGGTAGGGCTGCGCAGGCGTTTGTGCGTGGGCCGCAGATGCCGATACGGCGAAGACCGCGGTTGCGCATCGGGAAAAAATAGATGTCGTCAAGAAAAGGAAAGAATTCATAGCGTGAGAGTTAGTTACACCGGTGCAACGATTTCGCATGCATGCGCGCACAACTGCGCTGGTGGGCAATCTTTTTGTCAATAATCCAGCCGGTGCAAAAACTTCCCTATCTCCATCTTCAACTTGTGAGTGGCCTATCCCCATGACCAGCCAACACTACGCGCCGCCCTCTGCCAATACCAAGACTGTGGCCACCCGCCTGCCCGCGCTGGACGCACTGCGCGGCCTGGACATGTTCTGGCTGATCGGTGGTGAACTGCTGCCGGCCGCGCTGTTCACGTGGACGGGCTGGTCGGTGTGGAAGCTTATGGCGCAGCAGTTTGAACACAGTGCCTGGCATGGCTTTGCGTTTTACGACCTGATCTTTCCGCTGTTCATCTTTATCTCCGGCGTCAGCCTGGGCCTGCAGGGCCACTCGTTGACCGGGCTGCCACTGGCCCAACGCAGGCCGCAGTACGCGCGCGCACTGCGCAGGCTGTTGCTGTTGATGCTGCTGGGTGTGGTCTACAACCACGGCTGGGGCACCGGCCTGCCGGCCGACCCCGCAGCGGTGCGCTACGCCAGCGTGCTGGGGCGCATTGGCATCGCCTGGTTTGTGGCAGCCATGCTGTTGTGGCATCTGCGCACACAAACCGTAGTGGTGCTGACCGTGGTCGTGTTGGTGGCCTTTTCGGTGCTGCAACTGCAGTGGCCATTGACCGAAGCCGGTTCACTCAATGCCCTGCTGGACCAGGCCTGGCTGCCCGGCATCACCTACCGCAATGCGCCTTTTGATCCTGAAGGGCTGTATTCACAACTGGGCGCGATCTGCAACTGCCTGATGGGCGCCTTGGTAGGTGTGATCTGGCGCAGGGAAGCCGCTGCACCGCGCCACCGCCTGCTGAAGCTGCTGGGCATGGGCGGTGGGCTGGTACTGGTGGCTTGCCTGCTGCATCCGTGGTATCCCTTGAACAAGTCGTTGTGGACGGGTTCGTTTGCACTACTGACCAGTGGCATCAGCGTTCTGCTGTTGCTGGGCTTTGACCTGCTGCTGGGCCAGCGCCCTGCGCGCCTGTCCAAACCCCTGTACTGGATCGGCCAGAACGCCATCCTGATTTATCTGGGCACCAGCCTGGTGATGTGGGGCTACAGCGTCAAGAGTCTGTTTGGTGGCTGGATAAGCGCCAGCCCTCTGGGTGTTCAACCCTTGCTGCAGGCGCTGGCCCTGTTGTTGCTGCAGTTGCTGTTCCTGCGCTGGCTGTACCAACGCAAGCTGTTTCTGCGCCTGTAAAGGCCTTGCCTCCCTATTGCACCTTGACGCGCGGCCACACCTGGCGCTTGCAAGCTCCAAACTTCCAAACTTCTGGCCCCCACTCCCCCCAGCCCCCTCGCCCCGCCGGGCGAGGGGGAGTTAAAGCGGACAGCCGATTTTGTTTTTTCGCACCGAATACGGAATTACGGGCGTGAGGTTGCGCACGGATTTGGAGTGCCTGGGCTTTTAGCATGGGGTCATAGTCGACGGCTTTAGCCTGGCGTGCCAACGGCGGTCGGCTGCGCGACCGCTAGACGCCACGGATCTCTCTCTCGCATCTCGCCCCTCGCACACTGAACACAGCACTTGTGTTGGCATTGCATTCACCGCTCGCCGCTGGCGCGCAGCCGCCAGCCGGGGGCGGCCCAAAGACGCGGAGGTCCCTACGACCGCCTGCGCAAAACCTCCACCCAGCAACACCGTTGGCAACGCCCCGCCCGTAATTCCGTATTCGGCGCGAAAAAACAAAATCGGCTGTCCGCATTGGCTCCCCCTCGCCCGGCGGGGCGAGGGGGTTGGGGG
>JAZKIR010000065.1:0-63325 GCA_040384785.1 Pseudomonadota bacterium
CAAAACGGTGGCGTCCATATACGCCCCAAGGGAAATTAGCCCCCTCGGGGGGCAGGAGCTACACGCAGTGAGCGAGCGTGGGGGCAACAATTTCCCGCCGGGCCGCCCCAAGGGAAATTAGCCCCCTCGGGGGGCAGGGAGCTGCACGCAGTGAGCGAGCGTGGGGGCAACAATTTCCCGCCGGGCCGCCCCAAGGGAAATTAGCCCCCTCGGGGGGCAGGGAGCTGCACGCAGTGAGCGAGCGTGGGGGCAACAATTTCCCGCCGGGCCGCCTCAAGGGAAATTAGCCCCCTCGGGGGGCAGGGAGCTACACGCAGTGAGCGAGCGTGGGGGCCTTATTCCCGCGGTTCGCTCCACAGCTTGCCGCCGGTGGCCCAGTTTTCGCGTTTGACGTCGACGATCAAAATGTCGACCGACTCGGGTGAGCCACCCAGCACTTCGACACTGACGCGGGTGATCTCTTCGACCAGTTTCTTCTTTTGCGCAACGGTGCGGCCTTCGAGCATTTCAACGTGGTAGGTGGGCATGGAGATGGGTCCTTTGCTTGGTTGTCAGGCGTTTATAGATGGAGGCGTCTTTGTAGCACCACCGCTGGCCGCCGCCGCGCAGCGCGCGCAGATGCAGGCCAGCCGGCGCGCCTCGGCCGGCACGCGCGCCAGCAGTTCGGGCGTAAACACCGCCGTGGTGCACCAGCAGGGTTCTTGCGGCAGGCCCGTTAGCCGCTCCACTTCGTTGGCGCACTGGTTGCTTTGACCGCACAGAGGGCACTGGCTGGTGTTGATGGCGTGGAGGCTTGGAATTTCTGACATGGCGGGTTTTTGCGTGGACCCCGCAGTTTAGACTGCGGGGGTTTTGATGTACCGAATGCTGCCTTTGCGTCCCTCCCCATTTCCCTCCGCCGTGCCGCGCAACATCCGCCTGCTGCTGGCCTTGGTGTGCGTGCTGCACTTTGGCCTGGGTGTCGCGCTGGGGCTGTCGGTGGACGAGGCCCACTATGCGTTGTATGCGGCGCACCCGGACTGGAGTTATTTCGACCACCCCCCGCTGGTCGGTTGGGCGCAGTGGCCGTTGGTGGCGCTGGCGGCGCCTACATGGATGCTGCGGCTGCTGCCGGAGCTGTTGTGGTTGGTCACCGCCCTGCTGGTCTACCACCTGGCGGAACGCATGCAGGCCGGCGCTGCAGACCGTATGGCCGTGGCGCCGCCTGTGCCCAGCGCAGGACAGGTCGGTTTCTGGGCCGTAGTGGTCCTCGCGTTGGCGCCCTTGCTGCATGTGCTGGGCATAGGCCTGTTGCCCGACACCTTGCTGGTGTTTTTCACCGCTGCGCTGATGTGGGTCACGCTGGATCTGATGGACACTGCGGCAGTGCGCCGTGCCGGGTCGTGGCTGGTCCTGGGCGTGCTGCTGGGGCTGGCAGGCCTGAGCAAGTACACCGCCATCTTCGCGGCCATGGCAGTGGCCGTCTGTCTGCTGCTGGCCCATGGTGCGGCCTTGTTGCGCAATGGCTGGGCGTGGCTGGCGCTGGCCCTTGCCGTGCTGCTGGTGTTGCCCGTGGCCTATTGGAACCACGCCAACGGCTGGATATCTTTCACCTACCAGGCCAAGCATGGCGCAGGCGGCGGCTGGCAGGCGAGCCATCTGCTGCGCTTCCTGGTCGTGCAACTGCTGGTGTACGGGCCATTGCTGCTGTGGGGCTGGTCCGGCCTGCGCCGCGGCGTTGCGCCAGCCGTGCGCAGTCTGGCACTGTTTTTTGTACTGCCTTTCGCGGTGATGGCAGTGTTGTCTGGCGGAGGCACCAGCCTGCCCCACTGGACGGCACCGGGCTGGGTGGCGTTGGCGCCGTTTGCCGGCATAGGTCTGGCGCGTGCCACGCGTCAGGGGCGCAACTGGGTGATCCGCGGCCTGGTAGGGACGCAGGGACTGCTGTGCGCGACCGCGCTGGGTTTGATGCTGACCGGCGGTCTGCCCTTCATCACTAACCCCTCTGGCCAGGGCAATAGCGCCCACCCCTCCAACCCGTTTGCCGATCTGCATGGTTGGGATGTTGCGGGGCAACGCGCCCGCGCGTTGGCGGCGCAGCACGGTCTGCACAGCGTGGCGGTACAAAACTGGACGCTGGCCAGCCGCCTGGGCTGGTATGCCCGGCCGCTGCCGGTGCATGTGCTGGAGGATCGCTTTGACCAGTTCGACTTGTGGGCCGGTGACCTGCCGGTAAGGGGCGACACCCTGCTGCTGGATTGGTCCCAGCTTGGCTACACAGCACCGGTCGGTGCGCATGGCTTTGCCGATTGCACGCTGCTCGACACACAGAACGTGCGCCGCCTGGACCAACCCATCGCCAGTTTTCGTTTCTATGCCTGCCACAACTGGTCAGGCGGCCCACCGCAACCCCGGCTGTTAGGCGCTCCCTGATGCACGTTCCACCTCTTCCTCCGCGCATCTGGCTGCTGCCCATGGTGCTGTTCCTGCTGGGCGCACCGCTGTGGTTGCACATTTTCGAGCCCACCATGTTTGTGTACATCAACACGCTGTGCGCGCCGGTGGCCGCGCCGTTCTGGACCGGGTTGTCCATGCTGGGCAATGCCTGGGGGGTGTTGGCGGTGACCTCGCCGCTGCTGGTGCACGCGCCCCGGCTGATGTGGGCCTGGCTGTGCGCCGCGCCGTTTGCGGTGCTGTTTGCCCGCCTGGGCAAAGGGTTGATTGAAAGCCCGCGCCCGGCCGCCGTGGTGGACAACGCCCAGATGCACGTGGTGGGCGAACTGCTGCATAACGTGTCCATGCCCTCCGGCCACACCTTGACCGCGTTTGCCGTGGCGTCCGCCATTTATTTCGCGCTGCCGCTAGCGGGCCGGCGCAAACACCTGTGGCTATTTGTGCTGGCGGCGGGCGCCGGCCTGTCGCGCATTGCTGTGGGGGCACACTGGCCGGGCGACGTGGCAGCGGGCATGGCTCTGGGTCTGCTCGCCGGCATGCTGGGCACTCGCCTGTTGGCGCGCATGGACGGCGCGCACCTGCGGCCCACCGCGTGGAGCCTGCGCCTGGTCGCCGTGTCACTGGTCGCAACCCTGGTCGCGCTGCTGACCGAAACCCTGGATTTTGAAGAAAATCGGCCTCTGCAATACCTGCTGGCCGCCGTGGTGGTGGCGTCTCTGCTGGCCTTTGGCAAGCAGAACTGGGTGGCGCTGCGGACTGGGGGGATGCCGCCGCCCAAAGGTTGAATTTTCCTGACACACGGCTGATAACTGCCCCTCCTTTTTGGCTAAGATGGGCCAAACCGCATGGATGGAAATACAAGAAATGACTCCCAACGCCGTCAAGCTGGTGCAGGAATCCTGGACCCGGGTCGAAACCGCAGGTCCGGCCGCCGCTGCACTGTTCCACTGCAATCTGCTGGGGAGCCGCCCCTGGCTGGCCGCGCCGTATACCGGCTATGTGGACGAGCGCGACGCCATGGTCATGCGCACCTTTGGCCGCGCCGTCAAGGGCATGGACATTCTGGAAGCGCATGCGACGCTGCTGTTGCAGATCGGGCGCGTCAATGCCGAATGCGGCGTGCAGTCCCACCACTATCCCTACTTTGAAGTCGCTCTGCTGCAGACGCTGAGTCAAATACTGGGCGACACCTTTACCGAGCCGTTGAAGCAGGCCTGGACCGCCGTATTTGGCACCATGACCCGGCTGATGCTGGCCGGCGCCAGTGGCGAGCCCGGGGCTGCCGTAACCATTCGCCAACAGGGCACGGACCGGCGCCACCAGCGCCGGCGTGCCGCGCTGGACCTGGGTGGCAACCGTGGCTACCATCGCCGTGCCGGGTCCGACACCAATCGGCGCCTGCATCGCGCCCCCATCGCCGCGGTTGTGCCGCGTGCGGGTTTGGCGAGCCACTGCTGAACGTGGCCGCGCCTGCGGCCCATGCAGGTATCTCAGGGCTTGTTTATACCTAAACTGGGTATTTTGACTGCTTTCGCAGAGAGGTTTTTGACAAATTGGCCTATAGCCCTCGTGCAATATCCCTATGCTGCTATTAAATATGTAGCAATGCGCTTGTGGCATGGCCGGGCACTATGGCATCTTCTGCTGCCTTGAACTGCTTGGCGGCAAAGGCCCAGATCATGCGCGACGCATCAGGCCCCTTGGGATCGCTATAGGGCTTGCCCGCTGCACCACCACTCCATGCATGGCCTAGTCCGGCAATCATGCACAGGGTCGCTACCAGCCGGCCCCGGGTCTGAAAGTCGGTCACCGTAGCAGCGTAGCGTGCGCCGCGCTGCACTGTTCGCGGCTTGCCGGGTTTCGCGTCCTCGCGCACTGCCCACAGGCTGGCCGCTTCAGCGCCATTGCCGGGAGCCACCACCGAGTCTGCACTGCCTTGTATCACCAGCAGCGCCGGTAGGTGCGGCCCGCCCACAGGCCGCGCCAAGGGTTCGGCCTCCCTGCGCCCGCGCATCGCGCTCAGCGCCGTCGTTGCGGAATGGGCAAGCCCGGGCGCCACCCCGGAATGCATGGCCACGGCCCGAAAGCGTTCGGGGCGGCGGGTTGCCAGCAGCGCCGCCAAACTGGCGCCCGCCGACAGGCCGGCCAGTGCGATACGGTCCGGGTCCACCGCTTGCAGCAGGCAGACCTGCGTGATCGCAGCGTCAACGGCATCGGCCTCTCCCTGGGCGCGGCCGGTGCGCGTGTCGTACCAGTTCCAGCAGCCTTGCACATGCGCCAGACGGCTTTGTTCGGGGTACAGCACAAAAAAGCGCTCCCGCGCGGCAATCTGGTTCATGCGGCTGCTGGCGGCCAGCCCCTGGGCATCCTGCCCGCAGCCGTGCAGCATGACCAGCAGCGGCAGGCGTTCGGTGCGCCGCACGCCCGGCGGTTTGTAGAGCCGGTAGCGGCGCCCGCCCGCGGCGGCGCCGGCAATACCCGTGCTCCATTGCGTTGCCGAGGGTTTCTTTTGCGCGGGTTTGGCTCGCGTGGTCCTTTTGGCTGCGGCCGGGGCGCGCACGCGTGGCGGCGCTTTCAGGACCTGGGTCATGGCCTTGGAGCCGGCGCGTATTGCGGTGCGGGTGAAGGCGGTCAGCGTGCGCTGCAGCGAACGGCTCCAGGGTGTTTTGCGGCTGCGACGTGCCATGGCGTTCAGGCACTGCGGTGGCCGTGCAGAAGGGTGCTCGGCGTGGGAATAGGCGGCATTCGCAAAAAGTAATGTGTCATGGCAGTCCGCACTATCGCCTGGGACGGGCGTTTGCATCTGTATTCCAGCGCACCCATGGGCGGCGGCCGCCAGCGGGTAAGCGACTGTACGGCTCCCGCAACTGATACAGCGCAGCGTGTCCACCCATGCTTGTGCCTTGGCGGAGCAGCGTACGCACCCTACAGTCAAAGCCTTGACCTAGGAGCCTGCGCCATGTGGACCGATTTACTGCCGTTGATGACCTATTGTTTTGTGATGTCGAGCACCCCGGGGCCAAACAATGTGATGCTGGCCACCTCGGGCGCCATGTTTGGCTACCGCCGTGCGCTGCCGCAGATTTTTGGCCAAAACAGCGGCGTGGCGGTGCAGACCTTTGTGACCTGCCTGGGGCTGGGCAGTCTGTTCGTCGCGTTCCCTGTGCTGCACCAGGTGTTGCGTGTGACGGGCGCCATATACCTGGTGTTCCTGGCCTACAAGCTCAGCGCCAGTTCGCTGGGCGAGGCGCGTGAGGCCAAGCCGCTGAGCTTTGCGCAGGCCGCGCTGTTCCAGGCGGTCAATCCCAAGAGCTGGGTCAAGGCCATCACGCTGGCCTCGGTGTTCATGCCGGTGGGCCTGAGCGCGCCGGTGGGTGCGCTGCTGGTGGCGGTGGTGGGCTTGCTGATTGGTTTTCCCAGTGCATCCATGTGGGCCTTGTTTGGTGTGGCGATCCGTCGCCTGCTGACCGACCCGCTCAAACGGCGCATCTTCAACCTGAGCATGGGTGCCATGCTGGTGGTGTTGGCGGTCAGCTTTCTGATGTAATGTGAGACCTTTGCGGGACAGACCGGAGCGTAGCGACGCTCTGTCCTCAACTGATTAGGGGTGTTTTGCGGGACGGACCGACGCGCCGCGCCGCTCTGTCCTCAACGGATTGCCGGATGTTGGAGGTTCACCGTGTTTTCTCTTGACCGCAATGCCCCCACAGCGCTGGCCGACCAGATCGAGGTGCGCCTGCGCGGGCTGATTGCGAATGGGCAACTGCCGGTGGCCGCGCGTCTGCTGTCGATACGCCAGTTGGCCGCGCAGTTGGCGGTCAGCCCAAATACAGTTGTCACCGCCTATGACCGCCTGATGGCGCTCGGCTTGATCGAGTCGCGCGGCACGGCCGGATATTTCGTCTGCGAAACACGGCGCTCCACCTTGCCCGACGCCGCCGCGCTGGAGGCGGGTGAAGAACAGGAAGGCGTCTGGCTGGCCCAGCAAGCCAATGACCAGCGCGCCGGCGTGTTGCTGGCCAGCAGCGGCGCCCTGCCGCCCGCGTGGCTGGAAGACGCGGTACCCGCCGCCGCCGTGCAGCGCGGTCTGGCCCGCGCCAGCGCCGGCATGGCCTCGCGTTGCCCGCCCCAGGGCTTGCCCGAGTTGCGCGAACGTATCGCCATGGTCATACGCGGGTTGGGTATTGCAGTGGATGCCGGGCGGATTCTCACCACGTATGGCGGCACCCACGCGATAGACCTGATTTGCCGGGCTTTCTTGCAGCCCGGCGACACGGTGCTGGTGGAAGACCCGGGTTACTTTCTGATGTTTGACCGCCTGCGCAAGGACGGCGTGCGCATCGTCTCCGTCAAACGCCGCCCTGACGGTCTGGACCTGGAGCAACTGGAGGCCGCCTGCCGCGAACACCGCCCGCGCATCCTGTTCATCCAGACCGTGCTGCACAACCCGACCGGCTGGAGCAGTTCGGCGGCCAACCTGCACAAGGTGCTGGTGCTGGCGCAGCAATACGGATTTTTGATCGCCGAGGACGATGTGCACGGCCACTTCCACCCCGGTCATGCCATGCGACTGGCCAGCCTGGCGGGGCTGGACCGGGTGATTTATTACTCCAGCTTCTGCAAGGCCTTGAGCCCGGCGCTGCGCATTGGCTACATGGCGGCCGACCACACGCTGTTGAAGGCCTTGATGCGGGAGAAGATCTATTCGGTGCTGACGACCCCCGCACTGAACGAAAACGTGATGCTGGAAGTGCTGGCCGCCGGGCGCTGGCGCAAGCACCTGGACCGCCTGAACGCCAAGTTATTGGCCGCTCGCCACGCCTGTGCGCGCCAGTTGAGCGAGGCTGGCCTGCTGCTGGACCACCCCGGCGAAGGGGGCTTGTTCCTGTGGGCCTCGGTGCCTGAGGACGTCGACCTGAACCTGCTGGTGCAAGACGCCTACCGCAACAAGATTCTGCTGGTGCGCGGCGCCACCTTCAGCGCCGACAACCCGGATGACGCCCACATCCGTTTCAACGTCGCCTTCAGCCAGCAACCCCGCCTGGCCGACTACCTGCGTGAGCGGCTGCAGTCATTGGCTGGTGCTCGGGCGGCTTTGGCGCGGGCGTCAACCGTTCAATTCAGTCGTGATCCCTGAGTCCTGAGCTCTTCCATCACCGCATCCGGTGCACCGCCCTCAGCCAGATGGCTCTTGTACCAAACCGTCAGAATCGTGGTTACCACCGGACCGGGGTTTTGCAGGACCTTGTCGAAATCCAGGCCATTGATGTTGCAGACCCGCTTGACGAGGTCCATGTCGAGGTCAATGGCATCCGATTCACAGCGTCGGATCTTGAGGTCGGTGAAAGAGTAGCCCTCGGGAAGCTTGAGGGTCAGTAGGGAATCGGTTTGCATCGGGTGGTTCGAGGAAAAGTTGCCGCAACGAACGCCGATTGTCGCAAGTTCGGAGAACGCCCCCCAAAAAAAAGCGGGCCTAATGCCCGCTTTGGATTCCCGTGTAGCCGGAGCTTATTTCTTGGGCTCTTCCAGCTTTTTGCATTCAGCCTTTGCCTTGTCGTCAGCCTTCGCGTCCAATTTCTTGCAGGCTGCGACCTTTTCTGCCTTTTCCTTGTCGGTCATGGCGCCACCGTGTGCCGCGGCGAACGAACCAACAGATGCGCATGCAAAAGCCAAAGCCACTAACGAAGAGAGAAACTTGTTCATTGATTGCTCCTAGGGGTTGAAATGAATGACTGACAACCTCCCGATCATCGGGAGGTCATCCCTTAACGACGCAGTCGTGGATCTGGTTGACGGTAAAGAGCTTGTTTACTGGTTTGCCCTTATATCCACAATCGGCAGGACTCAAACAATGGCTTGTTGGGTAGCGATTCCACGGGCATACAAGGATGACCATACACGGTAGTAGGCACTTACATAGCGAAGCGGAGCGCTTCCCAAAGCCGAGGTCAGTGGCGATGTCGCCGCAGACAGACTATTGCTTGACCAGCTCTTTCGAAATCAGCACACGCGCATGCTCATAGGCGGCGAGCAAGGCCTTTTCTTGTGTGGGGTAATCGTTGGGTACGCGGTGCGACGCCACGTTCTCCGATTGCAGGCTGGCGGCGTCATTGCCGCGCGCATAACTTACCGAACTTGTCCATCGGCCGGTAGCCAGCTTTTTGGTCGACACCGACGCGCAATATCCTTCATGTTGGAGTACAGGGTAACCAGACATGGGCCTCTCCTTTTGCAGAAAATGTTCTGCGTAACTTTAGATGTGCGTGCGCCGGATTGCAAGTCTCACCCGCAGGGCCCCGATTGGTCTTTGCCACCGACCGGGCCTTACGCCACGTGCGGGCTATCAGCCCGGGTTGCGCTGCGCCAGCCGCAAGGCCAGTGTGCTCAACGCGTCGTAAGCGGCGCCGGTCTGTGCATCCCAGGCTGTCACCGCTGTGCCCTGGCGTGTTATGGCTGCGGTGTCACCCCGCGCAGCAGGCCCGGTCAAGGCGGCCTGCGGACCGAGTGCGGTGATATTGGTCACGGCATTGCGCAGCAGCGATGCGCGCAGTGCGGGAATCAGTCCGGCGGGCATGCCGGTGGCCCTCCACAGGTCTTCGGCGCTGGCCTGCAGTACCGGCAAAAAGTTGGTCGCAAATACGGCTGCTGCGTGGTACAGCAGCTTGTCCGCGCTGGTGACATCAAAACACTGCGCACCAATGGCGGCAAACGCCGGCCGCAACACGGCGCAAGCCGATGCGTCGCCTTCCAGCGCGCAGGGTGTCCCGGGGAACTGCTGCACCGCCGCGGGTACCGATGCAAAACTCAAAATGCAATGCGCGCTGGCCACCTGCCAGCCCAACGCTGCCAGCGGAGCTAGTGTGGCGGCGCCTTGGGCGCCGCTGCAGTGGAAGACGATGGGCGCGCGTTGTGTTGGGGTGTCAGTTTGTGGATTCTGGGCGGCTGACTGTCGCGGCGTGGTTGATGTGGTGAGCGCGGTGGCCAGGGCCTGTGCGCAGGCCGCCAGTTGTGCATCGGGCACGGCCAGCATCCAGACATCGGCAGGTCGCATGTCCTGCATCTGTTCAACGGCATGACCTGAACCTATCACCGCGCAGGCCGCTTGCGCGCTGGGCAACGAGGTGGTCAGTACGTCCTGGATGGTGAATGTGTTTTGCAGCCGCCACAGGCTGGCCAGGGTTTGGGCCACCCGGCCCGCACCCACGATGTTCAGGCTTGGCAGGGTGTGGGTGGCGTGTGGCATGGAGGGCAGCGTTCAGCGCAGCGTGCAGCTATCACCAACGCCATCGCGCCAAACCCGCACCTGCACCAGGCCGGGTAGTTCATCGGCCATGGCGCGCCAGATAAAGGCCGCCAGGTTTTCCAGCGTGGCCGGTCCCAGGCCTTCGACCTCGTCCAGCAGATGGTGGTCCAGGCGCGGGCGCAGTTGTTCGATGGCGGCGCGCACCAGCCCCAGGTCCACCAGCATGCCGGTCACCGGATCGATCTGGCCGGACAGGCTGACTTCGGCGTGGTAGGTGTGTCCATGGATGCGGCGGCTGCCCTCGGCCTCGATATCGCGGCGCAAGGTGTGGGCGGCGTCAAAGTAGAATTTTTGGCTGATCTCGAAACATTGCCCCCACGCTCCGCCGCTGCGCGGGTCGCTGCCGCCCTTGGGGGCTAACCCGCCTTGGAGCGGTCCTGCGGCGTGTTGGTGTGGTGTGGCTTTCATCGTATGCCTGTGATCTTGTGGGTTTGCAGGGACAGGCGCCAGGCCGGGCGTTGCAGGCATTGCGTGATGCAGACCTGGGTGTTGGCGCTGCGTTGCGGGTTGTCCATGGGCTGCAGGTAGCGGTGGCTGAAGTCCGCCGCCTCACACTCGTCCAGCGTGATGCCGGGCTGCGGCCACACCAGCTTGAGCTCATGGCCTTGGCGTTGCACCCATGTGGAGCCGGCCTTGGGACTGACGCATATCCAGTCGATGCCCGCCGGGGCCGCAATCGTGCCGTTGGTTTCCACGGCGATCAGAAAACCCAGCGCGTGCAGGGCATCGATCAATTCCACATCCACCTGCAGCAAGGGTTCGCCGCCGGTCATCACCACAAAGCGGTGGGCCGGATCGGTGCTGGGCCACTGCGCGGCGATGCGTTCGGCCAGGGCTTGCGCGGTCGCGAACTTGCCGCCGAGGGTGCCATCGGTGCCGACGAAATCGGTGTCGCAAAACTGGCATACCGCGGTGGCGCGGTCCTGTTCACGGCCCGACCACAGGTTGCAGCCAGCAAAGCGGCAAAACACCGCAGGGCGGCCGGCGTTCGATCCTTCACCCTGCAGCGTATAAAAAATTTCCTTGACCTGGTAGCTCATGGGGTAGTTCCCCCATGGCTGTGCACCCCACGGTGTGGGGATACGAGGTTTTTGTACATGGTAGTCCTCTACATGGCTCCGAAAAGCAGAAGCTGCAAAGCCCGCCGGAGCAGCGGGTTTGGGTCTATTTTAGCCGCTGACGCGGACCGCCGCCCGTTGGCGCCCGGAGCAGGTTACGCCGCCCGTGCGGTGCACATTCAGCTATATACCTCAGACTTGAGAAAACAAGGGGGCATGAAACACCCAAGCGGTGGTGTTCCTGGAGCAGGTCTCATGCACACAACAACAGCAAACAACAGCAGAGGTTTTTGATGTCGGTACCCGGTAGCCTTCACCATGTCGAGCTTTACGTCGCGTCGCTTGAAGATTCGCGCAGGTTTTGGCAACCGTTCCTGTCCAGGCTCGGTTATGCCGAGTTTCAGAAGTGGCAGTCCGGGTTCAGCTTCAAGCTGGCGGGCACCTACATCGTGTTTGTTCAGGCGGAGCAAGAGCATCTGGCTGCAGGCTACCATCGCAAACGCGTCGGCCTCAATCACCTGGCTTTCCATGCGGCGTCACGCGAACAAGTCGATGAACTCACCGCATGGGCCAAAGATTCGGGTTATCAGCTCTTGTATCCGGAACGCCACCCCCACGCCGGCGGTCAGGCGTGTTATGCCCTGTACTGCGAAGATCCCAATCGCATCAAGGTTGAGCTGGTCGCGCCGGCGGAAACCTGAGTCCATGCATCCATCACCAGGCGGCACCAACACACAAACGGGTGCACCATCCACAACAGGAGTACTTTCGTGTTAGACAAGATCAAAGGTGTTGGCAACCAAATCTCGAACCTTGCAACCGACGCGGTGGATGGTGTCACGTCATCGGTGAAGGGAGGTGCTGAAACGATTGTCAATGCTGCAGGCGCCGCGGTCTCGGCAATCAGCGAAAAGGCCATCCGCACCGCGGTGGAGCAAATGCGCACCGTTCTGCAAGTCAGCTGCGAGGAACTGCGGCAACGCCCCGTCTCGGACCAGCCGGTAACACTCACCGCGTCCATCAACATCGGTGTGACCGCGCTGCAGGTACAAGTCGTGGTGGGTGGCAGCGCGCCCCCTGCAACCCATGGCACAACCCAGGATGGCGTGCCAGCGCTGCTCCCGAGCGCCCCAAGCTGAACCCGACACAAGCATGGACCAACATACCGGCCTGCGCCGGAAAACCCGGGTTACACCCAGCGCCGCACGCTGCGCCGGTACTCACGATACGCATCCGTAAACTTGCTGGCCATCGCCTTTTCTTCAACCGGTATGTACCAGAAATGGGCCAGCAGGAAGAAGCAGAGCGGCCCGACCAGCGGCGAAAGTGATCCCAGCACACACGCGGTGCCGATGAGCATGACCAGCATGCCAAGGTACATCGGATTGCGGGTGTGCCGGAACAAACCTTCACGGGTCAGGCTGCCGGGTTCGCCAAAGGTGTTGATGTTGGTGTGGAGGCGTCGAAAGAGGCGTGCGTGCCAGCTCGCGGTACCGAATCCGCACAGGACCAACACCAGGCCCAGCCAGTTGAAGGGCGGTGCAAGCCAGTACGCGATAGGCAAGCTGGCATGGAGTGCCAGCATGAGACAGATCGCCATGAATACGGCTACGGGCGGGAGCAGGAGAATGCGCATGAAAATGCCTCTGAGTGGAACATGCGCGTAGTGTGTGCGCGCAGGTGGCAGGCAGCGATAACCTGGGTTAACGACGTGAACAATTCTTCCCTTTCTGCGTTTGACATCTTCTGCGGCCTGGCCGGTTGCGACCTGCCGGACCGGCCGGTACTGGAGCAGGCCATCAGCCGCAGGCAGCTCAAACCCGGAGAGGCCCTTTTTTTGGTGGGTGAGCAAAAAGCGTTTGCGTTTGCCGTCATCGAAGGCATTGTCAAGATGGTCTATGAGACGCCGGGCGGCGATGTGTGGATCAAGGGGTTTGCCGGCCCGGGGATCTGTTTTGCAAGCCTGACCGCCCTGGAGAGCCAGGGGGTGACGAGTTATTCGGCGTATGCCGTGGCCGCCTCCACCATCGACCAGGTCAGTTATCCGATGCTTGAGCAACTGGCCTCACGCCACCTGCCGTGGCAACGCGCCCTGAGCAACGCCTTCCGGTTCTATGGCCAACGCAAGGAGCAGCGGGAAATGGAACTGCTGACGCTTGCGCCCGAGGAACGTTACCTGCGATTCCTGCGCACCTATCCCGAGCTTGCTGCAAGGATACGGCAGCGTGATATTGCAAGTTATGTCCGCGTGACGCCGGTTGCGCTTAGCCGTATCCGATCGCGTCTCAAGTCCAAGGGGCTTATCGACTAGTGCAACATTGCACCAAGTCCCTGCATCCACGCGGGACCGCTGTTACACCACCAACGGCTCTTCTTGCATCGCCTCCATCTGCTCCTCCAGCATCTGCACCTGGCCCTGCCAGTAGTCGCTGGAGCCGAACCACGGGAAGTTGACCGGAAAGGTCGGGTCGTCCCAGCGGCGGGCCAGCCAGGCGCTGTAGTGGATCAGGCGCAGTGTGCGCAGCGGCTCTATCAGCGCCAGCTCGGCGCGGTTGAAGTCGCGGAACTGTTCATAACCGTCCACCAGCGCGCCCAACTGGCGCGTGCGCTGGCTGCGGTCGCCGCTGAGCAGCATCCAGAAGTCCTGCACCGCAGGGCCGCTGCGGGCGTCATCCAGGTCGACAAAATGCGGACCGGGGCCAGTCGCCGCGGCAGCGCTGGTGGGCGTCCACAGGATGTTGCCGGGGTGGCAGTCGCCATGCAGCCGCAGGATGCTTATCCCCGAATCGTTTAAGTCATTCTTGCCGCTATCCCTCGTCAATGTTGGATAGGTCGCTACCAAATCAATAGCGCTTCGGCAAACCTTGGTCCAGGCCGATTGCACGTCCAGCGGCACCTTGTCATGCTCCAGCAGCCATTGCATGGATTCTTCGCCAAAGCTTTGCACATCCAGACGCGGGCGGCTGACAAAAGACTTGGCCGCGCCGACGGTGTGGATGCGGGCCAGAAAACGGCCTATCCACTCCAGCACCTCGCCATCGTCCAGCTCGGGTGGGCGTCCGCCGCGGCGCGGAGAGACGCTGAAGCTGAAACCGCCGAAATGGTGAAGAGTTTGCCCCCACGCTCCACCGCGTTGCGGGTCGCTGCCCCCCGAGGGGGCTAATTTCCCTTGGGGCGGCCCGGCGGGAAATTGTGGCCTGCCCGCCGCGCCGCTTTGCGGATCACTGACTTGCAACTTCAGCGGCCCAATGACGGGCACCTCGGCCGCCATCAACTCGGCGGCGAAGTCGTGTTCTTCCTGGATCTGTTCGTCGGTCCAGCGCTCGGGGCGGTAGAACTTGGCCACCACGGCGCTGCCGTCTTCCAACTGCACCTGGTAGACGCGGTTCTCATACGAGGACAAGGCGGTCAGCCGGCCGTCGCCGCGCAGGCCCACGCTGTCCAGCGCGTCCAGCACCACGTCCGGCGTCAGCGCCTCAAAGGGATGGCGCATTCAATCCTTCTTGCCGTCGCGGGGCATGAAAAACATGGACAGGCCCACGACGATCAGGATCGCGGGCCACCAGGTTTTGAGCAACTCGCCCAGGCTGACATTGATCAGGCCCAGGTTGTTGAGCAAAAAGAAAGTACCGAACAGTACCAGCGCGATGGCTGCGACATTGCCTCTCATGGTGAACCCCTTAGTCTGAAAATGATGACGCCATTGTCGCAAGGTTTGTGCGGGCCGGAGTTTGTGCGCGACAGCTAACCCAATGGCCCCAGGTCATCTCCATACAGCGACGCCCCGTCGGCCCCGGCATCCGAATAGCCCGCCGTGTTGGCCGTGCCTGCGGAAGCACTGTCGCCGAGCAGCGCGAACGGCAGGGCCTGCTTGACCAGGATCACCGTGCACGGTGCGTCCATGGCCACCTTGATGGGCACGGTGGCGATGAAGCGCTGGGTCTTCAGTCCGTGTGTGGCCGCACCCATGACGATGACACTGACGGCATTGCCGCGTGCATAGTCCAGCAAGGCCTGCGCCACGTCGCCGGATTCGAGCACGTGGTACGAGGTCTGGTGGCCGGGGTGTTCCAGTGGGCGCGCCCACTGGCGCAACGTGGTCAGGTAGCGGCGGTGCACCTGGGTCTCGCTGCGCTCGTCGTCCGTGCTGCTGGTCACGTTGGGCGAAATGACCGTCACGCAGGCCAGCCGCGCGCCGGGCCGTGTGCCCAGTGCGCGCGCGACGGCCACGCGCAGCGAATACAGCGTGGCGTCCGACACGTCTGCGTGCGGCACCGCCACCATGACAATGGGCACCGCCTCCACCACATGCGAGACCATGGGGCTGGGCTGGTAGTGCATGCCGGCGGCCTTGAGCCAGCGTTTGAAATGGGTGGCAAACCGCGTGCCAGTGACATTGCTGCCCCGCTGGGTGATGGTGACCTGTTCGGGGTGTGTCAAATCGAAGGCCAGGTGTGCGGCCGACGGGTAGCGGCGGGCGGCCTCGGGCTCCAGGCAGCGCAGCACCACCTCCTGCAGCCACTCTGGCAGCAAGGCCCTGAGCTTGCGTGGTGGCTCGGGGTCCATCCACAGGCGCTGGCGCAGCCCGGCCGCGGTCTGGGGCTCACCAAAGGGCAGGCGGCCGGTGCACAACTGGTACAGCATGACGCCGATGGCAAAGACATCGCTGCGCGGATCACCCCGCACACCCACCACCTGCTCGGGCGCGATCCATGCCGGTGAACCCACGGCCTTGCGCAATTGTTCGGCCAGCAGGTCGGGGTAGTGCGCGTGACAAGACAGGCCAAAGTCCAGCAGCACGGCGCTGCCGTCTTCACGCAGCAGCACGTTGGCGGGCTTCAGGTCCAGGTGTACGGTGTTCTGCAGATGCAGGGCGTGCACGGCGCGTGCCATGGCTGTGCCCAGCCGGGCGATTCGCTCCACACCGGGCGTGGGTTCGGCAGCCATGCGCTGCTCCAGCGTTTCGCCGCTGATGTATTCCATGACCAGGTAGGGCAGGCGCGCCAGGTCGCCGGCGGCCACAAAGCGCGGCACATGGCTGCCCTGCAGCACCTGCAGGATCTGGCACTCGATCTCGAAGCTGACAATGTTTTCGGCACCGTCGCCAGCGGTCATGCGCGGCACCTTCATCGCCATCGCAAAACCCGGGTCGCTCTGGCCATCGGCGTAGTGCACGCGGTAGATGTGGGCCATGCCGCCGGAGTGGATGCACTCGTCTATTGCAAAGCCATCCACGACCTCGCCCGGCTCCAACAACTTCATCGCCCCTTCTCCAGGCGGTCCGCAAAAAATTCGTGCAGACCGGCGCGGCGGATGGCGTTGGCGGCCGCAACGTGGTCGTAGGGTATGCGGTGGAAGGTGAGCTGCGCGCGCTCGGTGTCGAACAGGCAGTACATGGCCCGTGTGTTGCCATCGCGGGGCTGGCCGACCGAGCCCACGGTGCCCAGCCATTGGCGGTGTTTGGGTACGGGAATGGCGATACCGGGTTGGGGCAGAAAGGGCATCAACCCGTCCCCTGCGCCCCGGTAATACAAAGTCTGCAGATGCACATGGCCGCCAAATACATACTGCACACCGGGCCAAGCGGCCGCGCCGTCCAGGCTGGCCTTTGCCGCCTTGTGGTCGTAGACGTAGCGCCACAAATGGGGCTCGTTGGCGCTGGCATGCACAAATAAGATGTTGTCGTGCTGCACGGTCAGCGGCAAGTGGCTGATCCAGTCGAGCTGGTCGGGAGAGAGTTGGTGGTGGGTCCAGTTGGCGGTGCTGTCACCCACGGTCTTGATTTCGAGAGGGGGTGTGACGGCCATGGCGTCGTGGTTGCCCTGGATGGCCAGGGCGCCCTCTTCGGCGAGCAGCCTGATGCGGTCCACCACGGCCCCCGGATCGGCCCCATAACCCACCATGTCACCCAGGAAAACAAAACGTTGCGCCTGCTGCGCGCGTGCGTGGCTCAGGCAGGCGTCAAAGGCCTGGATGTTGGCGTGGATGTCGGACAGTAAGGCAAGTCGCACGTGGGCTCCCATAAACGTGGCCCACCGGGTTGGGCGGGCCACGCTCGATCATGCCTGAACTCACTGACTCCAAAGTTGCAGTCAAAGTGAGAGCATGTGCCCTTGCCGTGGGTCACCCTTGCCGCCTAAGACCTGCTGGTAGGCCGCCTGCACCGCCGCCTGGCCCGTGTGCTGTTCCACCCGCAACCAGGGCCGCGCGGGGTTGGAGACCTGGGCCGCAAAAGCCTGCCAAGCTTGCACCAGGCGCTGGCCCAGGCCCTGCGCACCCCATTCGCTGCTGCGTTTCTTGATCTGCGCGGGCGCAAAAAACAGTGTGGCCTTGGGGCCGGGCACGTCCTTGGCGCCGCCCATGTTCTCCACATGCGTGGCGCCAATCGAGCTGCTGTATTTGAGCCCCGTGCAATGGGTGTGCAAGGCCTTGCGAAAACCGGCGTTGCCGGCAAAGTCCACATAAATGCTGGGCGCGTCGGGTGCGATCTGGTCCAGTTGGTTGTAGGTCAACACCTGGTGGTAACAACCCAGGCTTTCGCAGAACGCCACGTTGCCGGGCGATGTGAGGCCGATCACTTGCACACCCGTGCGCTGGGCCAGTTGAAAGGCCGTGCCATAGGCGGTCTTGCTGGAGGCGCTGGACAGCAACAACAGCGCGGGCTGCGCCGGGTTGGCGGTGGCGCCAAAGAAATCGTTGTCGGCCAGGAAATCGTCAATCAGCCACGAGGTGATGAACAGCGGCCGCAGCAGGGCCTGCACGTCTTCACTGTCGGCGCTGTAGAACGGATCGGTGGCGCAGCGCATGTATTGGTTGTAGACGGCGTGCAATTGGGCACGGTGCGGCGCCCCATCAAAGAACGAACCGGCCGACACCTTGGCGGGGGTCAGGTCCACCGTGTTCGACATCGGGAAGTAGCCATACAGGCGTTCACCCACCGGCAGGTCGGGGTGGCGCGATTCGCGCACCGTGCCAAAGCCCCAGACCGGAATGCGGCCCCAGGCCACGCCGTCGCTGTCCGTATCCACTACGGGGAAGAACTGCCAGTACTGCATGGCATCACCCATGGCCGCGTAGGTGATGTTGTTGGAGGTCAGCGCAAAACGTTCGATGCCTACGCGGACCTGGCCGTCGGCCAGTGTGTTGGGGTTGGCGCTGCGCCAGGTGGTGGTGCCCAGCTGGTCCTTGCGGACCAGGAATTCGGTGGTGGTGGTGTCAGAGGTATTCATGGCACTACCTTAATGCAATCCTGACTGCGCAACAACCGGGCCGGGGCACGTGGGGGACACGGCGGGGCCAGCAGCCCGCCTGCGCGGCGGACTACATCTGCTTGAACAAATGTGAGAAGGATCGGCTCACCGATAAATTCTCGGGGCGGCCCTTGATCTTCACCGTGGCCTGGCCGCGGAAGTCCCGCGACACGGATTCGATGGCCCTGGCGTTGACGACGATGGAGCGGTGGATCTGCCAGAACGTGTGGCCGTCCAGCCCGTCCAGCAGCTCACGGATCGGGGTGCGTATCAACGCGTCCAGCTCCTGGGTTGCGACCAGCGTGTATTTCTCGTCGGACTGGAAGAACAAGACTTCATCAATGGGTATCAGGCGCAACTGGCTGCCAATCGAGGCCTTGATCCAGTTCAGGCGTTGCGGATGGGGCTGCAGGCGGGCGGATAACTGGGCGACCAGTGCATCCAGGTTCTGCACCGGAGCGGGTTGGATGACCAGGCGGTCCTTGAGCCGGTTCACGGCCGCCAGCAGGCGCTCATCCGTATACGGCTTCAGCACATAGTCCACTGCATTGGCGTCGAAGGCCTCTACCGCGTATTGGTCGAAGGCGGTGACAAACACCACGTGGCAGCGCAGCCCCCGGTTGGCGGCCAGGCTCTTGGCCACTTCCAGGCCCGTCATCTCCGGCATCTGGATGTCCAGAAACGCCAACTGTGGACGGTGTTCGTCTATGGCCTCCAGCGCGGCCTCGCCATCGCCCACATCGGCGACGATAGAGAGTTCGGGCCACATGCGGGCCAGCTTGGCTTTCAGCTGGGCCCGCAAAATGGGTTCGTCTTCGGCAATAACGGCGGTGTACTGCATGGTTCTTGGTTGTGGCGTGGGTGGTTTCAGGCCCGGCTGCGCCGCGTGAGCAGCCACCACAGGCCCAGACCCATCAGTATGAACGGCGCCAGAAACGGGAACACCCCCATCAGTATCACCGCCGGAATAAAGACGACCAAGGCGGCAAACAGAAAGCCCAATCCGTAGACAACGGCCAGCACCATCGCAATCGCCAGCGCCGTGGCACCAAAACCTATCAGCAAGCCCACCGATCCGACGGCCAGGCTCTCGATGCCGTCGAGCTGCAAATCGCCCACATGTACCGGCAACCAGCCGGTCAGCAGCGCAACAAAGCCGGCCAGCAATACACCCGCCAGCACCACCACCAAGACGATGAAGGTGCGCGCTAACAGGCGGGCCCACAGGCTGTGCGTTTTGCTGGTGGTTTGCCACACACGACCCCAGCCCTTGGTTGGCGCTGCGGCTGGCGCCGCGGCTGCGACCGCCGTGGCGCGGGCGCCGTTGCCGGTCGAGGTCTCGGGTTGTGATGCCTGAAAGGCGGCGGCCGATTGCAGCGGCACCTCCAGCGCTGCCACGGCGCCCTTGGGCTCGTTGGAGGTGAGCCAGAAGCGCCCGCTGCTGCCATACAGTGCGGCCAGGCGCTCCCGCAAATTGGTCAGGCCCAGGCCGCTACCCGCTTGTGGGCTTTGGTCCGTCAGGCCCTTGCCGGTGTCCTTGACCTGCACCCGCAGGTATTGGCTCGCGCCCTCTTGCACACGCTCCACCACGATGTCGATGCGGCCGCCCTCGCGCTGCGGCTCCAGGCCGTGTTTGATGGCGTTTTCCACCAGCGAGGGCAGCATCATCGGCGGGAACGCATAAGCCAGCAGATCCTCCGCGGCGGTGATGGAAAACTCCAGCCGCGCGCCCATGCGCATCTGCAAAATGTTGAGGTAGGCGCGCACCAGTTCCAGCTCTTGGCCGACCGTGGACGTGCTCTCGCGCATCTTTGGCAAAGAGGCGCGCAGGTACTGGATCAGGTGGCCCACCATCAAGTTGGCGGCGGGTGGGTCAACTTCATTCAAGGCCTGCACGTTGGCCAGCGTGTTGTACAGAAAATGCGGCTCCACCTGGGCTTGCAAGGTCTGCAGCCGCGCCTCGGTCACCTGGCGGCTGACGTCGCTGAGTTCGGCTTCCCGCGTTTTGCGTTCGACCAATGCCTGGGCCTGGCGGGAACGGCCAATAAAAAACTTGGCAATGATCAACATCAGGAACAGCGGGATAAAGGCCAATATTGCGGCCGACCCCACGGCCACGCGCCACACATCTCCACCGACCTTGGCGCGGATGCTGTCCTTGGTCTCGGGCGGCAGTTCCATCTGCGGGCGTGTATAGAGCCGCGGTGCGGCTATGCCCTTGGCTTCATCGGGCAGGGCGCGCAGCGCGGCCAGTGACTCGCGGGCAGAGTTTTCGTTCTCGCGGGCCGAGGCCAGCAGTTGCTCAAACGAACGTATCGCGCCGCTGACGTCCACACCCTTGTCGCGCAGGCGCTCAAGGGCATCCTGCCGGGTTTCTTCCACGGCCAGGCGCGCCTCTGTGGCCGCATCCAGCGCCGCTTCGGCGGCTTCGATCGCCGCATCCATCGCCGCTTCGGCGGCCTCGCGGGCACTGTCCATCACCGCATCCTCGACACCGTTCTGCGCACGTACCAGTTCGCTGCGGGCGCGTTCGATCTCGGCCAGCGCGCGGTCCAGTTCACGCAGGCGTTCGGGGTCGCTGGAGCGTTCCTTGATGGTGCTGACCACACCCTGGGCCAGGTTCAGCGCCTTGCTGCCGACCGCCAAGCCGACCTCGCGCTGGATGGCATGGCGCTCGGCCGGTGTGTCGCCACTGTCGACCAGGCGTATCACCTGCACCGGCAGTGTGAACAGCACCAACAGCACCAGCGTGCTGATGCCCCCGAGTATCAAACCCCACCAGGGAGTTTTGTGGATCAGATCGCCGATTGTTTTGAACATGGTGCTGGAGCCTGCTGCAAGTTGGGAGGTGGCGTAAACCGGAGGTGTTTACGCGTTATGGGGCTCAGAATACGACGGCCCCGCCCGCCCCGCCAGTGGCAAGGGACGGACTGCAGAATCCGGGGAACGAAGCGACAACCGGCGCTTGGGAGCGAGTGCGCCAGCTCAAGAAATCTCCGTTCGGGCTGAGCCTGTCGAAGCCCTCGCGAGCCCTTCGACAAGCTCAGGGCGAACGGGGAATTTTGCGAGCCACTAGTCGCTGCACATCTGCGCTTGTTTCCTAAGAGAACAAAAGTCTAGTGTCCCGCTTGATCGCCCCACAACTGCTGCAGCCGCGCATCACGGCCACAGCTGGTGCGGTAGTACTTGTAGCGGATCGGATTCTTCTTGTAGTAGTCCTGGTGGTAGTCCTCTGCCGGGTAGAACGGGCCGGCCAGCACAATGTCGGTGACGATGGGTTCCTTGAAGGGTTTGGACTTTTCCAGCGCGGCGCGCGAGGCCTGGGCGATCTTCAGTTGCTCCTCGCCATGGGCAAAGATCGCGGAGCGGTAGGGCGAGCCGCGGTCACAGAACTGCTGGTCTTTAACGGTGGGGTCTATCGTGTGCCAGTAATAAGCCACCAGCCGCTCGTAGCTGACCTTGGCCGTGTCATACACCACCTCCACCACCTCGGCGTGGCCGGTGCTGTTGCTGGACACCTGCTCATAACTGGGGTTGGCGGTCTTGCCGCCGGTGTAGCCCGACGTGGTGGAGATCACACCCGGGATCTTGTCAAAGTCTGACTCCACACACCAGAAACAGCCACCGGCAAACGTGGCCTTGGCGGTGCTGACGACGGGGGCAGTGGTAGCCGCAGGCTTGGGGGCTGGTGTTTGCGCCAGGCTGGCGGCTGACAGACCCAGGGCGGTGAGCAAGATGAAGAAGTGGCGTAGTGTCATGGAAATGCTCCGGTTGCTAATGTGTGTGCAGGTTGGTCGGGGCAGAAGGGAAATTCTTTCAACCCATCTGATCAAAGAGCCCGCACCATGGCCGCCATGCTACTCGCCGCACGGTGCGAAGCCCACCGACACCTAGAATTGCAAGGTCAAAAAAAAACTACCCGGATTCCCACCATGCGCATCGCAATCGTCACCGGCGGCTCTCGCGGTCTTGGCCTGGAACTCTGTGAGCAGCTCAGCACACAGGGTTATGAAGTGATCGAGTTTTCGCGCACGGCACCACACCCCTACTCGATCTGCACCGACCTGTCGGAACCGGGCCGAGATCCGCTCCAGTTCTGCGTCGGACTTTCCGCAACTGCAGCGTTTTGTGCAGCGCCAGGCGGATGGCGAACTGGTGGCCCCGGCCGTCGTCGCCCAGGCGCTGCTCAAGATCATGGCCGAACCCGCCCTGCTGTCCGGTGAGCGGTATTCGGTCAGTGACTACTTTGCCGCCCCGTGAAGCGGGCGCGCAATACGCATGCACAATACGGTCCCGCTGCCGCTGCATAGTGGACGAAAAATCGCTATGCTATTTGTAGCGATGTATTCATGTGGTACGAGGGCTACCGCCCTGTTTTATCCAAGCAGTGGTCTGAAATACCCATTTTGGGTGTAATTGGCCATTTTGTAGGCAACTTGCACTTTTGACCGGGGCACCATGTACTCTGCAACCTTTATTTTTGACACCAAGCAGTTCGACGACGACTTCCACCGGCTGGACGCACTGATTGCCGCCGCAGCCAAGGAGACCGAGGGTTACCTGGGCGAGGAAGCCTGGGAGGACCCCAAGACCGGCCGCATCTCCAACGTCTACTACTGGAGTTGCGAGGACGGTCTGAAGCAACTGATGGCACATCCTCAACACCTGGAAGCCAAGAGGCGTTACAGCGAATGGCTCAGCGGCTACCAGGTGGTGATTTCCCAGGTCTTGCGAACCTATGGTGACAAGACCCTGCAGCACCCCCTGCTCAGCGCCCAGTCGACCGTGAAAGTTTGAGGCTGTCACAGGGCGTTGACCTACCGAAGGCTAATCGAATGGAAAAGCCCACACTGGTGTTGCTGCCTGGCATGGATGGCACCGGGAACATGTTTGCGCCCTTTGTCGCCGCCATGGGCGGCCTGTGCAATACCCTGTGCATCCGCTACCCCGATGACGTTGCAATGGGTTATGCGGAACTGGAGGCACTGGTTCGATCGCAGTTGCCGCACAACACGCGTTACGTGGTGTTGGGCGAGTCTTTTTCGGGGCCGATTGCTGCGTCGCTGTCGGCTGCGCCGCCGCCGGGCCTGATAGGCGTTGTGTTGTGCTGCACCTTCCTGCGCAACCCGCGTCCGCAGCTCGCGGTGTTTGGCGGTTTGCTGAAGTTTGCGCCGCTGAAGGCGGCACCGATTGCGGCGATGGTGCCAGTTTTGCTGGGCCGGTATTCCACGGCGGCTTTGCGCACCGCGCTGTCCAACGCACTGGCCCAGGTATCGACGGTAACCTTGCAGGCGCGGCTGCGCGCCGTGTTGCAGGTCGACGTTCGAGCGCACCTGGCCGCAGCCAAGATTCCGGTTTTGTATCTGCGGGCCAAGCAGGATTACCTGCTGCCCGCCCGTGCCACGGCTGAAGTCCAAGCCAGCCTGCCCTCGGTGGAGATGCAGTCCATTGCCGGGCCGCACTTGTTGCTGCAGGCATGTCCTGTTCCCGCCGCTGCTGCAGTCAGCCGCTTTATGCGCAGCCTGGCTTCCGCCACATTTGCGGATTACCCTAGCGCACCCTGACAATCACCCTCAATGCCCACCATACTGACCCACGCCGCAGTTCCGCTAGCCCTTGGCCTGGGACTGGGTGCGCGGCGCATACCCGCGCGTTTACTGGTGGTCGGGGTGGTTGCGTCTATCCTGCCGGATCTGGACGTGGTGGCGTTTCGTTTCCACGTCGCATACGGTGACGCTTTGGGTCACCGGGGTGCCAGCCATTCGCTGGTGTTTGCGCTGGTCGTGGCCTTGGTGGCCTTTGCGTTGGCGCAGCATTTGAAGGCTCGACGAAGTACCGCATTTTTGTTTGTCGCCGTCTGCACCGCATCACACGGCGTGCTGGACATGTTCACCAACGGCGGGCTTGGCGCGGCGCTGTGGTGGCCGCTGTCGGACGTGCGGGTGTTTGCGCCGTGGCAGGTCATTGAAGTCTCGCCGCTCAGTCTGCGGCGGGTGTTTAGCGCCAGAGGCTGGGCAGTTTTGCAATCCGAATTGTTGTGGGTCTGGTTGCCGGCGTTTATTGTCTGTTTGGCATTGCGGCTATTGCTGCGTCCAACCCCACAGGCCACGCTCGGTGGCTAGAAGCCTGCCCCAGGCGTCTAGCCGCGTGGTCATCGCGCGCGCCGAAGCTTAGACCCGTTCGATGCGACACGCATAACAACCATAACCGGCAAAACGCACCAGCACAAAACACACCTCAGCGTCGCGCAGCATGGTCTGCAGTTGGTCTTCGGCTTGCTCGCGTGTGACGACGACTCCGTCCACGATGCGCTCCGCGGCCGAGTAGGCGCGCAGCACAAACTGTTCACCCAGATAGCCGTTGCGCGCGAGCGCGGCCAGGCTGTCCGGCGGTGGCGTGTGGCGTGCAGCGTTGGCCATCACAAAGACCGGGCCAAACTCCTTGTACGGCGTGGCCAATTCAAACGGCGAGTAGCTGGCCAGCAGTATGGCCTCGCCCGGTGCGGCCCTGCGGAAGACATCTCTGCAGGGTTCTCCGCCACTGGCTACATGCCGCTCGACAGTCTGGGCCAGGTCGTCCAAGCCCCGGTCGCGCGCGCTTGTCAAAAACGCGGTGTGCACCGGGAGGATTTTGTAAGGCAGTCGGGTGGTGGTATCGGCTGGCATGGAACGCTCCCATTCAATTGCATAAAGTCATGGAAGGCCATGCTAGGGCTGGGCCGCGTCTTTGGCTGGCTGTTTTCGGACCTATGATTGCGGCTCTTTCCACAGCATCTGGACCGCCCAGAACATACATGACCCTTTTGTCCCCGATGGGCGAAGCCGAATTCGCCGCTTACCTGGCTTTTGCCATTCCCGATTTTGCACAGGACAAGGTCAAGGCCGGGCAGTGGTCACAGGCCGAGTCGCTGGAGTTGTCGCGCAAGGTGTACACGGACTCCCTGCCCCTGGGGCTGGCCACGCCGGACAATTTTCTGTTTACCGTGCGCGAGGGCGCTACGTCCGAGCAGATCGGCATGTTGTGGTTTGCGGCGCAAGAGCGTGGTGGCCAACGTGTCGCATTTGTCTACGATGTGTCCATTGACCAGGAACACCAGCGCAAGGGCCACGCCAGCCGGGCCTTTGCCGCGCTGGAAGTCGAAGTGCTGAATCGCGGGCTGGCTGGCATCGCGCTGCACGTGTTTGGCCAAAACACGGGGGCACAGGCGCTGTACAAAAAGCTGGGTTACCTGCCCACGAACATCAATATGTTCAAGCAGTTGCCTTATGTTTAGCCCCCACGCTCCACCGCTGCGCGGGTCGCTGCCCCCCGAGGGGGCGCGTTTTGCCTTGGGGCGGCCCGGCGGCAAAACCAGTTTTCTCGTATTTACCGGAGCATCCATGAAACCAAACCTTCGCCACGCCTGGGCCTGCCTTGCGCTGATGTGTCTGCATGGCCTGGCGGCCGCCGAGGTGCCTGTCGCAACGGCGGAGGCGCTGATGCGCAAGTCGGGTATCTGGTCGCAACTGGCAGACCTCGCGGTCCAGGTGAAGGGTGGTATGGCGCAGGCCTCGCAGGACGGAAGCCTGCCGCCGCAGGACCTCAAGCGCCTGGAGCAGGTTGCCGAAGATGCCTTTGCCGCCAACCGGCTACGGGACACCGCGTTGCAGGTCCTGACACGCGACGTCACGCCGGCCCAGAGTGTCGACGCGCTGAAATGGTTCGACAGTCCGACCGGACGGCAGATCACGGCGATGGAGGAGGCCTTCTCGGCCAACTTTGACGACATGAACCGGGTTATGGCCGATGGCAACAAGGCGCTGGCCCAGGCCTCGTCCAGGCGCCAGTCCCTGTTGAGCCAGATCGTCAAGGCCTCGCGGGCTGCCGAGGCCATGGCGACCATGGAAATCAATATCACGGTGGCCATCCTGCAGGGTGTGGCAAACGCCATGCCACATTCGACCAAAGGATCCGCCAAGGATTTGCGCAAGGCGTTCGCAGCACAGCGGCCGCAAATGGTGGCGGCCAACGTTGGCGTGGCGCTGTCGATGTCGGCTGTGACCTACCAGGCGGCCAGCGACAAGATGCTGGAGCAGTACGTCAAATTTCTGTCTTCCAAATCCGGCGTCGCACTGTCCATCAGCATGATGGATGCGTTGGACCAGTCGCTGTCGCATGCCGCGCAGCGCCTGGGCAGCGGAATCCCCAAGGTGCCTGGTACCACCAGCCTGTAAGCCACCACGGCCCCGCTACTTCTTCTTCAGCCACTTGGCGGTGATCTTGTTGAAGGTGCCGTCCTTGACCATGCTGTCCAGCGCGGCGCGGCATTTTTCGACTGTTTCGTCAGGGGTCTTTATGCTGAAGGCCATGTACAGGCCGCCGGACATTTTTTCGAGTTTCAGCAGGCGTTCCATGGAGTCGAAATCGACGCCATTTTTCTCGGATAGGTAGACCAGATTCGGCTCGTCGATGGGAAAAGCATCGATGCGTTTGGACTGCAGTTTTTTGAGGTTGCTGGCGTCGTCGGTGGCCTCTTCCACTGTCAGGCCCTCCTTCTTCAGGTACATGGTGCGCACGCCGTCCCGGATGCCGCCCAGCTTATAGGATTTGAGCTCGGCCACGCTGGCGGCCTTGACTTCGGGGCGGCCCTTGAGCTTGTACAAAAATACCTCGCGGTTGACGATGATGCCGACCCACTTGAACATTTTTTCCCGTTCTTCGTTGCGGCCCATGGAGTAGATGGCAACGTTGGGGTTTTCCTGCGCCATGCGGTAGGAGCGGGCCCAGGGGAAAATTTCGATCTGGTAGTCGATGCTGGCACGCTTGAGGATCTCGTGGACCAGTTCGGTGGACAGGCCCTTGACCGACTTGTCCTTCTCATCGATGAAGTTGTAGGGGGCCATTTCTTCGGTGACCACCGCCACCTTGTCGGCGAGGGCCGGGCTTGCCGCCACAAGTGCCAGTGCAGCCCAGGCCGCCAGCGTGGACGACAACCACAACACACGGTGCTTTTTCATCGGCTCCTCCAATGCGGTGTAAACCTGGAGGAATACTAAACCTGCGGCTGCGAAATGCAAGGGGTCGGCGGGTGCGGCCCCGGTCTACAGGGATTTTGCTATGTATTTAATAGCAACAAATGATTATCCGACGAGGGCTGGAGTCGAATTTTTCTTGGGGTTCTCTTAAAAAAACCCAGTTCGGGTACAAATCATACCCACATCGGGTTGATTTGCGCCAAACTGGGCATCTTGTGTCAGCGGTAGCGCGTGTGCGCCGCCGCCTGCTCGCTGCGTATCAGGCCAGCGTGATGGTCACTTCGATGTTGCCGCGGGTTGCATTGGAGTAGGGGCACACGGCGTGGGCCTTGTCCACCAAAGCCTGGGCGGCAGCGCGCTCCATGCCAGGGATGCTGACGTTCAATTGCACTTCAATACCAAAACCGGCCGGGATCTGGCCGATGCCGACGGTGGCGTCGATGCTGGTGTCCGCTGGCAGTGCAATCTTTTGCATGCCAGCGACAAACTTCATGGCGCCGATGAAGCAGGCGCTGTAACCAGCGGCAAACAACTGCTCAGGGTTGACGCCGTTGCCGGGGCCGCCCATTTCCTTTGGCACGGCAAGCTTCAGGTCCAACAGGCCATCCGATGTGCGGGTTGTGCCGTCACGGCCGCCGGTGGATTTGGCGTGGGCTTGGTAAATGACTTTTTCAATTTTGGTTGTCATGGCAGTGCTGCTTTCTAGGTGAATGCTCCGGTGTGGAGCGGGTGGGTAAACAAAAAAGGTGGGAGAAGAAAAACGCGGTTTTAAAACAGGTTCTTGAACCAGGCGACGGTGCTGCCAATGGTGACCAGGCTGCGCAGCTTCAACAGCGCCAGCATGTCGCCGGATTCGGGCACCGCAGGGCCACAGCGCGGGTCGGAGCGCTGCAGGGCGCCGGTCATTTCGTGGTCCACGGGTATGGCTTCGCAGCCGCGGTTGGATTCGCAGATGAAGTCCCACGGTTCGCGGGCCGGTACGTGGCAGGTGAAGCAATTTTTGCCAAAGCGGTTGTTGACCTCGGCAAAGCCACGCTTACCGATTTTGGAGCCTTGGGCATTCACTTCCAGCTCAAAAAACTCCCAGTCGCCGGTGGCCGGGCTGAAGCCGGGCTCACGCTTGACCATCACTTCCGTAGGGACCAATTGCACCACGGAGCCAGCCGGGTACCTGGCACCCTTTGGCGCGTTGGCGGCAACCAGCGTGGCGGCCAGATCACCGGTCAGGCTGTCGACAAAAAAGTGGCGCACCGGCGTCATCTGGCGCATGCAACGGAAGCTGCTGTCATCCACCTTGACCAACAGGGCGGTGGTGTCGGCGGCCTGGCTGATAGCGGTCACGCCCAGGCTCAAGGCCATGGCCGTGGCGAACAGGCGGGTTTGTGATTGCAGTGCGCGTGTGATGCCGCGCAAATAAGTGGTGGAGGTCGTCATGGTCAGCTTGTCTGCGGTAACGAGATCAGGAGGCGGGTTGGTCAGTGCGGGCCAGCAGGGCGTCGCGCATGTGTTTGATCTGGCCGGTGAGTGCTACCAGCTCGCCCAGTGCCACACCACTCTGGGTGGCAACGCAGCCGGGTATATGGGCCGCCTGCTGTTGCAGCTGCTGGCCGGTGGGGCTGAGCCATACATGCACGCGGCGCTCGTCTTCGCTGGAGCGCTGGCGCACCAGCCAACCGGCGGTTTCCATGCGTTTGAGCAAGGGGGTCAGCGTGCCGGAGTCCAGGTTCAGGCGTTCACCCAGGCTGGAGACGCTGGGTCCATCTTCTTCCCACAGCACCAGCATCACCAGGTATTGCGGATAGGTCAGCCCCAGGCCATCGAGTAGCGGCTTGTACAGCTTGGTCATGGCCAACGACGCCGAATACAGCGCAAAACACAACTGGTTGTCCAGCAGCAGCGCGGGGTTGGGTATCGACGGTGGGGCTTTGGTGGGCATGGCTTTAATTATAGTGAGCAATTAAATTGCACACAATATAAATTCAAAGCCCCTACGATATCCGGGTAAATCGGGCTGGTCAGGCACCTTTGGCTCGGCTATCGTGCGGCGTAGGTGCCGGCTACGGAGGGCGGCACACTTACACAACAAGAAAGCGACGACACCCCATGGCAGAAGACGGAAAGTTCGACTACATCATTATCGGTGGCGGCTCTGCCGGTTGCGTGTTGGCCGCGCGCCTGACCGAAAACCTGGGTGTTACCGTCGCGCTGCTGGAGGCCGGACCGGCCGACAAGAATCTGCTGATCCACTGCCCGGCCGGCCTGGCATTGCTGGCCAAGACGGGTGGCGAGAATTGGAAGTTCGAAACCACGGTGCAGCCCGGTTTGAACGGGCGGCGCGGCTACCAGCCCCGGGGCAAGGTGCTGGGCGGCTCCAGCTCGGTCAACGCCATGGTTTACACCCGTGGCCAGCGCGAGGACTATGACCACTGGGCGACGCTGGGCAACCCGGGTTGGTCCTACAAAGAGGTCTTGCCCTACTTCAAACGTGCCGAAGACAACCAGCGCGGACCCGATGCATTTCACGGCGTCGAGGGGCCGCTGCATGTCATGGATCTGACCAGTCCGAACCGGCTGGGGCCGGTGTTTGTGGAGGCTGGTCGGCAGGCCGGGCATATAGTCAATCCCGACTTCAATGGTGCCAGCCAGGAGGGTGTGGGCATGTACCAGGTCACCCACCGCAATGGCGAGCGCTGCAGCGCGGCCAAGGCCTACCTGACTCCCAGCCTGAAGCGGCCCAACTTGCGTGTATTCACCGGTGCGCACACCACCCGCATCCTGCTGGAGCACCAGCGTGCCGTGGGTGTGGAGTTTGTACATGAGGGCCAGACCAAACAGTTGCACGCCGCGCGCGAAGTGTTGCTGTGCGCCGGGGCCTTGCAGTCGCCGCAGATACTGATGTTGTCCGGCATAGGCTCACGCAAATACCTGGTCGAAAAAGGTATAGCCTGCGTGCACGACCTGGAGGGCGTGGGGCAAAATCTGCACGACCATGTGGACGTGGTCCAGGTCATGAAGGCTCCCAAACTCACCGACAGTTTTGGCCTGTCGTTGACCGGTATCGTGAACGTGGTCAAAGGCATGTTCGAATGGCGCAACTACCGCACCGGAGCGCTGACGACCAACTTTGCCGAGGCCGGTGGTTTTGTCAAAAGCCAGCCCAGTGAGAGCACGCCAGACCTGCAGTTTCACTTTGTCATTGGCAAGCTGGTCGACCATGGCCGCGCCACGGTGTTTGGCCATGGCTACTCCTGCCACGTCTGCCTGCTGCGCCCCCTGAGCCGCGGCAGCGTGACGCTGGCCAGCAAGGACCCGTTTGCCGCGCCGGTGATTGATCCCAATTTTCTGGGCGTGCGCGACGACATGGAGCGGCTGGTGCGCGGCGTGCGCATCATGCGGGAACTGCTCGGCCAGCCGGCACTGGCCGGCCTGGGCGGCAAGGAGGTGGCGCATTCGGCACAGGCCCAAACCGATCTGCAATTGGAGCAGTTCGTGCGCGACTATGCCGACACCATCTACCACCCGGTGGGAACCTGCCGCATGGGCAAGGGTTCACTGGACGTGGTGGACCACGAGCTGCGCGTCCATGGCATCCAGGGCTTGCGTGTGGTGGACGCGTCCATCATGCCGCAGGTGGTCAGTGGCAACACCAACGCGCCGGTCATCATGATTGCGGAGAAGGCGGCTGACATGATCAAGGCGGCTGCAGCGAACGCCTGAACTACCGAGTTTCCGAACTTCCGGCCCCCACTCCCCCCAGCCCCCTCGGGCGAGGGGGCTGGGGGGAGTGGGGGCCGGAAGTTCGGAAGTTAGGCGGGTTGTGGACCTGCGCTACACACGAGACTCAAACGCCTTGTTTGGCCACATTGGTAACCGACCAGCCGTTGTCCAGGAAGATCCAGGTCATCTTGGAGACTGAATACAGCGGGCGGGTTGGCCACGCCGGGTTGACCAGTGGATCACCGCTCGCCAGCCCCAGGGTAATGGACTGCTTGGCGTCGGCAGTGACCGGACAGGTCCAATTGCGCCCATCCTGGATGCTGCAGCCGGTCAGTTTGGCCGATGGCTCGTTGTTACCCAGCACCCAGAACAAGACCTCGCCGCGTGCCTTCAAGGCGCGGAAGCGGTAGCGCGGTCCGGCCGTCATCTCACCGGTGCAGCGTTTGCCGTCCCAGGCCCCGTTGGCACAGTTGACGGTGTAGACCGTGCGCTCACCCTGGAAGGTGATCTTGTCGGTGGTCCAGATGAAATACACGATCAGGATGAGCAGCGAGGCTGCTATCCATCGAAGTTGTCTGCGTCTGCTTGGGTTCATGGTTCGTTATTCAGGCGCCGAAATTGTGAAGTCTCAACCTTACACCCTTTGTGGCTCGGTATAAAACCTATTGAAAGGCCACTTCCTGGAAGCTGCGTAGCTTGCGGCTATGCAGTTGCTCCGAGCCCTGGGTGCGCAACAGCTCCACCGCCCGCATGCCGATGCGCAGGTGCTGGTCCACACGCTCGCGGTAGAAATGGTTGGCCATGCCGGGCAGCTTGATCTCGCCGTGCAGCGGCTTGTCGCTGACACACAGCAAGGTGCCATACGGCACGCGGAAGCGGAAACCATTGGCCGCAATAGTGGCGCTTTCCATGTCCAAGGCGACGGCGCGGCTCTGGCTGAAGCGGCGCTGGGGCTGGTTGTCGGGCAGCAGTTCCCAGTTGCGGTTGTCGGTGCTGGCTACGGTGCCGGTGCGCATGATGCTTTTCAGCGCCGCGCCCTTGATTTGTGTGATGTCGGCCACGGCTTGTTCCAGCGCGACCTGGATTTCGGCCAGCGCCGGAATCGGCACCCACAGCGGCAACTCTTCGTCCAGCACATGGTCTTCGCGCACGTAGCCGTGGGCCAGCACGTAGTCGCCCAGTTGCTGGCTGTTGCGCAGACCGGCGCAATGGCCCAGCATGATCCAGGCATGGGGCCGCAGCACGGCGATGTGGTCGGTGATGTTCTTGGCGTTGGCCGGGCCGACACCGATGTTGACCATGGTGATGCCCGTGCGGTCGGCCCGCACCAGATGGTAGCCCGGCATCTGCGGCAGGCGTGGCGGCTCCTTGCCCAGCGCGTCCACGGCCTCGGCCGGCAGACCCGCGCGGCGGGTGATGAGATTGCCCGGCTCGACAAAGGCGATGTATTCGCTGTTCGGGTCGCCCATGGCCGCATGGCCCAGCGTGATGAACTCGTCGATGTAGAACTGGTAATTGGTGAACAACACGAAGTTCTGGAAATGCTCGGGCCCCGTGCCGGTGTAGTGGCGCAGCCGGTGCAGCGAGTAGTCGACGCGGGGGGCGGTAAACAGCGCCAGCGGCTGGGGTTCGCCGGGGCGCACCTGGTAGGTGCCATTGGCAATGCCGTCGTCCATGGCCGCCAGGTCGGGCAGGTCGAACACGTCGCGCATCAGCGTGCGGCGCTGGGCGCTCAGGTTGCCCTCCACGTGGTCGTTCTCAGCAAACGAGAAGTGCACGGGAATCGGCTGGGCGCTGGTGCCCACCTCCAGTTCCACACCATGGTTCTGCAGCAGCAGGTTGAACTGTTCCAGGTAGTAGTCGCTGTACAGGTCGGGGCGGGTCAGCGTGGTCTCGAAGCGGCCGGGGCCAGCCACAAAGCCGTAGCTCAGGCGGGCGCTGTCGGGGATGAAGTTGCGCGACACGGTGTCGGTGTGGATGCGCACCAGTGGATAACAGGCCCGCACATGGCCCATGCTGTCGTCACCGGCCACAAAACGTTGCATGGCCTGGCGCAGGTGGGCAATGCTGCCGTCGTAAATGCGCATGACCTGGGCCAGGGCGGCTTTGGCGTCGGTGAACCGTTCGGGTGCAATAAAGGGAGGTAGGTTTGACATGGGCCTATTGTGCCGTGGTCTGCGCCGGGTCCCAGCCCAGGCGGGTGGCGCGGCGGCGCTCGGCTTCGGGTAGAGTGCGAACTGTGCAAACTATTGCCATGCAATAGTTTATGGGGCGTGCGTGCGGCGGGCGCTTGCTGAATAATAGGGTGAGGGTGGCCCATCCATTTCGCAGGAAACTTTTCTGGTGCCAGATCCAAACGATCCAAATGATTCGCGATTTCACGAGACCGGCTTCCCCTCGCTGCAATGGGAGGAAGACGACTTGCCGACGCGCCCCATGCCGCTGCATGAGCGGCCGCTGCAAGCGCGGATCGACAACGAAATGGCCATCATTGCCAAGCACCATGTCCGCATTGCACTGGCGATCGAGAAATTCTGGGGCCACCGCGATTGCGTGGAATACTTGCAAAAGCTGATCATGAGCGGTGGCCACCAGGACGGCCAGTCGCGGGTCGGCTTTAAATCCGAAGTGTTATCCGCGCTGATCAATCTGGCCTCGCTGCACAAAATCGAATAATGACAAAGGGCCACGCCACGATGCGCAAGGTTTTGATGGGCACGCTGGTGCTGGTTGTTCTGGGCTTAACCGCAGTTTTCAGTATTCCCGCCGCCGTGGACGGGCGCATGAACACCGTCATCCACCCTGCACCCTATGCGGCCAGCGCCCAGGCCACCGCCGCACACCAGGCCTTGTTTGTGGCCGATTTACACGACGACGCCCTGTTGTGGAACCGTGACCTGCTGCAGCGTTATGACCGCGGCCACTCCGACCTGCCGCGCCTGCTCGACGGCCATATGGCGCTGCAGGTGTTTGCCACGGTCACCAAGACGCCCAAGGGCATGAACTACGAGCGCAACAGCGCCGACACCGACAGCATCACCATGCTGGCCATGGCCCAGCGCTGGCCGGTGGCCACCTGGAGCAGCCTGTTGCAGCGGGCCCTGTACCAGAGCGAGAAGCTGCACCGGGCGGTGCAGGACAGCGAGGGCCGTTTGGTGCTGGTGAAAAACCAGCAGGACATGGCGACCTTCGTCAAGGCCTGGACTGCGGACCACCAGCGTGTGGCCGCCGTGCTGGCCACCGAAGGCCTGCACCCGCTGGAGGGCAAGCTGGAGAACGTGGACCGGTTGTATGACGCCGGCTTTCGCATCACCGGCCTGACGCATTTTTTTGACAACGAAGTCGGCGGCTCGGCCCATGGCTGGGATAAAGGCGGCTTGACCCCGTTTGGCCGCCAGGTCGTGGCCAGGCTGGAAGCCAAGGGCATGTTGATCGATCTGGCCCATGCCTCCAAACCGCTGATCGATGACGTGCTGGCCGTGGCCAAGCGGCCTGTGTTGGTGTCGCATACCGGTGTGGCCGGCACCTGCCCCGGGCCGCGCAATCTGACGGATGCCCATCTGAAGCGTATTGCCGCCACCGGTGGTGTGGTGGGTATTGGCTACTGGGAGGGCGCCGTGTGCGACCCCAGCGTGCCGGCCATCGTCAAAGCGATTCGCTACGCCGTGAACCAGGTCGGTGTGGCGCATGTGGCGCTGGGCTCGGATTTCAACGGCGCAACCCGCACGCCGTTTGACGTGACCGGCCTGCCGCAGCTGACCGAGGGTTTACAAAAGGCCGGTTTCAGCGCCGACGACATCCGCGCCATCATGGGCGGCAATGTGCAGCGCCTGCTGCTGCAGAGCCTGCCCAGTGCATAAACCGTTTTACCCAGTCGCCTTAAGAGAAATTGGCCTATAGCCCCCGAGAATGCTGCGTATGCAGCTATTAATTCAGTAGCAATCGAATGACCCTCTCCACCTCTCCGACACAACACCATTTCGACGTCCTGATCGTTGGCAGCGGCCTGGCCGGCCTGTCCGCGGCCCTGCACCTGGCGCCCACGCACCGCGTCGCCGTGCTGACCAAACGCGCCATGTCGGATGGCTCCAGCAACTGGGCGCAGGGTGGCATTGCCGCCGTGTTGGCCGAGGGCGACAGCTTTGACTCCCATGTGCAGGACACACTGGTGGCCGGGGCAGGCCTGTCCGACCCTGCGGCCACGCGTTTTGTGGTGGAGCATTCGCCCGAGAGCATCGCCTGGCTGCGCGAACTGGGCGTGCCGTTCTCGCAAGAAGACGGGCATTTGCACCTGACCCGCGAAGGCGGCCACAGCGCCCGGCGCATCGTGCATGTGACCGATGCCACCGGTGCGGCGGTGCAAAAAACGTTGATAGAAACCGTGCGACGCACACCCAACATCACGCTGTTCGAGAACCACACGCTGGTGGACTTGATCACCCGCTACAAGATCGAACACACGCCCGACATTCCGCGCGCCGCCAACCAGTGCCTGGGCCTGTACGCGCTGGACGAGGCCACCGATGAGGTGCACACCTTCAGCGCCCCACACACGATTCTGGCCACCGGCGGCGCCGGCAAGGTGTATCTGTACACCACCAACCCCGACACCGCCACCGGCGACGGCATTGCCGCCGCCTGGCGCGCCGGTTGCCGGGTCACGAACATGGAGTTCATCCAGTTCCACCCCACCTGCCTGTACCACCCACATGCCAAGTCGTTTTTGATCACCGAGGCGGTGCGCGGCGAGGGCGGGCGTTTGTTGCTGCCCGATGGCACACGTTTCATGCCCAACCACGACGAACGGGCCGAGCTGGCACCGCGCGACGTGGTGGCCCGCGCCATCGACTTCGAGATGAAGAAGGGCGGCTTCGATTGTGTCTACCTGGACATCTCGCATCAGGGTCTGCCCTTTATCCTGGAGCACTTCCCCAATATTTATGCGCGCTGCCTGGAGCTGGGCATCGACATGTCCAAACAACCCATTCCCGTGGTGCCTGCCGCACACTACACCTGCGGCGGTATCCACACCGACCTGATGGGCGCCACCGATGTGCCCGGCCTGCACGCCATCGGCGAGACCGCCTACACCGGACTGCACGGCGCCAACCGCCTGGCCAGCAACTCGCTGGTGGAATGTATGGTGTTCGCCCGCGCCGCTGCCACCCATATCCTGGCCACACCGTTGGCCGCACCCGCCGCGCTGCCGGCATGGGACGATAGCCGCGTGACCGATGCCGACGAGGCCGTGGTCATCTCCCACAACTGGGACGAGCTGCGCCGCTTCATGTGGGACTACGTGGGCATTGTGCGCACCAACAAGCGCCTGGAGCGCGCATCACACCGCATCGCGCTGCTGCAGGGTGAGATCCAGGAGTTCTATGCCCACTTCCACGTGACGCGCGACCTGCTGGAACTGCGGAATCTGGTGCAGGTGGCGGAGCTGATCGTGCGCTCGGCGCATTCACGGCATGAGAGCCGGGGGCTGCACTTCAGCCGGGACTATCCGGACATGATGGACAAGGCGGTGCCTACTATCTTGATTCCGGATTGAGTCGGGCTGGTTGCCCATTTTTTTTGTTGCTGCCGCGGTTGTTGCGCTCGCGGGTTGCGCGCCAAGGCTTGTGTGGGGCTGGCGGACCGGGTATCCGTTCCCTGGCCGTCAGTCGCGGGCATCTGGGCTTGGTTTGCCGGGGTTCCTTTGTCAACACCGTTTTGGGTAGGCCTGCTCTGTGGCAACCGCGAGTTGAGGCCGATGAACGGACACCCGATCCGCCAGCCAGGTGGGGTTGTTGGTGCAAGATGGGGTTACTGCAATGGCCTATAGTTCAAAGTACTTGCAGTGATCAGACCACGAGCTTGTAGTTGACCGGGATGTCCGCCAGTCTATCTAATTCTTAGGCCTTCGAGGGAATACTATGAACGAGGTGCTAACAATGTTGACTACGAACGCCGCAGCGCTGACTGCCGTTGGCGCGGCTGTTGCTTTCATTTGGTCGGTGATTCAGTTCGTGCTCGTTCGAAAGCGCGACCAAGAACACAGGGAGTTCGAGATATATCACCGGCTTGTCAAAGAGTTGGTCGCCACGGACCCGGAAACCAAGGTCGTGTGGATTGACCGCCAAACTGCGGTGCTCTTTGAGTTGCGTCGGTTTAAGCGATACCACGAGTTGACTCTACGCACGTTATTGGGCCTGCGGAATAAGTGGTCGAATGACCCAGAGTTCAACTTTCCTCGCCTTCTCGAAGAACTGGACATCACCGTTGAACATATTCGTCGTGCGTAGGCCTACCCCCATGAATCTGGGCGCACGCTAAGGCTTATTGCCTGCGCGGGCTATGTCAAACGCATGCACGGTAGCGCCTTCGCATTCGGGGCGGCCAGGCGCAAGATGCCAACAGGCTCCCAGTTTTGGCGACCCAGGTCTGGTTGCACACCTATGCAACCGACGGCATCTCGCAAGCCACGCCGCCCGCCTTGCGCGCGGTATTTGAGCATGCGAGCATATGTGCAATCATCCGCATCATTTCGGCCCGCAAGGCCGCCAACCTTGAAAGCAGAATACGATCTCTCCAAACAGGAGTCCCGCAAGAACCCCTCAGCGTCCAATCTGAAGAAGCATCGTCATGATGGGGCTGGTGCTCCGTACCAGAGTCTTATCAGCCTATACCTGCGTGACTGTCTTGCCAACAGCCGCACATTGAAAATCACATGAAGCTTCTCTCAGCTTTCTCCCTCGTTACAGCACTGATTGCCCTGTTTTGCGCCACGTCTCAAGCTGCCGGCCCGGGTTCGCGGGACGAAGGGATCAGGACTCCGACCGTGGCGCGAAAAACGAATCGGATTCTTATCCTGGCGACGGGTTACTACGGTCCGCGCAACGAAACAGTGGGTTTCAACACGCTTACCGAGGATGTCACACAGGCTTTCTCCACAGCGCTGCAACCGAAGCTCGCCGCAGCGAACAAGACGCCCATCAACGTCAACGACAAGTCACTGAAGTATTCGTCGCAGCAGCGGCTTGCCATACACGCCGCGAAGCATGACGCCGACGGCGCGGTGGTACTAAGCGTGGAGCCGCAAGTTACGCATGGCGAGTACAGCACGCATTTGCGCGTTCAATATTTCGAGTTACGGAACATCATGAAGGATGGGGTCCCGTCGGGCGTCATCCCCATTAACGCACTCGAGCGGTCCTCTTTTTTCCGAGGCCCTAAAGGAGACACCGCCATGTCATTCGAAGATCTTGCGCAACAGTTTTTCGTTGATCTCAAGTCTGCGGGCCGTCTTTAATAAGTCTGTGGCTTGCCCATCCAATCCGCCCGTCGGATGCGTTTGTTGGAGCAAGGGAAACTAAGATTGCTGCAATATCCGATTTGCATCGTCACATCACATTAGCCGCCAAGGACACACCGTATGCACGTTGACCTCGTCTCTGAAACTCAGCATGAATCGCTGATAGACCTATTGTGCGAATTGCATACCTATTACAACCAAGGTTCTGTGGTCCCTCGTGCGCTAGTGGCAGAACACCTGGTCGAGAATCTCTTGGGGAACGCATCGCCACACCGGTTGGTGGTGGCCTCCAGCGGCGGCGAGGTGGTTGGCCTGGCAGCCATCACGCTGGTGTATTCGCTGGTCGATTTTGCTGCCGACAAACGCAAGCAATGCCAGCTGAAAGAGCTATATGTGAGGTCGTCGCACAGAAGTCAGGGCGCTGGCAAGGCGCTGATGTCGTGGGTCGCCCGGCACGCCCTTGAGAACGGTTGCCACCGCATGGACTGGCCGGTCAAAGCATCAAACGCCAAGGGAATCTCTTTCTACGAAAGCCTGGGCGCTGGGCTAGTCGACGATAGGCTCAGCTTTAGGCTCTCCGAGCCGAATATGCGCCGGCTCGCTTATGAGCGTGCGTGGTGATTGTTGCCAAACCCAGCACGCAAGGGGTTCCTGACACGGGTAGGATGTTTGTTATGAGATCCAACGACGAATGCCCAATTGTGCGGAATGGTGTGTGGCTCAGGTTTCAGCAAATGGCTACGAAACAAATAACCCCCCCCCAGCCCTTGTGGAATTTGGGTAAGACGCTATTAATTCAATAGTGCTTGATGATCACTGCCAGCTCAGTGTAATCCTCCTCCTGTTGACGCTGAGCTACTGCCTGTCTCGCCGCAACCAGCCTGGCCTCTAACTTGGCGATCACCACTTCTGCAGGAATGCCGCCGCCACTGCGCTTGGTCTCCGTTATGGCAGCGACGCCACGCTGAACGAATTCGGAAAGCGTTTCGCTGTTTTCTGGTATGTCCCCGACTTGAATAGGCAGAGCGGTAAATATTTTCATATCGCCACTGTATTGCAATCACGATGCCGTGGCCGTCCTTTCAACCCCGGTTGCGCGCCTTGACGAAGCTGTAGTTCTTGTACGGCTCCACCGCCTCGTACACCGCGCCACTCTGCGGCGCAACGCTCAACCGCACACTCGCCGCCTGCACCTTGGTGTCGGGCGCGCTGCCCAGCGCATCGCGCAGCGGCACGCCGTCGTACCAGTGTGAGTAGGGCATCAACAGCATCACATTCAGCGGTTTGTCATCCAGATTGATGACCACCAGCGCCGCTCCGCCGGGCACATCCGTGTGGCGCAGAAAAACCAGCGCGTTGTTGTTCACCAGCCGGTCGCCCAACACAATGACATCGCCGTATTGCAACGCCGCATTGGCTTGGCGCATGGTGATCAGGCGTTTGACCCAGTCGCGTTGGGTGTGGTTCCAGTCGGATTCACTCCAGCGCATGGGGCGGCGGCAATCGGGGTCGGCGCCGCCTTCCATGCCGATTTCTTCGCCGTAATAAACCAGCGGCACGCCCGGCATCGTGAACTGCATCAGCATCGCCAGGCGCGCCTTTTCGGCGCTGCCCACGGTGGTGATCAGGCGCGGTGTGTCGTGGCTGGATAACATGTTCCACGAGCACAGCAGACCCGGCAGGCCGTAGCCGTTGCGGGCGTCACGCAGTGCGTGGTTCATTTGGATGGCGTCTATATCGCAGGCCAGCCAGGCCAGCGTGGCCGTGCGGTACCAATAATTCATCATGCCCTGGTAAGCACCGCCGGCCTGGAACCACACGCCCGAAAAACCATTCAACTCGCCTAGCAGACCGGCATTCGGAAAACGTTCGCCGACCACGGCGCGCATCTCTTGCGCCACGGGTATGCCCACGTCCTGCGCCACGTCAAAGCGCCAGTTGTCCACGCCCTGGGCAAGCCAGTGTTGCACAACACTGTTGTGCTTGCGGTACAACACGTCGCGTACGTCGGGGTTGGCCAGGTTGAGTTCGGGCATGCTCGCAAAATCCTGCCAACATTGGTAGCTGCCATCGGGCTTGAACGTGAACCAGTCGCGCTTGGACGGGTCACCGGCCTGGGCCGCAACAAACCACGGGTGCTGGTGCGACACGTGGTTCAACACTGCGTCCAGCGTCAGGCCCATCTTGCGGGCGTGTAACGCGTCGGTCAGGCGTTTGAGCGCGGCCTCTCCGCCGAACATGGGGTCGATGCGGAAGAAGTCGGTGGCGTCGTATTTGTGGTTGCTGGGTGATGCAAAAACCGGTGTCAGGTACACGCCGGTTACGCCCAGGTCGGTCAAATAGTCCAGCTTGTCACTTATGCCGTCCAGGTCGCCACCAAAGAACTGGTGGCCCCAGGGTTGGTGCAGCGTGTTGTCATTCCAGTCACGCTTGGCGGCCTGCGGCACATCGTAGGCAGGGTCGGCCAGCTTTTCAGCGCTGCTGAGTCCGTGGCCGATAGCGAAGCGTTCGGGAAAGATCTGGTACACCACCTGGCTGGTGGTGTGGCGGGTAAAGGCGTCGAGCGGGGCGGGCTGTGTCATGGGGCTGGCTAGGATCTCGGGAATGCGGTGGCTGGCCGGTGCCTAAGGGATAGAGGAGCGGAGGCACACCTTAGCAGCTAAAGCCGGGCTTGGGCACGGCGCCGGTTACCAGGCGACAACAAGTTAATGCGCGCTGGCTGGCGGCGTCTATTATTCTTTTTGGTAGCGCTGGTAAATGCGGTCCAGCTCCCCGCTGCGCTTGAGCTGGGCCACGGCCTGCTCCAGGCGGCGCACGGTGGCGGCATCCAGGTTGCGGCTGGCCCACATATAGCTCAGGCTGGACTGCATGACGACCGGATGCAACCGCAACTGGTCGGACAGGCCCTCAGCCTTGATGTAGTGGGCGCCGGTCAATTCGTTGGTGTAATAAAAGCGCGCCCGCTTGTTGGCCACATTGCGCAAGGCCACCACGCTGCCGCCGGGGGTCTCAATGACCTTGACGCCGTTGCGGCGCAGTTCGGTGGCGTAGCTGGCGCCGGACTGGGTTACCACCAGGTCACCCGATTGCGCGAGGTCCTGCACCGAGCGGATGGTATCGGCATCGTCCTTGCGCCCCACCAGCCGCTCTTGCAGCGTGTACAGCGGGGTGGTGATACGCAGCGCAATGTCGTTACGCAGGGGGGTGTCCAGCAGGGCGCAGATGACATCCAACTGCCCATCCTTGAGCTCGGCTTCAATCCGTTTGACCGGCGTGGGGCGCGGGTCGATGGCAAAGTGCAGGCCCTTGTCCAGCTTTTCGATGGCCGCAAAAATATCAGGGCAATGGCCGCTGGCGGCGCCATCGGTGTCCATGTACTTGGGGGCGGAGCCCTCCTGCGCGACCGTGCGCAGGGTCGTGGTCTGGGCCATGGCGCAAGATGCCCCGGCGCAGACCAGCAACAACAGGAATGGTGTGGCAAGGGGTCTCACGCCTGCCAGTATCCTGCCGGGCGGCGGGCGCGTCAATCGTGGTCTACGCTGCTGTGTCCTGGTGAATGGCTTCTGCCCAGATGATGGCCTCCATATGGGCCACATTGATCTCGCGGTAGGACACATCCAGGCGCTGCGTGGCCTCTGCAAACACGCTGGCATCGTCCATCTCGCAGGCCCTGGCCATGGCCAGCAGATCCACGTATTTTCCCGTGCCGTGCAGCAATGCGTCGGTAATGGCCGGGTCCAGTTTCAGCAGGTTCAGGGCCTCGGCCATGGGGCGGCCCAGCATGCGGTCCAGCAGCGAAAACAAGCCGATGAGGAAAGCCTCTTCCTTCTCTTCGGCTGTGAAATTGCTTTCGGCCAGCAGCTCCATCAACTTGGCGCGTACCACCGCCATGTTGCCGGCCAGGCTGGGCTTGCCGTCCACGCCAGCCGTCATCAACAGTGCTGCCCAGCGCTGCAAACGGTCATTGCCCAGCAGCAGGACCGCCTGGCGGATGGAAGTGATCCTGGTGCGCAGGCCCAGGCCTGCGGAATTGATGAGCCGCAGCAGGTTGTAGCCCAGCGTGGCGTCTTTCTTGATGGCGAGTTCAATGTCTTCCAGCTCGGCGTTGGCGTGCAGCTTGTTGAACAGGTTGGCCGCGCTGGCCAGGCTGGGGCTGACCATCTGGCTCTTGAACACTTCGGGGCGAGAAAACCAGTAGCCCTGGAAGAAGTGGAAGCCAATGTCCTTGAGTACCTCGAATTGCGCCGCGCTCTCCACCTTTTCTGCAATGGCCATTGCGCCGGTGCGGGCCTGGATGGCGTCCACCAGGGCCTTCATCTTGGTGGGCTCGATGGCGCCCACGTTCACTTTCACAAAATCGGCAATGTCCTGCCAGGACTTGTAGACCGGCGCCACCACCGTGTGGTTGAACGCCAGCCGGAAGCCGCGTTTGCGCAGGGCCAGCATATTGAGCCGCGCTTCTTCGATGCCGGCGGGCGCATGGCCGGCTACCGGCGGCACTTCGATGATGGTGCGCTGGGGCACCAGGAAGTCCCAGTGGGTTCCGCTCAGGCTTTCGTGCGTGGCATTGAGAAACAGGTCCGCCTGGCTATTGACCAGATGGATGCCGCTTTGCGACACCACATTGAGCACCAGCGACGCATCACTGGCCATGGTGTGGCCGTTCAGGCCCTGGGTGCGGTTGAAAAGCTCGTAACCGACGATGGACTGGTCGGCGGCCACAATGTGCTGCCTGGCGATGGAAAAAATTGAAGCGTCCTGGCTCTCTGTGTCTGTCGTACTCACTGCAACCTTTCCGCAGTCCGGTGGAGCATGTCACCGCCTCCCTGCGCCTCCATGATGCCAGAGTGGCCAAGCGCCAAGTCAGGCCGCTCCGATGTGAGGCACCAGCCCGGCCACTGGTTGCCCTGCACGCAGCGCGGCGGTAAACGCCAGCATGCGGTCAATCGGCCGGCGTGCCAGCAGGCCCAGGGCTGGGTCCACGTGGATTTCATTGGTGCCGGTTTCCAGCACATGGGCCAGACCGGCCAGGCCGTTCATCGCCATCCACGGGCAATGCGCGCAGCTCTTGCAGGTCGCGCTGTTGCCGGCGGTGGGGGCTTCGATAAACGTTTTGCCGGGGTTCAGCGTGCGTAACTTGTGCATCATGCCGTTGTCGGTGGCGACGATGAATTCGGTCGCGTCCATGTCGCGTGCCGCCTTCAGGATGGCGGATGTGGAGCCCACGGCATCGGCCAGCGCCACCACGTCGGCAGGCGACTCGGGGTGCACCAGAATTTTGGCCTTGGGGTGTTCCTTTTTCAGGGCCTCCAGTTCAAAGGCCTTGAACTCGTCGTGCACGATGCAGGCGCCATTCCAGAACACCATGTCGGCGCCGGTTTCGCGTTGGATATAGCCGCCCAGGTGGCGGTCGGGCGCCCACAGAATCTTCTGGCCCTGGTCCTTCAGCGCACGCACGATGTCGAGTGCGCAGCTGGACGTGACCAGCCAGTCGGCGCGTGCCTTGACGGCGGCACTGGTGTTGGCATAAACCACCACGGTGCGGTCCGGGTGGGCGTCGCAGAAGGCGCTGAACTCATCAATCGGGCAGCCCAGGTCCAGCGAGCAGGTGGCGTCCAGGTCGGGCATCAACACGCGTTTTTCGGGGGACAGAATCTTGGCCGTTTCGCCCATGAATTTCACACCCGATACGACCAGCGTCTGCGCTGCGTGGTCGCGGCCAAAACGCGCCATCTCCAGCGAGTCGCTGACCAGGCCGCCGGTTTCTTCGGCCAGGTCTTGCAGGTCGGGGTGCACGTAGTAGTGCGACACCATGACGGCGTTCTTTTCCTTCAGCAGGCGGCGCACCTTGTCCTTCAGCGCGGCGCGTTCGGTTTGTGTGGGCTCCACCGGCACGCGGGCCCAGGCGTGGCGGGTGCTGCAGGCGCCGGCCTCGCCGGGGGTGCTGGTGTCGGGTTGTTCATAGTCGACGGCAATGGTGGCGGATGGCTGGAAGGTCATCACAGCCGTTGGCGTATTCGAAGGTGTGCTTTGCATCATTGGGCTCCTGCTGCAAAGGTGTCAAAACGCATGGAGTAGTCGGTGGCCTTGACGTCCTTGGTCAATGTGCCGATGGAGATGCGGTCGACACCGGTTTCGGCCAACGCGCGCAGGCCGTCCAGCGTGACACCGCCGGAGATTTCGAGGATGGCCTGGTTCCCTTTCGCGGCATTCAGGTGCACGGCCGCATGTAATGTGGGCAGGTCCATGTTGTCGAGCAGCACCATGCGGGCGCCGGCATCCAGCGCTTCCTTCAACTGCTCCAGCGTCTCCACTTCGATCTCGACAAAGTCGGCTTCGGCGGCAACTTTGGCGGCCTGTTCCAGCACCTGCACAATGCCGCCGGCGGCAGCAATGTGGTTTTCCTTGATCAGCACCGCGTCATAAAGGCCGACGCGGTGGTTGGTGCCGCCGCCGCATCGCACGGCATACTTTTGTGCCAAGCGCAGGCCCGGCAATGTCTTGCGTGTGTCGACGATGGCTGCGTGTGTGCCGGCCACCGCGGCAACATAACTGGCCGTCTTGGTGGCCACGGCGCTGAGCAGTTGCAAGAAATTCAGCGCCGTGCGCTCGGCGGTCAGCAGGGCCTGGGCGCGCCCTTGCACCTCAAACACCACCTGGTTGGCCTCGCACTGGCCACCATCCTGCACGTACCAAGTGATCTGGGCCTGCGGGTCCTGCGACAGGATGGCGGCCTGCACCCAGGCCTGGCCGCAGACCACGGCGCTTTCGCGGGCCAGCACGCGGGCGCTGGCCATGCGCTCGGGGTTTATCAGGCCGGCGGTCAGGTCGCCGTCGCCCACATCTTCGGCCAGGGCGCGGGTAACGTCGGCCTGGGCCAGTTGCTGGATGGCGTGGAGTGAAAAATCAAATGACTTTGGCATAGGGAGTAAGGTCGAAAAACGTGGCCGGCCGTGCTCTAAACTACGCGGCGTCGTTGGGGGTGGTCTTGAATGGTACACATTTGGCTGCCGTTTCTTATTTTCAAGCCTTAGAAGCCATGTTCAGAACCCTGCTCAAATCCAAGATCCACCGCGCCAGCGTGACGCATTGCGAACTCAACTACGAGGGCTCCTGCGCCATTGACGAGGACCTGCTGGACGCCGCCAACCTGGGCGAAAACGAGCAGGTGCACATCTGGAACATCAACAACGGCGAGCGTTTTGTCACCTACGCGATACGCGCCGAGCGCGGCAGCCGCATCATCTCGGTCAACGGTTCGGCCGCGCGCCGGGCCGCGGTGGGTGACCTGGTCATCATCGCCGCCTTCGCCCAGGTGCACGAGGACCAGGTCAAGGGCTTCGAGCCCAAGCTGGTGTTTGTGAACCCCGACAACCGCATCAAGGAAGAACGCTCCACCATTCCGGTGCAAATGGCCTAAGTAAAATCGGGCGCTAGCCCTCGTGGAATATGCGTAGGCCGCTCCTATTTTACTAGCAAATCACAATCCTCCGGCAAGCGATCCCGCAGCGCAGGCCAACGCGGCGGCCTATGCCCAGCGCATGAACAAGGTGCTGGACTACATAGACCAGCACCTGGACACACCGCTGGAACTGGCCACACTGGCCGATACGGCGCATTTTTCAGCCTTCCACTTCCACCGGGTGTTTGCCGCCTGGATGGGCGAGACGCTGGGTGACTACGTGCGCCGGCGCCGCTTGGAGGGGGGTGCCGTGTACTTGGCGGGGGACCACACAGTGTCGGTGCTGCAGGTGGCGCTGGCCGTGGGTTTTGGCTCGGGCGAAGCCTTTGCCCGCGCCTTCAAGCAGCGTTTTGGCAGCACCCCCACCGCGTGGCGGGCCAACACCGCGCAGCGCTGGGCAGAAGAACTGGCCGTGCTGCGCCGCGGCGCAGACCGCAATCTGGATCAGGTGCAGCGCAATCCGGATCAGGCAGATGGGACGCTGGGCCAGGAAGATCAGGGCCTTCGCAACCAACCCCCAGTACCTGATATGCAAGTCAAGATTGTCACTTTGCCCCCGGCCCGCGTGGCCTATATGCGCCACATCGGCCCTTACGGTGCCGGCGTCAGCCGCTTCTGGCGAGACACGTTTTTCCCCTGGCGCACCGCCCATGGCCTGGACCAGGCCGCCTGCTACGGTATTGGCCACGACGACCCGTTCGTGACCAAGGCCGCGCAGTGCCGCTACGACGCATGCGTGGAAGTGCCGCAGGGTTTTGTTGCCAAAAGCCCGGCCAGCATTGCGGTGCTGCCCGGTGGCCGTTATGCGGTGGCCGACTACCGTGGCACCGGGGCCGATATTTCCGTGGCCTGGACCACGCTGCTGCGCGATTGGCTACCAGCGAGCGGTATGCAGGCCGATGGCCGGCCCTGCTTTGAGTACTACCCCGGCGACGCATTCGACGACGCCGCGACCGGCGTGTTTGGCTGCCAGATCTGTCTGCCGGTACGGGCCTTGTAGGGCCGAAACAAGAGCGCCAGCAGACTGCAACCGCAGCGCGCGGCGAGGTCAGGTGCCGGCGCGCCCTTTGGCGGCTCTTTCCCCGGCACGTTTCGATTCGCGCGGGGCGTGCACAGGCACCACCTCGCGCACTTTGTCACGACCTGCGGTCGCTTCCTTCTGCGCGTGCAATGGAAACTGCTGTGGGTTCAGCGGCTTCGCTGGCGCTTGTGCGTTGCTTGTGTTCTTTGTCTGTTTCATGGTGATGACCCCAAAGTTGGTGGTTGAGCGACTTTAGGATGCCGCTACAGCCGTCATCGTCTTCTTCCCGCGGGTCCAGCACAGTGCGCTGGCGCACAACCGGCGCATCCAATGGGGTAGTCCCCTGCTGTGCCGGGGTGGGGTGATGCCGGCGGCGCTCGGTCCAGCGCGATTTGGCGCTGGAGGCTATGTGCACAATCCGCCGCTAGCCCTCGCAAAATATGCTTGTATTGCTCCTAAATTAGGAGCAACTCACTCCCCCTCCGCCACAAACGTCAACCCCGCATTCGCCGTCAAGCGCGTGATGAGCTTGGTGCCCATCGCCGAAGCAGGAGTCCAGATGCCGCCCTGGGTATCGGTCGCGTCCTGCAACAGGCATACGGCAGACTCGGCGATCATCTTGGATGTGGAGCCGTAGCCGGGGTCACGGTCGCCGGTCACGCCCACGCGCACGGTGTGGCCTGCGGCATCCTGTCCCAGGAATAACGCGTCGTAGTGGCCGGCATCGCGCTCGGCCTTGGACGGGCCTTCGCCGGGCTTGGGGCCGTCGTCGGCGCCCATGGAGCGGTCATTGGCCAGCGCGTTGGCGCGCGCCTCGCCCTGCTCGCCGGTGCCGGTGACGCTCATTTCGTCGTAGACAAAATCGGTGCCGTAGGGATGGCCCATTAAAAAGTTGGAGCGGTGCACGTTGCGGGTGTTGATGGCCGCCATCACAAACGGACCGGTCCAGGCGCCAATGGTTTCGTCAAACAGCGGCTTGTTGCCAAAGGGTTGTGGTGGCCCTTCGAAACCCGGCGTCAGCGAGAACGGATTGCGCAAGAGCGCCATTTCTGCGGGGTTCTGCTTGGCGGAGACCATGGTCTCCTTCAGGCTGGCCGAGGTGCCGCCGGAGAAGGTGCCCTTGAGTTTGCGCACACGTCCGCGCACACGGTTGGCGCTGGTGCCATGTTTGGCCTTCATCTCGTTTTGCAGCATCAGCACACCCAGGTCAAAGGGGATGGAATCGAAGCCGCACGAGAACACGATGCGTGCGCCGCTGGCCTTGGCCGCCGCCTCGTTGGCATCGATCATCTTGCGCATCCAGACCGGCTCGCCGCACAGGTCCACGTAATCGGTGCCCGACGTGGCACAGGCCGCCACCAGTTCATTGCCGTACAACTGGTAGGGGCCGACCGTCGTCAGCACCAGGCGTGTGCGACCGGTCAAAGCCTTGAGGCTGGCCGGGTCTGTGCCGTCGGTGACGACCAGGGGTGTATCGGCCGGGGCGCCGATTGCGTCGCGTACTGCTGCCAGCTTGCTCGCACTGCGTCCTCCCATGGCCCAGCGCAGGCCATCGGCATTGGTGCCGTTGGGGTAGCGGGCCGTCAGATATTCAACAACCAGGCGGCCTGTGAAACCGGTTGCGCCATGTACCACGATGTCGAATTCTTTTTTCATGATCTTCATTGCTCCAGAATTTTTTGTTGGCACTGCAGGGTATGCGCAACGGCTGCGCCAGTCTACCGAAAGCGCCCTGCGATGGCATCAAGGCCCAGTCACTGCGGAGACTGGTGCTTCAGTCGCCGTCGGGCGCAAACTGGGATAACAAGGCTTCGCCCCAGGCCCAGGGCCCGACAAGCGTGAAAGTGAGCGTGGTCCAGTCACCATCGGTTTGTGTGTGCTGGTCGGCGTCCCACACACCGCCATCGTCCAGTGGGCCACGCGGTCCCGGGCTGTGCGTCTCGGCCCAGGCCAGCAGGGTCTGGATTTCGGCCCGCAACGCGGTCAACTGCGGTGTACGCACGCTGGCCATGGCCTCCCAGCTGCCATTGCCTTCGCCGTCTTCGCTGGCATCAAAAATCAAATACTGCAGGGACATGCGGGGATTATCCGCAGGCTGCGGCTACAGGCGCCAGGACAGTTTCAAAAACGCGTTGCGCCTGAATTCACTGCGCGACGCCGGTTCGCCAAATTCCACATGGCCGGTGTCGAACAGGTTCTGCACGGACACTGCGATGTCCATATCGTCGCGTGCTTGCCAGCTGAAGCGGACGTCCAACGCGGTATAGGCCGGCACGATGGGCTTGGGCAGGGAGCTGACATGGCGCAGCGTCAGGTCCAACTGCTGCCGGCTGCCGAGGTTCCACGCCGAGCGTACCTGCCAGGTGTGCTCCGGGTCATTGCCCAGCGCGCTGGGGCCGGTCGGGTCACGGCTGCCAGGCTTGATCCACAGGTTTTGGCGCAGGCCGGTCGCGCCCAAGCTGACACGCCAATCCGGCGTGGGCTGGTAGCTGGCCCAGGCTTCGATGCCATGGGTCGTGCCTTCCATCATGTTTTGCACCACGGCTGGTGGCGGTTGCCCGCTGCGCAGCTTGTCGTACACGCTGTAGAAGCCGGTGACGGAGTAGGACAGCGTGGCGGTTGGCTGCGCGCGGTATCCCAGCTCGGCGACGTTGGCGATCTCGGACTGGAAGTCTGGTCCACCCTTGATCAGCGGAATCAACGGTCGGTTGGGCAGGGACAGGTACAGGTAATAGTCGCGGTCCAGCCGCGCCGGCGCGCGTACCGCGCGGGACAACGCGCCCCACAACAACTGGTCACTTGCCGGTTTCCATGCGAAGCGTGCGCTGGGCAGGTATTCCACACCGGTGTAGTCATTGCTCTCGGCCTTCAGGCCCAAGGTCACATTGACGGAGGGGCTGAGCGCGATCTCATTCTGAATAAACAGATTGCCCCATTCCAGTTTTCGGTCACCCGGCATGAAGACCTGGGTCAACAGGGTGATGGAATTGAAGTGTGTTTGTGTGTTGCCCTGGGCCGTGCGGTAGCCACCACCCCACAACAGCTTTTGTGTGGTGGCTAGCGGCATGGCGTGCTGGAACTGGATGTCAAAGGTATTGGCCTGGTCGCGGTAGTTCAGCGGGTCGTCGCGCTGCGTCACGTCGTAATAGGTTTGCAGCTCGAAGCTCGCCCCGTTGGACAACTGCTCGGTCCAGCGCGCCAGCAGATTCGCACCCGACAGCTCGGGCGGGCCCAGGGGCCCGGCGTCTGCCACGGCACGGTAGGCATCGCCTTGCACGGTAAAGCCGCGCTGCTGGCTGCCCCAGTCGGCCCGGAAGCCGACCTGGGAGTTTAGCCAGCCATCGACCACGGGCGTGCCGTTGACCCGCACACTGTTGTCGCGGTTCAACCGGTCGGCATACAGGCGGTAGTAGCCATCTTCCCCAAAGCTGCCGCCATGGCGCACGGTGGCCGTAGCCTCGGTGTGGCCAGCACCGGCGCTGAGCAAATTGCCCTGTGTGTTCTGCGCGGTGCGGGTTATGACGTTGATGACACCATTAACCGCGTTGGCGCCCCACAGTGTTGCGCCGGGGCCGCTGATGACTTCGATGCGCTCAACGTCCGCCAGCATCACATGCTGCGAATCCCAGTTGACGGTGGAAAACAGGGGCGTATAAATCGTGCGGCCATCGATCAGCACCAGCAGCTTGTTGCCGATGCCGTTGTTGAAGCCGCGCGCACTGATGGCGTAGGCGCCGGTGTTGACCCGGGCCACCTGCAGATTGGGCGCCAGGCGCAGGGCCTCGGCCAGTGACAGGGCGCCGGAGCGGCGAATGTCCTCTCCGGTGATGACATAAATCGATGCCGGGGCGTCCGACAGCCGCTCGGCTTGCCGCGACACGGAGGTGATCTTGATGTTGCTGAGCTCTTCTATGCTCAGGCTGCTCAGATAGGCCGTGGTTGTGGAGTCGGCCGCGGATGCTGCTGTCGTGAAAATCCCTAAGGCTGCGAGCCCGGCGACCCCTGCTACCAAGCGTTGCCGCGGTGTTAGCTTGGTGCTGCGATGGTGGAGCGCATCCACGCAGTTTGTTGGCATCTGACCGTCCTCCCATTCGCTAGCCTGCACACACAACACTTTCCGTATCCCTGTGCGGGTACGAACCAGCGCGTCTGTGAACCATTGAAACATAAAAACCGGCGTTATGCACCTATCCAATAGGCAGAAAACCACATCAATGGGCCTGGGGCTGGCGCAATGGCAACACCACCTTGAAGGTCGTGCCTTGGCCAAGCGTTGACGCGACCGAAATGCGCCCGGTGTGGAGTTCAACAGCACGCTTGACGATGGACAGGCCCAGACCGGTGCCGGAGATGCCGCCGCTGTTGCTGGCCCGGAAAAAGGTTTCGAACAGCCGCGGGATGTCGTGCTCCGGCAAACCAATGCCGCGGTCCACGACCAGAAACTCAACCTCTTCGGCGCACACAATGGCTTCAAACAATACAGCGCCGCCTGCGGGGGAGTATTTGACGGCATTGGACAGCAGATTGCCGAAGATGTGCCGGAACCAGCGCTCGTCCAGGTCGGCCTGGCATAACGGGTCCGCGATGCGGAACTCAATCGGTTGTTGTGTCGCAGCATGGTCGGCAAAACCCCGGCGCACCTCCTCGACAATCGATTCACACAGGGGCCCCAGCGCATGTGCACTGGGCTTGAATTGCGAGACGCCGGCGTCGGTGGTGCCGATCAGCAGCACGTCTTCCAGCATGTTCTTCATGCGGTGCACGGCGTTGCTGATGAAGTCGAAGCATCCCTCGCGTTCCTTCTCGTCCATGCGTGCGCTGTAGAACTTCAACAAATCCGACGAAGACAAAATGGTCGCCAGCGGTGTGCGGAATTCGTGTGACGCCATGGATACAAAACGCGACTTCAGGTCCGCCAGTTCCCGTTGTTTGGCGAGAGACTCCGCTATCTCCAAAGCGGCCTTGACCCGCTGGGTGATGTCGCGAATGAAAAAACTGCACTCGGACTGGCTGCGCACCGCCATAACCGTGACCGACAGCTCGATGGGGAATTCGCTGCCATCGCGCCGCATGGCCATGATCTCCAGGCGGGGCGCTGTCTCACTGGCCGTTTGCTGGTGCGTGATGGTGGCGTGAATTTCGTCACGAAAGCGCGGCGGGAACAGCATCACCAGGATGTCCTGGCCCAGGGCCTCGTCCAGCGTCCAGCCAAAGCTCAGTACGGCCTGCCGGTTCCAGTTGTGGATGCGCCCCTCGCTGTTGGTCAGCACGATGGCGTCCTGTGCATTCTCCAGCACCGCATGGTAGGCTTCGTTCGCCTGCTCCAGCAGGTCGGCACGTTCGGCATGGGCCTGTGCCAGTTGCCGCTGGTGCAGCTCTTCGGCGCGTGCGCGCTGCGTCTCGTAGGCCACCTGCATGGCGACGGCGCGGTTGCCGGCTTCCTGGCTGTGGGTGATCTCACGTGCCGCAATGGCTTGTTTGGCCAAGGCGAAGGCTCGTGCCGTGTTCCCGACATTGGCATAGGCCTGGGCTACCGCCTCCAGCAAGTCGCCGGGCACGGTGTAGTCCTCTATGGTGGCGGCCGCGTCCAGTGCCTGTTCCAGGTAATGCAGCGCGGCGTTGGGGGCATGCATGCCGGGCGGGGTGGGCAGCGTATGCCGCGCGTGGATATCGGCCAAGACCCGCAACGCGGCGATCCGGCGGTAGGCGTCGGATGCCGCCGCCGTGAGTGCGGCCTGTGCGGCTTGTAATGCCGGCTCCGGTTGTACCAGCTCCATCAGCGCGCGGGCTTGCCCCCGCAGGGCCTCGGTCAGCAGGTCGGCCTGGCCCACTGCGATGGCGCGCTGCTCAATCAGCTTGAAGATGTCGAGTGCGCTGGCCCAGTGCTTGCGGTCGAGTTCGACATCGGCCAGGTATTGCTGGGCCATCGCGTAATAGCGCGAGGCCGGTTGTGACGCCAGCATGTCCAGCGCTTCGCGCAGCAGGTCGGCGGCGGCGTCAAAACGCTCCAGCAGGCGCAGGGTCTCGGCGGTTTGCAGCAGTGCCAGGGCTACCATGCCCGGCCATCCGGTCGGGCGCGCCAGGTCTTGCGCACGTTGCATCCATTCGAACGAGCCGTGGTAGTCGTTCAGGCTGTTGAGGTTGCCGCCAATGTTGGTGCCGGTGATCAGCGCGCGCCGCTTTTGCCCTGTGGCCAGCGCCAGGGGGTAACATTTGCTGAAGTGCCGTATGCCCTGCAGGTAATCGCCGCCCTGGCCGGCGACTATGCCCCAAAAGTCTTCGATGGCGGCGGCGGCCGCCGGGTGCAGGTCCGTGGCGCCCACGGTGAACAACACCAGCCCTCGCGCCTTGGCGGCGGCCACATCACGGAAGGCCAAAAACCCGGTTGTGGCGGCCTGCGCCATCGTGACACGCACAGGGTCAATGCCCGAGGCGGCTGAAGCTGCTGCTTCCAGGTCGGTATGGGCTTGCGCCAGATTGCCTTGTCCTGCAGCCACCATGGCCAGCAGCCAGTGGCCGTCCGCGTGGCACAAGGCATCACCGTCCGACACCCCATCGGGATTTTTTAATGCGTCTTCGACCAGGGCCTTGGCCGCATCCAGTTCACCAAACAGCCACTTGGCCTCGGCGCGTATCAGTTGCACGCGTGCGGCATGACACTGGTGTTCAGTCTGGGGGGCGGGGTTGCTTGCAAGACAGGTGTCGGCTTCATCGGCCAGCGCCAGCGCCCGTTGGGTATCGCGCTGGCGCATCTGCCAGGCCAGCGCAACCAGTGTCGGCAGGCGCTGGTCTGCCTTGGATGCCTGCAGCGCCGCTTCCAGCAGCGCGACGGCGTCGTCGGTGGCGAAAAAGTCAAGGCGCATGGCGCTTACCGGAAGTGAACCCCCTCCATCATAGGTGCTGGCGGACCAGCCGCAACGATGCTGAGGGCTGCGACTATTTCTTGCAGATCTCGATGGCTTCCGGGGCCACCGCTATGCGCTTGTCGGGATCGGTCACGTCAAAGACACTTTGCGTGCATGTCCCACGAGACGACTCCGCGTAACTCACTGCATACTCAAAAGAATATTTTCTGGCGCCTTGCGGCGTAAAACGGAACGCGAGTGGACCGCAGGAGTGCCGCATGCGGCGAGATTGGGTCCCAAAGCTGGCACTGACTTCCTCGACGACAAACACGGATGAAGACGCGCTGATTTGCAACGTGCGCAATGCGACTACGCGCAAGGAAAGAGCCCGCGGTGGCATCGGTTTGGGTTCAGATCTGCGCTCGGCCGCTGTCATGGTTTGGAGCCTGGCGTTCCAGTCATTTATTTCCTGCTCCCGCGCAGCTATCTCCGACTCGGACCAACTGGCTACACGTCCCACCATGTCGTACTTGCCGCAGGCATGGGTTTCGTCTGTCTTGTAGAAGGTCACGGTATCCGTTGCGCCGGTGGACCGAAAGTTCAGTTCGGCTACCGCCTGCGGGTTGATCACTTCGCCTTTGGCGGACAACTGCATGCCATAGGCGGCCTTGGCCTTGCGGATAATCTCGTCCAGCCAGATCATGGTGTTTTCATGGATGATGCGGTCGCCCCCTTTATCGGCAAAGTTCAAATTCTTGCTGGAGACATAGCTGGCCTTGAATCCCGCGTGGTCGTAGGTGAACAGGATCGTCAGGTAATACTTGTCCTCCTTGTTGAATTCGAGCTGCAGGGCGCCGGGATTGTCCGACTCAATTTTGGCGCTCAACTCCGGGCGAAAGGTTTGCGCCGAATGCAGGATATAGCCGCGAATCTGCTCCGGGGTACGCGCGGATTTCTCTTCAAATACGGCGACCTTGTCAACGAGGTCTACGGTTTTGGCTGTCAGTGCCTGGCTCATGGGGAATAGGAGAAAGATCAGCAGGGCGAAACGGGAGAGACTTGTTTTCATAGGCAATGCGAGTGATGCGGTTGGTCGGATGCGCTGGACGCCAGACTTAAGGAGGGAGGGGTGTTGCACAAATCGGCCGCTAGCCCTCGTTAAATATGCGAAAGCCGCTACCAAATTGATAGCGGCTTTCGGAGTCCAGCGATTCGCTCAGAGCGGACAGATTCTTACACAGTGCAGGGCATCGCCGCCACGTCCATCCACATTGCGCCCCAAATGTGACCGTCGGGGTCGGACATGTCACGGCTGTACATAAAGCCGTGGTCCTGCGGCGGATTGATGTCACCGGTTCCGCCGTTGGCGGCGGCGGCCGCGTTCATGGCGTTGACTGCTTCCCGGCTGTCGCAGGAGACATTGAGCGCCACTTCACTGGAGGTTGACGGTGGGATGGGCCGGGTGGTGAATGTGCGCCACTTTGCGTGGGTCAGCAGCATGACGTTGATGGCCTCGCTCCAGACCATACACGCAGCCGTATCGTCCGTGAACTGGGGGTTGTTCGCAAAACCGAGGGATGTGTAAAAAGCCTTAGCCGCGGCCAGGTCGGTCACCGGCAGGCTGATGAAAATCTTTTTGGTCATGGTCTCTCTCCAATGGGTTTGATTGTGTTCAGGCGCTTCGCAGCGTGTAGTGCTTACATCTCCACAATCGTCTGAAAGCCGCCGTAGATCAGGCGCTTGCCGTCAAAAGGAGGGTTGGCTTGGGATGTCATGCGGGGATCGGCCATCAGTTGCTTCCACCCCGCGTCGCGCACTTCGCGCGAGGGCCACACGACCCAGGAGAACACGACACTTTCGTTCTCTTCTTTTTTGACCGCCAAGGGGAACGACGTGAGTTTTCCATCCGGCACATCATCACCCCAACACTCCGTCACCTTCAGTGCACCGTATTCCTTGAAGAGGGGCGCGACCATTGTGGCGTGTTGGATGTATTTTTCCTTGTTCTCGGTGGGCACTGCGGCCACGAATCCATCGATGTATTGCATGTTTATCTCCTTGATTTCTGGGTGGTATCAGGTGGTGGACTCACCGGCGGGCGGTGTGAAGGATTGGAAGCCGCTGACATCCAGATCCCGCACGGGCCGCACTTCGATGCTGCCGTGTTGCACCGGCGGAATCTTCGCGGCCAGGCGGATGGCATCGTTCAAGTCTTTGGCTTCCAGCAGGTAGAAGCCCGCCAGTTGTTCCTTGGTCTCAGCAAAGGGGCCATCGGTCATGGACAACTGGCCATTGCGAATGCGCAGGGTAGTAGCGGTTTCCACAGGGTGCAGGGGTTCGGCAGCCAGCAGATGCCCGCTCATTTGCAGGCCCTTCGCGGCTTCGAAACACACGGCGTCCGGGCAGGCGCTCCACTTTTCCTTGGACAGGTAAACCAGGCAGAGGTACTTCATGGTGATCTCCTTTTTTCTACTGCGCGGCTATCGCTTCGACCTGGATGCGCAATGCGACGTCCATGTTGAAGCCATAGTCCTTGCCGGCAGACAGACCGAAGGTGTCACGGTTGAAACTGCCGCTGGCGTCCGCGCCGCATAGCTCGCGTTTGAGCATCGGATGGGGCACACACTTGAAGCGGTGGATGGTCAGGTTGACTGGGTGCGTTTGGCCATTGAGCGTCAACTCGCCGCTCACCTGCGTCGGGCTGCCGTCGACAAACTTTTCCAGCTTGCCTTTGTATGTGGCGCGTGGTGACTTCTTCACATTGAAGAAGTCCTTACCCTTCGCCCAAGTGTTCAACGCGGGCAATCCGAAGTCGATGGAGGCCAGATCGATCGCGATCTCCACCGTGCCGGTGCCAGCAGCCTTGTCCAGCACCACGGTGCCGGAGTTCTTGGTCATCTTGCCCCGCCAGACCGAGATACCCATGTGGTCGGCCTCAAAACTGGGGTAGGTGTGGGTGGGGTCTATGGTGTAGCTGACCGGTGCCGCCACCACACTGCCGGCTACCAGGGCCAGTGCAGCACTGAATGTTTTCAGAAAAGCTTTTGTCATTTGGACGTCTCCACGTGTTGGGCGAATTTGTTCAAGATGGATTGCCAGCCGAAGCGCTGCTGTTCCACCGGGTGTTCGCTCTCTGCATCAAACGTCGAACGCACGGTCACGCCATCGGCACCCTCGATAAATTCGACGGTTCCGGTGCGGTCGCCAAAGGCGTATTCGATGCGTTGGTTGGGCACGAGCTTGGTGTAGGTGCCCGCAAAGTCGAATCCAAAGCTGCCGTCTTTGGCCTCCATGCGGGACGAGAAGGCGCCGCCCTCGCGCAGATCGACGGTGGCCTTGGTGGTGTGCCAGTCGTCGGACGCGGCATTCCATTGGACGATGTCGGCCGGTGTCGTGTAGGCGGCCCAAACCTTGGCAACAGGCGCGTGGATCAGGGTTTCAACGGTGATTTTCATAAGAAGGGTCCTTAGGTTGGGTGCCGGTGTGCGGCAGGTTTTAAACAAACTAGTCGATCAAGCCATTGCCAATTCGACATCCATGGAAAATATTTTTGAAATTAATTTGCGATACCTGCCTGCCGCCGCTGCAGGAACCGGCGCTCGGGCTCCAGTTGCACCAAGGCCAAGGCCGTCTGGTAAGAGGCACGCGCCTCGTCCCACCGCTGCAACCGGCGGCACAGATCGGCCCGCGCCGCGTGTGCCAGGTGGTAATCCTGCATGGCAGGCAGCGTGAGGAGTTCATCTACCAGCCCGAGTCCCTGCGCATACCCGCTGTGCATGGCAACGGCCACTGCACGGTTGAGCGCCACGACGGGGGAGGGTTCCATGCGCAGCAGTTCATCGTAGAGACCGACAATCTGGCCCCAATCCGTCTGGTCGGCAGTTTTGGCCTCTGCATGCACCGCGGAAATGGCTGCCTGCAAAGCGTAGGGGCCTATGCCGGGCATCTGCAACGCGTTTTCAACCAAGGCACATCCTTCTGCCATCAGGTCGGCGCTCCATAGCTTGCGGTCCTGTTCTTCCAGCGGGATCAGGTTGCCAGCACCGTCTGCGCGGGCAGCGCGTCGTGACTCGTTGAGCAACATCAGCGCCAGCAGACCATGGACTTCGGCCAGCGGTGGGTGCGGCAACACGTCGGCGATCAGCCGGGTCAGGCGTATGGCCTCCTGCGACAGGTCTGCACGCGTCAGCAGCGCACCCGACGATGGGGAATAACCCTCGTTGAACACCAAGTAGAGCACCCGCAACACACTGGGCATGCGCTCCGCCAGTTCATCGGCTTCGGGCACGCGGTAGGGAATCTTGGCGTCCCGGATTTTGGCCTTGGCGCGCACGATGCGCTGCGCCACGGTGGGCGCAGGTGTCAGGTAGGCGCGGGCGATCTCCTCGGTGGTGAGGCCACAAACCTCCCGCAAGGTGAGCGCCACCTGCGCATCCGGTGCCAACGCGGGGTGGCAGCAGGTGAAGATGAGGCGCAGCGAGTCGTCTTCCAGCTCTGCAGCTGCGTCGGTGGATAACGTTTCATCGGCAATCGCCTCCAGCGGCTGGTCCAGGGTTTCCGTGGACGTGAACCGCGCCTGCCTGCGGATACTGTCAATCGCCTTGAAGCGCCCGGCAGACACCAGCCATGCCGAGGGATTGCCGGGCACCCCTTGCGGGGGCCACTGCTCCAGCGCGGCGCGGAAGGCATCGTGCAGCGCCTCTTCCGCCAAATCAAAATCACCCAGCAGCCGCACCAGCGTGGCAAAGACACGCCGCGCATCGCGGCGGTAGACAATTTCAATCTCTTGCGTGGTGTGGGCCGTGCTCATCCCACAAGAATATCGCAAGCGGCCGCTGCGACCGAGGTGGGTGCGTATTGTGGAAATCGCTGGCCGTCGATCGTGGAATTACTGACCAGCCTGCTTGTCCTGAGCAAGGCGTTCATCCAATGGTGCGTTGAATCTTGACTGGACTCGAGACAAAGCGGAATTCCAAGGCTAAGAGCTCAAGCGCACAAAGCCGACATTTGAAGTCGGTTCGCTCTGTCTCTAAGAGTGACGCTAACCAATGCTTGCATTTGGCCTAACGATCGCAATACCACCGGGGGCACAGCCATAACGCTGAACGAATCAGCTTCGCTATAGTTGTTGGAGTCCAGCCGACTATTTGACCAAAGGCCTCTGCATGAGTTACATCGATTGCTTTAAGCATGAATTACTGGGATCACTCAACGGCCTTCCGATTTATCACCTGTTAGAAAACGTGAAGTTTCAGGACTATGACTATCGCGAAGTCGAGTGCGACGGCTCTGCACTGATCTTGGGCGGTGGTTCCGGTGAACACCCGGCACTGATAGTGCAGGGACTTGATTCAATAGTTGCCGAGTACCTATTGCACGATGTCTACATGTGTGAGGTGAACGGCCAAGACAGGCGCCCAAAGTTGACAAATATTGCTCGCGAAGGCCTGGAGGACATTGCATCTTCTGCAGATCAGGCGCTGCTATTCGTTGGCTGGAGAATGAACAACTACGCAGATTTTCGCGAGCGGACAACATCTCCGCTTAACGTCACACCATTGAAAGACGGCGATGATACTGAGCGATGGATCAGGCTATCGTTGGGAGAGTTTGTGTATTTTTCTGTTCCGGAGCTCTGTCCACGACGGCTTGAGATGCAGGCCTTAGCAGGCGTCGAGGACGGTAGCGCATGGGCTGCCGGTTACTGGATGCGAAACGTCCAGTGTCCGCCGCCTGGATACATGCCAAGACTCAGCTTTGGGGATCAAGGTTTCTTTGGGTGGAATTACGTTCGACTAAACAGCTGAGTACGTAGTACGGTGTCAGGGAGTTGATATGGACCCGGCTAAGCGTTGTTGACCACCTGCATACCGGAAATTAGCTAACTGCCGCAAGTGGCCCAAACCGTCAACCACTTTGGCCAGTGGCCGTCATATTGGAGTTGGAGTTGGAGTTTGAGTTTGAGTTTGAGTTTGAGTTTGAGTTTGAGTTTGAGTTTGAGGATGGTAGGTGCAGGTTGGCATGTTTCAACGGTCCTTGACCGACTCCGACCATCAGGAGAGCAATGCGGACTCGACGGCGTACCAAGTCTCCTCGTTCTGCGCGACGAGCAGGCCTTTGCCCTGGTCAACGGGAGTGTAGGGCGTACGGTCCAGTCGTGCGACCCAGCCGCCGGCCTCCGTGATGAAAAGCGCTCCCGGAGCATGGTCCCACGGTTCCGTGCGCCAGAACAAGGCATAGTGCTGCGCACCGGTGGCGATCGCAGGGTATTCATGGCCGGCGCAACGCAGACCGGGCAGAATCTCTTGGACTCGGTTTGCACGGCCTTCAATTTCCGTGCGCAGCATCGGCGGCAGAAAACGCGTCAAAACGGCCCCGCGCAATGCGCCGACGGCGGGAGCAGCGCGAGACGTGATGATGCGTTCGCCTCCCAGATACGCACCGCTACCCCTTTCAGCGACGGCGAGCTGGTTAGTCAGCGGGTCCAACATCCAACTGGCCACAGTTTGACCCTGCCGTAAGAGGGCAACCATCACGGAGAAGCAGGGCTTTCCTTCGATGAAATTGGACGTGCCGTCCAGTGGGTCAACGATCCACAGGTCGGCTTCCTCAGTCAGGCGTTGGTGGATCTCGGGCCGGAGGGTGGCTGCTTCCTCGCCGAGCACAACGGACCCAGGGAGCAACTCCATCAGCCCCTTGGTCAGCAGTGCCTCCGATTCACGGTCCGCGGCAGTGACCAACTCCCCTGGCGACTTTTCCTCGATCTCGTTGGAATGCAGTGCCCGAAATCGGGGAAGAATCGCCTGGGCAGCGGTACGTCGGATGAGGTCTGCAACACGTTCAATCATGGGGCCTTTCTTGGTTGATATCCGTCCTCCATCGGAGTCTATCAACAAGGACGCTGATTGCGGTCGTTAGTCAGTGACGGGAAGTGGCCCAGATCAGTGGTCGCTGCCAAACATGCGCCGACAGTACAGGTCGACTTCGCGACCGGGCAGCATCACTCGCCCCAACCGACGTGTCCAGCACGAAACGCTTCGCTATTGCCCACAATACGCCGATTGCCCACACACCGCATCACGATCTGTACCGCTTTGATGCGTGCGGTATCGGGCAGTGCCACCAAGGCAAACTGGCGCTTCGCAGGAATGGGGAGATTGGCGATTTTTACACCGCCCGGATCGGGAAAAACCGTGAGCCGCGGCAGGATGGAATAACCGATGCCATGTTTCACCATGGCCACAATACCGGTATCCGTCGTCAGTGTGCGTGAGGGTTCGGCAGTGAATCCCGCTACACGGCACTGCTCCAGGACAGCCAGCGCGCCCGAGCAATCCAGTTGGATGTAAGGCCTGTCCTTGAACTGCGCCCAGGTGATCGGCGCCCGCAACGGGAGCGAGACCGGCGCAACCAGTACATACGCATCTGACACAAACGCGCGGCTCACCATACCATGCTCGATAGGCAACTGTGCAATGCCGATGTCGGCCCGGCCCTCCAGCACAGCGCGGGTGACATCGCCACGCTCTTCGCAACTTTCATCGATGTCGACCCGAATTCCGGGGTACTCCACCGCGAGCGCCGTCAATGCATGCGGCAGCAAATGGGTCGCAACACTGCGAAAACACGCTATGCGAACACGACCGATGATCCCCGAGTCGTCCTGCTCGGTCTCCAGCAGACTATCGGTCAGGCGCAGAATCTGCCGGGCTTTGGTCAGCACGCGATAACCGGCATCGGTCGGTACGCTGCCTGCGCGCGAACGCGACAGCAAGCGCACACCCAGGCTGCCCTCCAATTCCGTGATCCCGTGACTGATGCGCGATTGGGTGCACCCCAATTCGGCCGCTGCGGCGCCGAAGCTTCCGGTGTCGGCGACGGCTACCAGCATCTTCAATTGATTGAGCTTGGGTTTGTTCATTTAGGTAATCGAAATCCTTCATGGATGGGCGCCAACTATAGGGTATTTCGGTTGCGACGGATGAGGCACCGTTGGAAGATGGCCTCTCCCTATCCATTCAATGAAAGACTCCGTTATGCATTCGCTGCCCCTGGATACCGTCTTGATACTGGTCGATGTACAAGAGGCGTTCAACGACCCCAGTTGGGGTCAACGCAACAACCCCGCGGCCGAGGCCAACATCGCCGCATTGCTTGCCGGTTGGAGACGGACACAGCGCCCAGTGATCCATGTGCACCACCGCTCACCCCGGCCGCAAAGCCTGTTCCATCCCGACCACCCTGGCTTTCAGGTGAAAGCGCAAGCCCAACCAATACCAGGCGAACCCGTGGTTTACAAAGCCGTCAACAGTTCATTCATTGGCACCGACCTGGAGCAGCGCCTACGTGCCCAGGGCGCCACGACGCTGGTCATCGCTGGCATCACCACCGACCATTGCGTGTCCACCACCACGCGCATGGCGGGCAATTTGGGATTTGTCACCTCCATCGTATCGGATGCTACCGCCACTTTTGAGCGCCGCGGACCCGACGGGCGTGTTTTCAGCGCCGAGCAAATGCACGAGACGGCATTGGTCAGCTTGCATGGGGAATTTGCAACGGTCGTGGACACCGCGAAGGTGTTGGAAATGCTTCGCGCCGAACATTAGGATGGCCGACCCAAAACGGCGCGCGCGATGGATGATTTCCAATACGACGTCGGGCCGCAATTGAAGATACGGACGGCGTAGCCGGACCGCGGCGAAGGCTTCAAAAATCGATTTCGTAATAGAGAAATTGCGCCAAATCGTCGGCCGTACAGCCATCAACTCTGCATGGCTAAGAAAAAAACAATGAGCTGCACGGGGAAATGTAGCCCACCGGGGTACTAATTTGAGGGCGCCAACACAAGTTGGCAGCCCCCCATTCCCGGGGCGCCTAGCGAGAACAATTGCCATCAGGAAAGCTGTCGTTCAGCAAGATCCGCAACTGGCCCCAACCAGGGGCCGCTTCCAGACCCATTGTGGTTGTTTACGTGTGGCCCGAACCTGTGGTCGCTTCCAAACACACTCCAGACACCGTCATAGCCCCCACGTGGTTGTGCTGGGGTGCCGTCTGGTGCCCGCCGGAACAACCCCGTGGCGTCAGTTGGACAAAGACATCTTGGCTCACCGCCAGTTCGGATTGCCCGGGAAACGGTCATAGCGGTTGGGGATACCGTCACGGTCGTAGTCCCCCCTGGGGCCCCGTTTGTTCATGTCCCGGTCATGGTGGTGGCGGTGGCGTTCGTGGCCCCAACCACCGTACACAGGGGCCGGCTGCGTGTAGTAGACAGGGCGAGGATACACATGGCTCGATATCGGCTGCGTATATACAGGCTGGGGCCGCACATAGACCGGTGCTGGCTGCACATACACGGGGCGGGGGTGCGCATAGACCGGAGCCGGTTGCACATAGACGCCAGGGGTTCCCAGCGTGATGGAGAATTGCACGTCGTCGCGCGCATGGGCCGTGGTGGCGGCAGCCAAAGTGCCCAGCGCCAAAGCTGCTGCGGCAAGAGACTTGAGGATAACGATGCGGTTCATGGATTGCTCCTTGGGTTGACAGGGTTCCATGGTGCGCCCTGGTGCATGAACGCAAACTGAACCAAGGCAACAAATCTGGCCGCAAGCCCCTATTTCCCTCCTACTAAGACCCTACAGAAGTAACACCGTGTTTCACGGCTACAGGCAGCGCAATGTCCACCTGCGCCCCACCGCAAGCGGAAGCCCCCAGCGCCAGCGCACCTCCGTGGCTGGCCACCAGGTCGTTCACCACGGCCAGACCCACGCCGTGGCCGGGTACTTTTTCGTCCATGCGCACATGCAGTTGCAGCACGGCCTGCGTATCGGTAAAACCGGGGCCGTCATCTTGCACACGGATGCGCAGAGCACTACCCTCGCGCCACAGCCGCACGTCAACGCGCCCCGCGGCCCACTTGGCTGCG
>JAZKIR010000066.1:0-3177 GCA_040384785.1 Pseudomonadota bacterium
CCAAGGCGGTCAGCAACTACACCAACTCCATCCTGGCGAACATGGAAGCCACCGATGACGGCTACGACGAAGCCATGCTGCTGGACGCCAATGGTTTTGTGTCCGAAGGCGCGGGCGAAAACCTGTTTGTGGTCAAGAACGGCGTGGTCTACACACCCGACCTGTCGGCCGGCGCGCTGAACGGCATCACCCGCAACACCGTCATGCACATCTGCAAGGACCTGGGGCTGGAGTTGGTGCAAAAACGCATCACACGCGACGAGGTGTACATCTGCGACGAGGCCTTCTTCACCGGCACCGCCGCTGAAGTCACACCCATCCGCGAGTTGGACCGCATCGAACTCGGCAAAGATGACTATGTGGGCTCGCGCGGCCCCATCACCGAGAAAATTCAAACGGCCTTCTTTGACATCGTCAATGGCCGCAACCCAAAATATGCCCATTGGCTGACGAAAGTAAATGAATAACTTTGCGGGACAGACCGTAGCCACGCAGGGGCAAGCTCTGTCCCCAACTGATTAAAGGCGGGACGGACTGCAGCCGCGTTGCGGCAAGTTCTGCCTCAACTGATTAAGGAAATTATGAAATCCGCTACCGTTGAACTGCTGGCCAAAGACCTGAACCACCAAGGCGGTGTGTTCTGCCCCAGCCCCTTGGCGCAGATGAAAACCTGGGACACCCATCCCAAGGTCTACCTTGACGTCGGCCACTCCGGCGAAGCCAAATGCCCGTATTGCAGCACCGTGTACCGCCTCAAAGCGGGTGAGCACTTCTCCTCCGGTCACTGAGAATGCCTGCGTTCGTGCACTCCTTGGACGCGCACGGATGACCCGCTCGCTGGTCATCGCGCCGCAATGGATTGGCGATGCGGTCATGACCGAACCCTTGCTGCGGCGCCTACGCGCACGTGGCGAAAGCCTGACCGTGGGCGCCTTGCCCTGGGTGGCTCCGGTCTACCGGGCCATGCCAGAGGTCGTCGACGCGGTGCTGGAACTGCCGTTCGCCCATGGGGGTCTGCAATGGGCAGAACGCCGCGGCCTGGCCCGTGCGCTGCGGGGGCAGTTTGATGTGGCCTATGTCTGCCCCAACTCCTTCAAGAGCGCCTTGCTGCCGTGGTGGGCGGGCATCCCAAAGCGCGTGGGCTACCACGGAGAGTCCCGCCATTGGGTATTGAACCAACGCCTGCCGAATCCGCCCGAAGGCCAGCGTCCGCCCATGGTGGCGTTTTATTCCGCGCTCAGTGGAGAGACCGGTCTTGCGGATGACCGGCCTGTCTTACAACTGGATCCTATCAAGGTGGACGCGGCGCTGGCCGGCATGCACCTGCAGCGCCAAGGCTATTATGTGTTTGCACCCGGCGCGGAGTACGGCCCGGCCAAGCGCTGGCCGGCCCGGCATTTCGCGGTGCTGGCCGAGCAGTTGAACCTGCCGGTGGTGCTGCTGGGTTCGACCAAGGAATCCGCGCTGTGCGCGGAAATTGCCCACACCGTCAATACGGCCCAACCGGGTCAATGCCTGGACTGGTCCGGCCGCACCTCGCTGGACCACGCGCTGGCCGCAATTGCGGCGGCCAAGGCCATGGTCAGCAACGACTCAGGACTGATGCATGTGGCAGCCGCGTTTGGCCTGCCCCAGATTGCGCTGTTCGGCTCGTCCAGCCCGCTACACACCCCGCCATTGAACCCGCAAGCCCATGTGATCTGGCTGAAGAAAGATCCTGGCTATGTGCCGGCGCTGGACTGCGCACCGTGTTTCGAACGCGAATGCCCGCTGGGCCACACGCGCTGCCTGGTGGACATTGCGCCCGATGACGTGTTACGTTTTTTATAGTTATTTGTAATTGCTGAAAGGATGGTTCGCCATGGCCAAGAAATTGACAACACTAGCCGCGTCTCTGACGCTCCTCACTGCCGCCATGTTGGGCTTTACGAACGGGCACGCCGCCGAGTCCAAGGTTCTCAACATCTACAACTGGTCGGATTACATCGCCGAAGATACGATCAAGAATTTTGAGAAAGAAACCGGCATCAAGGTCCGCTACGACAACTACGACAACAACGAGATCCTGCACGCCAAGCTGGTGGCGGGCCGATCGGGTTATGACATCGTGGTGCCGGGCTCGCACTTCGCCAAGACCCAGATTGAAGGCGGCCTATTGCAAAAGCTGGACAAGAGCAAGCTCAGCAACTGGGGCAATCTGGACAAGGGCCTGTTGGAGCAGCTTGGCAAAGTGGACCCTGGCAACGAATACTTAGTGGACTGGCTGTGGGGCTATGTCACTGTGGGCATCAACGTGAACAAGGTCAAGGCGGCGCTGGGTGACATGCCTATGCCCGACAACGTATGGAGCCTTTTGTTTGACACCAAGTACGTGAGCAAGCTCAAGGCCTGTGGCGTCAGCGTGCTCGACTCCGCTTCCGAAGTTGTGCCTGCCGCGCTGATGTATGCAGGCAAACCGGCTTTCAGCAAGGATGTGGCCGACTACACCGCGGCAGCCACTGTGCTGACCGCCATTCGCCCTTACGTGACACGTTTTTCGTCATCGGGTTACATCGAGGAAATGGCCAGTGGCGCCACCTGTCTGGTCATGGGTTATTCGGGCGATATCAATATCGCCCGCAACCGCGCCGCCGCCGCCAAGAGCAAGACACCCGTGGTGATTGAAGCCCTGATACCCAAGACCGGCGCGACAATGTTCTTCGACACCATGGCGATTCCCAAAGACGCGCAGAACGTGGAAAACGCCCATCTGTTCATCAACTACATCCTGCGTCCTGAAGTGCATGCCGCTCTCACCAACAAGGTGTTTTACGCCAACCCCAACGCGGCCTCTATGAAGTTTGTGAAGAGGGAAGTGGCCGAGAACAAAAGCATTTTCCTGGACAGCGCCGCGATGAAAACCCTGGTGCCGCCCGATACCTTGCCCCAGGCCGTGCGCAAGGTGCAGACCCGTACCTTTACCAACTTCAAGGCGGGAAGGTAGAAGTAGGCCCCCACGCTCCGCCGCTGCGCGGGTCGCTGCCCCCCCCCAAGGGGGCTAAATCCGCTTGGGGCGGCCCGGCGCGGATTTGTATAGCCCACACGCTGCGCCGCTGCGCGGGTCGCTGCCCCCCCGAGGGGGCTGTTTCACCTTGGGGCGTATATGGACGCCACCGTTTTGTCAAACTTTCAGACTTT